>CAYWRM010000008.1:0-122839 GCA_964460905.1 uncultured Lentimicrobiaceae bacterium
TGAGAGACAAAAGATTAAATATGTGTTATATTTGTTCGTAAGGATTGACTAACTAATTATACAAGTAAAGATGTACGGAAGGCAGTTATTGAAGAAACTACTTATCTTAAAAATGGAGAGATTAGAAAAAAAGGATTAATAAATGTACCTCTTGATTATGATGATTTTAAAAATGCCAATCTTGACAGAGTTTATTGGAATAACATACATGTAGTTAGTGGTGATTTTAGAGGTGCAAGTTTTCGCTCTGCACATTGTAATGGATCTGATTTCTCAGGTTCTGATTTCCGATTTAGTGATGTAAGATGGACAGAAGCGAATAACGCAATATTAAATAATTGTGATTTTAGTCGTGCAACTTTATTTCGTATGCATGTTAACGGTTCCAATATGGAAGAATCTGATTTTAGAGGTGCGAATATGTTTGGAGTTATAGGTCATAGAGCAAATTTTAGAAACTGCAACTTTACTAATTCTCTGATGAAAGAATCAGAGTTTACTGATGCAGATTTTACCGGTAGCATAGCAGTAAAGGTAAAATTAATTATTTCTGTTTTTGCTGGTGCAAAGATGGATTCGACTGATTTAAGTTATTCTGATTTTACTGGTGCAGGTTTGGAAGAAGTTAGTTTCATTAACGCCAGAATAATTGAAGGTGATTTTAGAGGTGCACATTTACAGGAAGCTAACTTTACCGGAGCAGATTTAAAAGGGTGTAACTTTTTTGCTGCAGAGTTTGTAAATACTATCTTTACGGATGCAATTAATATCCCTGAAGGTATTGAAGAACTAATTGTTGATGGTAAAATTACAGGTGTATGCAGTGTTGGTGGTAATGATGATTAAATATGAAGGTTCTTTTTCTTTACATATTGTTACTGATAATTTTTCCTAACTCGGCATTTTCATATTCGAGTATTATAGGCGAAGAAAACGCAACAAAGAGTGATACAATTGTTTATGAAATTGATATTGAGAAAAGTAGACTTGACTGGTATTGTGATATTCATGATGGCTATATAATGTTAGATAGTGGTTATATTACAATTTATAATAATGAAATTATTGCCGGAAGATTTGTAATTTGTATGGAAAGCCTTATTGATCTGGATATTATTGATTATGAGTTAATGAGAATAACCTTCGAGAATACTCTTAAATCCATTGAGTTTTTTAATACGGCTAAATTTCACCATTCTGTTTTTGAGTTCGATTATGTTCAAAAAACTAATTCTGGGTATAATATTACAGGAGAACTTGAATTAATGAGCGTAGTTCAATGTATAGATTTTGATGCTGAATTTGAGTTTAGCAATGATAAGCTTATTGCAACATCCGACAGTATTACTATTGACCGCACTCATTGGGGAATAACATCAATGTCGAAAGATGATGCTAAAAGTGATAGAAGTTTTATTGTGCCCAATGAGATTGGTATTGTTGTTCACTTGGTTGCTTACGAATACTCTAACTCTCAATAACTGAAATTATAATACACATTATATTTCAAATTATATTTTCTGATACCGCTCTGACATTAAGGCAGACAAGTAATATTGTATATTATGTTTCCCAAAAAAAATAAATATAGCTTTCTTGAGTTCCTTCAAATTTTGAGTATCGATGTTGTATTTGGTACACTTGCTATTGGATATATGGCGACGAGAATTTTAAATGTAGTACCTACTCCTTGTTGGTGGATTATTTTAGCTCTTTCTGTTTGGGTTATCTATTCACTTGATCATATTGTTGATAGTTTTAAAAAAAAAGGTGACGCAGTAATTATAAGGCACAGGTTTCATTATATTTATCGAAAACCTATACTTATAGTAATTACTATTGCCGGATTGATAAGTATAACTTTAAGCATATTATTCCTTGAAAAACAAATTATATATAGTGGATTAATATTAACATTATTTATAGCAATCTATCTATGTTCAATTTATGTTTCTAATAAGAAAAAAACCATCTTATTACAAAAAGAGCTTTATATTGCCCTGGTATATACAACAGGTATATTCTTAGCTCCAATTTATTGGTACCAACAGTTGCCACCCTACCCTATTTTGCTGATCATTTTCATTATTTTTATACTTGCCTGGTTTGAAGGAATAATGATATCATGGTTTGATTTTGATAATGATATTAATGACGGACACTGCTCATTTACTGTTATAGTTGGTAAAAAAAATACGAGAAGATTTCTTTTAATTGCTCATTCATTAATAGAGTTTATAATGATAACAGCTTTATTAATCACCAGCGATAGCATTGTATTTTACGTTTTACTGATTAATCTGATAATGAATCTAATGTTGGGACTATTATTTTATTTCCACACAATAAAATAAGTGCTAAATATCATAGGCTAATTGGCGAATCCATTTTCCTGCTCCCTGTTCTGGTATTTTTTGTTTGAAGTTTCAGAGGATTGGATGGCTCATATTATCATATTTATTCAGAAACAAATAAAAAATAGAGGTATATTATTTAGCAATTTTAACCCTCAAATTTCTTATTTTTGCACTTTCTAAAATCATTTCTAAGAATACATGAATAGAATCATTACTTACATATTTTTAATCATTTTAATTTTGTTGTTAATTTTTGGTTTTGACAAACTACTAATCAACAAACAAAGCCAATTGCCCGGCACAAATGAACAATATTACAAAATAGTATCAGTATCAATACCAGATACACTCTTTTTTGCAGGAGAGGAAATGCCTTTGGATATTTTTTATGTAAAAGAAGCTTTGGATCGTGAATTATCTGTAAATACTTATTGGCACTCATCAACTCTCCAGTTAATAAAAAAATCATACAGGTGGTTTCCTCTTTTTGATTCTATTTTGAGCGCAAATGGAATACCAGCAGACTATAAATATCTAGCAGTTATAGAGAGTGGCTTAGATAATGTAGTTTCTTCATCAAATGCCGTGGGTTACTGGCAATTTTTAAAGGGTACTGCTCGAGATTATGGATTGGAAGTAAACAAGGAAGTTGATGAAAGGTATAATATTGAAAAATCAACTGAGGCTGCCTGTAAGTATTTCCTTGAAAGTTATGAAAAGTTTGGCAATTGGACATTGGTTGCAGCTGCATATAACGCAGGAAATAAGGGAATTACCAAACAGATGGAAAGACAAAAATCAGTTTCATATTATGATTTGCTTTTGTCGGATGAAACTTCAAGATATGTTTATCGAATTGCAGCAATGAAGATTATACTTGAAAATCCCGAAGCATATGGTTTTTATATTGAAGAAAGCGATGTTTATCTTCCTATTAAAACCCATGATATAATCATTGACAATAAAGTTGATGACTTAGCTGATCTGGCTCATGCTAATGGAATTAGTTATAAAATCCTTAAATATTTTAACCCCTGGCTTCGACAAAACTATTTGAAAAATAAGAAGAACAAAACTTATTATATTCAAATCCCGGATGCACCTTACAATATTACACATGAGGAAATAATACTTAATCAGAACGGAATTATAACTAATAAGTGATTGAGTAAATGACTGAGCAAAAGAATAATGATAAAGGGCAGATAGAGGTTTTGGGAGCAAGAGTTCATAACCTTAAAAATATTGATGTAGTTATTCCCAGAAATAAATTTGTTGTTATAACCGGGTTAAGCGGAAGTGGTAAGTCATCGCTTGCGTTTGATACAATATACGCCGAAGGTCAACGGCGCTATATGGAAACTTTGTCAGCTTATGCACGGCAGTTTATTGGTAATATGGAAAGACCTGATGTTGATAAAATTTCAGGCTTAAGTCCCGTTATTTCAATTGAACAAAAATCAGTAAATAAAAACCCACGGTCAACTGTAGGTACTATTACAGAAGTATATGATTATCTTCGTCTTCTTTTTGCCAGGGCTTCGAAAGCATATTCGTACACAAGCGGTGAAATAATGGTTCAATATTCTGAAAAACAGATATTGGAATTGATACTTCAAGAATTTCATGGAAAAAGAATTTCTATCTTATCACCTCTTGTAAAAAGACGCAAAGGTCATTATAGAGAACTTTTTGAACAAGTAAGGCAACAGGGATTTTTAAAAGTAAGAATAGATTCAGAGATTCGTGAAATTGCATTTGGCTTACAGCTAGATCGTTATAAAGTTCATGATATTGAAGTTGTTGTTGACAGGCTCAAGGTAGGTAGCAAAGATAGCGATAGGTTAAAAAGAGCAGTAGTCTCAGCCATGAAGCTGGGTAAAGGATCATTGTTGATAATAGAGGAGGAAAATGATACCCTAAGACATTTTAGTAGTAAGTTAATGTGCCCAACATCAGGTGTGTCGTATGATGAACCGGAACCTAATTCATTCTCCTTTAATTCGCCATACGGTGCTTGTGAAAACTGTAACGGACTGGGCTTTGTTAAGGAAGTTGATCTGAAAAAGATAATGCCCAACCCCCAATTAAGTATAAAACGTGGTGGTATTGCTCCTTTGGGAGAATATAAAAGCAATTGGGTTTTTAATCAAATTGAGGCTATTAGCTTAAAATTTGGATTTACATTAAACACTCCAATAAGTGAAATTCCGGAGAAAGCTATTCAAACCATATTGTATGGTTCAAATCAAACATTTGAAGTAAAGAAAGAATACCTCGGAATCACCTCAACCTATACTCTTTCGTTTGAGGGTGTGGTAAAATATATTGAGAACTATAGTGGCGAAAATTCATCCCAGATATCTAAGAAATGGGCAGATGCCTTCATGAACAAGAATACTTGTGATGTTTGTGGTGGAGCGCGATTAAAAAAAGAATCATTAAACTTTCTTATTGGCGGACGAAATATTGCAGATTTGTCTAATATGGATCTTACTAGTTTGTATTCATGGGTGGATACCGCTGAAGAAGATATGGATGACAGGCAAAAAACAATTGCCCATGAAATACTTCTAGAGATTAAAACAAGACTCAGCTTTTTACTTGATGTTGGCATTGGCTACCTTAACCTTTTCCGATCTGCAAGAAGCCTATCCGGTGGTGAGTCACAGCGTATTAGGTTAGCTACTCAGATAGGTACTCAGTTAACAGGAGTGCTATATATTCTTGATGAGCCAAGTATTGGACTTCATCAACGCGACAATCTTAAGCTTATTAAAGCATTAAAAAATCTTAGGGATATTGGAAATTCTGTTATTGTTGTTGAGCATGATAAAGAAACAATATTGGCTGCAGACCATATTATTGATATTGGTCCTGGTGCCGGACGGCATGGTGGTGAAATTGTTGCCGAAGGAACACCTGAGTTAATAAAGAATAATGGTAGCATAACCGCTGACTATCTGGTTGGTAAGCGGAGAATTAATATTCCTAAGGTAAGAAGAGAAGGAAATCTGAAAAATATTATCTTATTTGGTGCAACAGGCAATAATTTGAAAAATGTTGATATTAGCTTTCCTCTGGGAAAACTAATTTGTATTACAGGGGTTTCGGGTAGCGGTAAATCTTCATTAATAAATAATACTCTCTACCCTATTCTTAGTAATCATTTTTATCGTTCACTAAAAAATACTTTGCCCTATACTTCTATTGAAGGAATTGAAAATATTGATAAGGTTATCGAAATTAACCAATCACCAATAGGACGCACTCCACGATCTAACCCTGCAACATATACAAAGGTTTTTGATGAAATAAGGAAACTATATGGTAGTCTGCCGGAGTCGAAAATAAGAGGATATAAACCAGGCAGATTTTCTTTTAATGTTAAAGGTGGACGTTGTGAAACATGTAAAGGTGCAGGAGTTGAAACTATTGAAATGAATTTTCTGCCGGATGTTTATGTTAATTGTAATGATTGTCAGGGCAAGAGGTATAATCGTGAAACACTGGAAGTTAGATATAGGGGTAAATCGATTAATGATGTGCTCAAAATGACAATTAATCAGGCAGTAAAGTTCTTTGGAAAAATACACTTTATAACAAATAAATTAATTGCATTGCAAGATGTAGGTTTAGGGTATATTACTCTTGGTCAATCATCAACAACAATATCAGGTGGTGAAGCACAACGAGTAAAACTTGCCACCGAACTGTCGAAAAAAGACACTGGTAATACTTTGTATATTCTTGATGAGCCTACTACCGGATTGCATTTTGAAGATGTAAAAGTTTTACTTGGTGTGCTAGATAAGCTTGTAGATAAAGGAAATACAATTATAATAATTGAGCATAATATGGAGGTTATAAAAGTAGCCGATCATATAATTGATTTAGGACCTGAAGGTGGAGAAAGTGGTGGCGAAATACTATGTACAGGCACTCCGGAAGAGATAGCAAACAATACAATCAGTAAAACTGCGTATTATATTAAAAGGGAATTAGAGGATATTTAACAAGAAATAATGGTTCTTGTACCCTGATTAATTTTAAAAAAACTAAATTATATTGATATGAATAATGACGAAATAATCAGGATGCGCAAAGAATTTAAACCAAAATCCTGGGCACAGATAAAAGCTCACGACTCATGGTCGGTATTTAAAATTATGTCGGAAGTTGTTGATGGCTATGAAACACTTGCAAGAATCGGTCCTTGTGTGGCAGTATTTGGTTCAGCCCGCACAAAAATGGGTGACGATTGCTATAAAGATGCAGAAGAGGTTGCGTATCTTCTTACAAAGAAAGGTTTTGGCATTATTACAGGAGGAGGTCCCGGAGTTATGGAAGCTGCAAACAAAGGAGCACATATTGCCGGGGGTAAATCAGTAGGGTTAAACATTAACCTGCCTTTTGAACAAACAGCTAATAATTATATCGACCCTGATAAACTAATGCAGTTCGACTATTTTTTTACACGTAAGCTAATGTTTATGAGATATTCTCAAGGTTATATTGTACTACCCGGAGGGTTTGGAACAATGGATGAATTATTTGAAGCCATAACGCTTATTCAAACTGACAAGCTTGTGAATTTTCCAATCGTACTAATAAATAGAGAATATTGGGCCGGACTAATAAATTGGATAAAAGAAAGAATGTTGAAAGAAGGAAATATAAACGAGGATGACTTGGAAATATTTCATCTGGTTGATACTGTGGAAGAAGCTGTTAATGTTGTTGATGAGTTTTACACAAAATATTCGCTTAAGCCTAATTTCTAGCCTGAAAAATTCATCACACAAATACGCGGAGACGCAAAGTGTTGGATATGAATAATTCTAAGAATGAGTTAGTTTGGACATATAAAAACTGAGTTTTTTTAAGAAAAAGTTTTTAATTTACTTATTATAAGCGACTTAGCGCCTTTGCGAGAGGTTTTGTGAATAATGCAGGCTAGTAAAATTAAGACTTTCTATTACCCATACTCAACCAAATCATACCGATAATAGCTGAAATAAGGGAAGCGGCCATAATACCAACTTTGGCAATTTGTTTAAAATTTTCATCCACAAATGCTAAATCGGAAATAAACATCGACATTGTAAAACCTATTCCGGCTAGAAAAGCAATTCCATATATCTGATTCCATGTAATACCTTCAGGTAGTACTGCAATCTTTAACCAAACAGTAAGGTGTGAGAATAATGAAATTCCAAGAAATTTACCTAAAACAAGTCCGGCAATTATACCAAGTGAGATAGGATGTATTATCATTTCAATAACACTGCCTTCAATATGAACCCCAGCATTACTTAGTGCAAAGACAGGCAGTATGAAGAAAGCTGTTATTGGGTGAAGTGTATGCTCTAGCTTTTGTAACGGGGTTTGCGCTCCATTATTCAGAATTTCAATTTCAGAAATAAAATGTGCCTGATTTTTAGTTAAAAGTGGATTTTTGCTAGGCACTTCTTTATTAAACTTATCTAAACATTTCGAAAGTTTCTTAACATATTCATTTTCACTAATTTTTGTTCGTGCAGGAATAGTGAGAGCGATTAACACACCTGCTATTGTAGCATGAACACCCGAAAAGACAAATGCCATCCAAACTCCAATAAAACCTACAATGGCATAGAACGATGTTCTTCTTACACCGGCAAAATTTGCTATTAATAAAACTCCTATAAAAAATGCAGCAGAGAGAAGTTCATTATAATTTATAGTATCGGTATAAAATATAGCAATTACCATTACGGCACCTAAATCGTCTGCTATGGCAAGGGCAGTTAAGAAGATTTTAAGATTTATATTTACGCGTTTACCTAATAATGCAAGAAGCCCAAGCGAAAATGCTATATCTGTTGCCATGGGTATTCCCCATCCGTGAAGATATTCAGGATAGTTAATAGAAACAATTGCATATACCGCCGCAGGAATTATCATTCCTCCTACTGCAGCTACAATGGGCATTGAGGCCTTTTTTATTGTTGAGAGTTCGCCGCCCATTATTTCTCTTTTTATCTCAAGTCCTATTGTGAAAAAAAACAGAGCCATTAAGCCATCGTTAATCCAATGATGTAAAGAGCCTATCATATTGATTTCACCCCATACAAAACCAACTTTTAATTCATGCCATAGTCGATGATATGATTCATAGTATGCTGAATTAGCCCAAATTAAAGCGGCAATTGTTATGAGAATTAATATTATTCCTCCATAGGCTTCCTCGCTTATAAAACGCGAAATTCTAAAAGTAACTACCGGCTTATTCTTCATATATACTTAAGTTTGATTTTAATAATAAGGAAAATTAAGTATTAGGTTACTAATCAGTATGGTTATTTTAATATTAATCAGTCAATTAAGAATTGCAATTTCTCCTTTGTGTTCCCTTTGTCATCCTTAGTGCTACTTTGTGGTTAAATTTTTACCATGAAGGCACACAAAGTACATCACAAAGATACGCAAAGTATAATATTTTATTAAATGTCAGTACATTATATTAACTATATGTTTATAAGAATAACACTGATTAGTAACAGTATTAGTTTTGCATATACATCTACAGTTTCATTGTTTTAATTACTCTCGGTATTGTTAAACCCTGAACTATTATTGAAAATGCAACTACACAATAAGTAATAAAAACAAAGAAATTTTTGTTATAAGCATCATCAATTGATAAAGCTAGGGCAAAAGCAAGAGCACCTCGTAACCCACTCCAAGTCAAAATTGTAATAATCTTAAAATTAATCCAAGGGAATTTCTTTTTATGTTTATACACGATTATGTATGGTAACAATACTGAAGTAAATCTGCCAAATAGCACTATTAATATTGCTAGGAATGCAGCTCCAAAGTTCATTTCTGATGGATCTACTATAACAATAATCATCATGCCAATCAATACAAACAAGCTACTATTAAAAATAGTGTCAATAACTTCCCAAAAACTATCAAGAAGAATTTTTGTATCCTTAATTGCCGAAGTATTTGCCCAGTTACCAATAATAAGGCCGGCAGCAACCATGGCAAGTGCACCCGAAATATCAATGAAATTTGCAAAAGCATAACCCCCTGTTGCAACAACTAATGTTACCATAACAGCACTCTTGGCATCATGTTTTAGTTTCTTCAGGAAAAGTATTGCCACCCATCCAATAATTAGTCCGAATGCTATACCACCAATTGCTTCCCGAAGAAATAATACAGCAGTTTCTGTATATGAAAAACTTCCTGCACCTCCTTTTATTAAATGCAATATTGTTATAAAAATCACAATACCTATTCCATCATTAAAAAGAGATTCACCCTCTATAGTTGTGCTTATATCTTGTCTAACATGAAAATTCTTAAAAATTGCCAATACCGCTATTGGATCAGTTGGTGAAATTAAAGCTCCAAATAACATACAATGCAAAAGAGGAATTGACAATCCTAGTAATCCAAATATATAATATGAAATTGTTCCAATGATAATTGTTGACAATAATGTACCTATGATTGCAAATACAAGTACGGGAACCCGTTCTTTATTAAGATTCTTAATATCAAGATGAATCGATCCGGCAAACAATAGGAAGCTAAGAATACCATTCATCAAAAAATCCTGAAAATCTATTTTTTCTACAAGTTCTGGGATAATAGCAAAGGTGAATGGAAAAAAATGTCGTATACCAATCATAATTATTGAAATAGAAATACCCAGAATCATTAAGCCAATTGTTAAAGGGAGTTTCAAATACCTGTAATTAATAAAAGTTAACAATGTTGCTAATGCCAAAAGAATCATAAAAGATTGATACATAATGCGATTGTCTAATTATTTGTTATTTCTCCAACTGATTTCTAAAATTTAATCAAATATATTGATTTTTTGAATATCCCTTTGTGATTGTAATTACCTTCAATACATTTGCAGAATAGATTTTTAGTATGTTTCGACTGATTTCCTTTCTGTTTGTTTTTATTGTTTACTACTCAGGTTACTCGCAGGTGTACTTTGAATCAAATACAATTATAAACGATAATATTACATATAACAAGCTTCAAGAAGATGGGTTTGGAAAAAAAATATTTTCAATAGTAGGTTCGGAAAATAATTTGGATGTCCGGAAAATATCACTTAATTTAAAAGCACGTTTATTAGTAAGGATATCACGTGACCCAGATCAAAAACTAACAGCGACAATAAGCCTTACAAAAGTAAACATGGAAGGGAATACTACGGTTCGCGATTTTAGTATTGATTCGTTGCTTTGGCCTACCGGGTTTAATGCAAAATTTACATTAAGCATTGGAAATCAGAAGCAAGATGTCATAAATATTTCAGGTTTAGCATCCGGACAACAACTAAAATTAGAAATAGCAGAGTATTTAATAACTAATGATGAAGAATTAAGTGCAACTATTTCAGAAATACAATTCAATTATGATGAAATGAAGTTTCAACAGCTTCAACGACTTAATGAAACTATTAGTTATTATTATTCATACGGAAAATTATTAGATAATCTTTTGAGCAATCATAACAAACGCTCTGTAAATAATAATCAAAGCGTTGAAGAAATTTTCATAAATAAAATTGAGGTAGACAGAGTTAGTAACTATATTGATAATCATAATTTTACTGTAATTCTTAATCTGAAAAAAAATGATCCAATTGAGTTTTTAAAAATTACAAAAAGGCTTCATCTCTTGTCAAAAAGAGTATCCACATTAACTAATCAACAATTCAAAGCTTCTGGTAGTTCCACATTAAACCCAAGTGAATTCTGTAAGTATTATGATAGATTTTCAACTCAATACTTAATTGAGGGTAGTTTATTACAGCCTGATGATGCCTCTGGATTTAGAGAAGTTGCAGTTATTGACGTAAACCTGGGTGCAAAAGATAATCTAAGCTCAATAATTGATTTTTATAATAGCAACATTTCTTTAGAACCATTAGAAATATACCAATGTATTTTTGATGAATTTGTTGATATTGCAAATGAGCTCATACTCGACGACAATTATACTGATGCGTTATTGCTACTTAAAAATTCTATAGTTATTAATAGTTGGGCAAAATTCCTAATAACTCAGAAATTTAATTCAACCATAATAGATGCTATTGATGGATTATCATCATCATATTTAAGAGTTGGAAATGTAGCTATTAACATACAAAATCAAGAAATTGCTTTAATATATTTTGCTAAAGCAGATGAAGTATTTGTGACAAACCAAAATATGATAATTGATATAAATCTGCCAGATACTTCTTTTGTTAATTATTTAGGATTGCAGTATGAAATTGCGATGAAATATATTGGCTTAAATGAATTTGAATTAGCTATTGACAGACTTAATCAGGCTAAAAATATATGTTCAAAAATAACTAACTCTAGTGCGTGCAAATCAATTGACACAGCGTTAATTTTAGCTCATATAGGGAATTTTGGTTCTATGTTAGAAAATCTTGAGGGTATGATAGTAAGTGGACAATACCCCGATGCATACGAACAACTTATGATTGCAAAGCAGTATAAATATGACAATAGTAAATATTTAAGGGATGATAATAGATTTAAAGAATTATCCTATTCCCTGTTTCTGGAATTTTTGCAGTGTGGTGAAATACTTATAGATGCAGAGCAACCAGAGGTGGCACTTGATAATCTATTAAAAGCCAGATCAATACAGCAAATCTTAAATCAAGATATAATTGAACTGGAAAGATTAATAAAGCTAGCTGCTGAACCTATTATAGTTAACCTGATTGATCAGGCAAGCTACCGTACCTGGGCTAATAAAATGGAAGAAGCATCGTACTTAAAACAGAAAGCTGTTAGGCTTAATAATGAGTACTTTTTGGGCAAGAATGACAAAATTAACCAATTGCTTACCGAGCTTAGCCTTAAAATGCAACTTCGGTATTGTTTATCTCATGAGATAAAGTATTCAGATGCGATAACAAAAGCACGAATCTTGATAAAGAATAATGAATTCGATGGTTTAGATAAACTTTTAGATGAGGCCGAATTCTATATTGTTAATTATCCACAATGTAATATTCAAATTTATGAAGTTGAGGAGCTTAGAGATGAATACAGTTCTGTTTTGACCTTCTACAGTAAATATAATGATATACGCGAAAAGCTATTTAACAAGGGCTATAAAGAAACTATTGAACAGTACATTAGCCTCTTAGAGTTTTATGACTCCAACAATATATTTCATTACGATATATATTTTCCGAATCTTGAAACTTTTATTGGTAGTCAGAATTTACTGACATTAACCAAAACAACATCCGAGTATTTCTTGGAAAATATGAATTTAGAAGAAAGTTTGCATTACATTAGAATGTTTAAGGATCAAGGTGGCAATTCTAAAATTGCTGTAAATATAAACAGAGGACTAGGGAAAGCGTTTGGAATTCAGGATAATAAACTACAAAAACCTATAAAGGAATCATTACTCGAATACACTTTAGGTGATAAGTGGTTTAGTCAATTCAAAAAAACATATTTAAAGAACCGTGTAAATAAAACAGTTCATTAAATTAAATCCATTATTTTAGCACAGTAAAAATTATGTACGATGAATAAAAAATTATTATTAATAAGTAACTCAACTATGGCTGGAGAAGCCTATTTGGGATGGCCACAAAAATATATAAAAGATTTTCTGGTTGCAGAAAACGTTAAAAAAGTAACATTTGTACCTTATGCAGGTGTGGGATTATCTGAGGAAAGTCTTGAATCATCTTACGATGTATACACAGCAAAAGTTAGTGAGGTGTTCAATAAGCTGGGTTTTGAAATAGTTTCGGTTCATAATTCTGATGACCCTGTGAAACTTGTAAATGAATCAGAAGCAATTGCAGTGGGTGGTGGTAATACCTTCCATCTGGTAGCTGAGATGCATAATACAGGCATAATGGATGCAATTAGAAAAGTCTCCGAGTCAGGTATTCCATACATGGGATGGAGTGCAGGATCAAACGTTGCTTGTCCATCGTTAATGACAACAAATGATATGCCGATTATAGAGCCTTCAAGTTTCAATTGCATTGGTTCCATTCCATTCCAAATTAACCCACATTATTTAGATGCTAATCCAGACGGACATGGCGGGGAAACAAGACAGCAGCGAATTGAAGAATTTTTGGTAGTAAACAGAGAAATGAAAGTATTAGGATTGAGAGAAGCTAGTCTTCTTTATGTTGATGGTAATTCGATGAAATTGCTTGGTAGTCGTGATGCAAGATTGTTCCAATTTGGTAAAGAACCAGAAGAATATAAATCTGGTACAGACTTGAGCTTTTTGCTATAGAAAAGATATTTTAATTAACTATAAAATTATTCTCATGAAAAAAACTGTTAAAATTATTCTTTCAAGTTTATTCGTATTGTTATTTTTAGTTTCATATGCACAGGAAGATGCTAAAGTAGAAACTAAAGAAAAGCGAAAAGAAGAAAAAGCTAAAATTAAAAAAGAGAATGAAGCTAAGGAAGCCGCTGATTGGCTAGTTTATCAGAAGCTTGCGGAAGATCAAAAATTTGTAGTTGTGTTTGACAAAATAGGAAACAATGTTGTATCAAAAAGGCTTAACTTTCTATACGCAAATGAGGATGACATTATACTACAATTTGAAACAAATACTTACCTGTCAGAGAATGGTTTGGGTGGAAGAACAATAAATGGCACAATAAGTAATTATAAGTATAAACCACCCAAGAATGATAATAAGCCAATCTTTATTAATTTTGATATTACTTCCAAATTCGATCAAAAGAATTTTAATATTAGTATAACTATTTATAGCGGAGGTGTAACATTAATCTCCATGGGTGGTGGTTTATCTTCAATACATGGTATATTTTTACCCATTGAAGAAGCGAATATTAATTTGGGTGTTGATATGAGGAATTAGTCTTATACCAATTAGTTATCAAAATTAGCCTTATAAAACAAAATATTTTTCTGCTTATCGATTTAAAATATTTGTTGCATAGCCAAAGCTACGGATGAAATATTTTAAGAAGATAAGATGGAAAAGATAAGGGTTTTAATGCTCATTTTGCTTGCTATTTGGTATTAATTCAAATCCTTTTTTTCAATTGCGAAAGGATAACTCCTGATAGCATTAACCCGGCACCTATTATTTCAATTTGTGTAAGCTCTTCGTTCAGTATTATCCACCCTCCTATTGCCGCAAATACTGATTCGGTGCTTAAAATAATGGCTGAATGAGATGGGTTTGCTTTTCGTTGACCTATCAACTGAAGTGTAAATGCCAATCCAACTGACATTATTCCTCCATATAAAATTGGGATCATCGCAGCATAGATATTTTGAAGTCCATAAGTTTCTGTAAAAAACGAAATTATAAGACTTAAAAATCCAGTTAAGGCAAATTGTATGGTAGCAAGTTTTATTACATTTACTCTAACAGAGTAATAACCAGCTAATATTACCTGAACAGCCCAAATAAATGCACTTCCAAATACCAGTAAATCACCAATTACAAAAGTTAGTGTTTCGCTAACAGTAAGAAAATATAACCCAATAATTGCTACGACAGCTCCAATCCATGTTTGAGCATTAACTTTTTGATTAATTACTAACCCGAAAACAGGCACAAGAATAACATAGAAGCTTGTAATAAAACCTGCATTGCCAGCTGTTGTATAAACAACACCAATTTGCTGCATTGAAGAAGCTGCAAAAAGAACTAACCCACTTATGGCACCCGCCTTCCATAGCTCCTTTTTACTATGTGTTTTAGTTTCAGATTTTTTACTCTTAGAATTAAAAAACATAATAAGAGGCAATAAACTAATACTTCCAATTAAAAACCGAATACCATTGAAAGCCATTGGACCAATATTATCCATTCCTGCTTTTTGAGCAACAAATGCAAATCCCCACACAATAGCAGCAAGTAATAATAAAAATTCGGCACCCTTGCCTGCTTTCCAATTCCTATTGATATTATTCATGTTTTACTCTTACTAAGGTATATGGTTAAATAAGATGTAAGTTAATAATTAAAAAAACTTACTAATATGCTTTAAGAGCGTTTTTTTATAAATGGGTTTGGTAATATAGTCACTAAAACCGGCTAGCATTGCTCTCTCTTTATCACTATTCAAAGCAAATGCAGTTTGAGCAATAACAGGAATTTCATTCCTTATTTGTTTTATTTTTTTAAATGTTTCAAAGCCATCTATATCGGGTAGTTGTATGTCTAGCAATACTAAATCAATGTCAGGGTTCTGTTTACAAAGCTCAATTGCCTCGATACCAGTTTCAGCATATAGTTGTTTTGCTTTAGTTTCTCGCAAGTAGATTGACAGAAGTTGATAAACTTCTAACACATCATCTACTATGAGTATTTTTTTATTGCTCCAATTATATAATGGGGGTTTTTTGCTAAGCATATTATCAGAACCATTTGTACCAGGTACAGTAAAATAAAACTCAGTTCCTTTGCCTACTTCAGAATTGAACCATATCTTTCCACCTAATAAATCGGTTAATGATTTTGAGATAGTTAAGCCTAAACCATTACCTCCGTATACGGCAGAGTCAGTATATGCACCTTGTCTGAATTTATCAAAAATTATTTCTCTATCGCTTATTGGAATACCTACACCTGAGTCAGTAACAAAGAAAGTAATACTTCCATTATTAATTTTATAACCATATTTTATTTCCCCCTCCAAAGTGAACTTAATTGCATTGCTAATTAGATTGCTTAGCACTTGTTTTATTTTACCTGAATCAGTTGTAACTTTACTATCCTTATCATACAATGGTTTATCAGATAGGAAACGAATATGGGTTTTGTTTTTTGAAATGATTAAAGAATCAAAGTGAGAATAAAGCTCATCTATCATATCGTTTAGATAAAACTCGCTGGGGGCTAGTTTAATCTGTCCTGCCTCCAGTTTTGAAAATTCAAGTATATCACTAATAATAGTAGTTAATTGATCGCTACTCGCTATTATATAACTTGTAAATTCTTGTCTTTCTTCTTTTGTTATATCTTCCTGACTAAGAATTTCGATAAAACCAATTATTCCGTTTAAAGGAGTTCGTACTTCATGTGAAATATTTTTAATGAATAATGTTTTCAATTTATCAGATTCTTCTGCTTTTGAAAGTGCGGTTTTGAGATTTAGATTAAGTTCTTCCAATTCAATGTTTGTCTTTTCTAGCTCCTTCCTGAAATCTTCTTTCTCTAATTCAATCTTTTTTTGATGCGAAATATCAGTAACAAAGAAAAAAGCTCCTAAATTTTTATTATCCTCACTCTTTCTTCTAGTAATATTTGACAATGTGTAGATTATATTGCCATTCTTGTGTTTAAGTTCAACATTGAAACTACTAAGGTGTATTGTTTCCTTGTTAAATCTTTGCTCTTCAATAAATTTCTTAGAAATAGGGGTTACAAATTTTAAATATGGTTCGTTAATGAATTCGGATGATGAATAACCAATCATTTTGCACATTGCATTGTTGGCAACAATAATAATTCCCGAATCATCTACCTCAAAATATCCCTCTGATGTAGCTTCTATCATGCTTCGATGATATTTTTCACTTTTGTATAACAATTCACTCGACTCAAATGAATTAATAGCATCTGTTAATCGGTTTGCAATTTCAACAAACAATGCTTTTTCATGCTTATTCCATATTCTGGCATCTTTACAATGATTTACGCAAAAAATAATTGAGCTTTCGGTGTTTAAGTACAATGGCATTATCATTTGTGCTTTAACCCCCATAGATTTCGAAAGCTCACTAATTTCCCCAATATTATCATCATCATTAACAATCAGGTTTCTGTACATAGATATT
Organism: uncultured Lentimicrobiaceae bacterium; assembly: GCA_964460905.1. GTDB lineage: Bacteria > Bacteroidota > Bacteroidia > Bacteroidales > F082. Next base: position 17,220 of record CAYWRM010000008.1, read on the forward strand.
CTGTTAAATATCTCATTATCCTTAATGGAATTTTTAATAAAATAATCTACTTTATCATCGCATGTATTGGTATCTGATTTAACTAAGGTTCTTAGCCTCCAGCTGTTTGTTAATTCATTTTCTGACGTAAATATCAAAGCGTTATCGCATTGAAATGCTTCAATTAATGTTGTTAATCCTATATTTAAAAATTCATTTTCGTCAATTGCTATTCTAATTGTTTCATTAATTATTTCTAATCTCTCAAGAAACCACAGATGCGTTAATCTTTCTTTTTCAGCAACTAAGCGATTGGTCACATCGTGAAATACTCCAACAATACTATCAACCTCTCCTTGTTTATTATAAACGAATTTTGAATTCAATTCTACAGTAATAGTGGTGCCATCTTGTCTTTTAAGCTCAATCAGATACGCCTGAACATATCCATTTTTCTCTAATTTATCTAATAACGCATGTCTGTCAGAAGGATTAGCATATATATCGATCACATTTTTCCCGATTATATCCTCAATGTTATTAACAAATAACAAGTCTTTTACAGCAGGATTTAAAGAAAGGAAAGTTCCTTCTTTAGTTGTTCTATAATATACGTCATTTGTATTTTCAAAAATTAACTTATAATTTTCCTCAGTTTCTTTTAAAGCTCTTTGTGTTTTTAGGGTTTCCGTTAAGTCTTCAGCAATACAAATTCCGCCATATATTTTATTTTTTTCATTTCGTAATCCTTTAAATAAAATCCTTGCAGGTGTTTCTTTATGTGCTGAAATGCTTTTGTAAATATCCTCATACCTACCTTCCCCACTTTGTAAAGATAGTTTCAATGCATCTATTAAATCATTATCAGACAATTGATTTATCATATCCAACCCTATTAATTCTTCGCGTGATGAGCCTATCATATCAACAAAAGCATCGTTGCAATCTAAAAGTATACCTTTTTCATCAAAGTGCATGATACCCACGGGTACATTATGATATATGCTATAGTATTCATTTTTAGAAATAGCATTCTTATTACTATCTTCTAATTCATAAAGTTGTTTTTTTAAAGCGGCAATTTCATGTTTTAAACTTATTTCGGTTTTGTTTTGTCCACTACTATTTTTCATAATTGATATTGTGGTTTTTGTACTAATAAGCTACCGACTAAATTACTTGAGGAACTATTGTTTAATTCCTGAATATACTTGCTTTTGTTATCAAAGTTGTTCAAAAATATGAAAAATGTTGATACAAAAAAGATGACTAATTTATTAATTACTCAAATTTTGATATTTACAATAAGTAAGCTGGTAGTATTTTTATTAATTTTGCCGACGGAGAGTTGCCGGAGTGGTCGAACGGGGCGGTCTCGAAAACCGTTGACCGCCTTTGGCGGTCCAAGGGTTCGAATCCCTTACTCTCCGCAAAAGGAAACCTGCAATCGTTTTTTCGATTGTGGGTTTTGTTTTTTAGACAATAAAAATAGCAAAATTGAATATCTTGTTATGAATATTTTGCTAGGGAGTTTGAGAGTAAGAAAATAAAAAGTGGAAAAAGACTGATTAATGTTGATACGATTAGTTTGTTTTGGCTATTTTTCTAAGTTCGGATTTGTGTACTTCAGGTTATTTCTATTTTGAAACTGGTATATTACTTTTTTAAAGCATTCTAAAATCTTTGTTCAAGTATGTTTAGTTTTGGGAAATGAGGTCTAAAGTACTTCATATCAACGATATGATGATTTTATTATTCGGCACTATTTTTACTCAGTTTATTCTTCAGTTTTTTACCGAATCATGTTACTTCTCTGTATCTTTGCTTCACTTAAAAATGTAGTGTAACATGCAAAATCAAAATAATTTTTTGAGCGCCGTGGAATTGTTCAACGGGCTCAGCGAAATAGAATTAACTGTGGTCGCTCAGCATATTGAGGAAATGGAATATGCTGCTGGCGATTTTCTTTTTAAAAAAGGTGATCCCAGAAAGAGTATATTTATTATCAATGAAGGTATCGTATTGCTTACCGGGCAAGATGTTTATGGGAATGAAACTTCTCTGGTAACCTTCGGTTCGACTGATTTTCTGGGTGAAGGATCATTGCTTGATGATGACCTTCACAATACCAGTGCAAGTGCTTTGATCGATTCAAAAGTTTTTAGCCTCGATAAAAAGTTTTTTCAGGAACATGGGGCAATTACACTTAAGGTTTTCTCCAATATTGCACGTGTGATATCACGCAGAATGCAGAAAGTAAATACCAAAATCTTACATTCTGATAGACAATATTACTCAGGTAATACCCGAACTGAGCACGATTTGCTCGGATACAAGGAAGTTCCTGAAGCAGATTATTATGGTATTCAAACCCTGCGTGCCGTAGAGAATTTTAATATTACTGGGGTCTCTTTAAATGCTTTTTCTAATATTATTATTGGGCTATCGATGGTAAAAAAAGCAGCAGCACTGGCTAACTACGACCTTGGAATGATTGAGGAATCAGTAAAAGATGCTATTGTACAAGCCTGTGATGAAATTATTTCAGGAAAATTTCACAATCACTTTGTGGTTGATATGATTCAAGGCGGAGCTGGTACATCTACCAATATGAATGCTAACGAAGTTATTGCCAATCGGGCTCTGGAAATAATGGGTTATAAAAAAGGAGAATATGAGCACTGTCATCCAAATAATCATGTCAACCTAAGTCAATCAACCAATGATGCTTATCCCACGGCTGTGAAATTGGCTTTGCTATATAGTAAAGACCCAATCCTGGAAGCATTAGGCCATCTTGTAAAAGCGTTTAGGAATAAAGGTCTTGAATTTGGCAATGTGATTAAAATGGGGCGAACTCAACTGCAGGATGCCGTTCCTATGACATTGGGACAGGAGTTTGAAGCCTGGGCAATTACACTTGAGGAAGAGATTTTGCGCATTGAGCAAAATGCTAAATTATTTCTTGAAATCAATATGGGTGCTACAGCCATCGGAACGGGCATTAATGCTGATCCTGAGTATGGTGGTTTGGTTGTGAGTTATTTGCGTGATATAAGTCAGCTTGATTTGGTATTGGCAGGTAATCTGGTGGAAGCTACTCAGGACACTGGAGCTTTTATTATGTTTTCATCGGCCATCAAACGGTTGGCAGTAAAATTATCCAAAATTTCCAACGATTTACGTTTGTTATCATCAGGTCCACGTGCTGGATTTGGTGAAATCAATTTACCTCCCATGCAACCTGGTTCATCCATTATGCCAGGTAAGGTTAATCCAGTGATCCCGGAAGTAGTGAGCCAAATTGCTTTCAAAGTGATTGGCAACGACCTTACTGTAACGTTGGCCTCAGAAGCAGGACAGCTAGAACTCAATGTTATGGAGCCGGTTATCGTTCAAAGTTTGTTTGAAAATATCGGTATGCTGACGGCAGGAATGAAAACCTTGCAGGTGAAATGTATTGAAGGTATTACTGCCAATGAGGATGTTTGTCGCGGTTATGTAGCCAACAGCATAGGAATTGTTACGGCATTAAATCCAGTGTTGGGTTACGAAAAATGCTCTAATCTCGCCAAGGTTGCTCTAAGAGATAACCGAAGTGTATACGATTTAGTACTTGAAAACAATTACATGACGCGGGAAGAGTTAGACGAAATATTGAAACCGGAGAACATGCTTCAATCAAATAAATTAAGTAAGAACTAAGAAACTGTAAAAAATATAATTGGTATTAATCTATATACTTGGTATGCAATTCTTGTAGCTTTGTATTTCTATCAAGTTTATGAATATGGTTATGAAAGTAAGTAAGCTTCCTAAATATTGATATTGCATCTGATAATTCCTCACCTGTTAGTTTTCCTATTATAATTTCTGAAACTATATGCATGTCATCAAATGCATTCATTATCTCTTCCCTCCCATCTGATGTTAAGGATACTCTTTTTGCTCTTCTATCTTTTTTATCAGGAAATTCACATACTAATTCATTCTTAATAAGCCGTTTAAGTATCTCGCTGCCACTCGATATTTCAAGTAAATGTTTGTTTATCAACTCCTTCTTAAGCAAACTATCTTCCTTTAGTAATGTTGCTAAAAAACCAAATTCATCAATAGTATTAATCTTAGCATTTTTAAAAGCCTTTTTTACATAATGTTTACTAAACCTATATAATCCTGTTAATAACGATGAAAACTCTATCTCAGGATAAGATGTGTAATTTCTAAAATTATTTTTATCAAAATCACTACTTTTATTCTGTTCATTTCCACTTATTACTCTATCTTTCAGGTATATTGAAAACTCTTTAATATCAGAATTCCCTACTTCTTTATCATATGATTCAAGGTGTAGAAGTATTTCCTTGAGTATTTCAATATTATCTAGCATGTTAAATAATTATTAATTTCTTATAATTTTGATGATAATAATATGTTATTGTAATATTTTTGCAAATTAAATACAAAAAAGTAATAAAATGAAATATCTTATTATTTTAGCAGCAAGTCTTATATCTATTATAGCATTATCTGGGTGTAACAGTTCTGAAAAAACTACCAGCAGTTATAATAAACAATCAATAATAATTGATGTTAATGGCGACCAAAACATATCTATAACAAGAGGTTTAAGTTTTGATCATCCCACATTCGTTATATGGATAGAGGATTTAGCGGGAAACTATTTATCTACTATTTATATCACTAAATCTTACGCTAGCGGAAGTTACGAGCACGAACTGGTTAATGATTCCTTGTGGTTAAATAGTGAGGGTCCCTCTTATCAGCCTGCTGCACTGCCATATTGGACACATAAAAAGGGGCTCATAAATGGAATAAAAATAATACCTACAATTGAAAATCCTTTTATTGATGCCTATACCGGAGCTACTCCTAAGACTAGCTTTAGCATTCTAAACAACTCATATTCTGAAACTAAAGAATATAGAATGTTACTGGAAATTAATCAATTGGGCGATTGGAATAACTATTGGACTAATACTAAATATCAAAAAAGTAATGCCTATAAGCACAGTGCACAACCATCATTGGTTTATTCAGTAGTCATTGATCAGAATAGTTCTGATTTTTATTTAAATCCAATAGGTCATGGCGACCCTCTTGGCGCAAATGGAAAGCTAAATACAAATTTATCAACCCTAACCACAGCAAAAGACATACTTAAAGAGATTAGGGTTACAATCAAATCAAACAATTAAGTAAATAATGAGACATTATATAATTACAATAGTTATCTTGCTTAATACAGTTCTTTTATTTGCACAAACAGGTGAGGTTCATGGTAAGATAACAGATATTAACAATAACAAGTCAATTGCTTTTGCTAATGTAGTTGTAGCGGGCACTCAAATTGGTGCAACAAGTGATTTTAACGGAGAGTTTATAATTACAGGTTTAGAACCTGGATATTTAAAACTTCAAGTATCATTTATTGGTTATAAACCTGTCTTTAGTGATGAAGCACTGGTTAGTAGCAATAATATTCCATTTATCGAAATAAAGCTTGAACCTTCAGAAGAAACTCTTGATGAGGTTATTGTAAAGGCTGATCCATTTGAAAAAGCAATTGAAGCACCTCTGTCAATGCAGACAATTAGAACAAAGGAAATAGAAAGTAACCCTGGAAGTAATAGAGATATTTCAAGAGTAATTCAATCCTTTCCGGGAGTTGGGTCAACACCTGCATTCAGAAATGATGTAATAATTAGAGGTGGAGGACCAAGTGAAAACAGGTTTTTCCTTGATGGTATTGAAATTCCAGTTCTTAATCATTTTTCAACACAAGGAGCCTCTGGTGGTCCTGTCGGAATTATTAACGCAGATTTCATCCAGTCGGTTGATTTTTACTCAGGTTCTTTTCAAGCAAATAAATATAATGCATTAAGTGGTATTCTGGATTTCAAACAAAAGAATGGAAGTAAAGATAAAACAAGTTTTCAGGCAGCCGTTGGAGCGAGTGAAGCTGCACTAACAGTTGAAGGCCCCATAGGCAAAAAAACAAGCTATATATTCTCGGTTCGAAGGTCATACTTGCAGTTTCTATTTTCCGCTATTGGATTACCATTTCTTCCAACTTTTAATGATTACCAGTTTAAGCTTCGTTCAGATATTAATTCTAAAAACAAGCTAACCGTTATTTCTATTGGGTCATTAGATAATCTTCTACTTAATACAGGTATCACAAATCCAGACCCTGGACAGGAATATATCTTAAGTCAAATACCAATTAATAATCAATGGAGCTATACTTTTGGAATCGTATATAATAACTACTTTAAAAATGGCTATCATACATTTGTAGTAAGTCGTAATATGCTTAATAACAAGTTCTACAAGTATCCCAATAATGATGAAAGCCAACCTAAGAATTTCGACTACAGCTCAACGGAAGCTGAAAATAAATTCAGATACGAGTTAAACCTAATGAAAAATGGATTTAAATATAACTTTAGCGTTAACTCAGAATATGCAAAGTATTATAACTCAACATCACAAGAGTTATTTATTGATGATAGTTTAATTAATCTTAAATATACTACTAATATCGATATTATAAAATATGGTATTTCTGGGCAGGCTTCAAAGAGCTTTTTAAATAGTAGACTTTTGGTTTCGTTAGGAATTAGATTTGATGGCAATAATTATAATAGCCGAATGTCAAATTTATTTAGTCAGTTTTCACCACGATTATCATTATCCTATGCTCTTACTGAAAAAACATCAATAGTTGGTGCATTGGGGAGATACTATCAACAACCAGCATACACAACGTTAGGTTTTAGAAATAATGATGGTGAACTTATGAATGAGAATGCTGCTAAATATATTGGCGTTAATCAATACTCCCTTGGCTCAGAACATCGTTTCTCGGATAAAATTCTACTATCAGTAGAAGGTTTCTACAAGGATTATTTTCAGTATCCATTAGATTTAATTACGGGAGCTAGTTTAGCAAATCAAGGAGCTGATTATAGCAGTGTTGCTGGAGCTGCCCCGGTTACTTTCACTGGAAAAGGAAGGGCAACAGGTATAGAAGTTCTCAATAGAGTAAACATGGATAAGTTTACAATATTAGCTGCATACACCTATGTTAGGAGTTTGTTTACTGATTTAACCGGTGATTATCTTCCTTCATCATGGGATAGTAAACACCTGTTTACATTCACAGGTTATAGAGATTTTAAGCATAACTGGCGTATGGGTGCAAAATGGAGATTTGTTGGAGGATTACCTTATACTCCTTACGATTTGGAAACATCTGCAAATGTTGAAGCATGGGATGCAAAAGGTCAACCATATCTAAATTTTAACGAATTAAATTCGCTCAGGTTCAAGTCGTTTCATCAACTGGACGTTAGAATTGATAAAAACTTTTTCTTTGAAAAATGGACACTGATGGTTTATTTGGACATACAGAATCTTTATAATTTCAAAGTAGCAGGTCAGGATTATATTATTAGAGAAAAGAATCCTGATGGTAGCTATATGACAATAAATGACGGAAAGGATTATGTTCTTAACGCAGTTCCAAATGAATTTGGTACAGTATTACCAACAGTTGGTATAATGATTAAGTTTTAGTCAGGGTATATCAATAAATACAATTCTTATTAATTTAAACGAATGATAATTACTAATTTGGACAGGAAGTTTTTTTTTAATAAATATCAAGCAATTTTTTGACCTGAGCATTATAAAAAACTAAGTTTATCCTAGCGCTATTTTCCTTATCTTTTTGCTTAAATGAATGTATTAATTAAGCAAAAAGAAATACAAAATTAATTTACTAATTAGTTGACAGTTACACGTAATTTTGTACTTTTGCAGCCAATTTTTTTGAGTGAAAAAAATATAATGATCAAAATTACATTACCCGATAATACAGTTAAACAATATAATGATGGTGTAACAGCTTTCAATATAGCACAAGACATTAGCGAAGGACTTGCCCGGAATGTACTGGCAGCCAAAGTTAATGATGAAGTTTGGGATGCAACGCGTCCTATTAATAATGATGCCGCAGTTCAGCTGTTAACATGGAGAGATATAGATGGAAAAGCAGCTATGTGGCATTCATCGGCTCACCTTATGGCAGAGGCTATTGAATTATTATATCCCGGTGTTAAGTTTGGTATTGGACCGGATATTGAAAATGGGTTCTACTACGACATTGATTTTATTGACTATGATATTTCAGAAAAGGACCTGGGTAAGATAGAAAAGAAAATGCAAGAGCTTGCTCGTGAAAAGCAGCACTTTGTAAGAAAAGAAGTATCAAAGGAAGAAGCACTTAATTTTTTTAGTCACAAGGGAGATGAGTATAAATTAGAGCTTATTAATGATTTGGAAGATGGAACGATTTCTCTTTACGAAAGTGGTTCGTTTACTGATTTATGCCGTGGCCCTCACATTCCTAACACCGGTTTTATTAAAGCCATAAAGCTTACAAAAGTTGCCGGTGCCTATTGGCGGGGTGATGAAACTAAAAAACAACTTACCAGAATATATGGAATAACTTTTCCTAAGAAAAAGGAATTAGATGAATACCTTGTGCTGCTTGAAGAGGCAAAGAAGCGTGATCATCGTTTACTTGGAAAAGAACTTGAATTATTTACTTTTTCAAACAAAGTAGGGCAAGGACTTCCTCTTTGGTTACCAAAAGGTGCAGAACTGAGAGAAAGACTAGAACAATACTTAAAAAAGGTTCAGAAAAAAGCAGGTTATAAACCTGTTATAACTCCTCATATTGGTAATGTTAATTTGTATAAAACATCCGGGCATTATCAAAAGTATGGTGAGGAATCTTTTAAACCAATTAAGACTCCGGTTGAAGGTGAAGAATTTTTCCTAAAACCAATGAATTGTCCCCATCACTGCGAAATTTATAATGCTAAACCGCATTCATACAAAGAATTACCAATTAGATATGCTGAATTTGGAACAGTGTATAGGTATGAGCAAAGTGGTGAATTACATGGTTTAACAAGAGTTCGTGGTTTTACTCAAGATGATGCTCATATTTTTTGCACACCTGACCAGATAAAGCAAGAGTTTAAAAATGTTATTGATATTATTGACCGTATATTTAAAGCTCTTGATTTTAATGATGTTATTATTCAAATATCGCTTAGGGATCCAGATAATCTGGAAAAATATATTGGTAGTGAAGAGAACTGGGAGAAATCAGAAAATGCAATTATCGAAGTTGCCAAAGAGCGTGAGTTAAATGCAGTAGTTGAATATGGTGAAGCAGCTTTTTATGGTCCTAAGATGGATTTTATTGTTAGAGATGCAATTGGACGTAAATGGCAATTAGGAACTATTCAGGTTGATTACAATCTACCTGATCGATTTGACCTTACATACATTGGTGCTGACAATGAGAAACATCGACCCGTAATGATTCATCGTGCTCCATTTGGTTCTATGGAAAGGTTTGTTGCGGTACTTATTGAGCACTGTGGAGGAAATTTCCCATTATGGTTAAACCCTGAGCAAGTAATTATTCTGCCAATAAGCGAAAAATATAACGATTACGGAAAAAATGTACTAAATTTGCTCGACGAAAATAATATTCGTGGAACTATTGATACTCGCAGCGAGAAAACAGGAAGAAAAATAAGGGATGCCGAATTACAAAAAATTCCTTTTATGTTTATCGTGGGAGAGAAAGAAGAGACTGATGGAACAGTATCAGTAAGAAGGCATGGAGAGGGAGATTTAGGAACATTTAGTATAAAAGAAATATCAGATATAATAAATTCGGAAGTTGAGAAATTGATGAATATTATATAATTATTAACTAATATAGGAGGATACAACAATAGCACAATATAGAGGTAGAAGAGGATCGCGAAGACCTTTTGTTAAAAAGGAAGATCCTAACAAGATAAACAAGTACATTACTGCTCCAATTGTTAGATTAGTTGGTGAGAATGTTGAAACCGGAATATTTCAATTAAGAGATGCACTCGCAATAGCTGTAGAACAAGAACTTGACCTTGTAGAAATATCACCTTCTGCAAACCCTCCGGTTTGTAAAATTATGGATTATAAGAAATTTCTTTATGAACTTAAAAAGAAACAAAAAGAAATTAAATCCAAATCTGCAAAAGTTGTTGTAAAAGAGATAAGATTAGGCCCGAATACTGACGACCATGACTTTAATTTTAAACTAAAGCATGCTATCAAATTTTTGCAGGATGGCGCTAAAGTTAAAGTTGATGTATTTTTCAAAGGACGGTCGATAATTTATAAAGACAAAGGTGAATATATCCTTCTTAGATTTGCCCAAGAGCTTGAAGAATATGGTAAAGTTGAACGTTTACCAAAGCTCGAAGGTAAAAGAATGATAATGATTATAGCACCAAAAAAATAATAATTTCTAATTAATAATAAATAAATTTAAGTAATGCCAAAAATGAAAACTAAATCCAGTGCCAAAAAAAGATTCGTTCTTACAGGCTCTGGTAAAATTAAAAGAAAGCATGCTTACAAAAGTCACATTCTGACTAAAAAGTCGAAAAAACGTAAACGTAATTTAACTTACATGACCGTTATCGATAAAGCAGATGAGAGAAACATCAGAATGTTGATTCGTAGCTAAACCTAATGTTTAACGTTTGTCATAGCTTAAAGATCTTGAATAAAGGCGCTATGATGAAAAAAAAAATTAATTAAAATGCCTAGATCAGTAAACGCCGTTGCCTCAAAAGCGCGCAGAAAAAAGATCATGAAAGAGACCAAAGGACAATTTGGTCGGAGAAAAAATGTTTGGACGGTTGCCAAAAATGCATACGAAAAAGGGCAAGTATATGCATACCGCGACAGACGAGTAAATAAACGAAACTTCAGAGCATTATGGATACAAAGGATTAATGCTGCTGCAAGACTTCACGACATGTCATATTCAGTATTTATGGGTAAATTACATGCCAAAAATATTGAGCTAAGCCGAAAAGTACTTGCTGATTTAGCTATGAATAATCCTGATGCCTTTAAAGCAATTGTTAAGGCTATTAAGTAGTGTACCAGTTGAAATTATAAATAACTCCGGTCTGGAAACAGGTCGGAGTTTTTTTTTGTTAATCCAACTTAAACTTCTTCATTCTTCTATCAAGTGCCTGCCAGGTAACATTTAATAATGCAGCAGCTTTCGATTTGTTATTGCCTGTGCGCAAAAGAGCTTTTTGAATTAAAAGTTTTTCATGAAATTCCAAATCAAGATTGTCATAGTTAATGGATTCAGTTATTGGATCTTTTGACAAATCTTCTAATATTTTAGGAGTTGTATTTGAAGAAAATAAAATATGATCTGGAAAAATTGTATCCCCATCGCAAAGAATTACGGCTCTTTCAATAATATTCTTTAACTCCCTGATATTACCCGGAAAATCATACTCCATACATTGGCTAATTACAACAGGATCTATCTTTGAAACATTTTTTTGCATTTGAATACTATACTGCTTTAAGTAATAATTCAACAATAATTGAATATCCTCTTTTCTTTCACGTAATGGTGGAATAACTATTGAGAAAACATTTAACCTATGAAATAAATCGAGTCGAAATTTATTTTCCGACGCAAGTTTCTCAAGATTAGTATTTGAAGCTGCAATTACTCTCACATCAACCTGCTTACTATCTCTTGAGCCCACTTTGCTTACTTTCCTTTCTTCAAGTACTCTTAGTAATTTTGCCTGTTGCCCTATGGGCATATCACTTATTTCATCAAGAAACAGAGTTCCATTGTCAGCAATCTCAAACCAACCCGCTTTATCATCAATAGCCCCGGTAAATGAACCTTTTTTATGTCCAAAAAATTCACTTTCAAACAAACTCTCAGGAATCGCAGAGCAATTAACTGAATAAAACATATTATTACTTCTCTGACTTAATTGATGGATGCCGTGTGCAACAAGTTCCTTACCTGTGCCACTTTCTCCAAGAATCAATACTGAAGTATTATTTGATTTAGCAACTTTATTCATCATGCTTATTAATACCTTCATCGAGTTACTATTTCCTAATAACTGCGTACCTATACTTTTTAATAGTTTTTCCGACAGTAAATCAACACTTTTCTGGGCAGTCTTAAGTTTATTATTAAGCTCAATATACCGCTGAGTTCTCATTATTGCATTATTAATATCAAAAAGCCTAAATGGTTTTGCAAAATAGTCGGTTGCTCCATTTCTCATGGCTTGAATTACAGTATCCATATCACCATGGCCCGATATCATTATCACTTCTATCTCAGGATATTCTGATTTAATTTTCAACAAAACCTCCAGCCCATCCATTTCGGGAAGCTTTATATCGAGTATAACTATATTTATGCTGTGTTTAGTTAATATTTCAAATGCAATAGATGGTGCTAAAGCCTTGAAAACATTATTCTTTTTTGTTATTAAAAATTCCTCTATCTCAGCAACTACCCTTGGTTCATCATCTACAATTAATATATTAATCTTCTCCATTATAGTTTACTTATTTGGAAGCTTTATAATTATTCGTGTATATTCTCCTTCTATACTTTCAACATCAATTTCACCATTCATTTCAGAAATAATTCCATAAGAAATGGATAATCCTAATCCTGTCCCTTTCTCTTCGCTTTTCGTAGTAAAAAAAGGATCAAAAATATTTGATATAATTTCTTTACTAATTCCAATACCGTTGTCGGTTACACTTAGTATTATATTCTTCTTGTTTTTATCTAAATCGATAGAAATACGTTTTTTATACTCATTGGTATCACTCTGTTTAGCTTTCTCATTTACAGCGTGCCTGGCATTTGTAATTAAGTTTAATACCACTTGCTCAACCCTGTATTGATTGCCCATCGTTTCAATTGTTTCTTTTGGGATATTTAATGAAATCTCAAAATTACTGTCTGTAAGCTTCTTGCGAACCATAGAAAGTGCGTTATAGATAACATTATTTAACGAAACAACTTCAATGATTGAATTATCCTGCTCTCGTGAAAATAACCTTACATGCTCTATTATCTTTTTAATTCTATCTATATCATTGAAAAGTAGGTTTACTTTATTTCTAAGATATTCAACATCTACATCATTGTTGGTTGTGCTCAGAAGTAAATTTTCCAATCCCATTGATATACCACCTAAAGGTTGATTAATTTCATGAGCTAAGCCCGCAGAAAGTTCTCCAATTGACTCAAGCTTAGATTTTTGTACTAATAATTGTTGTTGTACTTTCACTCTGTCTATTTCTTCTTTTATCCGTTTTGCAAGGTCTCGATTAAGTTCATGCAAATCGTCTTCAGCATTCTTTTGTTTAGTAATGTCAGAAATAAACGCTAGCGTTGCGGGTTCAAAGTCCCACATTATTTTTGTTACTCTTAATAGAAGCCATTTCCCATTTAACATCTGAATTTGTAATTCATTTTTAATATTATCATCAGAAATTATTTCATCTTCAATTAAGTCCTCTACTTCTTTAATATAACTATGTACGACTAAAGAAGAAAACTTTTTCCCAATGATATCTCTTGGTGATAATTCAAGAACCTCAGTCATTTTAGGGTTAATCAAAGAAATAGTACTGTTCATGATTAATAATATTCCATCGTTCGCATTCTCGTAAATGAGCCTATATTTTTCTTCACTATCACGAAGAAGCCGCTCTGCAATTGTGCGTTCTGTAACCTCCTGTTCCAGGTCTTTAGTTCGCTCCCAAACACGTTCTTCCAATGATATATTTAATTTACGCATTTCCTCTTCTACATCTCTCCGAAATATTGCCCCACCAAGATTAAAAGCCAACATTTCCAAAGCATTAATCTCCGATGTAGTCCAAATTCTTTTGCTAACACAATCATCAAAACCAATAAAACCCCACCAACTGTTTTTAACAAAAATTGGTATTGCAAGTAATGAGAGTATATCTTGTTCTACTAAAATAGTTTTGGTTGGCTCTTTAAAATCATCTATAACGCCCATTACATTTTGGTGATTACTCAGTAGTTTGACCCAGGAACTAAATATGTCACTATTTGCAGGAATATTTTTAAGGTTCTCATTATTTATCTGAGGAATCATTCCTTTTGCATTCCATTCGTAAATTTGACTTACGTGATTTTTATTGTCAAGTTCATGTACTTTAAAAAGGTACACCCTTGATACGTTTGTATTTTCACCTACCAACTGTAATGCTTCATTTACCGTATTATCGTTAACACCTTTTCTGAAGAATATTCCAGTGGTTTGGGATAATGCTTTTAGTATTTTTTTTCCCTTATCACGCTCATGTTCTGCTACCACCCTTTTAATGGCCTCATCCTTTAATCTTTTTTCTAGTAGAATGTCATTTGCCTGTTCTTCGATTCTATGTAAGAGGTGCTTAGTTTCAACAGGTTTTATTAGAAAACCTTTAACACCTGCTTCTATAGCTTTTAAAAAAAATCTTGACTCACCATATGCAGACATTATAATGATTCGCATTGATTTATCATTCTCCCTGATCTTTTTAATCATATCAAGGCCGTTCATTATAGGCATTTTGATATCTGTTAGAATAAGATCGGGATTGTTCTCTAAATAACTATCATAGCCCTCTGAACCATCTTTAGCTGTATATAATTTTGAGATATGCTTAGAGAGGATTTGTGCATAGATATTTCTGATAATATTATCATCCTCAACTAATAACAAGGAAATTTCAAGTTTTGCCATCTATTATATCATGATTATTTAAACCTTTTTTCTCCTGCAAGAATACCAACGTTTATATGGTTTTGGAATGGAACCAATGGACATGACCATCTTTCAGAATATGCACAATATGGATTATATGCATTATTAAAATCTATTTTAATATGCGTTTTATCTGGTATAGGAATGTCAATATATCTACCAGCCTCATAAGTATTTACACTATTAGTTAAATCAGTAAATGGTACAAATAAGTTACCACCATAAACTGAATCATTAATATAATCCATATTTTGAAATGCTGTTAATCTGCAGTTAGTATCATTGACAATAAAATCCAAATAACCATAAGTACGGTATGTTGGAGTACGGGCTGTGTTGGTTTTCATCCCAAAAATAGCAGATGAAGTATCAACAATAAATTGCGCTTCAACCTTATAATCAATATTTGGTGCAAAATAGTTGAATCCGTGAAAATTCTCTAATTCTAAATTATTAAATGGAGTAGATGTTGAATCTGAAAACTCAATTAATTTATCTTCACGATTATAATAAATACTATCAGTATATTTTCCTAACTCAACTCTGGCAACTGATGTAGAATAGTCAGGATGAAAAAACATCATAACATATAGAGTTGCAACAAATTCGTTACTAACGTTTCTAAAACCTTTACTGCTTTTCCACCAATGGTTAGCTGCAAACGTCCTATCCTTATGTGCTATAATTCCAATATTGTAATCCGAACCAAAGGCTTTTCTAAACATCATTCTGCTTCTGCGCGAGTGTACTCCAACAGTGTAAATATCAAAATTGTGTGCCCAATCATTCTTATCAAAAAGCATTTTAGTAACAACTGCTGTATGATAGGTTCTGTCAATTAATACATTTGAAGGAATATCAGCAATGTAAACGGTATCTGTAAGACCATAATATTTTAATGCACGAACAGTTGCGTGTGCTGTACTTTTATAGGGTGCAATAAATTCATAGTTTATTATGGGAATGCCAGTTACAATGAGCCTGTTATAATTGTGTTCATTATAATATGCTAGAGCATCCTTAACAACATAGGCAGGGGCAGAACCCTCAAGTACTAAGGTTTTTGAATTAATCGGATTATTTACTGCAAGAAAATAGTAAACACCAACTAGAGATAGTCTGAATAATATCACTAATACTACTAATACTAGTATCCAACCTAATAAAGTAGGACGAATACAATTTCTCTTCTTGAAAAGGCTAAGTTTAAATTTTGACATTTGTATAAACGTAAATCACGAATAGAACGTCAAATATAATAAAATAAGTTTGAGAATATCAGTTGATTATGATTGTTAAATAATATATTAACTAGAGTGCTGAGATCTCTTTAACAAATTTGTTAATTGTCTCATCATCAAAACCTTTTTCTTTGGCAGCTTCCTCAAGTGTACCCCAAATTGGCTCACCACACATAATACACCTTATGTCATTTTCCATAAGATATTTAACAGAAGCGGGATAACTATTAACAAGTTCTTCAATTAAGATATCCTTTGTTATTTCAGGTAGAATCATAATTCAATACTTACAACAAATATGCTACTTAAGCAGAGTTTGAGTGAAACCAGTGTTTTAATCAAGCTCATGAACAACAAGTCCTGAACGTAACTTTGGCTCGAACCATGTAGTTTTTGGAGGCATTATCAGTCCGCTGTCAGCAATATTTATAAGCTGCTTCATGCTCACTGGGTATAAAGCAAATGCTACTTCCATCTCGCCTGAATCAACTCTTCTTTTTAGTTCTTCAAGTCCACGTATACCACCAACAAAGTCAATTCGTTTTGAACGACGTAAATCTCCGATTTCCAATAGTGGAGTAAGCACTTGTTTGGTTAAAATTGTTACATCCAATACAGCAATAGGGTCATTATCATCATAAGTACCATTATTTGCCGTAAGTGAATACCAACGCCCGTTAAGATACATAGAAAAATTATGTAAAGCATCAGGTTTATATATTTCAGTACCCTTATCTTCGATAGAAAAGGCAAACTCCAGTTTCTTTATAAAGTCCTCAACTGAATAACCACTTAAATCTTTAACAACCCTATTATAGTCAATAATTGTAAGTTGATCATCAGGAAAATGAACTGCCAAAAAATAGTTATATTCTTCGTTACCCGTATGATTAGGATTATTTGCCTTTTTCTCGTTTCCTACAAGTGCAGCAGCAGCGGTGCGGTGATGTCCATCAGCTACGTAGGTTACGGGCAGTAATTCAAAAAGTTCAATAATTCTATTAACCTTCGATTTTTCCCTAACTACCCAGAAGTGATGTCCTACCCCATCATCAGCAGTAAAGTCATAATCAGCTTTATTAGCTTTAACATAATCCGCAACAATTTTATCTATTTCTGCGACAGCAGGATAAGAAAAGAAAACAGGTTCCATATTTGCATTTGTTATGCGAACATGTTTCATTCTATCTTCTTCCTTGTCGGGACGAGTAAGCTCATGTTTCTTAATTACATTATTCATATAATCTTCAACGCTAGCACATCCAACAATTCCGTATTGAGTTTTACCAAACATTGTTTGAGCATATATATATAGGTAATCCTCATTATCTTGAACAAGCCACTTGTTATTTTTGAACTTCTCAAAGTTTACCTTTGCTTTGTTATAAACCTCTTTACTGTATAGATTTACGTTTTCATCAAGATCAATTTCAGGTTTAATTATATGCAATAATGAATACTCATTACCTGCGGCTTCAATTCGTGCTTCTGCTGAGTTTAGTACGTCATATGGACGTGATGCAAGCTCCTTCACTATATTTTGTGGAGGGCGATATCCTTTAAATGCTTTTAATGTAGCCATTTATATAGTTTTTTTACGTTTATTTGTTTTATTACAAGTTAAAATCATCACCTAACTTAGTCTTCCATCTCGTTCTTTACGTTTCTGTCATCATCATATGACATTCTGTTACCTTCAATGCTATTACCTTTCCCGTTATATCTATAATTTCCGTTACTATTACTACTACTTTGTCCGTTAGAACGCTGTAATGAAGAAATCAAAGCTCCAAGCATCTTAGTCATTTCCATAAGATGATTTCGTGACTCATCTTCTTGTGTATCTGAGATGTGATTTTGCATAAAAGCAAGTGTGGTAAAAACAAGACATTCTCTGATAGAACTTTTTGCCAACTTTAAATTATAAATAAATTGGCTTTTATTTCTTGCAGATCCTTCTACTATATATAATGCAATATTTCTGGCAGAATCATTAAAGCGTAATATAAATTGTGTTTTGTCATTATCAGGAAAAAACATTGAAACATCTTGAAGCCAGTTAATGTAGTCTAGAGCTTTATGATAAATTCGTAAATCTTCAAATCTAAAGAATGTTACAGTTTTTTCAGGTTTTTCAGTTTGTTCGAACATATAAATATTAGTTAAAGTAAAAATTATATAATACCGATCAAATAGCTGTAATTTAATTTAATGCACTTTATCTATTTATGTAAATAGATACGAAATTAAAAATTAAATAGCATTGTTGATTCGGATACCTTGTTTAAATATATTAATTAACTTTAAAGGTAGTATCACCCTTTTCGATAAAGTTTATGATTTGATTGGCAGCAGCTTTTCCGGCATTAATATTTGCTTCAGCAGTTTGTGCTCCCATCTTTTTTGGTGTAAAGAAACAACGCTCCGGAAACCTATCTTCCAGAATATCCTTATTCGCCGGGGCTATATCTGATAGATATTTGAAACTATCATTTTCTTCAAATATTTTTATAATATCATCTTCGTTAATAACTTCCTTACGTGCTGTATTAACTAATACTGCATTAGTCTTCATTTTTGAAAGCAGTTCGTAGTTAATAGATTTAATTGTGTGTTTATTAGCCGGTATATGAAGACTAATATAATCACATTTACTATAAAGATCCTCAACAGAATCTAGTACAGTTACCCCGTCAGCTTCAATAGTTTCTTTTGCTACAAATGGGTCGAATGCAAAAACTTTCATACCAAAACCCTTGGCAATTTTGGCAACTAAACTACCAACATTGCCATAAGCATGAATACCCAGGTTTTTACAACACAACTCAGTACCCGATGTGCCATTAAAATGATTGCGTGCCTGATAAACCATCATCCCCAGAGCTAGCTCTGCTACTGCGTTTGAGTTTTGACCGGGAGTGTTCATTACCACAACATTATTTTTAGATGCCGTTTCAAGGTTTACATTATCAAAACCGGCTCCGGCTCTAACTACAATTTTCAATTTTGTGGCAGCATCTATTACTTCCGGTGTAATTTTATCACTTCTCACAATCATGGCTTCTGCATCAGCTACAGCTGCAATGAGTTCATCCTGACTATTATATTTTTCAAAAAATGTGCAATCATATCCTGCATCATTAAAAATGTTTTTTATTTGATCTACTGCGGCAGTAGCAAATGGTTTTTCTGTTGCAACCAATACTTTTGTCATATTAGTAATATTTAGTGTTTAAATTAGAATATTATAACTAGTTACTTGCTTGTTCAAATTCTTGCATTGTGGCAATTAAGGCCTCAACACTTTCAATAGGAAGTGCGTTATAAGTAGAAGCCCGAAAACCACCTACTGATCTGTGTCCTTTAATACCAATCATACCTTTTGAAGAAGCAAATTCAAAAAATGCTTTTTCTTTATCTTCATTTCCTTCCGTCATTACGAAACAAATATTCATAATTGAGCGGTCATCTTTGTCTTCAACTGTAGCTTTAAACAAACTATTTCTTTCTATTTCGTCATAAAGCAATCCAGCTTTTTTAATATTGATTTTATTTATTTCTTCTATACCGCCTAGGTCTTTAAGCCATTTTAAAGTTTGTAATGCAGCAAAAATAGGTACAACCGGTGGTGTGTTGAACATACTCTCTTTATCAATATGAGTTTGGTAATTCAACATTGTAGGTAGGTGATGTTTAACTTTACCAAGTATATCATTACGAATAATAACAAAAGTAACACCTGCAGGAGCAAGGTTTTTTTGTGCACCGCCATAAATAATTGCGTATTTGCTAACATCAAATGGGCGGCTGAAAATATCTGAAGACATATCTGCTACCAATGGTATTGGAGAATCCATGTCATATTTAATCTCAGTGCCGTAAATTGTGTTGTTTGTAGTTATATGAAAATAATCAGCATCAGTAGGAATAACATAGCCCTTAGGAATATATGAGAAATTTTTATCCTCAGAGGATGCAACAACATCAGTTTCACCAAACATTTTTGCTTCTTTAATTGCCTTTTTTGACCATGCGCCCGTATTGAGGTATGCCGCTTTTTTTACGAAAAGATTAAATGGAATCATGGCAAACTGCATACTGGCACCTCCACCCAAAAACAAAACAGAATAGTTATCAGGAATGTGAAGTAACTCTTTGAAAAGGGCGGTAGCTTCATCAACAACAGCCACAAATTCTTTACTACGATGACTTACTTCCATTATAGATAAGCCTGTTCCGGCAAAATCAATAATGGCATCAGCAGTTTGTTTAATAGTAAATTTAGGTAGAATAGACGGACCTGCGTAAAAATTATGTTTTTTCATTGTTTTAGTATTTAAGATTAAACGAATGGCAAATATAAAATATATTATAGGTTTTTCACATAAAATATAACTTAGAATGGTTCTATTTTGGGATTCCAAAATGGTAGGTGTGAATGGTATTTCTAAGAAAACAAATCATATTCAAAAGTGGATCTTCAAAATATCATTAATGTCTCGGTAACTAGCTAGTACGAAAGGTTTAAAAAAAGGAGTTCAACCCTGGTTGATCGCTGGTCTTAAACATAACCGTAATGAAGTTGTTGAGTTTTTACGGGAGTCTTAAACTAATAAATCAAATTACACTAAATAATGGCTAATTATTAGATATCAACCTCTTATAAATATCATTATCATTAATAACCTCAAGGGCTTTAATAATTTCAGGATCAACTGGAGAAATAACTTCGAAATAATCATCAACTTCATAAAGATTGCGTGCAATTAAAGCTTTTAGCTGGATCTTTACGAAATTACTATTTGAAAGCATCTCTTCTTCTGTAAATACAATTTCTTCACTAATTGCTCTATCGGTAAATGTGTCAAACTCATCGTCACTGATAATAAATTGCTTATTATAATCTTCAAAATTTGAATATTTCCTTTTGAGGGAACGACGGTTTTTATCAAGGTAGTCATTTACAAAACCATTTATTATACCTTTTCTAACCAGAGAAGAGTATAGTTTACTGTAACGGACTGTATCTAGGGGCATAAATATGTCAGACATAACGCCTCCTCCTCCATATACAGTTCTACCTGAATTAGTTTGATATTTTAGTGAATCAGGAAAATGGATGCTATCAGCATGAAAAGTTTCACCATTTTCCATCCTGTTGCCAAAGTCTTTATAATATTCTTCAACGCCATTATCATATGGCTTTTGAATACATCTTCCTGAAGGAGTATAATACCGCGCAACTGTTAATCTTACAACAGATCCATCAGGAAGCTTAAATTGTCTTTGTACTAACCCTTTACCAAATGATCTACGTCCTATTAAAACTCCCCTATCCCAATCCTGGACTGCACCTGAAACAATTTCACTAGCAGATGCAGAGCCCTCATTAATAAGTACAACAAGTTTACCTTCCTCAAATTCGCCTTTACTGGTTGCATTTAATTCCTGTCGTTCCTGATGTGTTCCCTGGGTGTATACAATTAATTTATTCTGTTCTAAAAATTCATCTGTTATATCCATAGCGGTACCTAAATAACCACCACTATTACCGCGTAAATCGAAAATTAGGTTTTTCAAGCCTTGCTGTTTAAGCGATGTTATGGCATCATTGAACTCGGTTAACGATTGTTTAGCAAATCTGTTTAGTTTTATGTAACCTGTATTTCCATCCAACATAAATGCTGCATCCAGGCTGTTAATTGGTATCTTATCGCGAATAATTTCGTATTCAATTAATTCATTATTTCCTCTCCTGTAAATACCTACAACAACATGTGTTCCTTTTTTCCCCCGCAGGTGGTCCATTACCCAACTATTTGTAATATCTTTTCCGAAAGCATCTACACTATCAACAGTAACAATTTTATCGCCTGCCATAATACCAACTTTGTCGGAAGGACCTCCCGGAATAGGTGCAATTACAAGTATTGTATCTTTAAAAAGCTGAAATGTAAGGCCTACTCCTTCAAAACTTCCAACAAGAGTTTCATTTGATTTTTCAACCTGCTTTTTTGGAATATATGCTGAATGTGGGTCAAGCTCCCTAAGAGTCTGAACAATTGCCTTTTCTGTTAAGCCTGGCACATCCATTGTATCAACATAATAGTTATTAATTAAATACAAAAGAGTTGAATATTTTTTTACAGTTTCATTGGGATTAATATCTTGTATGTTATTTTGACTAAAGCCAATAATTGTGGTTAGGAAAAACAAAAGAAAAGTACCTGAATAAAGTGATTTTTTCATATTAAGTCTGAATTAATTTTGAAGCTCAAAAGTATAATAATTACCCGAACATTGAAGAGTCATACCAATTAGCAACCAAAATGAGCTTATTAAATCAAAATATTTTTCTTCTTAGTTAAATGAGATATTTCTTGCATAGCCTAAGCTACGAAAGAAATATGTCATAAAGATAAGAAGGAAAAGATAAAGATTTTAAGGCTCATTTTGGTTGCTATTTGGTATTAAACGTGATAAGACTAAAGTTAGGTATATGCTTTACTCAGTTTTAACAAAATGTAACATTAACAAATATTTCAATTAAATTAAATTTCAATAGACCAAAAATGTATTTTTGCCGTTTTTCTCATAATATATATAGAAAAGCATATAAGTGAATTTCGTAATCAAAACCACCAAATTAACTACATTACTGATTTTACTTCTAGCCTTTAACCGTGTAAATGCACAAGAAATGCTAGGAGTTACATTGGGCAATTATAGTGGAACTGCCGGATTGTTAGTTAACCCCGGCGGTATGACTACTAACAAGACGTATTTAGATATAAACCTAGCTACTGTAAATGTTTTTTCAAGCAACAACCTAGTATATTTGCCTAAAGAAGATTTCACAATTTGGAATATCCGAGATTTTACTTTTCCTCCCAAATATGGTCCAGATACGAATCGTAACATAGAGTATTATGGTGGTCACAACTTAAAAAACGCAACTATAAATACCAGATTATTGGGACCATCTGTAATGCTGCAAATTGGCGACCATGCTTTTGGCATAACAACAGGAGTAAGATATTTTCTGTCGGGAAGTAGGATTCCATGGGATATAACAGAGATAAGTTATAATGGATTAGATTACAAGCCTCTGCATAATATTGAGCATGATGATTATGATTTTGATTTTAACACCAGCGCGTGGATGGAAGTTGGGCTAAGTTATGCTTATAATGTGATAAAGACATTCGACAGGCAACTTACTGTTGGCATCTCTGTAAAGAAACTTTGGGGTTATGGTGGTGGATATTTAAAAACAAATAATATAAATTATATTGTAGTTGATGATTCAACCATAGATATAAAAAATCTTAATGCAGAGGCCGGATTTTCGCTGCCGCTAGATTATAATAACAATGACTTTATTAGTACAAGCCCTACGTTTAGAGGAAGTGGTGTAGGAGTTGATATTGGAGCTGTTTTTATTAAGAAGAAAAAAATGGATTTAAATGAATGGAGTGGAAAGCAACTATGTGCTCAAAAATATGATGAATATGTATATCGTATCGGTGTTTCCATTCTTGATATTGGAAGGGTAAAGTATACAACAAATGCTCAACTGCATAGTTATGATGATGTATCAAAATATTGGTCGAGTTTAGATACTTTGGACTTTTTTAATGTTAACGATTTTATAAGTGGTATTAGTAATACGTTTTATGGTGATCCTGATGCCTCTTTGGTAAGTAATACAATTAAAATTGGATTACCAACAGCGTTAAGTGTTCAAGCAGACTTTAGCCTACCGAATAATATGTATATTGGAGGTTTTTGGATTCATCCTATAAGGTTAAATATGAATTCTTTACGACGGCCAGCTCAACTAGCAGTGGTGCCAAGATATGAAACCAAGTATTTTGAATTAAGTCTGCCTCTGTCGTTATATGAATATCAATACCCACGCGTTGGTATAGCTGCCCGCTTTTATTTTTTTACAATAGGAACCGAAAAACTTGGAACCTACCTGGGAATGGCTGATATGAACGGATTAGATATCTATGCATCTATAAAAATTAGTATAGATAAAGGATCTTGTAAAAATAAGTTTGGTGGCGCATGTTCAAACCAGAGTTTTGGTAATAAATCTGCTAAACGAAGAAAAAGGAGATAACTACCTAAAACAAAATTATTTTAAGGGATAGTATAGCTTAGTTTTTAAGCACTTTCACATCAAGTACATCCCTAAGAGCATTACCCAGAGTCATAAAGGCTAGTACTAATATTATTATTGCTATGCCCGGTATAATTGCCAAATAAGCTGAATCAAGTATAATAAAGCTATAGTATTCTTTTATCATGCTTCCCCACGATGGCATAGGAGGCTGAACGCCTATGCCCAA
Organism: uncultured Lentimicrobiaceae bacterium; assembly: GCA_964460905.1. Lineage (GTDB taxonomy): Bacteria > Bacteroidota > Bacteroidia > Bacteroidales > F082. The sequence continues at coordinate 41,541 of CAYWRM010000008.1, forward strand.
AAAGCTCAATCCAGCTTCTATTAGTATTGCGGCAGCAAAATTAGCAGCCGAAATTACAATTACAGGGCTAAGAATATTTGGGATAATATGAAATAAGATAATTCGAAAGTTTGAGAAACCTAATGCGAACCCTGCTTCAACGAATTCCTTTTCTCTCATACCAAGAATTTGCCCTCTAACTACACGTGCAACTTCTACCCACATTGTAAGACCAACAGCAACAAATATTTGCCAAAAACCTCTTCCAAGGGCAAATGTTATTGCAATTACAAGCAATAAAGTTGGTATCGACCAAACTACATTTATAAACCACATTATTATATCATCGGTTCTACCCCTAAAAAATCCAGCAAGTGATCCCAAAAATATTCCTACTATTAGTGATATGGTAACTGAAATAAAACCCACTGATAAACTAACCCTGGATCCAATAATTAATCTGCTTAACAGATCTCTTCCAAACTGGTCAGTACCAAGTAAATATTTGCGACTTGTGATATTGTAATTTAGTATTTCTTTCTGAAGTATTTCTACGGATTCATTTTTAGTTTGACCATTAATACCATTATAATAAATCCTATTATTCTTCTCGTAAAGAGTGTCGGTAATTGGCATTACAACATTTGCAATATTAAATTCTTCATTAAAGCCATGTCCATCCTGATCAAAAACAGCAATATTAATCATGTCATTTTCAAATTTGTATTCCGATATGGGTACAACTCGATAATTACTATTTGCACCAAAAAGCATTTTATGAAAAATGGATGTATGAATGTAGGGTTGATTTTTGCGTATTTTCAGAATATCTACTGCAAATCCAGGTTTTTGTGTGCTAATCTCAAGAATTTGAGTGTTACACATTGGAGTTGAATCAGGTGTAATAAGATAGCCTATAATTGCTACTAATACTGTAATTAGTATTACACTTAAAGAAATCATTCCTAACATATTCCTTTTAAACCGAACCCATGCTAGTTTCGATAACGAAGAACCTGAAGAATATATCTTATTTGAAAAAATCATAGTTGCCAAAAGTATAAAAACAATTGTTATAAAGTACCTAAAGAAATAGCCACTTTGTAATATCAAAATGATTAGAATATGTATTTGTAATAATAAAAAATATATTATATTTGCAGCCACTAAAAATGGTGGGTGTAGCTCAGTCGGTTAGAGTACTAGATTGTGGTTCTAGGTGTCGCCGGTTCAATTCCGGTCATCCACCCCATTAAAAAAGAGGCTGATTTTTCAGGCTCTTTTTTTTTTGTGTTTTTGCAAAGGATTTAACAGACTGTTCCATCGTTTCCGCCTAAGGCGGACTGAATGCACCTGAAAGGCGAAAGCCCACTTACCTTTCAATAAGTGGGCTTTCGTTTTTAGAGATAAATATTTTTAATGCAGTAATCTTTGTCGTTAATTTTGAGGGTATATATATATAATTATCTTTTAATTATAGATGATTTCTTAGCATATTTCGTTTCTAACTTTTTATCATATACATCCCAAGGGATCTTATACCTGATACAAATATTATGCTTACGCACGTCTTTTCTAAACTTTTTTATCAATGTATCTGACCAATTTGAATGAATGTAATAGTCATTATTCGTTTGATTTTTAACGTGAGAGTTATAATTATCAAATGTTTGATTAAGTGGTCGATAACGACAATCTGCTATCTGAACATTCCATTCAAAACATTTTTCTCTTTTTGCTTCTAACTCTTCATAATCAAAACTCCAGTTGTATATCATAAAAATAAAAATATTTCTACGATTGTATCCAGCATTTTCCAAAATAGAAATCCAATTTTCAACTTCACTATGTTGTTCAAGTGAGAAATCCCATGCCAGCCTAATGTTATCAAATCTTGCATTTTTCAATAATTGCGCTAAGTGCGGTTTTTTTGCAAGAATTCGGCCATCAAAACCACTTTGAGATTCACACTTTATTACCCTATTATTAAGTGTTGTAGTTGTTAATAATTGTAGAATCTGCTCAATGTGTGGATTTACTAGTATATTGTTGTCATAAAAAACAATTTTATTCTTAATGATTTCTTTTTTTATTTCTTCTTCATTTTTGTAACTAAGATTCTCTATTCTCCAAATACCGCAAAATGGGCATTTCCTTGTACACCCCCTCATTCCATGAATTATCTGATAATCAACATCAACTAAATCATAAGCTGGCAAACACCTATCTGCTTCTGCATGTTGACCAATAAATACTTCATCGCATAATGTGTACACTTTACAATGCTTAGGCATCAAAGTAGCATATATCCCTCCAACATTAATCTTTGCATTTGGATAATTTTCTCTATAAAAAGAAACTGAATCCTTAACGAAACGGGACCAATATGTAAACAAGGAAGTTATATAAATTTCATCAGGATAAAATTCCGCAGCTCTATTCCCTCTAATAAGCTGTATTTCATTTCCAAGATTTCTGAAATAACTAGCAAGCTTCAATAAACCAATTGGTAAAAAATTTGAATGGTTTTTACTTTTACCAGGGATTGGAAAAGCTGGCTCAATTAGGAGTATGTTTTTTCTAATTCCAGAATTCATTATATACATTAGCTGAAGTTATTATATCTATTGGATTTATTTCGGGAATAATTTCATCAATATGATCAGATATCATAGGAATCATTTGGTTTTGTTCAGTATCAGGTGTTAAAAAGCCTTGATTTAAGAAATGACTAAAACTCTGCCTCGATATAGAACTATTACCCATAGTAGCCTCATAAGTACAGATAATGCAAAACTGAACCAAGTTTTGATCTCCACTACCTCTATAAAATACGACTGGTAAAAACTCAGGAATATAATTATTTGAACAAAAAAAAGTTGAAAGTGAATTATAAACATAATGCTTTAACACTCTTACTTTTCTATCCACTCCTTTTAATCTCATTATTTTCTTGAGAAAGTCAGGTTCAATTTGTTCACGTAAAATTTGTGTCAGATAATTCGATGCTTCTTTTTTCCAAAAATTTGCATTGACAGTTAAAAATGTTACAAATCTTTCCGGATGAGAATTATTTATCCTTTGAAGATCTATTATTTTCTTAATCACATGTAATTTATACACTTTCTCAAACTTATCCGTACCATCATTATAAACATACTGTGGTACAGTTATTTCATTACAAAAATCAAGGTTAAAAAGAGTTATAAAATTTTCCAGATGAAACTCTTGCAACACATTATCCTTCCCACGCATTACAACTTCTTCAATATAACCATCATAGAGCTGATAATCATTTATTTTCTTTTTTCGTAGCAAAGTATTTAGATTGCTCTCCAATTGCCTTATTGCTTCATCTGATTGTGATGGATCAGATGGTTTTGGATAATCCCTACACTGAAAGGCAACAATAAAATCAATCCAATCAATCCAATCATGAATATCTTCGGCTCGAGGCGACGGTAGTCCAAAATATGCGAGTTTTTTATCAAATCTAGTAGTGAGAAACTCCAATAATGGTGCATTCCAAACTCTTCTAACTATCTCTTTGTTTGCAGACGAGTTAAACTTACTTACCATGCTTAATTAATTTAGCTTTTCAAACTCATCTCTTAAATCTTTCAGGATTTCGATGTAATGCTTTTCGTTTTCAGATAGCAATTGTATTGCTCTTTCATCAATAATATTAATTATCGCAATCATTGTTTCATCTATTTGGATATCGAGAGAATCTAATAGTGAAAAAAGATTATTGAAATCAATTTCTTTGGGTTTTGTTTTTATTGAGGATAATTTCCGTGAAATTTTGGTAGGTGCTTCCTTCTGTTTTCTTGTTACTTTGCTTGATTGTTTTGTTAGATTGTTTATTGTAGCCTCAATAGTATCCTCTAATTCTAAAGCAGAGTTAATCAATTTATTAGCATCTTTTTCACGTTCAATCCTAATTGACTTTCTTTCAAGACGATTTTGAATTAAACTTCTTATCTCTCTCACATTAATTAGAAAATCAACAAGTTTATTAGCGTTAGTCGAGTAAAGGGAGAAATCATTATTAATTTCTTTAAGTTTAATTGTGTTGTCATCAATTTGTTCATCACCAAGAGTGTATTCTTGAATTGAGTGAGCAAAAGCATTGAATTCATTCGCCGCACTGCCAATACTATTATAAAGAATAGTCCTTAAATTTGAGTAAGCAAAATCGTTTCTAGCACCATTTGGTATTAATTTAGGATTTACAATAATCACCTCACCTATATATCTATCATAATAAACTGGTCTAAAGTACTGTCGAAGCATTCTACGATCACCAATAGCAAATCCCTGTTTTTTGATTAAAAACCCTCTTAAACTTTTGTCTTTTATTATATTTCTTGTTGAGTTTAAACATCCCCAAATTACTCCTAGAAACTGATTTTTTGTCTTAAGCTCATAAAACTTGGGCTCAAATGATGTATTATCTCTGAAATCTGAATCTTTGTATGAGCGATATAGCCATTCTTTATGATTATTAATTTGAAGGAGTAGTTTAATTAGTTCAAATCTTGAATCATGCTCAGAACATACTTCTTTAATCTTATTCTCAATAATATCGGCCCATTTGAAATTGAATTTATCAAATTCTAGAGGGATGACCTCTTTGAGATATTTTGACATGATATTGAAGTCTAAAAAATCATTTAAAAACTCAGAACTTAATCCTTCAATTTCAACTCGTGTGCCAAAGGCAGGAAAATCTTCTTCAGTGGTTTCCTCAACTATAATATTACTTTCCAATAATGATTGTAAATCTATTAATTCACTAGATTCCAACCCGTGATTAAGTCTTTTGTCTTTCTGATCATCCAAAACCTCTCTCATGCCTTGAAAATCCATGCAAAGATAACAAGGCAAATTTTCCTTTGTCCTACTATAAATTGTCAAAGTATCACATAGATGAAAAGAACTGTAAATACCAATTCCCATAAACCCAACATCTTTCCCTGGGTTTTTATCCGAGACACCAATACGAGCCGCTTTTCTTATGGTCTTTACATCCATACCTATACCGTCATCATCAATTGTGATAGTATTTCGACGAATACGAACTTGCACAGATTTAGCACCGGCATCTACACCATTTTGAATATATTCTCTTAATGTATCCTTTGGGTCAGGATACATTCCTCTAGTTAGAATTGAAAGTACTTCTGCACCAACATCATAACGTGTTGTTTTTATATTGCCCATATGCAGTAAAAATTGATAATTACAAATCTACGAAAAAATGTTCACAACAAGTTTTTAATGTTGATACAAATAGTTGTTTATTCTTAATACGAACAAAAACAAAAAAGGTTTAGGACCCTTCAAGTCCTAAACCTTTATTTTCAAGAAATTCGTTAAATTCAAACTGAAATTTCTCAGGATCATCATTAGCTAAATGTCTAGCATAGCCTTCATAGTAGATCATATCGATAAATTTAATAAACATCTCAAGTATGATTGGCTTCCTTCCACCTGTTGGTTTGAGAAAAGGTAACAAAGTGGGAAGAATTCAAATTCATCAGCCTCTTTTTTTTGTGTATTTTTGCACAGGATTTAACAGACTGTTCCATCGTCCGCCTCAGGCGGAAGGAAAGTCGGGACAGCATAAGGTGCCTTACTTCTTAACGGGAAGGGTTCGTCAGCCTCAGGCGGACGGATACAGCGAGTGCCGCAGAAAATAACCGTCCGCCATTGGTGGATAAGGGTGAAAACGTGAGGTAAGAGCTCACGCTGTGTAGTGGTGACATTACAGAGGGGTAAACCTTAGGGGCTGCAAGATCAAATATACCGGCGTTCCCCCGCTTAAGGCGGAGGATAAGGGTTGCCTGCCTGATGCCGGAGGGTAGATTGCTAGAGTTGCATGGTAACATGTAACCAAGATAAATGATGGAAGTTTCCAGCCGTAGGCTGGGGAAACAGAATCCCGCTTATAGGTCTGTTGAATCCTTTTTTCAGTTATTGGTAATTGGTTATTAGTAATTGGTAATTAGATATTTGGTGATTGTTTTACCAAAGACTAATAACTAAAGACCAAAGACCAAAGACCAAAGACCAATAACAAAAATCAAATTAAATGAGAATTGACATAATTACCATATTCCCTGAAATGTTTGATGGTCCTTTCAGTCATTCGATTATTAAACGAGCAATTGATAAACAGTTGGTTGACATCCATCTGCATCAGTTACGCGATTATACTACTGACAAACATCGTAAGGTTGATGATTATGCATTTTCGGGAGGTGCAGGTATGGTAATGATGATTGAGCCAGTTGTTACGTGTATTGAAGCATTAAAGCAGGAACGTGAATATGATGAAATTATTTATACAAGTCCTGATGGTGAGTTATTTGACCAGCCCATGGCCAATAATATTTCGATACTGGAAAATGTTATAATACTTTGTGGGCATTACAAGGGTATTGATGAAAGGATAAGAGAGCATTTTATTACCAGGGAAATTTCAATTGGTAACTATGTTCTATCAGGAGGCGAATTGGCGGCAGCAATTATAACTGATAGTGTAGTAAGATTGTTACCCGGTGTACTGGGAAATGAAGTTTCGGCTTTAAGCGATTCTTTTCAGAATAATCTCATTGCCCCACCTGTTTATACCAGGCCACGTGATTTTAGAGGTTGGGAAGTCCCTCCTATTTTGCTTTCAGGTAATGAGCGTAAGATTGAAGAATGGAAGTATGAGCAGTCGGTTAAACGTACTGAAGAAAGAAGACCGGGATTTCTAGAGGATTGATAAAAACTCACTATTTCTTGTGCGTATTTTTTAATGAGTGTTTACGATATTTACTTGCATTTGTTCTGTTTTTGGCAAGTTTGAAGCTTCTATTAATATGAAAAAGTTTAGGAATATTCTCCTGGTCTCAGGTTCAGGAAGAAACTGTGGTAAAACTACTCTATGCTGCCTATTGATTAATCAGCTTAAAAAAAGTGATCGGGTAATTGGTCTTAAAATATCTCCTCATTTTCATATTAATCAACAGAGCCATAATATAATATTTGAAGGTCCAGATTATACAATTTATAAGGAAACCGAAAAAACTTCAGGTAAAGATAGCTCACGAATGCTAGCTGCTGGTGCTGAAAAGGTGTATTTTATACAATGTACTGATGAGAATTTGCCCGATTTATACCATAATTTGAAACATCTATTGCCTGATGAGATACCAGTTGTTTGCGAGTCGGGTTCAATTGCTAATCATTATAAACCAGGTATGCATATCCTAATTAAACCTATCGATGGCAGTTCATTGAAACCATCTTACCTTAGTAACCTGAAAATTGCTGACAGACTAATCTCAGCAAACGAATTCTCGTTATCAAATTTAAATTATTCAATTATTTACTCAAAAGATGGGTGGGAGATGAATAAGTTATAACTCAATTTAATAGGTAGTTAAGCGCAAAAGTTAAGTAGCTTTAAGAAATATGGTAATATGGAAGCCCTTGCTATGCGTTAGGGATTGCAGCGATAGCTTGTTGAAATACTGATGATGTTTTTGTTAGTCTGGCGTATGCTGAGGAACGAAGCAACCGCACTGCTTACAAAAACACAATCGGAATGAAACAACTACAAGCGTAAAGCCTGGCTGACCGCCGAAATAAATTCATGAAGGCGGGAATGAACGCCCATAAAAAAAGGAAGTAAAAAATACTCCCTTTAATAATTATATAGAAATGTTATTTATCTCTACTTCAGCAGTTCAGCCATTTTTTTGCCAATATTGGCTGGTGAATCAACAACGTGAATTCCGCAATCGCGAAGAATTTCTTTTTTAGCTTCAGCAGTATCTGATTTACCACCAATAATTGCTCCTGCATGCCCCATGGTTCTACCTACTGGAGCAGTGGCTCCAGCAATAAAACTTACTACTGGCTTGGTGCCATGTTCTTTAATCCAATAGGCAGCATCTGCTTCCATATTACCGCCAATCTCGCCAATCATTACAATACCTTTAGTTTCTGGATCGTTCATAAAAAGCTCTACAGCATCTTTTGTGGTTGTTCCAATAATTGGGTCACCGCCAATACCTAGCGCAGTTGTTTGTCCCAATCCAGTTTTAGTTAGTTGATCAACAGCCTCATAAGTAAGGGTTCCGGAACGTGACACTATTCCAACGGATCCTTTTTTATGAATAAACCCCGGCATAATACCAACTTTGGCTTCACCAGGTGTAATAACGCCCGGACAGTTAGGTCCAATTAATCTGGAGCTTCTTCCCACTAGATATTCTTTAACAACAACCATATCTTCAGTAGGAATACCTTCAGTAATACATACAATAACCTCAATTCCTGCTTCGGCAGCTTCCATAATTGCATCTGCAGCAAATGCAGGAGGGACAAATAATAGTGAAACATTAGCACCTGTTTTCTCAACAGCATCTTTTACCGTATTAAAAACTGGTTTATTAAGGTGAATTTGTCCACCTTTTCCCGGAGTAACTCCTCCTACTACATTTGTTCCATATTCAATCATTTGAGAGGCATGAAAAGTTCCCTCACTACCTGTAAATCCCTGAACTATAACCTTTGAATCTTTGTTAACTAATATACTCATATCATAATAATTATCTGTTGCAGAAAATAAATGTCAAAGGTAATGTGTTTTCATTTAACTGAAAAAAATAAAATACTATTTTTGTTATTTATCAAAGATTATAAATTATAAAGCTATGTCCATTAAATCAGTAGGTTATAGTCGGGATACAATAGTAGCTATAGCTACTCCTGCAGGTTCCGGGGCTATTTCAGTAATTAGATTATCAGGTAGTGAGAGTTTAAGTTTGTGTATGCAGCATTTTAAACCAACCAATAAAAAGCTAAGCATTGCAAATATTGAGAGCCATAAACTATACCTGGGTTATTTTGTAGAAGATAAAAATATTATTGATGAAGTATTAATAAGCTATTTTAAAAGCCCTGCATCTTATACTAGCGAGGATGTAGTTGAGATTTCATGCCATGGCTCGGAGTTTATTCAGCAAAAAATAGTTGAGATACTAATAAATTCAGGAGCAAGAGCGGCTGAACCCGGTGAATTTACTTTACGAGCATTTTTAAACGGACGATTAGACCTAAGTCAGGCTGAAGGAGTTGCCGATCTTATTTCATCACAATCAGCAAGTTCGCATCGAATGGCAATGAATCAAATGCGTGGAGGGATATCTAATAAAATATCGTTGTTAAGAAAAAAGCTAATCGACTTTGCTTCATTAATTGAACTTGAACTGGATTTCAGTGAAGAAGATGTTGAGTTTGCCAACAGAGAACAATTTATGAAGTTAATTTCAGAGCTAAAAGAAGAACTGAATTTACTTATAGGCTCATTTAGCATGGGTAATGTAATAAAACAGGGTATTCCTGTGGCAATTATAGGCAAACCTAATGTTGGTAAATCAACATTGTTAAATGCAATATTAAACGAAGAGAAGGCAATTGTTAGTCATATTCCGGGAACCACACGAGATGCCATTGAAGACACATTTATTATTGGCGGATATAAATTCAGATTTATTGATACTGCCGGATTAAGACAATCGGAAGATATAATTGAAAATATTGGCATTGAACGAACCTATGACAAGATTAAGCAGGCAACCATTATTCTTTATGTTTGTGATATTGCTAGTATAAACAATGCATCTGTTGAAAATGTTCTGGAGGAATTTAAACAGTACATTCAGGATGAATCAAAACATTTCATTTTAGTTGCTAATAAAATTGACCAGCTTGGAGAACTTCCATCTCAAATTAAAGAAATACTTGAACTAGATACTGTCTTTGTATCTGCAAAGCGTAAAGAAAACATCCATATGTTAGCAGACAGCCTTGTTAATATTGTCAGAAAATTCAATATATCCAACGATGTAGTTATCAGCAACTCACGACATTACCAAGCACTTATGAATGCAAATAAAGCTCTTATACAAGTTGAGGAAGGTTTTTTCAATAATGTACCTACAGATCTTATCGCAATTGATATTCGACATGCACTTCATGAACTGGGGACAATAACAGGCGAAATTACTACTGATGAGTTGCTTGGGAACATTTTTGGTAAGTTCTGTATCGGAAAGTAAGTACCCTTCTTTTGTTTGTTAACAGCCTATTATTTTATGTTGCCGGACAACACAAAACGCATCATTATGAAAGTAGCTCTTCGTCAGTGAAAAAAGGGAAACAAAGTAAGCCTTTACCTTGATTATTATCACAAAGGTAAACGCTCTTATGAGTACCTTAATCTCTACCTCTACCCTACTCCTGAAAAAGGCAGATTAAGTAAAACACAAAAGAACAACAACTTATCCATTTTAAAAGCGGCAAATCTAAAACAAAGCATAGTAATCACATGAAACGGTTGGCAGTAGATTTTAACTTTTTCATTAGAGGAAAATTGTTCTATAAACATCCTCTAATAGCCCAAATAGGCAACTACTTGGCAAGTTCAGATAAACTCAACCGTTGGGGTGCAATTTCAAAAACATTTATGATTCCCCCAACTTTGAAAGGCTTTTAATGTAAGCTAATCTTTTAAAATCTTTATTTAAAACTTACTCTTTTGAACACTTATCACAATCATACTCACTTTTATACATTTCATTGATTAATTCGCATGTGATATCTCCAATAGCATAGGGTACAACATCTCTAAATTCACATTGCGGTCTGTCATTTTTATCCGTAAACCCTCTTTGGTGGCAATATTCATGTGCAATATGACTTGCATACATTACTACCGATCTTTGATAATTTTCGGGTGTAAGATCAATCCAATGTCTATATGTTTTTGTGGTATTACTATTTAAGTTTGTAACTCCAATGGTTCCATATAGGTAGGCTGTTAGCCTTAATCCTCTTGGTTTAATTAATAACTTCATTTCCACACTATCATTCCATCCAATCAATTTTTCATAGACTTCATCATTTGTCATTTCAGTGTATCCTCCATTTAGGTTTTCCCAATCAAATTTTTTGGTCAATACTACAGTCCTATATTCATCAGAATTGAATACCTCATTTAGTAAAGTTATAGCATCATCTACAAACGATTTATATTTTCCTAGCTCATTGATATTAGCTACAATTATTTTAAAATCTTCAGTATTTTTTTCATTCTGTGCATTTAAATTATTGCTAAATAGTTGTATAATTAGTATTCCATATATTATTGTTTTCATAAACCTAAATTTTATTAATTAACATTATATTCTAAAGTCTCCAGCTTCTCACTTTCTTCCATGCTTTTGTAAGTCCATCATCTACCTTCTTTTTAGCTTTAGTAAGTTTTCTACCTGTACTTTTATGAAGTTTTGCTGCTTTTATTGCTAATTCTTTATTTGCCTTTTCTAATATTTTTTGTGCCCGTTTTGCCTCAGCAGCGAAGTCTTTTACAGCCTTTTCTGAAGCTTTTTGTACATTTTCAGGCATATCTGCTATTGATTTATCAGGGTCTTTTAAGTATTTATACCACTCCTTTTCAATACTTCCGGCTAACTTCTCCATATCAGCGCCTAATTTTGCCAGTGCTTTTAAAACGTCATTATTTGGTCCAAATTCAAATGGGCCTACAAAAGCTACAATTGGTTCTAATTCAGGGCAGCTCTTTTTTTGCTTGCTGTAATAATTTTTTAAACCTTCATTAAGTTTCTCATTATCAAAATTTATTTTATCAATATCCCCAATATTTGATGTAAAAATTACACTATCATTGATATTTATTAATACACCTTCATTATCAATTTGTATATTATCAATACTAAATTTTGTCATCATATATTTATACGGATAATCTACATATATATCTTTTTTGCTTCTATCCTCAGTAAATTTATAATATAAAGGTATGTCACTAAAAAAAGCTGTTGGTTCTATATATTCATCTCCAATGGTTTGTTCTGTTCTAATGCCTATTGTTGCTAATTTTCCAATACTACCAAATTCTTCATTATCCGATGCTATTGTTACTTTTGCATTTTTACATTCAATATTTGTTTTTATAAGCAGTGCTTCAATATCACCTATACTTTCTTTAACAAATTCCACACTTCCTCTTAAGTTTTCATTGCTTGTTCCAACAGCATTTATTTGCCCTCCGAAACCACCCCCAATATAGGGGTCAAAATGTACATGTACATCAGCTTTTATTTTTACCTTTAGATCAATGTCAAAACTTAAACCTTTCTTGGGCTCCCAACGCGTCTCTATTTTCTTCAATACTAAAGTCCCTCTTATTGCCTCCTTATGTGTCAATTCTGCGTAATAGCCGCCCTTCCCTAGGTAATTTACCCAATCTTCTTTAGCTAGATGTCCCTTCTCTTCAATACTATTAACATAAACCGTTCTTATGCTTGGAGGTAGTTCATTTATTTCAGTAAATGTTTTAGTGAACATACTTTTATTAATCCAAATAACAGCATTTTCAGGGTGTATTAACTCGTTAGTTAGTTTGTTCTCTATTACATTTTTTAAACTATCATTTACGGCATCAAGGTTTCGTTTTTTTATCTTAACTTTTTCAATTTGACTATCTACTATATTTAACGGTTGTTTTGCAAGCGAAAAATTAATCCAAAGGCCATTAGGGAGGAAAGCAGGTGCTTCAAATTGTAAATAATTTACGATATTATGCATCTCGGTCTTCGTTTTTAAAATAACATATCCCATTTCTTTTTCATCATTATCATAAAACATTGTATCAGCTGTGTTTTTCTTCAATTGGAAATTACTTTCAATTTTATCCCTAATCGCAATGTTTGTATGTAAATTACTTCCAGCCAACATATTAAACAAATCGGCTAAAAATTTATTTTTCTTTCTTGTACCTATATTTACTCCCCATACTTTAGCGTTGAGGTGATATGCTATTGGCAATAGGTCCAATCTTATATTTAATTGTTCTTTATCATCATCTCTTTCTCCATATGTGGCAATCAATAAGTTTTCTAGTTCTATTTCTCCTTTCTTCTTGTCTTTATCATTAAAAATTGTTAACATTAGGTTAGTATTAAATGCTCCGATAACCGGTTTAAACTCTAATGTATTTACTTTGCAGTACCAGCCGTTATATTCTCCTTCTTTTTTATTGGTTAGTATTGTACCCTCTAATCCTTTCAAGCTCGCTTCAATAATCCCTTTTTCAAGGAATAAGCTTATTTCTGTTGCTTTCGGGAAGTTTTCGCTGCTGACAAGTTTATTTGTAGTATTTAACCCTCTATATATAGCCTCATTTTTTCTATTAATAGCATTCCTTTCAACTATTTTACATTGATTAAACAATATGATAATTGTTAATAAGCTAAGAAGTTTAATCCATTTATTATGGATTGTGGTCTCTCTCTTCATAAGTAGTAGTTTTATTTTATTGGTTAGTCTTTATATGTAGGTAGTTTGCTTGTTTTGTTAATCAAAACGTCCATAAAAGTAAAAAAAATTATACTCATTTTAATTCATTGTTATTTTTTAACAACTTTTTAACTTACTATTATGTCAAATATCATAATTAGTATCCTTTTACACTTTTAATAATAGTTTTACTGTCTAGGCTTCATTATTAATTAGTCATTTATTACCAAATCTAATACTTAACCCAGCATATCAAAAGTATTACCTCTTTCAGTCAAGGCAAGGCTATATAAACAGCATCAGGGCTTACTCTCCGTTCAATATTACAATTCAACCTTCACTTTCCAATAAATAATTTAGTAATAGCATTCCGCTTGCATATTGCAAACTCATATAGCTAGCAAAAGCTGTATTTCGCTCCATTATCAAATTCAGTAATCAATTCAAAAGGATTATTTGCTTGTTTTGTGTTGGATTATCATTTCTAAATAGTCAATCGTTTACACATCAATAAACGTTTGTAAATATTTAATAAACAGTTTATTAAAATTTTCAGATAAAGTATTTAAATTATTAAAAAGCTTATGTATCCTGATACTTAAAAAAATCATCTAATTAAATATATTGCTATTGCATCTTAATAAGCGATTATCCCCTCCCATGCTTCAATATATTAGAGCTAAACAACTAATACGACATATATAGGACTGTATTAGTTCATAAGCCTGATTTATGCTTAGAATCCATTAATTGTACAAGTTCAATATTATTTATTAGTTTAGTAATGACATAACTACTGTTGATTGCCTATTTTTATTCATATTGAGCTATTATTGTTGCTTATCTGTTGCCCATACCTCATAATCATTTGAATATCAATTAATATTACATTCTGTATAGGAAAGTAAGTACCACAGACTAAACAAGGAATAACTGACACTATCCTGTTAAAAGTATAAGTCTAAAATACCAGGGGTAGGCCTTTGTTTTAAAGTTGAACCTTTTCTTTAAAAATAGTATGGATTTTTAGTCACTAATTATCTATTTTCATATGCAGCATAATATTCATCCAGTATATCATATCCTAGTATTCTGGTTTTTTCAAAATCGGCAGCATATGAATTTGCAAGAGATAATCTCAATGTCCACTCAGGTCCATCAAACCCAGCACCAGGCATTGCAATTATAGCCTTCTCTTCGGCTAATCTGATAACAGTATCTAATGAATAATAATTTTCTGACATCCACTTTGCAAAATCCTCACCATACTTATCTTTCGCTATTTTTAGAACATCCAATTCAATATAATAGAATGCACCATATGGATCATCTGGAGAAATTAATGGTTTGCCAGGCATGTTTTCAATTACTTTTGCATACCTGTTTCTTACTATCTCTCTTGAGGTTAATTTATACTTATCAGCTTTATCAAATAACGATGCCAAAGAAAACATTGTCATTTGGATTTGCTGTGGTGTGGATAAACCCGCAGTATGATTTAAAGCAACAGCACGACTATCAGCCACAAATCGATCAATCATTTTCAACTTTGAGGGGTCTAATGTTATCCTTTCATAACGTGTGTGCAATTCCTTCTTGTCTTTATCCGAATAATTAGCCAACATTTTATCAAAAATATTATTCTCATGCAAGGCTATTGCCCCAAGTCTCCATCCTGTTGCTCCAAAAAATTTAGAATACGAATAAACCAAAATTGTATTCTCAGGTGCTATCATAGCCAATGATGTGAAATTATCAGTGAATGTTCCATAAACATCATCCGTTAGAAGTATCAGGTCTTTTCTTTCCTTTACTATTTCAGCAATCTTTTTTAAAGTTTCATCATTTAATCTAACTGATGGTGGATTCATTGGGTTAACCAAAAAGAAGGCTTTTATTTTTGGATCCTTCAATTTTTCTATTTCTGAATCGGGATATTGCCAGCCGATGCTTTCATCAGCTACAATTTGAATCAAATTCAAGTCGTAGTCTTTTAATTTTGGCATTTCAATATATGGTGTAAAAATTGGAGTGCCAACGGCTATGGTATCACCGGCATTAAGAAATTTGTTTGACTTTAAAGTATTGAAAATATAATACATGGCAGCAGTACCACCTTCTGTAACAAAAATATCAAATTTGCCAGATGGAGGTTTCATTCCTGCACTCATTTCTTTAAGCAAATATGCATGTACAATGGTTTCGGTATGCGTAAGCACTCTGTCGGGTACAGGATAGTTATTTCCCAGTATTCCGTTAACCCATTCTACCAATAGTTCATCTTTATCAATATTATAAGTAGAGGTGGCAAACTCAAATATTTCATTCAAATATTGCAGACCAATTGTGTCTTTATTTAAGGCCAGGTATTTTTCAAATCTATGAGTAATTCCATATTCTTCAGCTATTCCTCCATATCCATCTAATACTTGAAATTGTCTTTTAGATTCTTCTAAAGCAAATAGTCCCAATTGGAAAAATGCGTCCCTTGGTTTAGTTGCTAACCAGTTTGGGTTACCCCTACCTGCATTTATCATTGAATAATCATGCCTTTTCCCAGCTAACTTGATCAATATGTCTTTAACCTCGAAAGGACTAAGTTGATCTAACTTTTTTTCTTCTGATCTTTTCATCTAATTAATTTTTTATGGTATAGATTACATACTAGAAATAATTGCGATAACTATTGGACCCCATAGGGTCAAAAATATATTTGCGACAGCATATGTCATTGTAAATGAAGGTGTAGGTGTAGAATTACCTGCTGCATCAAGCAGTGTTGCAAAACCGGGGTTAGCACTTTTGCTTCCTGTTAATACCCCCAAAGCAGTAATTGGTTCTTTAATTTTGAACATAAAATAATTTATAATAAATTGTATAATCATTGGTAAGATTGTAACTATTACACCTAACAATAATAAAGTTACCCCATATTCTTTAATTGCGGCAATTGCAGGTTGACCTGCATTTAGCCCTACAATTCCAACAAATACAGCTAAACCAAAGCTCTGTAGAAAATTTGCAGCCCCTATATTTACTGCGCCTAATTTAGGATGTTGGGTTCTTAAAAACCCAAATATTAAACCTGAAACTAAGCAACCTAAACCTGACCCTAAGGAAATAGCCGTCCCATCGATGGTAAAGCTAATTTCACCAATTAAGTATCCAAAAACCAGTGCTATTCCAAGAGTTACAAATTCTGTAGTATTTATTGATGGTGCTTTATGACCAAGTAGCTTTTGTGCTCTATCTAAATCCTTTTTTCGACCTACTAAAAGAATTTCATCACCTGTATGAATTATAGTTCCATCTAGAACGGGAATGGGCTTTGACATTCTTTTCAAACCGCTGATGTATATACCATGTCGTTGATTGACAGTAGCTTTTTTGCGTAGTTGCTTTAGGTTAAGGCCGTTAATTTTTTTATTGGTGATTACTATAACTCTTACCTCTTCAGTAAAATCAACATTTTCACCAAATTCAGCAATCTCAACTCCAATACTTTTGCCTATTTTAGAGAAAGTAGCTACTAAACCGCTGATAAATAGTATATCACCCTCTTCCAGTTTCATTGTGGGTTCAGGATCAAAGCCTTTATTATCTTTAATAATTTGTTCAATAGTTAAATCAGGTCCAAATTTATCTTCCAGTTTCTTAACTGTACTATTTAAGTACTTAGAGTTACTACTAAGCTTAAAAGCTCTTGTATTTACTCTTGTTAAAGGAGTAAATTCACCTTCACCAAGCTCACCTGATCCACCCATTTTAGTTGCTAATGCAATGGCTGCTTTTCTTAAATCCCATTTCATAATAATAGGAATTATACCCACTGCCAATATGGGACCAATTGAGCCAAAAATATAGGTGATAGAATAACCTACTGCAACATTTGTTTTTAGTTTTGCGGCTTTGTCAACAGCCAAACCAAGGTTATTGATGGCATCTCCTGCTGTACCAATAATAGCAGATTGCGTTAACCCTCCGGCAGCGAGTCCTGCAGCTAACCCTGCATCCAAACCAGCCCATATTGAAACACCTAATACAGCTAATAATCCTAACACTGTCATTGCAACAGCTGCTAGTAGAAATTTTATTGATGAAGGCTTTAATGATGCAAAAAACTGAGGTCCACCTAGATAACCAACCATGAAAATAAATAGTGAAAAGAAAATGTTTTTTATATCTTCACTTACAAGTATCCCTCCAACTTGTCCTATTGCTACACCAATAAGTAATGTTCCTGCAATTCCTCCAAGAACAAATTTTCCCACTTTAAATTTTCCAAGTAAAAATCCTAAGCCAATGGTCAAAAACAAAGCAATAAAGGGAAAGTCCCTAAGTTGTTGAACAATAATATCCATAATTTATAATTTTATGTTAATAAAAGTATTTAATTTTCTTGTTTCAGTACAAAAAGCATCTGCTCTTCTAGCAGAAATATTTAAAGAGCATTACTTGTTTTTACCATCATGAGCAAATATAAGAAATTATTACATGTATTATTATGCAATAAATGTTGTTAACCATAATTAGCACAACACTTGACTATCGACTTTTATTTTAATATCTTTGAAGTCTTTACCTAAAGACCTCAAAGTATGAAAACTCAGCTCAACTTTTCAGTCTTGTTATTGATTAGCATCTTATTTTTATCTTCATGCGACAAAGATGAATTACCAGTATATGGTGAAAAAACTTACGTTGGTGATATTATTAATCCTACGGCTGAAGAGTTTCAAAAAATTCTTTCGTTTGGCTATGACACTATAATTGGAAGTGTTATGTTTAATGATTCTTATGAAGCGAACATTTCAGATTTTCGAGCCTTATCAAATATCCGCCTAATAAGTGGTACACTTAGAATTCAAAGTGCAAACCGCTTCAATTCCTTTTATGGATTAGGTAAACTGGAATCGATTGGTAGTATGCATATTAATCATTCAAGACTTACAAGTTTCGACGGACTTGATAGTCTAAAATACATTAAGGAATATTTACGTATTGAAAACAATGGGGTCTTATTAAATATCAATGGGCTATCTAATTTAGATTCCGTTGGCGAAGGACTTACAATTTGGAGTAACTATTACCTAGAAAATATTGACGGGCTAATTAACCTAAAGAATATTGGAGGTAAATTAACTATCGGAGGTTTCAGCCTAGTTAATCTCGACAGCTTAATTAATCTTGAGTCGGTTGGTGAATATTTAAACATTTTTGGAGTCTATAACATGGTAGATATTAAAGGTTTAAGTAAACTGAAAACCATTGGCGGTTATTTAAGTATAGGAGCTGCCGAAAAACTATACAACCTTGAAGGGCTTGATGCACTTCAATATATTGGAGGCAATCTGATGCTTGCTGTTAACCGAATAAAAGACCTTGATGCATTAGAGAATATTCAGTTCATTGGTGGTAAGATTCAAATCATAAAAAATTATAGATTGACTGATTTATGTGGTTTAAGACCATATTTATCAACAGGCAATTTCAATAACATATATGACATATATGATAACCTATATAATCCTACTATGCAAGAAATTATTGATGGTGATTGTAATTAATAGCTTGTGTTAGTAATGCAGATATATACATGTTTTATCCTTTATCCCATCCATTTTTCTTATTTTCGTTTCCTAAATTTATATTATGATAAAGCTTAATACAGACATAGTTCGTAGTAATTTTCCAGGTTTGAAAAATAATTGGGTATTTTTAGATAATGCAGGTGGTACACAAACTGCCCGACAGGTTGGTGATAATATCAATGACTATCTATTCAACTCTAATGTTCAGTTAGGAGCTTCGTACGAAATATCTCAGAAAGCCGGCAAGAGAGTTTATAAATCACAAAAAATATGGGCTGAAGCAATTAATGCTTCAAGCGCTTCGGAAGTAGTATTTGGTTCATCTACCACGGCATTGTTGCAAAACTTATCCATATCGATGGTACAACAGTTTAAACCGGGTGATGAAGTTATTGTAACAAATTCTGATCATGAAGCTAATATTGGTCCTTGGGTAAGTATGGAGAGATTTGGGGTTATTGTTAAATTTTGGGAAATAAACCCTGAGACCTATACTCTTGAGCTGGAGGATCTTGCAAAGTTAATGAGTAAAAATACCAAGCTGGTTGCTTTTACACATGTTTCAAATATTCTTGGCACTATAAACCCGGTTGAGCAAATCACGAAATTTGTACATAAACATGGTGCGCTGGTTTGCGTAGATGGTGTTGCCTATGCTCCCCATCGACTCGTAGATGTTACAAAATGGGATGTTGACTACTATGTGTTTAGCCTTTACAAAGTTTACGGTCCCCATTATTCAATATTATACGGTAAGAAAAACCATCTAAGGAAACTGGCAGGAATTAATCATTTTTTTATTGACAATAATGAAGTGCCTTACAAGCTTCAGCCGGGCAATGTTAACTTTGAACTTACTTATGGAAGTAAAGGGATAATTGATTATTTTGATAAAGTTTATAGCGCACATTTTGAAGACGCTTCCCTCCCACTCTTTTCCAAACTTGAAAATGTTTTCAATCTAATTGCCACTTATGAAGAAGAGTTAGCAAAGCCACTTATAATGTTTCTCAATAATAAAAAGGGAGTTAATATTATTGGAGATACAAGAACTGATAAGAACATTCGCATTCCTACTATTTCTTTCACTATTGAAAACCGAAAAAGTAGCCAAATACCAATTCTTGTTGATCCAGCTAAAATTGGAATTCGATGGGGAGATTTCTATGCCAGACGATTAATTAACGGCCTGAATCTATCTGATAAAGATGGTGTTATAAGAGCAAGCATGGTGCATTACAATACATTAGAAGAAGTTGAGCGGTTGATTGCCATTCTCGATAATATTCTTTGAGTATGAAATCAGAATATCAACATTTTTTAGATCGTGCAAAGTCGAGTAAAAAAGAAAACAAGAAGTTGATTTCAAGGTTGAAAAAATTAAAACCAAAAGAATTAGATAGTATAATTAACAACCTGCACGAAGAAGCGTTTAAAGTTATCGACTGTCTTGAATGTGCCAATTGCTGTAGCTCCATAAGTCCTGCAATAACAGATAACGACATCCAAAAAATTGCAAAAGCCCTTAGAATTAAACCATCTGTAGTGGTTGACAAATACATGTATTTGGATGATGAACATGATTATATAATGAACTGTAGCCCTTGCCCTTTTCTTATGAAAGATAATTATTGTGAGATTTATGACTCACGTCCGTTGGCTTGCAAGGGATATCCTCACACAGACAGGAATAAAATGAATCAAATCCTTAACCTTACTCTTAAAAATACAGCAATTTGCCCCGCCGTTAGTTATATTATTGAGGAGTTGAAAAATATATATTAATGTTTCTGTTCGTAAAATATATTTTATGCCATTACATTTATATCAAATATGATTCATACACCAAAAGGAAAAGTTATGATAGATAATAATCAAATAATAGTTTATGGCGGTACTGGTTTCTATGGACAAAAAGTTGTTGAAAAGTTGGTGCAAAAAGGAAGATCAGTAAAAGTAGTTACACGAAACTCTGAAAACGCAAAAAGAATAGTTGGAGATAAAGTGGAATTATTTCAAGGTGATGTGACACTAAAAGGAACGATTGAAAACTCATTAAAGAATGTTGGTTCTATTGTAATTTGCCTTTCAGCAATGAGCAATAAATTAATCAGAAAAATGAAAGAGATTGAACGTGATGCTGTTTTGGAAATTATGAAGCAAGCAGAAAAAGCGAATATTTCAAGGTTAGTTTACATGTCAGGTTATGAAATGAGAAAACAACTTCTGGATGATTTAAAAATACCTGAATTCGGAGAAATAAAAATAGAAGTAGAAGAAAAAATAAGACAATCAAATTTTAATTGGACAATATTAGGTGATGCACCAGCCTTTGAAATATTTTTTGCATTTATAAAAAAAGAGAAAATGACTGTGCCAGGTGGTGGATTTAATGCATTTCCGACTATTTCATCAGAAGATGTTGGAGAGATAACAGCACAAATTGTTATACGTGATGACCTGAATAATAAAAGAATAAGATTAACAGGTCCAAAAGCCTATTCTTTTCCTGAAGTAGCAAAACTAATAACCCATATAAGTGGAATAAGAATAAAGCATATAACAATACCTTTATTTTTAATCAACATTGTATCGTTTTTGCTTTTGCCATTTACCCCTTTTGTTAGATATTTATATAATAGTTTAAAAATGCTAAATAACTTTCCATTAGATTTAGCTGAAAATGTGTCAAAAGATCATGAAATACTGAAAGAGTTATTTGATTATGAACCTGTAACTTTGGAAATGGAGATTAGTCGTAGGATTAAAGAAAATATATTATAGATGAATATAAGATGTGCTAACACACAACAATTTGTATAAAAAATAGACGGACTAGTGTCCTATTTCACTATTATCACCATCTGGCTTTAACCCATTTATTTATTTTTTCTTTTGATAGAAACGTCCATGCAACAATTCGACTTTTCTTATTTCCTTGTCCCATATTAATTGTACGTACATCAGCAGCATTGTTTTTCTCTAGCACTTTGTACACATAGGTAAGATTTGACTCCTTTGAAATTAATGTAGAAAACCACATAACAGGATTAGTGATTTGTTTACTTTCCAGTATCATGTTTCTTACAAAACTCCCCTCCCCTCCTTTGCACCATAATTCATTACTCTGTCCTCCAAAATTCAAACTAGCCTTTTTAATTTGTTTATGCTTCAAATTCCTCAATTTACGCATGTTAGCTGATTCAGCTTCAGCCAATGATGCATGAAATGGGGGATTACAAATAGTAATATCTATGATGTCTTCACTTCCAATAATACCTTTGAAAATATTATTTGAATCATGTTGCTGTCTTAATTCAACACTTTCTTGTAACGTAGGATTTAATTTAAGTATTTTGCTAACAGATTTAATAGATGTGGAATCAATATCAGAGCCTAAAAAACTCCAACCATACTCTTTGTTACCAATAATTGGATAAATACAACTTGCTCCTACACCGGTATCTAAACATAATATCTTGTTGCCTATGGGAATTTTACCATTATTACAATTACCTAATAAGTCAGCAATATAATGTATATAATCTGCCCTTCCAGGGATAGGGGGAGTTAAATAATTTATTGGAATATCCCAGCCTTCAATATCGTAATACTGTATTAATAGTGTTTTATTCAGTATTTTTACTGCTTTGGCGTCAAAAAAATCTATCGATTCATCACCATACTTATTCACACCAACAAATTGAGCCAATACAGGATAGCTTTCAATTAATTGTTGAAAATTATAACGTTCACGATGCTTGTTTCTTGGATGTAAATTGCTTTTATCATTGGCCATAGCAATGTATATTTTTTGCAAATATGGCATTATTTATAATCTTTATCCTACATCGCTACATGTGTTTATTTTAAATTAGTTGGTCAAGATTTACTTTCTATTTTTGCAAATGAAAATTTAGATGTATCAAATGCCGGAAATCAAAAAGTACATAAATATAGGTATAGTCGCTCATGTTGATGTGGGAAAGACATCAATAACAGAACTGTTTCTTTACAAAAGTGGCATTACCAGAAGCATCGGCAGTGTTGACAAAGGTACATCTCAAACCGATTGGCTACAAGTGGAAAGAGAGCGCGGAATTTCTGTTAGGTCTGCATCTACTTCATTCAAATGGAATAACCATAATATTAACTTAATTGATACTCCTGGCCATGTTGATTTTTCTTCAGAAGTTGAACGCTCACTTAGGGCTCTTGATTGTGCAATCCTAGTTGTATCAGCTGTTGAAGGTGTGCAGGCACATACGCATAATTTGTGGGAAGCTTTAAGAATTATAAATATCCCAACAATTATTTTCATCAATAAAATTGATCGTATTGGAGCTGATACTAATTCTGTTATAAATGAAATTAAAACTGAGTTAACTTCAGACGTTTTTGAGTTAATTACCGTGACTGATGAAGGTAGCAATGATGCTAATATTTGTAGTGTTTTTAACAATAACTCCATCGGTGATGAAGCTATTGAATCGATTGTTAATAACGATGAATTATTGATAGATAAGTATTTGAATGAGGATGAAATTTCGTTGGAAGAATTAAATAAGTCGTTAATAAACCAAATACATAACACTGAGTTATTTCCAATATTTATTGGCTCTGCAAAGCTTGATATAGGGATAAATGAGCTTCTTAATGCCATTACAAAGTATATGCCTACTGCAAAAGGGGATGTAACAAAACCTCTTTCGGGAGTAGTATTTAAAGTTGAACACGAAAGTACCATTGGAAGAGTGGCAAGCATAAGGTTGTACAACGGAATAATCAAAAACAGAGATATAATAACCAACGCATCTCAAAACATTGAAGAAAAAGTAAGTCAGATTAGGAAGTTAACAGGACAAAAATACACTGATGTAGGCTTTGTTCAGGCAGGTGATACAGCTGCTGTTTGCGGATTAGAAAATGTTAAAGCAGGTGATATAATTGGACTTTATGACGATATACCAAAAAAAGTAGATTTAGCTCCAGCATTGCTCACAGTTAGGATAGTTCCTCAAAAAAATAAAGATTATAGTAATTTGGTTATTGCTATGACTCAGTTATCTGTTGAAGACCCTTCAATAAATTTAATTTGGCTTAAAGACGTGCGTGAGTTACATATTAAAATAATGGGATTGATACAACTTGAGATTCTTGAGACAATATTACTGGAGCGTTTCAATATTAAAGTACACTTTGGAAGCCCATCCGTAATTTATAAAGAAACTCCAATTAGCTTAGGAGAAGGGTTTGAAGAATATACTATGCCAAAGCCATGCTGGGCAGTGGTACGCTTTAAAATTGAGCCGGGTGAACCGGGAAGTGGTGTGGTTTATAGTTCAGAAGTTGGGGTTAATAATATTGCAAACAAGTACCAAAAGGAAGTTCAAAGGTCAATTCCTCTTGCTTTAAAACAAGGAATACTTGGTTGGGAAGTTACCGATATTAAAATAATTCTCATCGGTGACGAAGATCATAATATTCATTCCCGTCCCGGAGATTTTAAGGTGGCAACACCTATGGCCATATTAAACGGATTAAAAAACATTGGCACTAAACTACTTGAACCTATGCTGGAGTTTACCATATCAGCTCCCGAAGATACATTAGGAATTATTGCTAACGGATTAACAATACTAAGGGCAAAGTTTGGAAACCCTAAAATATTAGATGGTAGCTTCTCCCTTTCAGGAATTATCCCTGTATCGTCATCATTGGATTATTCAGCAAAGCTGAGTTCTATAACAGGAGGCAAAGGACGGCTTATTGCTAAGTTCTCAGGTTATCGTGAATGTCCACTGGAATATGGTAACATAATACCATTCAGAGGAATAAGTCCTTTGAACCGTGCAAAGTATATATTACAAGCCAGGAAAGCTTTATAATAATGAATATGCATGGAAGAGTCTGCAAATCCTTTAGAGCTTGTTTCCAAGAAAGATCAATACCTGATTTAACTTTGCTGAATAAATAAAAGTAACATATTATTGAAGAGCCAAAAACTATGTATATGCCTATTTATTGTATAAAGTTATCATCTAATTTAAAAAAAAATACAAAAAAATGTTGTTTTATTAAAAAAATTTATAATTTTGCCGACTGTAATACTAAATTAGTCGATATGTATCAAGAAAAAAATTCCAGAAAAAATGAGCTTGTCAGGAATGAAATAATCTTACAAGCACAAAAACTATTTAAACAGTATAGTTTAAAAAAAACAACGATGGACGAAATAGCTGTTGCCTGTGGTAAAGCAAAAAGTACATTATATCATTATTTTAAAAGCAAAGAAGAAGTATTTGATGCAGTTATTGATAAAGAATCAACCAGTTTAAGACATATTGTTAGTATTGAAGTCAATAAACATAGTAGTCTAAAGGACAAACTTCAAACATATTTCATCACTTTCCATAAAGAAACTATCCAAAAAATAAATCTTTATCGAATACTTAAACAAGAACTTAAAGCTGAACTATCAAACCAAGAAAGATTTGGTTATATACTTGATTTCGAAATCCTTTTTGTAGAATCATTAATAACCAAAGGCATTGAAAACGGTGAATTAACCGGAATCACAAAAGAAAACACACATTGGTTTTCTGAATTGTTGGTTGTTGCTTTTCTAGGAATTGTTATATATTCGGTAACTAAAGATGATGAATTAGATTTAGATGAATTATACAAAGTTTCTGAAGTAATAATTTCTCGGCTTATCATTTAGTTTTTTTTTAACCATAACCCGACCATAATACTTATATAGTCTGTATGTATTTTGTTATAAACCGACCATAGTACCTAGTTCATAGTAACATCTAATTTTATTAAAAATGAAAAAAATTATAATTGCAATTATTTCAATATCAGTACTCATTTCTTGTCAAAATAATAGTGAGCATTTAATTATGAACAGTGATAATGAAAAGGCCATTACTGTGAGAACAGAAGAA
Organism: uncultured Lentimicrobiaceae bacterium; assembly: GCA_964460905.1. Lineage (GTDB taxonomy): Bacteria > Bacteroidota > Bacteroidia > Bacteroidales > F082. The sequence goes on from CAYWRM010000008.1 coordinate 67,444, forward strand.
TTGTCACTATCAACCGAATGCATCAAATTATCATATTCCGGCACTATAGATGCTGAAAAGACTATCCCTTTAACTTTTCAAACAACAGGAACTGTAAAGGCTATTTATGTTGAAGAAGGTGATTATGTGATAAGAGGTCAGTTGCTTGCTGAAACTGATAAGCAAAGTATGCAAAATGCTTATAACGCTGCAATTGCTAAATACGATCAAGCAGTTGATGCATATAACAGACTTGAAACAGTTTGGGAAGCTGGCAGTCTTCCGGAAATAAAATGGATTGAAATTGAAAGCAAAGTAAAACAGGCAAAGGCAAATTTAAATATATATAGAAAGAATCTGGACAACTGTGAAATGAGAGCCCCAGATAATGGTTTTATTGGGAAAAGAGATATGGAGATTGGCGTTTCTGCCATACAATTTATCTCACCTATAGAGATTGTTAAAATAGAATATGTTTATGCAAATATCTCAATACCTGAAAATGAGATAAACTTTTTTGAAAAGGGACAAAAAGCAATTGTTATTGTATCGGCCATAAATAACCAAAACTTCGCTGGAATTGTTGAACATATTGGAGTAGTAGCAGATAAAATTTCAAGAACTTATAAAGTAAAAATAAAGATTAAGAATAATGACATTAAAATCAAACCCGGAATGGTTTGCAAAGTTAAAATTGATATGGAACTACTTAAATCACAATTATTAGTCCCAATAACTGCCATTAACCAAACATCAATTAATGAGGCATATGTTTATGTGGTTAATACAAATAATAATAGAGCTCTTAAGAAACAGATTGAAATAGGAGGGATAATTAATAATAAGATATCTGTAATATCAGGAATTAAACCGGGCGAATTAATCATTACCTCTGGTAGTCATAAACTTAGTGATAATACATTAATTAGCTATTAATCCAATTTTTGAATTTTTGAAACAAGTGAATATGAAGAGGAAGATAAATATTATTGAAGCAGCCATGAAATATAAACAGATCATTATTGCATTCACACTTGTGATGATGATATTGGGAATATTAGGCTTAATAAATATGCCACGACGTGAATTTCCAGAGTTTATTATACGCCAAGGCGTTATTGTTGGCATTTATCCAGGTGCAACATCATCTGAAGTTGAGGAACAATTAACCAAGGTTGTTGAAAACTACATTTTTGGTTATGAGGAGGTTAATAAGGAAAAAACCGTATCTAACTCAACTGAAGGAAGAATGGTTATTTATGTAGAACTTAATGACGACATCCTTAATTCTGATAAATTTTGGTCTAAACTAAGGCATGGTCTGGATGAATTAAAACAGCAAAAACTACCATCCGGTGTAATTGCGTTAGTGGGCAATAATGATTTTGGAGATGTTTCGGCAATGCTGATAACAATGTCATCAGAACAAAAATCATTTAGGCAGTTAGAAGAAATAATGAAACAATTGGAGTCGGAAATTAGAAGTATACCAAGTGTTTCAAAAATAAAACGTTATGGCACTCAAAAGGAACAAATATTTGTATATCTGGATCACAACAAAATAAGTGAGTACAATGTAAATCCTACATCAATTATGGCATCCTTTCGGTTGCAAGACCTATTGAATTATGCTGGAGTATTAAATACGGGGGAACTAGAATTACCTATTCATCTACCATCCAAATACGAATCGGAAAAAGATTTGGAAGAACAAATAGTCTTTTCTGATTATTCGGGTAATAACATCAGGCTCAAAGATGTTGCCCAAATAAAAAGGAAATACAAAGACCCTGATAACTATATAAAGAACAATGGAAACAACGCATTATTACTATCACTTGAAATGCAAAGTGGCAATAATATTGTTGAATTCGGTAATGATATTAAAGAGTTACTTGATGATTTCTCGAAAAGATCTGATAGTGATGTAAAAATTAATGTAATCTCTGATTTACCTTCAGTAGTTGATAATTCAATATCACACTTTCTCACTGAATTTCTAATTGCAATAATGGCCGTTATAGCTGTTACAATGATACTTCTTCCTTTTAGAGTTTCATCAGTGGCTGCTGTAACAATACCAATATCAATATTAATTACAATAGGTATCATGCAGTTGGTAGGTATAGAGCTACATATAGTTACTCTTGCCGGGTTAATAGTAGTTCTTGGGATGGTAGTGGATAACGCTATTGTCGTTATAGATAATCATGTTGAAAAATTAGATCAAGGTGAAACTCCTTGGAATGCTGCCTGGAAATCTGCAACTGAGCTTTTTATTCCGGTATTGTCAGCAACTGCAGCAATAACAGCTGCATTTTTCCCATTAATGCTATTTATCGAGGGTATGGGAGGCGACTTTGTTGGATCATTCCCTATTACGATTGGAATTGCTCTGGTTATCTCCATGATTGTAGCTATTTTACTAGTTCCATTTATGTGCTTTGTATTTATAAAAAAGGGATTGGTAAAAAAAGATATTAAATCAAAAAGAAGCTTTCTCGACATAGTTCAACTAAATTATAATAAGGCAATTGACCAAATTTTTAAACACCCTAAATTTACAATAGGTCTAGGTGTAATAATTGTAATACTCAGCATATTATTATTTTTAAGGATAGATATCAAGATGTTTCCAGCAATGGATCGTGATCAATTTGCAGTTGAAGTTTATTTACCCGAAGGAGTAGCACTGGAACAAACAGCAATGGTTATAGACAGTATCGAAACTATACTATCGAAAGATCCTAAAGTAGTAAATATTGCTTCATTTATTGGTACGAGCTCCCCTAGATTTAACGATCTATATGCTCCTCATCTACCAGAAAAGAATTTCGGACAATTAATAGTTAACACCATTTCAAAGGATGCAACCATAGAATTGCTTGACAGATACTCGGATGGATATAGTGATATACTACCCTTGGCACACATTAAATTCAAGCAGATAGCCATGGAATCGTTCAAAGCCCCTATAGAAATTAGAATATCTGGTGAAAACATCAATATTCTAAAAAGTAAAGCATCAGAAGTAAGCAAAATTCTTAAAGCAAATAAAAATATCACATGGGTTAGAAACGATTGGGGTGAGATGCGGAAAGGAATAAAGATTGATCTTGACCGAAATAAAACAAACAGCATGGGTTTTGCAACTACTATGGTGGCATCATCTCTTTTGAGTTCAATAGATGGAATTCCAATTGCCAAAGTATGGGAAGGAGATTATGGTCTCGATGTAATTCTTACCGAAGAAAAATATACAACGAATGATATAAGTAAGATTGGTGATAAACATATTACATCAATGTTTGGAATGGGGACAGCACCGTTGAGATCGATTGCCGACATTAAACCTGATTGGACAGAAGGAAACATTGCAAGACGAAATGGTGTTAGAACAATAACTGTGCAAGCCGACATAAAAAGAAATCTAATAGCTTCAAATATTCTTAATGATGTCAAGCCACAAATCGACAGATTACATCTTGATCAGGGTTGTAAAATTGAATATGGAGGTGATAGGGAGGCAACAGCCGATAATATGGTTCCATTAGTTTATTCATTGGCTGTTAGTTTACTTCTAATATTTTTTATACTTCTAATACAGTTTAAAACTACACGTAGAGCACTCCTTATTATGTCTACAATGTTATTAAGCTTTCCTGGAGCAGCACTAGGATTATGGATAACTGGTTACCCATTTGGTATGACTTCTTTTATAGGTATTATCGGCTTAGTAGGTATTGTTGTTCGAAACGGAATAATACTAATCGACTATGCTTTTGAACTAGTAAATAAAAAAGGTTATTCGTTTAAAGATGCGGCAATTGCTGCCGGTAAAAGGCGTATGCGTCCAATATTTTTAACATCTATGGCTGCAGCCATGGGTGTCGTCCCGATGATAATCAGTCAATCTCCCCTATGGGGTCCCTTGGGAGCTGTTATTTGCTTTGGGATGATTATAGGCATGGTACTCACTTTGTTTATACTACCGGTACTCTATTGGGTATCATCAGAAAATAAATATAGTATCAAACAAATTGAGAAATCATCAAACTATTCTAATTAATCCATGCTTATAGCTATAAACTTTAAAAGATGAAACGAACATGTTCTTTATTTATCATAAATAGCACATAAGTGTATGATTAAAAAAGAATATGTGAGTTCCTGAATGTGCAATAAATTTTTTGCATTTTCAGCAAACAAAAAATTTTAAACAGATGAAAAGAAACATAATTATATTATTGTTGGGACTTGTACCGTGGTCGATTATTGCCCAATCATTCACACTCGAATCATGTAAACAGTTGGCATTGGAGAATAATCGAAAAATCAAAGATGCTCAATTAAAAACATATGAATCACAAGAAGTAAAGAAAAATGCAGTTACTAAGTATTTTCCTAAAGTTATGGGAGGTGCTATTGTAATGAAGTCCAATGACTATCTTCTTAAGGAAAAAATACCTGAGGCAAATTTGCCTGTTTATGATGGGAATCCTGCTAACCTCCAAACTGCGACTCAATTCGCCTATTTTCCGGGCATGGATCTGAACTTATTTGACTACGCTAATATTGGTTATGTAGCTGCAATTCAACCTGTATATATGGGTGGACGAGTAAGATATGGGAATAGCTTAGCAACAAAAGGAGTTGAAATTAAACAACATCAACTTGAACTAACCAAACAAGAAGTATTAGTTACAATTGAAGAGCAATATTGGACAATAGTATCTTTAAAAGAAAGAATGAAAACTATCGATAGTTATTATGATCTCCTTGAAAATCTATTGGGTGATATCAAAGTATCATATGAAGCCGGACTTGCTCAAAAAACAGATTTATTAAAAATTGAGTTGGAAATAAATGAACTTAAAGGAAAAAAACTGCAATTATTAAATGGACAAGAAATAATGACTCGAATGATATGTCAGAATATGGGGGTAGAATATAATGAGTTGGCTGATATTGTTTATAAAGAGTTAACCATTGATAATGTTACTCATAGTGAACAAAACAGTGATTTGGCATACTTAAAACGACAGGAATATCAGATACTCACCAAAGCAATTGAGGCTGAGAAACTGCAAACGAAAATTGCTCGGGGTGAAACTCTCCCACAGCTTACAGTGGGATTACAGGGGCTGTATCTAGATATGATGGAAACCCAGAGCACTAACTACCTTGGTTTTGCAACTCTTAATATACCAATATCTGATTGGTGGGGAGGAACACATAAAGTAAAAGAACATAAATATAAAATTGAAATAGCAGAAAATGATCTTGCAGAAAAAAGTGAACTCATTAGACTGCAAATTATAAATGCAGATAAAGAATTAGTTGAAAGCACTGAGCAAATATTGATTGCCACCAGTTCGCTAAGCTATGCAAGCGAAAACCTCAAAATAACGAAAGACAATTACAAAGCAGGTTTATTAAACACATCTGAGTTACTTGAAGCTCAAGCTTTGTTTCAAGATGCTGAAAACAATTTAACTGATGCATTGTGTACAAATAAAATAAAACAGGCTTTGTGTAAAAAGAGTCGAGGAATAGTAAATCTATAATAATCAAATAAATATAAATTAATTAAAATTTAAAATCATGAAAACATTAAAAATTAAATCATTAGTAATTGCATTATCATTATTGATAAGCTTTAGTATCAATGCTCAAGATTTCCATTACGGAATAAAAGCAGGGACAAATTTTGCAGTACAATCAGAAATAGCAAGTTACTTCAATAATAGTGATATTAGAACTGGCTTAAGTGTTGGAGCTTTTGGTAATATGGATGTGAACAATTGGTTTTCGCTACAAACCGAAGTGAATTATGATCAAAAAGGTGGCAAAACGGAAACTTCTACTAATAAATACGACTACTTAACAGTACCGGTACTTGCAAAATTTTCATTGGGAAAGAGTGATAGAACAGCATTACAGTTTAATCTAAATGCTGGCCCATACGCTGGTTTCTTATTAAATTCGGAATCAGATATTGAAGGAGTTACAACTGACTTAGGTGAAAATACAAAGGATTTTGAAATGGGAGTTATTGCAGGTTTTGGCATGAAATATCCCATAGCAAAAAATAATATCGTATTTGATTTGCGAATGGGACTTGGACTAACATCTTATGATGAAATAGACTCAGATCCCAGAAATAAATACATCGGTATTACCTTAGGTTATGAGTTTTAGAAATAAAATTTATAAGGTTTTTGAAATAAAAATCCCAGGCCAGTTGGCCTGGGATTTTTCGATTTTTATAAAGAGATTTATTACTTAGTATTAAATAAGCAAATTAAATTAAATATAAACTATTGAATCAGAGTTAATCCTTAATAATTTTTATCTGTTCACTAAATGTTCCACCGGAGATATTTACAAAATAAATACCAGAAGGTTGATTTGTAAGATCAATCTGCTTTTCGTTATTTTCCAACAATGATGAGTAAACTACTTTACCCGAAATATTTGTAATTATTACCTGAACGCTAGTTATTGCATCCTTAAGTTTTAAAGTAAACATACCATTATTTGGATTTGGAAAGATGTAAGCTTTAGAATTCTTTACATCCTCAATACCAACATGTGGATCGTTGCTAATTATAACATTATCAATAAAAATTGGGTTACCATAAAAACTGAAAGTTGAGAACTTTATTTTCACCTCTTTTTGTCCGGCCCATTGTGAGATGTCAATTTTGTTGCAATCACTACCATAACCAGCTCCGCACCAATCTTCAGTAACTTCAGGTATAAAACCTTCGGTAGTTAAAGGATGTGTTGCAAATGATCCTTCACCATCATCACCACCAGAGAAAATCCTTGTCCAGTTTTCACCGCAATCAGTTGAAATGGATATTATCAATGAATCAGTGGCTGTAGCGAAATATCTTGCATAAGCATGATCAAAATTGAGATATACCTCTGTAAAACTGGTTAAATCAAGCGGTGGACTTATCAGATTATCAATTTGCCCAATGGCCAATATCTCACGGAAGTTAACCCAGGCTGCAGTATTACCGGGAGTGTTACCTCCAACTTCTTTTAGTTCCCAAGTTTTATTATTGTCAGGGTTTTCAATTGTCCATGCTTCATCCAATATAATTGTTTCAAAATCTTCATCAAACGGTAAGTCATACCCACCTACGTTTAAAAAGTCATCCTTAGTATCACTGCTTTGTCCATTTACATTTGATGCAGTTAATGTTACCGAATAATAACCATAATCACTAAACTCAACAACCGGATTCTGAGAAAACGCATCAGTTCCATCAGTAAACATGTAAGTTTCCGGGGTAATTTCCCATTCCCAACTGATTGGGAAATATGAAGTCAAATCTGTTAAAAATATTTTATCGCCAAAACAAACAGCATTTACATCTGCTTTAAAATCAATTTCTGGCATTAAAGTAGTACTTGATGTGATATAATCTTCTTTAGTAATTGTGCTAGACCCTAAATCATTTGTTACTGTAAGTGTAACATCGAAAACACCTTCATTCTCGTACACAATATTAGCAGGATTTTTTTCACTGGAAGTTGAAGGAGTTCCCCCCTCAAATGTCCATTCATAAGTTGTTGGAGGACCTAATGCAAGGGAAGTAAAATTTACAAAATGCCCTGTTGGGATTAAAGTATATTCAGCCACAAATTCAGAAATAGGTTGCACAGCATAAACATCAGATTCCCAAAGGCCACGACCATAGGTAGCGGCACGAATTTTATTAATTTGATAATTAATTTCAAGTTCCAAAACAATCACATTTGGTAATCCTTCCCAGTATGTTTCATACTGGTAAAGTGTATTATCGATATAATAAATTCCAACATCCATACCTACGTACAAAGATGCTGCAGGATCATCATAGAAAACAACACAGTTAGCAGGAATATTTGGCAGGTTTAATGAATAATTTGTCCAGTTATCACCTGCATCTTCAGAGATATAAAGTTTTTTCCCTTCATCAAAACCTGAAACGGAAACAGCTATCATCTCGGGGTTGGAAGGATGAATAGCAATATAGGAAATTGCATTTGATGGAAGTCCGTTACTTACATCACTCCATGTTAGTCCACCATCTTTTGTTCTTTTTAACGTACTTCCAAATGAAGCAAAAATATAATCAGGGTTAGATTCACATATAGCCAATTGCTTAACCGTAGTACTAAAATCTGATATTGTCGTCCAGCTCTGCATACCGTCAGTGGTTTTTCTTACTCCATTGTCATTTCCAACATATAAAGTTTGAGGTTCAGTAGGATGAATTACAAATGGTGTAACCCAGCTTCCACTTCCCGGTTGAGTTACATCTATCCTATTCGCACCACCATTATTTGACTTGTTAAATGATCCACCTTGTGTTGTTCCATAAACTATGTTTTCATTGGAATAATCTACTAGGCATTCCATACCATCTGCTCCAAGCCACTCATGCCAATAATCAGTTGAATATACACTGGTACCATTATCTTGCGAACCACCTAATAACTTATATGGATGATTTTTTGAGCCACCAATTCTGTAAAATTGGCGAATACCTATACCGGATGTTAAGTCAACCCAGTTTTCGCCGCTATCTTCTGATTTACAGACCAACCCATCCGAACCTACGTATAAAGTACCTTCTTCAAAATGAGCCCAGTGCATATCGCAGTGAGTATAACCCCTATCATTATTATAAGTCCATTCGGTAGTTGCTACCCAATTTTCTCCTCCATCAAGAGTTCTCCATGTAATAATCCCTAAAAGATGCACTTCTTCAGGATTTATATGAGAGGCTGCCAAACCAAGATCATAACCTGATTGTGAGCTGTTGTCATCACCTTGAGGGCTGTAGCCAAGCATTTGAGGAGAATCAGCTTTAAGATCAAATGATTCACCACTGTCTTCCGATTTATAAAAACCACCGAACAGGCCATTTGTACCCGCGCACATAAAATACACATAATCCGGTGCAGCATCAGTCACAGCTATTTGTGCCCTGCCATTACTGGAAGGTAACCCCTCCTCTATTTGTATAAATGAATCACCACCATCTGTTGATTTAAAAAATTTCTTTGTAAGAGCATAGATTGTACTGGGGTCTCCTGGTTTAAACTCAATGTCATCTATATGCCCACTTAGAATTTGTTCCCATGTATCAGCTCCATCATACGATCTGTACAAACCATTATTAACAGAACAAAAAATGGTATTAGGTTCATTAGGATGAATTAGCAACTTTTCTACTGTCAGATTTTGATCTATAGTATGCACCATTCCGGTTGTTTCCCAGTTTTGACCACCATTGGTTGATTTTAATACTCCAATACTATAATTACTTGAAGCATCTCTGTCGCCTGTACCGATGTAAACAATATTTGAATTAGTTGGATCAATTGCAATTGCAGACACTCCCATTACCGGCAGATGATCAGTTAATACTTCCCAGTTTTCTCCTTCATCTGTTGTTTTCCAGCATCCTCCTGATGGAGCACCAATATATACTGTTTGAGAGTCGTTTGGATCAACAACAACTACATTAACCCTACCAATGCCCGGATTCCAATGGCCTGTGTTCTCTTCCCAGACTCGAGGGCCAAGCTCTTCCCAAGTGCTCCTAACATTGGAGCGGGAAGAATAATTGGCATTGAATTTTTCCATTTCATACCATAAATGTGCCTGACTTTGTCTTTCTCCTGAAGGAAGAGTTCTGTCATAATTCATGAATTCCCACCGTTTGTATATTTTATACATGGTTCCTCTACCTGTTCCAACTACTTCAAAATAGCTTTCCGCTTCACGCTGAACATCATAAAAGTTTACTGTTGGATCCTCCATCATTATGAACCATTTCGGAACTCCATCAACTAATAAGTCTTGTGAGTTTGCACTATTATAACAAAAAAAGACTGCTATAAATGACATGGATACGATAAGTTTTTTCATACGAATAGTTTTTAAATTGCTAGTATTGATATTTGTTTTGGTTCAATTAATCTCTAAATTCACTTTATAAAAAATAAACTCTTTTTTTTAAAAATGCAATCATCAAAGATAGCATAAGTTATTAACCGAATAGGATAAATTACTTATTTATTACTTAAACCTCCTATTTGTAATTTATTGTTATACAAAATTTATTTATTGATTAACAATATATATTACTTGTTTATTAATATTATTTGTTTTATCTTTGCAAAGAATTAAAACTCTTTATATGAAAAATTTAACGACTCCACTCAGCATCAAAGTAATTTATTGGATTACTATTATTACCTTCTGGATTTATGTTGCTCTTACAGTTTTGGCATTAATTTTTGCAGGAGTACTATTAATTTTTGAATTAGATGGATTACAATTACACATTGGTCTCCCTGTAGCAGTAAATGTAATTGAAAAAGGAACACTTGACCTGGATATATTAACCAGATTGACTAATGTGGAACTTGTTGAAATGACTGGAAAAGTTCATTTCATTAATACTCCACCTGAAATTGGCCGAATTTATAGTCTGTTTATTTTCTCAATCATATTATTGTTTCTATATATATTTCTGACATTCAAGAGATTTATTGGCAATGTTTATAAAGGCGTATATTTTGATATGAAAAATATATACTTGTTAAAACGAATTTCTTATACTCTGGTAATCATATGGATATTCACTGTTTTCTATGGCTATTTTCAGTATTTCTTTTTGGTAAAAAATATGAATTTTGATACTATTGAGTTTACAAGCGATGTTAGTACCTACCCTGTAATACTATTAGTAGCTCTGTTTATTTGGGTATTGTCGCATATATTTATTAAGGGTTGTGAATTACATGACGAACACGAACTAACAATATAAGGTCATGGCTATAATAGTAAACTTAGATGTAATGTTGGCAAAAAGAAAAATGAGCCTGACAGAACTTTCCAATAGAGTTGGAATAACAATGGCTAATTTATCAATCCTAAAAAAGGAAAAAGCAAAGGCAATTAGATTTTCAACTTTAGATGCAATATGCCATACACTAGATTGTCAACCTGGGGATATACTCGAATTTAAAGATGTGAATGAATAAATGTTTTAATGCTTAAATGAAATAAATATTGAATTAATTATACATTAACAAATATACAACTATGGGAAAAGAAAAAGTAGTAGAGGAAGTTTTTGTAAAAAGAGGTCTTAAATTAGAATGCTTAATTTGCAAAAAGAAATTATTCTGGACACGCACAACATTGATGAATACATCGGGAATGTCAATTATTGGTCTTGACTGGGCAAATAAATCTGCTACTAATTATGTTTGTGATAATTGTGGATATGTACATTGGTTTTTGGAAAAATAGTATGATTATATTTTTAAAATGAGGTTTGTTAATATTACTTGAATTTACCCTTCATTATCCTACAAATATGAATTTTCTCTAATCGTCTTTCTTACAAATATTACAAATTCGAACATCTAGGTATATCAACTATCAATCGTAAATATATTATTTTTACATTTTATTTTAATGTGTTTGTACAATACATTATACCAATACTTTATGAAGCAAACTGAAAAGACGCAAGTTTTAAATTACCTGATTAATGAAAAATTAAAATTAATCAAGCATCTGGATGAGTTAGTTGAGCTAACCAAACCAATAGAACCCGATTGTGCCATTGGACGTGTAAGTCGTATGGATGCCATTATCAATAAAAGCATAAATGAGGCAGCACTTAGTAAAGCTCAGGATAAGCTAAAAAAGATAAACATTTCACTCGACAGAATAGATGACGATAATTTTGGAAGCTGTATTCAATGTGGAGAACCTATCCCCATACAACGCCTTCTTTTAATGCCCGGATCACTTTGCATTAAATGTGCCATGTAATCCCAATTATCTTTAAATCATACATATTAAATCCCAGTTTTTCTCGTTTAATCAACATAAAGATTGTTAATAATTTTCAATAAGTATAGATAGTAAGATTTATTGATTTAATAAATTTATCAGCCAAAATAGAAACTTTGAAATGAGAAAGTCCTTCATAATAGCCAATATTATTCTTGTATTTTTATTATCCCATGTAAATCTTATTGCCCAGCAAACTGTTTACAATGATGCTTCAAATGTTATATACCGGGAATCTATTGCTTTGTTTAATCAACAAAATTATGGCTCTGCTCTTTCCACATTTGACAAGTACATGCTTGAAGAGCAAAATAAAAAAAGTGCATACTATGAAGATGCTGCTTATTGGAGCACGGTTTGTACAGTTGAATTGAGGACAAAAGATGCTGTAAACCGCATTCATAAGTTTAACGCGGATTATCCTTCAAGTGCATGGCTCCCGCAAATTAACTTTGAGTTAGGTAATATTTATTATAAGGACAAAAAATATTCCCTGGCCTTAGATACTTATAATACTTTAAATCCTTCAAAGCTTAGTTCAAACAAGCGTTCTGAATATCATTATAAAAAAGGTTATTGTCAGATGAAACAAAGCCAGTTCGATAAGGCTCTGGCTTCTTACGAAAACGTAATGAATACAAAAAGCAGCTATTCAAAACCAGCTAACTATTATTATGCCCATATTCAGTATCAGAAAGGAAATCTCGATGAAGCCTTATCAAGTTTTAAAGCAATTGAAAATGAAAGAAAATTCAAGAAATATGTTCCATTATATTTGATAAAAATATACTACCAACAAGGTAGGTACCAGATTGTTATTGACGAAGGCATACGATATTTGCAGATTGCTTCTAAAAAAGAAAAAGGAAACATAGCTCGACTTGTTGCTAACTCATATTACAACCATAATGATTTCAAATCAGCAAATGAATATTATTCAATATATGAATCGTATGGCAAGCATAATGATGATCCTGATGAGCAATATCGCATTGGATATTGTAAGTTTATTGAAGAGGATTATAAGGATGCAATTAGTAATCTTCAATCGGCCACAAAAGCAGGTGGGCTTATTGAACAGAATTCATGGTATTATCTTGGACAGTGTTATTTAAAATCAGGACAACCTAAATTTGCACAGAATGCTTTTTTGAAGGCTTACAAGAGTAATAATAATAAAGACATTGCTGCTGATGCATTATTTAGTTTTATTAAAATAACAATAGAAGTTGGCTCTGACAGCTTTAACGACCCTGTTGTTGTTATTGAGAATTTTATTAAGGAAAACCCCAATTCGCCACATGCCGCTACTGCTTACGATTTGCTTTCGCAGATGTACCTAAGTTCAAAGAACTATGCAGGAGCCCTGGCTTCCATTGAAAAGGTAAAAAATCCAAATAGTCGATTAAAATCAGTATATCAACAACTTGCATATGCTCAAGGAATTGATTATTTCAACAGGCGAGCATATACTGATGCCATTGGATACTTTAGTAAATCGCTCAAATATCCTGTTGATATTAAGCTTCAATCGGAAGCTTTATTTTGGGAGGGTGATGCACTCTATCGACAAAAAAAATACAGTGAAGCAGCTAGTTTATATTACAGATTTCGTATTTCAAAAGGCGCACAGCAAACTGGGCTTTATTCTAATGCTTTATATAATTCGGCATACTGTGCTTTTAACACTAAACAATATAGCGATGCATCCAGCCTGTTTCAGAAATTCCTTGAACAAAACAATAACCAAACAAACCTTGTTATTGATGCTTACTTGCGACTTGCCGACAGCTATCTTATAATAAAAGATTATAATAAAGCTATACTGTGGTATAATAAGGTTATTAGTGGCAATTCTCCTGATGCTGATTATGCACTTTTACAGAAAGCAGTTTGTTATGGATCACAAGGCGATTTTTCAAAAAAACTTTCTACACTTAACGAGCTAATAAAGAATTTTAAGCGATCACAGTATTATGATGATGCACTCTATGACATTGCATCAACAAATCTAATATTGAATGACCAACGGCATGCCATATTGTATTTCGATAAGTTGGTAAAAGAAAAACCAAAAAGCAGTTATGCAAAAAAATCACTTGTAAAAATGGGCTTTGTTTATTATGGCAACAACCAATATAAACAAGCTATTACAGCATTGCGAAAGGTAATAGATAATTATCCGGCATCGCTCGAGGCAAAGGAGGCTCTCGTTACTCTTCAAAACGTGTACATGGATATGGGTCAAGTGGATACATATATTAAATATGCTAATAGTCTTGATTTTGTGCAGATTTCAACAAGTGAAGAGGATTCATTAAAGTTCACAACCGGTGAAAACTATTACATGAACAACGATTGTAATAATGCTATTCAATCTCTCAAAACCTATGTTAACCAGTTTCCATCGGGAGGTTTTGTACTTACTGCATATAATTACCTTACGCAGTGTATGGAAAAGAATGGGGATAATGATGAAGCAATTTATTATTACAGTAAAATAGTTGAATATCCTGATAATCAATATACTGTAAAAGCACTTCTTAAGGTTGCAAGAGCAATGTATGCTAAAGAAGAATTTGAACAGGCATTGAATTACTATGAAAAGTTATCGGTACTAGCTGAAAATAAATTAATGTTACTTGAAGCTACAGATGGTGTTATGAAAAGCGCATGGAAAACAGGAAACATTCCTAAAGTTAAAGAGTCGGCAAAGAAGTTGCTGATGACAGAAAAAATATCAGAAGATCAAATTGTTTATGCCCATTATCTACTTGGAATTATAGCATTGGATAACAAACAATATGCTGAAGCAGAAAGAGAACTGAGTATTACTACCAGATTGACTTCTGGTGAGATTGGAGCTGAAGCTTTATATAATACTGCATTAATTAATTATCGACAAAATAAGCTTGAAGAGGCTGAAACGCTGGTTTATGAACTCCCCGAAAAATATGCCTCATTTGACTATTGGATAGCAAAAGGTTTTATACTACTTGCTGATATATACGTTGGGCGTGATAATCTGTTTCAGGCCGAACAAACCTTAACAAGTGTTATAGAGAATTATAAAGGTGAGGATCTGAGAAAGATTGCAGAAGATAAACTGGAACGTATAAAGTCTTCTCAAATTGAAGTAAGTGAAGTTGAAGAAATTGATAATGAAGATAAGAATTAGAGATATGAATAACCAGCATATATTTAGAATATTTGTTATTGTTCTGGCCATTTCTGCAGCAACTATACTACCTGCACAAAACCAAACCGAAACCGGACAAGGGCATAACGAGCAAGTAACAATTATAAGCTCCTACGACCCCTCGATTAATCAGGCCTTTAAGATAAACCAGTCTCCAACTGAAATGCAATTTAATTTGGATAAGCCTGAATTTTCTTTTGAAACTATAAAAATAGACCAACCAACACAGATAACATTAAACCCAATAGTACCAGTTGTTATTAATGCAGACAAACGAACCTATCTTACACAAAACTCACTTAAAGCCGGAATAGGTAGTTTGTTTAGCCCGTATTTGGATTTCTTTCATTCCAGTGGTCAAAAAAATGACTATAGATTTGATGCCCATATCCACCATCTATCATCATTTAAAAACATTGCTGATTATTCACCAAGCCCCGAATCAAAAACTAATCTTAATCTGAATTACAGAAAATTCCTTAAATATCACATCATTGATGTAGGTATTTACTATTCATTGAAAACCAATAGGTATTACGGTTTTAAACCAGATGATTTTTCAGCTTTTACAATTGATGATAGCAGGTTAAAACAAATGTATAACCTTGCCAGAGTAAATATGGCATTATCGAGTAATTACAGAAACAACAAGAAGTTAAATCATAAAATTAACCTTGATGCATATTATTATTTTGATAAATATCAAACTACTGAAATAAACGCAAATGTAGATTTTGATGTTCACAAAAGTTTTGAAGTAAGCAACTTATTAAATTATCAGGAACTTGGATTATCAGGAAAAGTAAACTATTTCCAAAACACTGATAGTATTAATAGCAGCGATGATGTGCTAGTTTCTTTAACACCTTATTTTAAAGCTAACTACGGAATACTTAATTTTAATATAGGACTTAACTTTAATTTTCTTAACACAGATAAAACTAACTTCTATTTTTATCCAATACTTGATTTAAATGTTAACCTTATACCTAAGGTATTAACTGTTTTTGCAGGGTTAGATGGTAATGTAGAAAAGAATTCATTTCTTATGTTATCTGAGTTAAATCCATGGGTAAGTTCAACAATTCCAATCACTTGGGATCACACTTTTAAAGCCTATGGAGGAATACGCGGAAACATAGCTCAAAAAGTTAACTTTAGCGTACAGGTATCATGGCAGAAATTCAATAATATGTTCTTTTTTGTTAACGTACCCGATGCTACAACTTTTAATTATTTGGTTGCAATTCCTTTTAATAAGTTTTCTACAATACATGATAAAGGAAGTGTGTTTGGGGTTTCAGGTGAATTAACATTTGCCGCCAGCCAAAAAGTAAACATAATGCTAGGTGCAGTATATAATTCATATACTTTAGATTCACTTGACTCACCATATCATAAACCAACGAGCAAAATTAAATTTGGAGCATCATTTTTAACAACAAAAAAGTTAAGAATCTGGACTGATATATATTATTATGGAAAACGTACTGCACTGGATTTAAGCATACTGCCAAATACAAAAATTGATTTAGAGGCTTTTATCGATTTAAATGTTGGCGTTGATTATCAATTAACAGATCAATTTTCAGTATTTCTTTCATTAACTAATTTACTTAATCAACATTATGAGAGGTACTATAATTACCCCGTGCAAGGCATACAAATAATGGGTGGAATCATGTATAAGTTTTAGTACTTGGGCTACGTTTCATAGCGAGGGAAACAAGACAGCCTGATATCCCCCCTCAATCAAGTTCATCTTACAATTCCGAGTAGCAACTACATAATGCTAACCATTTTGCAACTTCATGTCGAAAACATTGTCATACTGATCCGCCTGAGGCGGAGAAGTATCTTTACATTTCTCATAGACCAGCCGGGTTAAAGAAAACCCATCAGGTCGGGATTGATATTCTTGTCAGGTTAAGCCTAATGCAGTTTTGAATATCAAAAATACCAATCCACAATTTCCCTACATTTGAATAAAATTCTAAAGTTCTAAATTTTTTTGCTATGAATATTGTTTTCAAACCTACAAATCCAAAAGATCGAAATTCACAAATTGATATCTTAAGAGGATTCGCTTTGCTTGGCATTCTGTTGGTTAATGTATTTGGCTATAACTCCTCATTTTTTGATTTTAGTGGTTTCTACGCTGCTTTTAGTGACCAATTGAACCACACAGTCTTCGAGTTAGTTATTGGCTTTGGAGCCGATAAGTTCATTTTTATCTTCTCCTTTTTATTTGGTGTTGGGTTCTCAATTATGTATTTGAAATATCGCACCGATGAAAATGGTTTTTCCAGTTTATATCTTCGCCGATTGTTAGTACTCATGATGTTTGGAGTACTTCATATTGTCTTTTTTTGGGCAGGAGATATACTGTTTTCTTATTCTTTATTGGGAATGATACTCTTGCTTCTAAGAAAGATGCGATCAGATTTATTATTGTTTTTAAGTGTCTTCTTATATTTCTTTCCGATAATATATATTGCTTTTGAAAGTATTTTCCCCTTTTTACCAAGCGCACTAAGTTCTGTTACTGAAATTACCTTACCAGAAGTAATAGATATTTATTCAAGTGCATCATATTTTGATATTTTAAAACTTAGAATTCACGAATATATCGCGTTTCGAAATATAAACCTGATTTATTATGCACCAAAAATATTGTCTTTATTCATACTAGGATACTTGTTTTATAAAAAGAGATATTTCGAAATAATCAATTCCTCAAAAAGAAAATATACGGTTATATCGATTATTTTACTTTCAATTGGTATATTACTTACTCTAACTACTGAAAATATTGTGAACAGTATAGCCAATCCTGATACAAATCAATTTTATACAGCTATTTATATGGGAATATTTGAGGTCACAAATATATTTTTGGGATTCAGTTATATCATTCTGATTCTGATTTTATCACAAGTACAGGTTTTTAAAACTATTCTAGATCCTTTTAAATATGTTGGACGGACGGCGCTCACGAATTACCTGATACAATCTATAGTTTTTACAACAATAATGTATTCTTATGGTCTGGGAATGTTTGGAAGCCTTCAACCCTGGCAGCTTCTAATATCTGCGGTTGTAATGTTTGTTATTCAACTATATTATAGTAAACGTTGGCTTCAAAACTTTAGTTTCGGACCTCTGGAGTGGATATGGAGAAAACTAACTTATTTATAAATAGATAAATTATTTGCTAGCATTTTTACTTTTAAAAATACAAATAGAAGTAATTCAAATAATACAAAAACAATTCAACTTTTCTACCCTAAATTCACTGCAAATAGCAGCCAATTATTTAGTATTTAAGCATTAAATGGATATGATATTTTCTATATCAAAAAATACATTTGTAACAAACTGTTATTATGTACGTTAACATGTTGATAACTTAGCTTGCCAATATACATTATTCGTACATTTATAGCATATTTTTTATTAACTTTGCACACCTTTTATTAGGGATGAAAAATTGATTGAAATATTATGACTGAAGAAGAAAAAAGTAAAAGCGCAAACGAACAATATACAGCCGATAACATACAAGTACTTGAGGGCTTAGAAGCAGTTAGAAAAAGACCTGCCATGTACATTGGTGATGTTAACACACGAGGACTTCATCATCTAGTTTACGAGGTTATTGATAACTCTATTGACGAAGCTCTTGTCGGTTATTGCGATATAATAGATGTAATAATACACAAAGACAATTCTATTACTGTATGGGATAACGGACGTGGTATCCCAACGGGTATTCATGAAAAAGAAAACAGGTCGGCACTCGAAGTTGTTATGACGGTTTTACACGCAGGAGGAAAGTTTGATAAAGGCTCCTATAAAGTCTCCGGTGGTTTGCATGGTGTAGGTGTTAGCTGTGTAAATGCATTATCCGAAACCTTAAAAGCTACAGTTTATCGCGAAGGCAAGGTTTTTGAACAAACCTATCATAAGGGCAAGCCGGAAGAGGATGTCAAAATTATTGGCGAGTCAGAAAAAAACGGTACTGAAGTATATTTCTTACCCGATAAATCTATTTTTCTGGTAACCACTTACGATTTTTCAATACTCGCAGCAAGACTCCGCGAATTATCATATCTCAACAAGGGTATAACCTTAACTCTTACGGATGAACGCAATACTGATGATGATGGTAATTATATTTCCGATTCATTTTATTCAGATAACGGTCTAAGTGATTTTATTCATTATCTTGATGAAAATCGTGATAATTTAACAGAGGAAATAATTAGTATTGATGGCGAGAAAAATAATGTGCCTGTTGAAATAGCAATGCAGTACAACACTTCCTTTACTGAAAACCTACACTCATATGTAAACAATATTAATACAATAGAGGGTGGGACACACCTTTCGGGCTTTAGGAGAGGCTTAACGCGTACTTTAAAAAGCTATGCCGATAAATCGGGAATGCTGTCAAAACTTAAATTTGATATTAGTGGTGACGATTTTCGTGAAGGATTAACTGCAGTTATTTCTGTTAAAGTTGCTGAACCGCAGTTTGAAGGCCAAACTAAAACCAAATTAGGAAACTCCGATGTAATGGGTGCTGTAGACCAAATGGTTAGTGAAGCGTTAAATCATTATCTTGAAGAAAATCCGAAAGATGCCAAAACAATAGTTCAAAAAGTAATTCTTGCTGCAACTGCTCGTCATGCTGCACGAAAGGCTCGTGAACTTGTTCAACGAAAAAATGTTCTTTCTGGATCAGGGCTCCCTGGAAAATTGTCTGATTGCTCTGACAAAGACCCTACTAATACTGAAGTATACCTTGTGGAGGGCGACTCGGCAGGTGGAACAGCAAAGCAAGGTAGGGATAGAAAATTCCAGGCTATTCTTCCCCTAAGAGGTAAAATTCTTAATGTTGAGAAAGCACTACCACATAAAATATTTGAAAGTGAAGAAATAAAGAATATATATACTGCATTAGGCGTAAGCGTTGGAACAGAAGAGGATAGTAAAGCTCTTAATTTGGTAAAACTAAGGTATCATAAAATTATTATCATGACTGATGCCGACGTTGATGGTAGTCATATAGCAACCCTTATTCTTACTTTCTTTTTTAGGCATATGCTGGAGCTTGTTGAAAAAGGTTATGTTTATATTGCCACTCCACCTCTGTACCTGCTTCGTAAAGGTAAATCTGAAAAATATTGTTGGTCAGAAGAAGAACGAGAAGCTATTACTAAAGAATGGTCGCCTGATGGCAGTGATAAAGGTATTCACATCCAACGTTATAAAGGTTTAGGTGAAATGAATGCTGAACAATTATGGAGTACTACCATGAATCCTGAAACCAGAACATTAAGACAAGTAACAATTGTTAATAGTTCGGAAGCTGACCATGTTTTTTCAATGCTTATGGGTGATGAAGTTCCACCACGACGTGAGTTTATTGAAGCTAATGCCAAATATGCTAATATTGATACCTAATTTCATTAATTATAACATTAATTATTTTTTTAAGTCTGATTCGTTAATTAATGGATCAGACTTTTTTTATTTATGCTAAACAAAATTATATTTACCACAAATAATAAATGTTTATTTTTACCATGTAATTATTAGTACAAAAAAAAACTCGCACAAACCAAAAACTATTCAAGAAATTAAATATCTAAAAAACTAATACTCTTCAAGATGAAACATGTGATTTATTTATTCTTAATTTTTATAGCACTAGCAGCAACAGCGCAAGAAAATAACATATATCAGAAACCTCCTCAAGAAATTCTTGAGCTTGTTGATGTACAACGAGCTCCTTCGGTTTTAATGGATGATAAAAATGAAAATATGGTATTGTTGTATCGTAATTCATACAAAACTATCCAAGATTTATCACAAAAAGAACTTAGACTGGGAGGATTACGCATAGACCCTCAAACAAATATTGGAAGTCGTGTAACTTATTATATTGACATTAAAATAAAAAACTTAAAGAATAATAAAGCAAAATTAGTTTCTGTCATCGGAATCCCTGAAAATCCACGTTTTTCAAATTTTTCATGGTCGCCTGATCAAAAAATGATTGCTCTCACCAATACTTCTGACATAGGTGTTGAATTATGGATTCTTGACATAAGTACAGCATCAGTTTATAAGTTGACAGATGCAAATGTAAATGCTAATATGGGTGATGTTATTAACTGGTTTGAAGACAGCAAATCACTACTGATAAAAACAATTCCTGATAATAGGAAATCATTAATCGAAACAGAAAATGCCATTCCAACCGGACCTACAATATCTGTTAATGATGGAAAAAAAGCTCAAAACAGAACATATCAGGATTTGCTCAAAAATCAAAATGATGAATACAATTTTGAACAATTAGCCCTAAGTGATCTATATAAAGTAACACTTAATGGTGATGCGGAACTTTGGCTTGAGACGGCAATGTATAAGAACATTAATTTCTCACCCGATGGTAGTTATGTCATGATTAGTATCGTAGAAAAACCTTTTTCATATTTAGTACCATATTATAGATTCCCTTCATCAACAACTATCTATACTAGTAGTGCAAAAAAGGTAGAAACAATAATAGAGGTACCACTTATTGAAGATTTGCCCAAAGGCTTTATGGCTACTCGAGAAGGTCGCCGAAATATAAGTTGGAGACGTGACAAACCTGCTTCAATTATATTTACAGTAGCGCTTGATGGAGGCGACCCTGAGAATATAGTCGAATTTCGTGATGAAGTAAGTGAACTTGAAGCACCATTTAACGGAAAACCTAAATACATTATCAGAACAAATAATAGGTTTAGCGGGATAGAATGGGGTGACGATAATATAGCAATTGCTTATGATTACTGGTGGAATAATAGAAACACAAAAACCTATCTATTCAACCCATCTGATAGCTCTGTAAAGCCTGAAATATTATTCGACAGAAATTATCAAGATCGCTATAGCGATCCGGGAAACTTCGTTACCAAAAGAAATAAGTTTGGAAGCTACTCATTGGATATTAGTGATGACAACGTATTCTTGATCGGTGATGGATATTCAGAAAACGGACAAAAACCATTTGTTGATAAACTAGATTTAAAGACTCTAGAAAGTGAACGACTTTACCAGTCAGAATATTCTGATAAATTAGAAAACATACGCAAGTATATTCCAAAGAAGAATCAATTGTTGGTTCGTATAGAGTCAAGTAGTGAATATCCAAATTACTTTTTCAGAAATTTGAAAAATGGTAAACTTACCCAACTTACGTTTTTTAAAAACCCATTTATAAGCATTCAAAATGTAGATAAACAAGTTATTAGCTACACTCGTGACGATGGCTTGGAACTTTCAGGAACACTATATTTGCCAATTGGTTATGATAAAGATAGTGGTGAAAAAATGCCAATGATAATATGGGCATACCCTAAGGAATTTAAAGATAAAGGCAGTGCCGGACAAAAAACACAAAACCCAAATGAATTTACATATCCATATTATGGATCGATGGTTTATTGGGTTACCAGAGGATATGTAGTTTTAGATGATGCTTCTTTTCCAATTGTTGGTGAAGGAGATACTGAGCCAAATGACTCGTTTCGTAAACAATTAGTTGCAAATGCAAAAGCAGCTATTGATGCAGTAGACAGTTTAGGATATATCAATAGGAATAAGGTTGCAATCGGTGGTCATAGTTATGGTGCTTTTATGGTAGCTAATCTACTCTCACATTCTGATTTATTTGCTGCAGGAATTGCCAGGAGCGGCGCATACAATAGAACTTTAACTCCTTTTGGGTTTCAAAGCGAAGAGCGCACATATTGGGAAGCTCCTGATGTATATAATACTATGTCGCCATTTATGCATGCCGACAAAATGAAAACGCCACTACTACTTATTCACGGTGAAGCCGACAATAACTCAGGAACTTACCCGTTGCAAAGCGAACGTTACTTTAATGCACTCAAAGGGTTAGGGGCAACTACAAGGTTAGTAATACTACCGAAAGAAAGTCACGGGTACAGAGCAAAAGAAAGTATCCTGCATTTGCTTTGGGAACAAGATCAATGGCTTGAAAAATATCTAAAAACTGAGCAAAATCCTGACATTAAATAATATATTATGGAATTCATAACAATTAAAGAGTCACATTATGCTACAGACCTTTTTATTCTGAAGAGTAAGTTAGAATCTGAAGGAGTGGAATGCTATTTAAAGGATGAATATATGTCACAAATATTATCTCACATACCTTCGATGCTTGTAAAACTTCAAGTACATAATTCTAATATTGAAAAAGTAAAAAAGATAATGAGAGAAAGTGGAGATTTACCTCAGGAATGAATGTAATGTAACAACCCAAACTGATGCAAGCGTCCTCGCTTGCATTTATTACTAGAACAACAAACTTTCAAACATAGAAAACTTTCAAGCGTGGACGCTTGAAACAGAATTGTGTGTATACTTAAAACAAGGAAAAGTATAAAAAATTTAAAACTCCAACACTTCTTTTATCCCGTCAACAATTTTTTGAATATCAGGAAGTATAGCTTTTTCCAGTATCCTGTTAAAACCAACCGGAGTGAAGGTGGCTCCTACCCTTTTTACTGGGGCATCTAGATAGTTAAATGCTTTATCAGCAATTTGGGCAGCAACTTCACCACCAAATCCTGCAAAAACTTTGTCTTCATGAACAATAATAGCACTATTAGTTTTTTTAATAGATTTCAGAATAGCATCTTCATCCAAAGGCGATAATGATCTCAAGTCAATTACTTCAACATTTTTATTAAGCTCTTCTTTTACCAGTTTAGCTGCAGCTAAACACATTGGTACTGTGTTTCCATAAGTAATAACACTAAGATCTGCACCTTCCAATCGCACTCTTGCTTTTCCAAAAGGAACTTCAAAATCATCAGGAACTATTGTTTCTGCAGATGGATCGTTATATAATGCTTTTGGTTCAAGAAATAATGTAAGACCTCTCGACCTGATTGAAGTTCTTAATAGTCCGGCTGCATCATCTGCAAAGGCCGGATAAACAACTCGTAACCCGGGAAATGTTGTTAGTGCACCCTCAATATTTTGTGAATGGTACAAGCCACCGCCAATATATCCACCCGATGCAAGCCTAATTGTAACATTTGGGGCAAACTGCCCGTTACTTCGCCAATAATCGTGAGTGCTATCAACAAGCTGTTCCATAGCAGGCCAAAAATAATCGGCAAATTCAGCACCTTCCACAACAACACGAATTTTATCGTTAAAACGAGTCATTCCATTTGCAGTTCCAAGTATAAAGTCTTCGGCAATTGGTGAATTAAAAACACGATTTATGCCAAATTCCTGTTGCATACCTTTACTTACGTTAAAAATGCCACCTTTATCTTTATTTGCCATATCCTGCCCGAAAATATAAGTGTCAGGATTATTGTGGAATTCAGATTTCAAAGTCTGGTTCAATGCCTGAATTAGTCTTAATGACTTACCTTTACTACCATCATGCAATCCATCAGGATATAGCTTACTTACATAGGGTTCAGGAGCAACAAAGTCATAAATTGAACCAGGGTCAGGATTTGGTGCAACCAAGGCTTTTTTGTGTGCTGCTGAAATATCTTTTTTAGCCTCTTTGTCAAGATCCTTTAGTTCGGCTTCAGTAAACTTCTTTGAATGAATAAGTTGTACTCTAAATCGCTCCAGAGGATCACTCAACCTAACACAGTGTCGTTCACTATCACTACGATACAATTCATGAGCATCTGAATTAGAATGAGCATGAATTCTTGTGCAATTTGCATGTACAATAACCGGCTCACTATTTTTTATAGCATGCTCCTTAGCAGCATCCATTGTATTCATTGAGTCGAAAATGTTTTTGCCGTCACAGTACATTATTCGTAAATTTTTCAACCCCCTGTAATTCTCAGCAGCACGTCTGTTTGCCGACTGATCTCGTTGAGGAACACTTATACCATATTGATTATCCTGAAAAACAAAAATTACTGGAAGTTTCTCCTTAGAGGCTCCGTTAATTGCTTCAAAAACATAACCTTCAGAAGTCGAGGATTCCCCTTGTGAACTTATTGCTACTCCCCCACTTTCATAAATTTTAATGGATCTTGCAACCCCGGCGGCATGAAGTGTATGATTACCTGTTGCTGATGAAACATTTTGAATATTCCATTCGGGTTTAGCAAAATGGTTTGACATATGACGTCCACCACTGGCAATATCTGTAGCTTTGGATATACCATTTAGAATTATCTCTTCTGCAGTTAATCCTGCTGAGATAGCAGTAAGCATATCTCGATAATAAGGAAAAAGGAAATCTGTTTCTTTATTAAACACCTGGCCTATAGCCAACTGAATGCCATCATGTCCGGCATACGGAGCATGATATGACCACCCTAGTGCTTGTTTCAAATAGTTAGGAGCTTTCTCATCAAGCTGTCTGCCAAGGGTCATTAATGAATACCAATGCATTAATGTTTCCTTACTAACATTATCTAAAGTATATTTTCTTTTTTGTGCCATGTCAATTCAAGATTTGCTGCAAAAATAGTTAATATTTTAATTTTGAATGATTATAAATAATAAACATTTTAACTCTCACAGACCCGCCGTGTTGAAAAAACCCGGCGGGTCTGGAATATACTAATTCTTATATAATGTTGTCCTTGTCATACTGAGGGCAACGAAGCATCTCCCCAAATCAAGCTCACAAACTAGTACAAGCCCAAAGGTTTAACTCTCATAGACCTTGTTGTCCTCTCGACTGTAGAGAGACTTGCCTGCGGCAAGTAGGAATCTCCTGAGAAAGTGTCTGTTGCTTAGGAAATATCTCGTCGCTACGCTTCCCTCGATATGTCAACAGAGATTATTGGTATTTTTCGCATGCCTGCCAGCAAGACAGGTCTTACTATAGTTGAAAGAACAACAAAGGCTTAAGAGTACATTGAGTTGCGAGATAATTGCTGCTTAAGTTAAATGCAAATTTAATGAAGCTTAAATAAGCTAAATATCTGTATGTCACAAATATTAAGTACTTTTGCAGCGTTTTTCATAAAATAGAACTGAATTCTATCAGTATAAAATGAAAATCAATAAAACATTTCTACACATTAAATTACCAAATGAACAATTTCGAAGAATTAAATTTAAATGCTGAATTAATTTCGGCAATAACTGAATTAGGCTTTGTTAAGCCTACCCCAATACAAGAATTAGTAATACCGGTGCTGCTTGAATCAGCCCGAGATTTAGTAGGCCTTGCACAAACTGGCACAGGCAAAACAGCTGCTTTTGGATTACCTATGCTTCAAAAAGTTGACACAAATAATAAGCAAACTCAAGGTCTCATACTTTCTCCTACACGCGAATTATGTATCCAAATAGCAAAAGATTTAAAATCTTATTCAAAAAACAATAAAAACATACGAGTTACCGCTGTTTATGGTGGATCAAGTATTGAAACTCAAATAACTGAATTACGCAAAGGCTCACATATCGTTGTTGGTACTCCCGGCAGGACCTTAGACCTTATAAACAGAAAAAGGCTGAAGGTTGGCAGTATTGATACGGTTGTACTAGATGAAGCAGATGAAATGCTAAGCATGGGCTTTAAGGAAGACCTTAACAGCATACTTGAAGAAACCCCTGATTCTAAGCAAACACTTCTGTTTTCGGCTACAATGCCAGCTGAAATAACTCGAATTGCTCGTAAGTTTATGAACAACCCTGTTGAGTTATCAGCAGGCGACAAAAAAACAACTGCAGTAAATGTTAAACACGTTTATTATGAAGTTCAAGCACGCGACAGATACGAGGCACTAAAGCGAATAGCGGATGTAAACCCTAATATTTACGGAATAATTTTTTGCAGAACACGCCGCGAAACAAAAGAAATTGCTGATAAACTAATTCAGGATGGATATAATGCTGATTCACTTCATGGTGATTTATCGCAAGCGCAACGTGATAGCGTTATGAGCAAGTTCAGATCGAAACACATGCAATTACTTGTAGCTACAGATGTTGCTGCACGTGGACTTGATGTTAATGACTTAACCCATGTAATAAATTACAATCTTCCTGATGAAAATGAATTGTATGTTCACAGAAGTGGCAGAACAGGACGGGCCGGAAAAAGCGGAATATCTCTTTCAATTCTCCACATGCGTGAAAAGCATAAATTAAGATCGGTTGAAAATATTATAGGGAAAAAATTTGAAAAGAAATTAGTTCCATCCGGGAAAGAAATTTGTGAAAAGCAATTATTTAACCTCGTGGAAAAAATGGAGAAAGTTGAAATAGACGAATCTCAGATTACTCCATTTCTGGATGTAATTTATAAAAAACTTGAATGGCTTAGCAGAGAAGATCTTATTAAGAAATTCCTTTCTCTAGAGTTTAATAGGTTTTTGTCTTATTATAAAAATGCTAAGGACTTGAATAAATCTGTTGATTCACGCGATGATGGTGGTAGACAAAGAGACAGAAGGGGAAGAGATGGTTCACGTAAGGATTCCAGAGATAATTCAAGGAGAGATTCAAGAGATAGCTCAAGAAGAGATTCAAGGGATAGTGCAAGAAGTGACTCAAGAGACAATAAAAAATTTACCCGATTATTTATTAATATCGGTAGCAAAGACGATTTAAATCCTTCAACGCTTATAGGGTTAATAAATAGATATACAAACGAAAAGGATATTGATGTTGGCAGAATAGAGATAATGAAATCATTTTCATTTTTTGAAGTTGACAAAAGCTATGAGGGTAAAATTATTAAGTCGTTTAAAGATGAAACCTTCAACAATATTGCTCTTAGTGCTGAAGTTGCAAACCCTAAACAATCTCAGGGAGGAGCAAGATCTGGCAACTCAAGTCGCAAATCCAAGTTCCCTAAAAGAAATGACAGAACAAATAAGAGGAGAAAAAAGGATTAAACAGCAACATTAAAATCCCTTAAAGCATCATTTAAAGATGTTTTCTTGTTAGTACTCTCCTTTCTGGTTCCTATAATCAATGCGGCAGGCACTTGATATTCGCCGGCAGGAAATTTTTTTGACAAACTTCCTGGTATAACAACTGATCTTGGTGGTACAATTCCTTTGTATTCAATAGGTTTGGTAGCACTAACATCAATAATTCGTGTTGATTTAGTTATTACCACATTTGCTCCTAAAACTGCTTCTTTACCAATGTACACACCTTCAACCACTATTGATCTTGATCCAATAAAACAATTATCTTCAATAATTACCGGAGAAGCTTGAATTGGTTCCAGTACTCCGCCAATACCAACTCCACCACTTAAGTGTACATTTTTACCAATTTGAGCACATGATCCTACTGTTGCCCATGTATCAACCATTGTTCCGCTGTCAACATAAGCACCAATATTTACATACGAAGGCATTAATATTACGCCGGGTGCTAAAAATGAGCCATGTCGTGCTATTGCATGTGGTACAACACGTACATCAAGTTTTGCATAATTATGTTTAAGAGGTATTTTATCGTGAAATTCAAACATTCCAACTTCCAAAGTTTCCATTTTACGAATAATAAAATATAGAATAATAGCCTTTTTTATCCAGTCGTTGGTAACCCATTTACCCTCAATATTCTGAGCTACTCTAACTCTACCCTTATCCAATAGTTCAACCACATCTGTTACAGCTTCAACAATATTTCTATTCGATAGCATACTTCTATCTTTCCAGGAAGCATCAATAAGTTTTTTTATATTTTCCATTGAAATTTAATTTACGATAAAAATATAAAAAAATGCTAATTTTGCAGCTATAATATTCACTTAACTGAAAATAGAAATTAATTAACAGAATGGGAAGAATCCTCGCCATTGATTATGGACAAAAAAGAGTTGGTCTGGCTGCAACTGATGAAATGCAAATTATTGCTACTGGTCTAACTACTGTGCATGTTAAAGATATTTGGAATTATTTGGCTAACTACCTTAATAATGAAGATGTTGAATGTATTGTAGTAGGTGAACCCAGAGATTTAATGAACCGACCATCTGATTCTGCACGATTTGTTGAACCTTTCGTTAAAGGACTAAGAAAAAAATATCCTCATATGGATATAAAAAGATTCGACGAACGTTTTACTTCAAAAATGGCTCATGATACAATGTTAGCAGGTGGGCTAAGTAAAACTAAACGACAAAATAAAGCACTTGTCGACACAATAAGTGCTACTTTAATACTACAATCATACATGAATGCAGTAAAACTATAATTACAAATAAAATTACAATGATATTACCAATAACAGCCTACGGACATCAAACCCTGAAAAAAGTAGGTGAAGAAATTAGGAAAGATTACGAAAACATTGACACACTTATTGAAGATATGTTTGAAACCATGTATACTACTAATGGTGTTGGACTTGCTGCCCACCAAATAAATAGGGCGATAAGATTATTTATTATTGATCCAACACCTTTTAGTGAAGAACATCCCGAGTTAAATGCTACAAAGAAAGTATTTATTAATGCTTATATAACAAAGGAAGAAGGTGAAGAAAATGATTTTGAGGAGGGGTGCTTAAGTGTCCCCGGCATTAATGAGGTTGTAAAAAGAAAATCGATAGTTTATATTTCATACTATGATGAAGATTTTAACTATCATGAAAATGAAAGATTTGACGGCATATTAGCCAGAATTATTCAGCATGAATATGATCACACTGAAGGTATAGTTTTTATTGAAAGAATACCTAATTTTAAGAAAATTTTATTAAAGGGTAAATTGCGAGATATAAGTACCGGTCTTACTGATGTAGCATACAAAATGATATTGCCAAGGAGGAAAGGAAAGAGATAGACTTATAAAATAATAGGAAACTATCTATGTTGTAATTGCCTATCAATATTGAACCTTAATTCAAATAATTAATTTCAGATAACAAAATAAATAATAATACATTATGTTAAGAATTTCAACCGTTTTATTTATCAGTACAATACTACTTATTTCGTGTAATAACACAAATAATAGTAATAATACAGTAACACTCGAGCAAATCAGTTCTCTTGAGAAAGAATTATTTAGTAGTGAGAATTTGTCACTAGATATGGCAAAAGCAAAACATCTGGCAGAACTTTACATTGAGTTTGCAAAAACACATCCACAAGATCAGTTATCTCCAGAATTTCTTTACAAAGCTTCTGATATTTATATGAATTTGAATTATCCAAAACAAGCACTAGCTCTTTACGATGATATACTCACGAAATATCCAAGTTACAAAAACAATCCTACAATAATGTTTTTAAAGGGCTTTGTGTATGATGATCAACTGAAAGATTATGATAATGCAAGGGTATGTTACGAAAATTTTCTAGAAAAATATCCAGAAAGTGAATTTGCTGATGATGCTATAATTTCGTTAAATAATTTGGGAAAATCACCTGAAGAAATGATTAAGGAATTTGAATTGAAAAATAATGAGTAAAAATTGCACTTCTTAACTAAAACTAAAAAAGCTGTACCCCATTATGAGTACAGCTTTTTTTTATAATTGGTATTTTGTTATAATCCAAATGTAACACCAAACTTAATAGCACTAAGTCCGGTATACCCAACTTCAGCAAATAGCCCCATACCTGGAGAAAACATCCATCTTCCACCTACAAATACATCAGGGTTTACTGATGTACTTCCACTTACAAGGTCTGTTTTACCACTTATTACTACACCAAAACCTACACCTGCATAAGCATCAAAAACATCACTATTAAATGCGTGTACATGCCATGCAGCTCTTGCTCCTGCATAAAAGCGAGGGAAAAATTCTGTATTAGCATATACATACGTGTAAGTACCCATTTGAAATTCAGCCAAGCCTCCAAAAGAAACTAATCCGATATCTCCCGTTGGAATAACTCCAACTTCTCCACTAAAATTTACTGTTGGAATAAGTCCATTGCTATAAGGGATTCCAATACCTGCATTAAACATTAAGTCTCCTTTGTTAAATACATGTTGAGCTTGCATTGTAAATGTAAACATAACTACAATAATTAATACTGCTACTTTTCTCATAATAAAATTAATTAATTTGAATTTAAATTGGGTTAAATATTACTTGGCATAGTTGATTGCTCGTGTTTCACGTATTACGGTAATTTTAATTTGCCCTGGATAGGTCATTTCTTCTTGAATCTTGCGTGATAATTCATATGATATTTTATCAGCATCACTATCACTAACTTGTTCAGCTCCAACAATTACCCTTAGTTCACGCCCTGCCTGAATAGCATATGTTTTAACAACACCGGGATAAGTAAGGGCAAGGCCTTCAAGCTTTTTAAGTCGTTGGATATAAGCTTCAACCACTTCACGACGAGCACCTGGTCGTGCACCCGAAATAGCATCGCATATTTGTACAATAGGTGATATTAAATTTTCCATTTCAATCTCATCATGGTGAGCACCAATGGCATTACACACATCGGGCTTTTCCTTGAACTTTTCGGCAAGTTTCATACCCAATATTGCATGAGGAAGCTCTGCTTCATTTTCAGCAATTTTTCCAATATCATGTAATAATCCGGCTCGTTTAGCTACTTTTGGATTTAAGCCTAACTCGGAAGCCATTGTTGCACTCAAATTAGCTACCTCTTTGGAGTGAGCTAATAGATTTTGCCCATAGGATGACCTGTATTTCATGCGCCCAACAAGTTTAATAAGTTCGTGGTGCATATTGTGTATACCAAGATCGATAACAGTTCTTTTTCCAACTTCAAGTATTTCTTGATCAACCTCTTTACGTGTTTTTGTGACAATCTCTTCAATTCGTGCCGGATGTATTCTGCCATCGATAACCAATTTCTGTAATGATAATCTAGCTACTTCTCGACGGATAGGATCAAAACCTGAAAGCAATATTGCATCGGGGCTGTCATCAATAATAATTTCAATGCCTGTCATTGCTTCCAATGCTCGTATATTTCTACCTTCACGGCCAATAATTCGTCCCTTAATTTCATCACTTTCAATATTAAATACAGTTACAGTATTCTCAATTGCATGTTCAGCCGCAGTTCGTTGTATAGTTTCGATTACTATTTTTTTAGCTTCACGGTTGGCTGTTAAGGTAGCTTCATCTGCTATTTCACGTATGTGAATCATTGCTTCAGATTCAGCTTCACCTTTAAGTGATTCAATAAGTTGCTCTTTTGCCTGTTCAGCAGAAAATCCACTTACTATTTCAAGTTGTTTTACTTGTTCCCTATGCATCTTATCAACTTCTTCCTGCTTTCTGTCTAGTATAACAAGCTGATTATCAAGATTTATTTTAAGGGCATCAATACTTCTTTGTGTTCGTTTTGCTTCTTCAATTTTTTTAGAAAGTATTGAATCTCGCTGTCTTATCTTATTTTCATTTCTTTGAATAAGATTATTTTTTTCGTTAATAACCTTTTCATGCTCACCTTTAAGCTGAAGAAATTTTTCCTTTGCCTGAAGTATCTTTTCCTTTTTTATAATTTCGGCTTTTTCTCTTGCTTCGTCAAGAATAAGATTACTTTTTTTAAGTAATGATTTCTTCAGGAAAGTACTTGTAATAATACCACCTACAATTAACGAAAGTGCAGTGGTAATAATTAAAATAAATGTATCATCCATAACTTATCAATTTTAAGATATGCAAAACAGAAGATAAAAAAAGGCCCGCAATAATCCGGAGTTATGTAAACTCCATTTTTTAAAACGTCTAGGGCTGCCAGCATTTTCGAACTTCCAGCGTCCTCCCGAAGGAGAATTATCAGCCATGGCTAATAATCAGGCCTGTTCTAAGATCCTTTGAGCTTATCCCTAATTGTTGTAGTGTTGAATTTACAAACTGTGAATTACACGGGCTCTAATATATTTTTAAGAACGTACGATTTTATAGTTCAAGATGCTTTGTTAATACTGCATCAATTTCCATCAGCTTATCTTTCATTTCCTTATCTCTGAAAGATTTTTCATTTTCAATGTGCATTAAGCCTGAAGCATATTGCAATGTAACCATTGCATACAGATCTTGCATATCTTTATATTCAAACGATTTTGAATATTTATTTATTGTATTATTAACATTTTCTGCAGCTTTTCTAACAGTTTCCTCTTCTTCCCTGCTAATTGTCAAGCTGTAAGGTCTTCCTCCTATGTTAACTTTTATATTTAGATCTGTTTTCATTATCAACTTTAAATAGATAATGAACTATTCGCTTAGTACTTCAATACACCTGTCTATCTCCTCTATCAAACTATCAACTTTTTTTCTGCCCTCTTCAACACCAAATTCTATCTCTAATGTATTTGCAAGTGTAAATTTAAATAATTCTTTTTGATTATTGTCTATATTTATATATAATTCTTCAATTTTTTTTGAAGAAACTTCTACTTCTAATTCCAATTTACTATTTTCTTTTTTGAGTAGTTCGTTAGATTCAATTAATTTTCTAACTTTATACTCGATTCCAGTAATTAATATTTTTTCGTTAGCCATTGAAGAAGTTTCAATACTTGTGCAAATTTACAAATAAATGTGGTACTACTGCATCTAATACTGAAATACAAATTAATGAGCTAATTGTCAGGCTATAAAAAATTAAATCAATTTTTATGAATGAGGATTTCTTATATTATTTATGGACATACAAGTTAGTAAAGCATAATCCTACTATTACAACTGGCGAGCAAATTCAAATTATTACACCAGGGATTAGAAATCACGATAGCGGCCCAGATTTTTTTAATGCAATGATAAAAATTGGAGAAACAAGTTGGGCTGGAAATGTCGAAATGCATGTTAACTCATCCGATTGGTTTAAACACAAGCATCAAAACAACCATTCATATGATAATATTATTCTTCATGTTGTTTATAATAATGATAAAATTGTTCGCCGCCTTAATTCTGAGGTTATTCCTACTCTTGAGCTAAAAAATAAATTTGACCCGGTTATTTTTAGTAACTATCAGAATTTTTTGAATTCCCGTAATAGCATCCCATGTCATAATCAAATATACCAGATTAAACTTTTTGAAAGGCTAAGTTGGTTCGACAGGCTAATGTCCGAACGACTTGAACAAAAATCAGACGAAATAATAGAGCTACTTGAACTATCAAAAAATGACCTGATGCAGGTTTTTTATCAAAGATTGGCCAGAAGTTTTGGGTATACATCAAATGCAGACGCTTTTGAACAGCTATCGTCAGCAATACCGCTTAACTTATTAACTAAGCACAAAGATAATCTAATGCAAATAGAATCTTTACTTTATGGGCAATCAGGTTTGCTGCCATCAAGACAATCTGATGATTATACTTCTAATTTAGAGAAAGAATGGGATTTTTTAAGACGTAAATATAGCCTGGTACCTATGGAAGGAAGTCTATGGAAGTTCATGCGAATGCGTCCGGTTAGTTTTCCCACAATTAGAATATCACAGTTTGCCAATCTTATTTATAACTCTGAAGGGTTACTAAATGATATACTGGAAGCTGACAAATTGCAATATGTAATAAGTTTGCTATCAGTAGCAGCTTCGCCATATTGGGATAACCACTATCAATTTGAGAAATTAGCAGTTGGAAAAACAAAAAAACTAGGCTTGTCATCTATTTATATAATTTTGATAAACACAATTATTCCAACTCTATTTGTTTATGGAAAAATGAAAAATGATATTGCTTTACAAGAGAAAGCACTTAGTTGGTTAGTGGAAATAAAACCGGAATCGAATACTATTACTCGTGAATTTAAATTAATGGGTATTACTGCAGAAAACGCTTCACAATCACAAGCACTAATACAGCTCAAAAATAATTATTGTTCTAAAAAACGCTGTCTAAACTGTAGGTTTGGTCATGTGCTATTGAATAGGTAAATAAAAACCTAAACAGACATTTAGTTCTTAATGAGGTTTATTTCAACTGTAGCTATTTTGAAATATTCGCACTCAAACCAGAGGTAAGGCAATATTTCATAATTTTGTAAAAATAAAAACAAAGCATTGAACGAAAATAATAGTCATCAAAACGTAATTACGGCATTTCTTCTATTAGTAGTAGTTATAGTAATTGGTATAGTAGGATATATGCATATTGATGACTTTAGCTTTGTTGATGCTGTTTACATGACAATTATTACTGTTTCAACAGTTGGTTTTGGCGAAGTTCATACTCTTTCTGATGGAGGTAAGCTCTTTACTTCTGTATTAATATTGGCTAGTATTATAGTACTTGGATACGCTATAAGCATGCTTACTCAAAAGCTTATACATTCACAAATGAGTTTTTTTTATTCACGTAATAATAAAAAAAGAAGGTTAAAAAAAATGGAAAAACATGTAATAGTTGTTGGATATGGCAGAAATGGAAAACAAGTAGTTAATGAAATGTTGACTCTTGGGTTAAAACTTATTGTTGTTGATGAAAACCACGAACTGGTTATTAATAATATGGGACTACCTGTGAGATTTATTGAAGGAGATGCAACAGAAGATGAAGTATTAATAAAAGCAGGAATTAAAACAGCACGCGCATTAATTTCAACTCTTCCAAATGATGCCGACAACCTATTTGTTGTATTAACAGCTCGATCACTAAATCCTGAATTAAAGATAATTAGCAGAGCATCCAGCGAAAGCTCCCAGAAGAAATTAAGGATGGCCGGGGTTGACAACGTTGTTATGCCTGAACGTGTTGGAGGTGCACATATGGCAACATTGGTGGCTCAACCCGACATTGTTGAGTTTCTTGATCACTTATCGATTCACAGCAATACACCTACTCAACTTATGGAAATTATGTGCAACGAACTTCCGCCCGACTTAATAAATAAACCAATATGTGAAATAGGAATTAGAAAGAAATCGGGAGCCAATATAATTGGCTTAAAAACAGCAATAGGCGATTTAATAATAAACCCCTCCCCTGACACTAAATTAATACCAAACTCTAAATTATTTGTACTGGGAACCAAGGAACAAATCACTCATATGAAACAAATTATGACTGGAACTGATAATCAAATATAATAGCTAAAAGTTAATCAAACTATAGAATTATCATATCCCCTTTTTATAAGAATACTGATTATGTAAAAATTACTAATTTTGCATTGTATTATTTTATTCATATTATATTATGAAAAAGTCAGTCGTTTTCTTATTAGTAATTGCTCTTTCATACGGATCTTGCAAAGAGATCGATAAACTAACACATTTTTATATAGAAAACACTAGTAATATTACTATTGAGCCGACTCTTTTTATTGATGTACCATTTGATGTTTGGACACCCGAGATACCAACAAATTCAGAAACAGCATTTGAAAACAACGGCACTCGAACAGATTTGATTGAAGAAATTGTTCTAACAGAAATGCAAATGGATATTACTTCGCCTGATTCTCAATCATTTGATTTTCTTAAATCAATAGAAATATTTATTACTGCCGAAGGTATTGAAGAGAAAAAAATTGCATGGTATGATGATATTCCTAGTACGGGTTTAATATCAATTAGCCTTGTAACTACAGACGATGATTTAAAAGATTATATAAAAAAGGATGAATATAAACTGCGTAGCCGAACGGTTACGCGACAGTTAATTTCAGTAAGTATAGATATTGAAATTACAAATAAATTTTTTGTTGATGCAACTATATTTGGCATCTAAATTAATAATTAAAAAAAGACCAATGAATAAGAACATTTTCACTGCATTAGCAGTTTTATTTAGTATAACAGTTTTAATTTGGTCAGGATGTAAAAAGGATGATGGTCCGAACACAGAACGGTTTATTATTCAGATAGATAGCATAGTTCACCCTGACACTATCAATTTTGGAGCAGATTTAAGTATAAAATTTTATGGCCCCATAGGTCCTGATGGATGTTATGCTTTTGACAAGTTAGTGCCGGAGTTTATTGAAGGTGAGCTAGTAATTGTTAGTTGGGGTATTCACACTTTTGAAGATATTTGCACTCAGTCAGCAGTTTACATGAATGGGCATGAATTATTGGTTAGTGAAGTGCCAGCTGGCGAATTTATTATAAAAGCTGTTCAGCCTAATGGTTCAGCCATAATAGGAAATGTTTTTGTAAAAGAATAATTTGTCTAAATTTATGGATTCTTAGTAAAATTATTAGAATCCTTACTCTTTAGCAAGTAACAAATAGTACGTAACTATGATTCAACATACTGGATGGATTGGAGGCCCTGAGATAATTATCATATTGGTAGTTGTTCTTCTACTATTTGGTGGAAAGAAAATCCCCGAACTTGCGAAGGGGTTAGGAAAGGGCATTCGTGATTTTAAAAAAGCGACTGAAGATAGTAATATCAAAGAAGATATTAAAGATATCGCATCGGAATTTAATGATCTGAAATCAAATGTCGATAAAATTAATCCTAAGAAATCACTAAAATCAGATAATTTCTTAAAGCCTAAGAAAAAGGGCAGCTAATAATGTTAATGATAATTATTTGAAAGACCTGACAACCGGTAAGGAAGGAAAACGAATACTGAACTTTGCTTTACCAATGCTATTTGGTAATATATTTCAGCAACTTTATAATGTTGTTGATGCAATTATTGTTGGTAAAGTACTTGGTGATCAAGCTCTTGCTGCAGTTGGTGCCAATTTCCCCTTTATTTTTGCTCTTATTTCATTTGTAGTAGGAATTGCTATTGGTGCAACTGTAATTATTGCTCAATATTTTGGAGCTAAGCAAATGCAAAATGTAAAGCGAACAATAGATACATTATACATCTTCATGTTTTTTGCTTCTATTGTATTAACAATTGTTGGTATTTGGGCTAGCAAATATATTTTTAAGATAATTGACTTGCCAGCGGATGTTACACCACAGGCAATTGAATATTTTAATATCTATGCACTTGGATTTATCTTCTTTTTTGGCTTTCAGGGAACAAGTGCAATACTACGTGGGTTAGGCGACTCCAAAACACCGGTTTACTTTTTGGTTATCTCAACAATAATGAATATTCTACTGGATTTATTATTTATTATCGTATTTGAATGGGGAATAAAAGGCATCGCCGCAGCTACAGTAATTTCGCAGGCAGGTGCTTTCTTCACTATTATATGGTATCTTAACAAGTTTCATACATTCATGAATTTTTCACCTCTCAAAATGAGGTTTGATAAAAAAATATTTATGAAGAGCATACGCATTGGTTTGCCAACCGGATTCCAGCAAACAGCTGTAGCACTCGGTTTCCTGGCTCTTTATAAAATTGTCAATGTTTTTGGAGTACCTACAATTGCTGCTTACAGTATCGCCATGCGAATTGATTCGTTTGCCGTTATGCCTGCCATGAATTTCTCGGCAGCTATTTCAACATTTGTTGGTCAGAATATAGGAGCAAATAAGTTTGAAAGAATTGGTAGTGGTTTAAAGTCAGCATTGATAATGATTACCGCTATATCTATTACAGTTACTATTACAGCGTTAATTTTTGCAGGCCCTCTTATTGCTTTATTTACTGACAGTTTAGAAGTGATAGAAATCGGAAAACAATATATCTATATCGTTACTCCATTTTATATAGTTTTTTCAATCATGTTTATACTTAATGGTGTTCTTCGGGGGGCTGGCGACACTTTTATCCCAATGATTATAACTATATTGGCTTTGTGGGTAATACGTCTCCCTGCATCATGGTGGTTGTCTGAAGATATTGGGTCTAATGGTATTTGGTGGGGTATTCCTATTGCTTGGGTTTTCGGAGTTATTGCATCCTACTTCTATTATCTTTCCGGAAGGTGGAAGAAGAAAGCTGTTGTTAAGCATAATGGTCATTAGTTATTAGTAATTAGTTATTGGTCATTAGTTATTGGTCATTAGTTATTAGTTATTAGTAATTAGTTATTGGTCATTAGTTATTAGTCAATAAACAATTTAATTATATATTTGTTATCGAAAAAGTAACTGATATGCCAAAAGGATTTTCCATAAAAAAGAGGTTAAATAGTTTTGTTTTTGCCTATAGAGGAATTAGATATGCCATATCTTCTCAACATAACTTTATAATTCACATTTCACTCACAATTATTGCTATTTTTTTAGGAATAATACTACAAATTAGCAATCTGGAATGGATATCAATTATTATAGTTATAGGAATAGTAATGGCTTCCGAAATTATAAATACGTCAATTGAGGAATTGGTAAATTTTATATCGCCTGAAAAAAATACTTTAGCAGGTAGAATTAAGGATCTTGCTGCCGGAGCAGTACTTATATCAGCCATAGCCTCATTTATAGTAGGGGCAATAATTTTTTTACCAAAAATATTTGAATTGTTATGATATTAATAGCGGATAGTGGGTCGACTAAAACAAGTTGGATATTAACAGATGGAAATAAAGTTGTTCAAAACATAGTTACAAGCGGATATAATCCTTATTACTATAAAGATGAGGGATTGTTAAATACAATTAGAAAAGAATTATCACCTCAAATAACTACTTCGAAAATTAGAAATATTTTCTTTTATGGATCGGGATGTTCATCAGAAATAAATTGTAAATCAGTTAAATACGCACTTAGTCAACTTTTTCCTAATTCTGATATTGAAGTAAATCATGATCTTTATGGAGCTGCGATAGCATTATTACATAATAATAAAGGTATTGCCTGCATATTAGGCACAGGTTCAAACTCATGTTACTGGGATGGTTATAATATAATACACAACGTCCCTTCGGTTGGATACCTACTTGGCGATGAAGGAAGTGGAACATACATTGGGATGCTAATTTTGAAAGGAATTTTAGAAGAGAAGGCACCTGCCGAGATAATAAAAAGTTTCTACAATAAGTACAATACAACATTTGAGGATGTACTGGTTAATATTTATAATGAACCTAATCCAAACCGTTTTATTTCTAAAGTTAGTTTGTTTGCCGAAAAAAATATTGATAATGAATGGATAAGAAACACGATAAAAAAGTCATTTATTGATTTCATTGAGAACCAGTTAGTACAGTACGAAAACTATCAAAATTTGAAAGTATCTTTTACAGGGTCAGTTGCTTATTATTATAAAAAAATATTAATGGAAGCCTGCCATGAATATGATATTAGTCCTGGAATAATTCTTAAAGACCCCATTGAAGGTCTTTTTAATTTTCACACTAAAAAAAAGAGTAAGGCATAAAAGATATAATTAACACAAACATCCCAACAAATAAGTGTGATAAATTACTTTTCTTGCGAAACAAAACCTGCTAAAGTCCGTATATATATCTACTTTTGTACTGAAAAGTGTGGGTAGATTATGTCAAAATTAAAAATCAATAGTAAAAATGAGCGGCAGGAAATATTGCGGCAGTATAAACGACTTATTGAAGTTTGGCATACCCGTAAAGACACAGAAGATAAATGGTTGGTTCGTAAAGCTTTTAGATTAGCTGCCGATGCACATAAAGATATGCGCCGTAAATCAGGTGAGCCCTTTATTCTACACCCAATAGCTGTTGCTATAATTGCTGCGAATGAAATAGGATTAGGCAAAACTTCAATAATATCAGCACTATTGCACGATACTGTTGAAGATACTGAAATGACACTTGAAGGAATAAGAGGTATTTTTGGAATAGATGTTGCCAAAATTATTGATGGACTTACTAAAATTGATGAAATATCAGTTACTTCATCAACTGCACAGGCTGAAACCATAAAAAAAATACTTCTTACGCTTTCAGATGACGTAAGAGTAATTCTGATTAAACTTGCCGATCGTCTTCATAATATGCGTACTCTCGATAG
The DNA here is from genome assembly GCA_964460905.1 of uncultured Lentimicrobiaceae bacterium. GTDB lineage: Bacteria > Bacteroidota > Bacteroidia > Bacteroidales > F082. The sequence continues at coordinate 108,324 of CAYWRM010000008.1, forward strand.
CATGCCATTAGCTAAGCAATTACGTGTTGTATCCGAGACACAATATATATACGCACCTCTTGCAAATAGATTAGGTCTTCATAAAATTAAAAGTGAGCTTGAAGAATTATCATTTAAATACTCACAAGAAAAAGTTTATTCTCAAATTGTTAATGAAATTGATAAATCTTCTCAAAAAATTAATCAAATATATGAAGCTCTGGTTAACCCTATATCTGAAGAGTTACAAAAAAACAACTTTAGTTTTGAAATTAAGCTAAATATTAAAACTGCCCATTCCATCTGGCAAAAAATGCAAAAACAGGATGTTTCTTTTAATGATATTTACAACACCTTTTCCATTGATATAATTCTAGATGCAGACCCATTAAATGAAAAACTTGCATGCTGGTCCACTTATTCAATAATAACTGGAATCTACAGGTCGAACAGCAAACGTTTACGCGATTGGATTAGTGCACCGAAAGCAAATGGTTATGAAGCTGTACATGCCACTATAATGAACTCCACCGGCCAATGGGTTGATTTGCATATTAGAAGCAAACGTATGGATGAAATTGCCAATAAAGGATATGCTGCTTATTGGAAATATAAAGAACTTAATAAAATTGACACAAGTATTGATAACTGGTTACAGAAAACCAGATTACTTTTAGAGGATAATAAAGATGATGACACTTTCGGTTTTATTACTGATTTTAAGAAAAATTTATTCTCTGATGAAATTTTTGTATTCACTCCAGCTGGTCAAATGATTAATATGCCCTCGGGTGCTACTGTACTCGACTTCGCTTATACAATACATACCGATTTGGGAAATCAGTGCATAGGAGCAAATATAAATCACCGCTTAGTGCCAATGGGTCATAAGATTAAGTCGGGGGATCAGGTAGAAATAATAACATCAAAAATTCAAGCCCCTATTGACGAGTGGTACAAATATGTTACTACTGCCAGGGCGAAGTTAAGGATTGGGCAAGCAATTAAAAGCTTCAGAAAACAATATAAAAAAATTGGAGAAGAAAAACTGGAAAACTATTTCAAACAGTTAAATATTGAGAAAACTAAACACAATATCTATTTACTTCTTACTCGAAGCAAAATCAAGGGGCACATTGATCTTTATTACTTTATAGCTAAAAACTTACTTGGAATAAAAGACATAAAAGAAATTATGAACCCGAGCGAAAGCAGATTAAGTTGGATTAGAAATTTCAGATTGCCATTTACCAAACCTAGAATTGAGTCTAACTCTGAAACCACAGAAGAAAGTGTAAAACTACCTCAAACAGTTGAAGAAAAAATATATATTTCCGACTTCAATACACTTGAATATTCTGTATCTGAATGTTGCAATCCACTCCCCGGAGATAATGTAATGGGTTTAATTTTCCCCGACGAACCTATTCAAATTCACCTTACTAACTGTGAAGTTGCAATTCGGTTAATGTCGCAATATGGCAAAAATATTGTTAAAGCAAAATGGAAACAAAAAGCAGGTATTACATTTCTTGCAGGCATAAATATTAAAGCCGCAGATAGCATAGGCCTAATTAATGAAATAACTAAACTCATTACCGACGAGTTTAGTATTAATATTAGGACGTTCAATTTAAAAAGCAGTGAAGGATTAGCAAATATGGATATCACAATATATGTTGTCAGCACTCAAGTCCTTAAAAAATTAATGACAAGATTAAAGAAATTGAAATCTATTATTAAAGTAACGAGGCTAGACAAGATATAGCCTGCATTATTTATAAAACCTCTCGCAAAGGCACTAAGTCGCAAAGAATAAGTAAATTAAAAACTTTTTCTTAAAAAGCTCAGTTTTTATATGTCCAAACTAACTTATTCATAGAATTATTCATATCTAACACTTTGCGTGATTAATTTTCAGGGTAGACTTTAATCTCATTTTTCAAAAAACAATATTTATAATTTTATTATTTATATTTAAACTAAATAAATAAAAAATTTAGTAATTTTACGCCAAAATAATTAGGGCATGAAATTAAATAACAAAAAAGATACATATGAATCTGTAAAGAAGCTATTTACAGAACATTTGGAAACAAGAGGACATAGAAAAACGCCTGAACGCTATACCATTCTAAAAGAAATTTACGCCACTGAGGGTCACTTTGATATAGAGACCCTATACATTAGGATGAAGAATAATAAATACAGGGTTAGCCGAGCAACTCTATACAACACTATTGAGCTACTACTTGATTGCAATCTTGTTACTAAACATCAATTTGGGACTAATTGTGCTCAGTTTGAACGATCAATCAAATTTAAGCAACACGACCATTTTGTTTGTACCGACGATGGAAAAGTTCTTGAGTTTTGCGATCCAAGGATACAAGAGATTCAAAAATCTGTAGAAGAATTATTAGGTGTTGATGTTGCTTATCATTCACTAACCTTTTATGGCAAATGCAATACTAAAAAAGAAAGTTAGTAATTATTGAAAACTATTTTCTTTCCTTGCTTTCAATTTCTTAATTTTGTAGAGACATTTAACCCTGTTCATTCAGGGTTTTTTAATGCAACTAATAATTAGTGTTTATCAGTTAAAATAGGAAGATATGAAAATTGATGTACTACTTGGTTTACAATGGGGTGATGAGGGTAAAGGTAAAGTGGTTGATGTATTAACGCCACGGTATGATATAATTGCAAGATTTCAGGGAGGGCCTAATGCAGGTCATACCATCGAATTTGATAATAAAAAATTTGTACTTCATACAATCCCATCAGGCATTTTTAATAAAAACACCATAAATGTAATAGGTAACGGAGTTATAATTGATCCTTTTATCCTTCGCAAAGAAATGAACACACTTGTTGACAGCAAAATAAATGTTATCGACAATCTAATGGTTTCGCGCAAAGCGCATTTGATACTTCCTACTCATAGATTACTTGATGCTGTTTATGAAAAAGCAAAAGGTAAAGACAAAATTGGATCAACACTAAAAGGAATAGGCCCCTGTTATACTGATAAAGTGAGCAGAAACGGAATTAGAGTTGGTGATATTGAACATGTTGATTTTGAACAACGTTACAAAAAAGCAAAAGACAGACACATTAATATTATTGAAAAATACGATCCCGATTATAATAAGATAACTATTGATGGAATAAAATTTAGTGATTATGAGGTTCTATGGCATGAATCACTTAAAGACCTAAAAGCGCTTAAAAAAATTAATAGCGAATATTATTTAAATCAACAACTAAAAAATGGCAAAAAAATTCTTGCAGAAGGAGCTCAAGGCACAATGCTTGACATCGACTTTGGTTCTTATCCATTTGTAACCTCTTCTAACACAACCACTGCAGGAGTATGTATTGGACTTGGTATTGCACCAAAAAATATAGGTAAAGTTTACGGGATTTTTAAAGCTTATTGCACGCGAGTTGGAAGTGGTCCTTTCCCCACTGAGTTATTTGATGATGATGGTGATTCTCTTAGAAAAGTTGGAAATGAATTTGGCTCTACTACTGGTAGGCCACGTAGATGCGGATGGCTTGATTTACCAGCATTGAAATATGCAATTATGTTAAATGGCGTTACTGAATTGATGATGATGAAATCGGATGTAATGAACCCATTTGATGAAATAAAGGTTGCTACCAGATATAAATACCAAGGTCAAATTACAGATGAAATGCCTTTTGATGCTGCCGATGATTTAATCACTCCGGTATATACTCCCCTACCTGGCTGGTCAAGTGATAAAATTGAGAGTTCTAACTATGAAGAATTACCTGGTGAATTGAAAAACTATATTAATTTTATTGAAGAACATGTAGGTGTACCCGTGAAGTTGGTGTCGTTTGGACCTGACAGGAAAGAGACTATTTTTAGGTAAGCAGATTAAAAATAACAATTCACAAACATCAAATTACAAATGATTTTTGAGAATTTACTAATCCCCGATTTTTTGGATTGAACCTGTATTTTCTGCCTCAATAAAGAAAAATATAATTCAATTTATTTATCGGTAATATGAAATCATAATTGGTATAACTGATTTATTTAGTGCTGATAAGAAAACATATTATTTTTATAAGTGGGTTTAAGAAAGCGCAAGAACGAGGCTTGCGAAGTTTTTAAAATTAGGAGTTTACTTTTGTAAATGACTGGTTTTAAGAACAAGCGTAACGAAGTTATTGACGCTTTCTTAAACCCACTATTTGGTACAATAACGTTTTATTACATTATAAGCTTCAGTTATTCCTAATTCACCTGCCTTGCTTAAATCTTTACAAGCAAGCTTATTTTCATTTAGATACAATAACGTTAAAGCCCTATTATAATATGCCTCGCCTAAATCTGGTTGTAACTTAATCGCCATCGAATAATCATCAATTGCTCTTTGATATTTTTTCAAACTCAATTTAACATTAGCTCTGTTATAATACACAAATGGGAAATCAGGGTTAAGCAAAATTACCTTATCAAAATCTTTCAGTACAGTACTATGATCAGGTGGTTTCAAATCAGCATTCTGTTTCTTTGCAAAAGAATTTCTGCTAATTGTAATTGAATTAGTATATCTGTTATCAGAATAAATAAACTCATCCATTTCATATCTTAAAGTACCCCTATTTAATAATGCATAGGAAATTGCAGGATCGTACTCAAGAGCAAAATCATAGGCATTAATGGCTGTTGAATAGTTTTGCACCATACTATTGATAACTCCTTTCATAAAATATGCACCTGCTGTATCACCTGTGATAAGGATAGCGCTATCAATGCGCTGTAATTCGTTAAGTGCCGTTTCTTTTGTTACCGGCCAATCACGTGTAGTAAATACAAATCTGATTCCCAGTTTATTATCAGCGTTAAAAGCACTTATGTTTTCATCAAAATATTCATATTTCTTACTCTCAATATAAACCGAATCGGGTAGATCAAATGCATAAATTAAAAAGAAATTTGATTTTGGAGATATGTCAATACGCTGATATTGAATCCGTCCTTTTTCCATATTTCCATTTACAAAGTCGGCTTCAAACTCAATTATCCTACTAAAGTATGCCGAATCAGCATACCTGCTATAAAGCACACTTGGATCCATATTATCCCCATTAGCCGCAGCAATTATTTCTGTTGCCCTATTATGATCTTCCTGAGCACCCTTCTTATTATTCATTTCTTCTCTAACCACCGATCTATTAATATATGCTCCGGCAAAATCAGGGAATATTTCTATGGCAGTTGAAAAATCATTTTCGGCCTCATAGTATTTTTCCAGTAAATAGTACAAATTAGCTCTATTATAATAGGTATAAACATTATAAGGATTAATGTTTGTAACATGATCATAGGCTTCAATAGCTTCTTTATATCTATTGCTTGATGCATATACAATTGCCAGGTTATAATAGGTTAAGGCATTGTTGGGGTCCAGCTCCAGCACTTTTCTATAATCAGAAATAGTATTAACTGTATCCGTTAACTTCAAGTAAGTTAAAGCTCGTTGAAAATATATATACGGATTATTCTTTTCCAAAGTTAATGCATGGTTATAATCAGCCAATGCCGACTCCATACTATCAACCTCATATTTTATCATCCCCCTTTTTATCCATGCCTCAACATTAAAATAGTCAAGTAGTATAGCTTTATCAATATCTTCAAGTGCTTCTGTATTTTTATCGAGAAAGTGCTTTGCAATACCTCTGTTTAACCAGGCTGATGCAACATTATTTTCAAGGTTTATAGCAGAAGTAAAGTCATCGATAGCTCCTTCAAAATCATGAAGATGCATTTTAGTATCACCTCGCGCAAGAAAAAAGTCGGCATTAAAAGGGTCAATTTCAAGCGCTCTGTTAAAATCTCTAATAGCATGAGCATAATCTTTAAGCCTGTCGTAAGAAATACCTCTATACTGATATGCGCGCGAGTACAAAGGGTGAAATGATATTGTTTTTGCGAAATCATTTACAGCTCCACGGAAATCACCCAAACTAAATTTTGCAATGCCACGCAAAAAATATGCTTCAAAACCATCCTTTTTTGCAGAAACAGCAATATTAAAACTCTTTATAGCATCGAGGTATTTTTCGCGCTGTAGTTCGGTTTGACCTTTTCCAATAAAATGACGGTAGTTTATCTGTGAATTAGAAATTTCAGCAATAAAAACCAGAAAAATAATAATGAAAAAATATTTTTTGCTTAGCATTAACGATTTTTTGCAAATATAAAATTTCCGTAATTCTTCTTATTGTTGAAATTTTAAGTTTATGAACTTTTAACTATTGTTATTTAACGTTTGGCTATATGCATTACATAACGGTACTTACGAAGCAAAAGCTGAGTTTGCGAAGTTTTGTAGTGCATATAGGTGTTGTTATGTGCTTAATTTATTTGTCATAATGATATCTGCAACTATAAATCAATATTTCTTTGTCAAATATCTGATAAACAAGTCTATGTTCTCGGTCGATTCTTCTAGACCAAAAACCTGATAAATCATATTTTAAAGGTTCAGGATTTCCTATACCTTGAAATGGTGTACGCTGAATGTCTTTTATAAATTGATTAATTCTTTTCAGTACTTTTTTATCATCCTTTTGCCAGGATAAATAATCCTCCCAAGAGTTTTTCGAAAAAGTAATTTTCATTATTATTCAATTAAGTCAGGGTTTGAGATTGTTTTGCCGTCTTTCATTTGTTGAATCGATTCATAAAGTCTGTCCGCGTTTGCTTTTGTGCTTAGTAGGTGAACAGTCTCCATAATTGAATTGTATTCCTCTAGTGAAATTACAACAGTTCCTTTTCCTGATTTTCTCTTTATTACTAATGTTTCATGATTATTCTCAACATTGTCAAGGAATCGTTTTAATCCAGTCCTGAATTCTGTAAAATTTGCTGCAATCATGTTTAATCCGCATTAAGTTATTAAATAAGTACAAAATTAAGTACTTTAAATGATAAATACAAATTTTTCACTAAATTTAATTTTCATAGGTACTATGCAGCATAACTTAATAATAACCCTAACTATACCACTACTGCTTCGACAACTTCTTCAAATATGAATAAGTATCTACTTGCGACCTTACCATATCTGACTCATTATTTATACGGTATTTGTTAATTGGCATCTCATTTACCAACCTTGCTTTAACATTGTCATTAAGCTGAATTCGCAACATATCCATAATCTCAGCTTGTAAAGCTTTGTCATATATGGGGCAAGCAACTTCAAATCTATGATCAAAATTACGAACCATCCAATCGGCAGATGCGATATAATAAAGAGGATCTCCCCCATTTGCAAACACCTGAATTCGTGAATGTTCTAGAAATTTATCAATAATACTTATTACGTTAATATTTTCGCTTATACCATTATTCTGTGGCACTAGTACACAAATTCCTCTACAAATTAAATCTATTTTAACCCCTGCCTTTGAAGCCTGGTAAATTTTGTTGACAATCTTTTCATCAACCAGGTTATTAATTTTTATTATTACCCAGGCATCTTTACCAGCTTTGGCATTACGAATTTCAGCATTCAAAAGTTTAATAAAGATATTCCTCAGCTCATAGGGTGCTACTAGCAAATGTTTAAATTTTGGCGGATTGTAAGGTGATTCAAACATATGAAATAACATATTAACTTCGGCTGCTATTTCCTGGTTTGCAGTTAATAAGCTATCATCAGCATATACCTTTGCTGTTGATTCATTAAAATTACCTGTACTTATATTTGCGTAATACTTATTTTTTCCCTTTTCCTTTCTTCTAATAAGCAACAATTTACTGTGAACCTTAAAGCCCGGTAATGTTTTTATAATTTTAACACCTTCTTCTCGTAATTTCCTTGTCCAATAAATATTAGCCTTTTCATCAAAACGTGCTTGAATTTCAAGAAATACCGTAACATTCTTACCATTTCGAGACGCATTTATCAAAGCATTTATAACATTAGAATCGCGTGCAGCACGATAAAAAGTCATTTTAATAGCTCGTACTTTCGGGTCAATTGATGCTTCACGTAGTAAGTCTACAATATATTGAAACGACTGATATGGAAAATGAAGAAGGATATCTTGCTGACGAATAGTTTTAATAATGCTTCTTTGGGGTTTAAGCAGTGGGTGTGATAATGGTTTGGTTTTAGAATATATTAAATCGCCGGTGCCAATTTTAGGGAACGACATGAAATCTTTAAAATTATGGTACTTACCCCCTCCTCTGAGATTATCAGAAGTTGTAATATTTAGTTTGCGCAATAATCTATTTAGTAATTCCTCAGGAATGTTTTTATCATAAACAAACCTAACAGGAGCTCCTCTTTTGCGTTTCTTGATGCTATCACTCATTTGCTCAATAAAGCTCTTTGAAATATCATTATCAATATCCAATTCGGCATCGCGAGTAAATTTAATTGTATATGAGCTAAAATTATCAAAACCAAAAGGAGCAAAAATTTCATTTAGCGAATAGCGTATAACATCATCAAGCATAATAACATAATTTTTATTGTCGTTTGATGGTAACATTAAAAATCGTGATATAACATTGCTAGGCACCATTACCAAAGCATAATCATCCTCTACTTTTCCTGTAGAATCCTGTAAATGTACTGCAAGGTAAATTGCATTATCTTGAAGTGCATCAGGTGTCTCCAGGCTTCTTAGCATTATTGGAAATAAATTTGGAACTACATCACTGATGAAATATTGTTTGACAAATTCTCCCTGCTTTTTGTTTAAATTCTCATTATCAAGGAAAATTATGTTATGCTTTTTGAGCTCAACCAAAATATTGTTGAAAGTAACATTAAATTTCTTCTCTTGTTCTTCAACAATTTTAAGTATCTCATTTAGAACTTTTTCAGCAGATACTTTCGGTTTGGTACCTTTTCTCTTTTGAATCTGCACCATACGCTTAATGGTGGCAACACGAACTCTAAAATATTCATCACGATTATTTGAAAAAATACCTAAAAATTTTAGCCTTTCAATAACAGGATTATTTTCGTCCATAGCTTCCTGAAGCACACGTTCGTTGAAATACAACCATGAAACCTCCCTGTTAATAAGTCGTTTTTGTTTAGGCATTATTTTAACATTCGTGGATAAATCACAAAGTTAACTTTAAATTTTGCATTTAGTATATTTTCCCACTTATTGGTATTAAATTCAACACATAGAACACCAGATGTAGGTAAATTGTCAATCTCAGGTACTACAAAATCATTAACAAAATCGGTAAGAGTTGGGTTATGCCCAATTAACATAACTGAGCTTATAATATTATCTACTGCAAATAATTCATTGTAAACTTCTTCTAAGCCGGCATGATAGAGTTCTTTACTTTTAGTAATGCTATCAATTTCATAACCAATACCTTCTGCGATTAGCTTAGCCGTTTCAAGCGCTCTTACGGCAGTGCTGGAGATAATAATTTCCGGAATTACATTCTTGCTATTAAGATAATTAACAATCTTTTTTGTCTTTTTTAATCCAATAGGCATTAGTGACCTATCATGATCGCTTAGCGTGAAATTATCCCACGACGATTTTGCATGACGTACAATATAAACAGTTTTTACTCCGGTCATTTCAAAATTGCATTTTCCATTATTATTGAAAATTTGTAGCCGGAACCAAAGTCTTTGTTTAAGGTTATATCACCAATAAAGGTTTCATAGCTACCAACATTAACTAGTTCATTTGTTGTAACCGTTAAGTCATAATTATTCTCTCCATCCCTCAAATGAACCCAATTTCTACCCATAATATTAGGGTTCATCTTTACTACATTTCCACTAATAGTAATCCTTTTTCCGTTGTACTTGCTACTATTAGTAAATAATTCTGAAATAGTAACCAAATCAATATTTTTGTCACTACCTGTATTAACTATGTTACTTTTACTCTGTTCCATTTTCTTTTTAAGAGATTTAGGAACCACCTTTCTACTTATTCCTGATTCATCAACACTAATCACCTGAACAAGAAGCAAATTATCAAACGTCCGTTGTAACTCATTACTATTAAATCCTTTCATTTCCAAACCACTATTATAGTAGAGTATATCTTTTGGCTTTGCATTCATTTTAGATACAGCTATCCATTGTGTTTCACCATCTTCAGACACCAGTAGATATGTATATGATCCGGTTTGTATTACTTCCTCAACTAATACTTTGTGTTTCCATGTATTATTTTCAGCTTTTTTAGTTTTTGAATCTGAACATGAAACGAATATAGAAATAATCAATATTATAATTACACTTTTAATATTCATATCTATGTTTTTATTTATGATAAAACAACCTTCCAGAGTTGCTACAACCTTCCAGGGTCGGTACGACCTGGAAGAGTTGTGATTACTTATTTACAGTTACTTTTGAAAACTGCATAAAACCTTCATTTAGTTTTAGACACTTCCATATCCCGATAGTTATAGGGAGCGCACTCTGGAAGGATTTTACAACTAAAGACTCTTTAATGAGTTTTGTAATATCTACAATTATTTTAGACTCTTCCAGGTCGTGCCGACTCTGGAAAGTTAATACAATTAATAACCGAAAAGAGGAAATCCACTCATCATATCATTCACCCTCTTTTTTACTGACTCAATAACAGACTCACTTTGAATATTAGTAATAACTTCATCAATCAGCTCCACAATGGGTTGCATATGTTCCTCTTTAAGTCCGCGTGTTGTAATAGCAGGGGTTCCTACTCGTAATCCGCTTGTTTGAAATGGTGATCGGCTATCAAACGGTACCATATTTTTATTTATTGTAATATCAGCTTTCACAAGTGTGTTCTCAACTATTTTACCAGTAATATCAGGGAACTTACTACGAAGATCAATCAACATCAGATGATTATCAGTACCACCCGAAATAACCTTATATCCTCTTGATATAAATGCATTTGACATCACTTCAGCATTTTTCTTTACCTGTAATATATACTCAAAATAGCTATCAGTAAGCGCTTCACCAAAAGCAACAGCTTTGGCAGCAATTATATGCTCAAGCGGCCCACCCTGAATACCCGGGAAAACAGCAGAGTTCAACACTGTCGACATCATCTTTGTTATACCCTTTGGGGTTTTTAATCCCCATGGGTTTTCAAAATCCTCACCCATTAGTATCATGCCACCTCTTGGCCCGCGCAAAGTTTTATGAGTTGTAGTTGTAACAATATGGCAATGCTCTATCGGATCGTTAAGAATTCCTTTGGCGATTAGCCCTGCCGGATGAGCTACATCTGCCATTAATATTGCTCCTATTTCGTCTGCAATAACACGCATACGCTCATAATCCCAATCTCGGGAATACGCAGAAGCACCAGCAATTATCATTTTCGGCTTTTCTTTAAGAGCAAGCTCTTCCATTTCATCATAATCAACAGTGCCGGTTTCTTCTTTTACTTTGTAAGCTATCGGATTATATAGTATTCCTGATGAATTAACAAACGACCCGTGTGATAAGTGACCACCATGCGACAAATCAAGCCCCATAAAAGTGTCTCCAGGTTTTAAACATGCTAAAAACACAGCCATATTTGCCTGGGCACCTGAATGTGGTTGTACATTCGCATATTCTGCATCAAAAAGCTCACAAGCTCTATCGATTGCTAACTGTTCACTCTGATCAACAATTTCACAACCACCATAATACCTTTTACCAGGATAGCCTTCTGCATATTTATTAGTCATAACTGAGCCCATGGCTTCAAGCACTTGTTCGCTAACAAAGTTCTCTGATGCAATTAGCTCTACACCATTCATTTGTCGTTCCTTTTCCTGATTTATCAGGTCAAATATTCTCTGATCTCTTTCCATAATTATAGATTGTTATTTACTCATTTTAGGATCAATAATACCAATAGTTTGGTAAAACAAAAATATTAATATTTTTGCTATCACAACAAAATAATATGACAGATTTATAAGTTATATCGTTATGTTTGCAAACTGTTAGAATACGCCCACGCAAGCATTATTTTTCCGGTTTCTTTTATGGCGTCAAAAATATATTACAGTTAAATGATCAATTTCGACAGATTTGAACTAAGCAACGGCCTTAAGGTTATCGTTCATCAGGATAAGAGCACACCTATTGTGGCAATGAATATTATTTACAAGGTTGGCTCACGTGATGAAAGTGTTAGGCGTACAGGATTTGCTCATTTATTTGAACACCTTATGTTTGGCGGATCGAAAAATATCCCCAAGTTCGATATACCATTAGAAGAAGCAGGAGGTGAAAATAATGCATTTACTAACTCCGATTATACAAATTACTATTTAACTATTCCTAAAAATAACCTAGAAATTGCTTTCTGGCTTGAATCAGACAGGATGCTGGATTTGGCGTTCTCAAAACAAAGCCTTGATGTTCAACGGCAAGTTGTTATTGAAGAATTTAAACAAAATTACCTTAACCAACCCCTTGGAGATGTTTACCTTCTTCTGAAACCTCTTGCTTATAAAAAGCATCCATATAGGTGGAATACAATTGGTAAAGATATTCACCACATCGAGAGTGCTACAATGAAGCATGTTAGAAGCTTCTACAAAAAATACTATAATCCTAATAATGCAATACTATCTATTGCAGGTGATGTTGAATTTTCAGACATTAAAAAACTCGCAAAAAAGTGGTTTGAGCCAATCCCATCAGGAATAAATATTGAACCCAACTACCCAAAAGAGCCTGAACAAATGTCTAGGAGGAAGAAATCAGTAAAAAGAAATATACCCCTTGATGCATTATACATGGCCTGGCATATGCCTAATAGGACTGACATTGGATTCTATCATTGTGATTTGATATCTGATATACTTTCAAACGGAAATTCATCACGCTTATACAGAAAACTGGTAAAAGATAAAGGTATGTTTTCTGAAATTAATGCTTTTGTAACAGGCGACCTTGATGAAGGATTATTTATCGTTTCTGGTAAAGTGTTGAATCATATTACGATGACTAAAGCAATAGCTGCTATTGAAAGTGAATTAGATTTGATTTCCACAGAAATTGTTGACCCTATAGAATTTGAAAAAGTAAAGAATAAATTAGAAGCCAATATGATATATTCCAGTTCATCGGTACTAACTAAAGCTATGAATCTGGGTTTTTATGAATTGTTAGGCGATGCCAACAAGTGGAATAATGAACTTGAAATATACAGAAGTATAAGCCGTGAAGAAATGCGAGATACTGCCAAGAGAATTTTCCAAAAAAAGAATCAAAATATATTGATATATAATAAACAAAGCTAATAAAGTAAATGGCTATTAACATACATCCCAACAGGACTAGAATGCCTCAAACAGGTGAGCAAATTGAATTAAAACTCACTGAGCCCGAGTGTGTAATTCTTGATAACGGGATTAAAACATACATCATTAATGAGGGGCAGGAGGAGTTTTCAAGACTCGATTTTGTTTTTAACGCAGGATCATCTTTACAAGCTAAAAACCTGATTGCAGGAAGTACAATTCAGCTATTGATTGATGGAACAAAAAACCTGTCATCGGAAGAAATTGCTAAAAAACTCGACTATCATGGTGCAATAGTTGATACTACTTTATCAAAAGATAATGCAGGGCTTACTTTGTATTCACTAAATAAACATCTCCCTGAACTATTACCTCTAATAAGTGATATGATAGTTAACCCGTCATTTCCTAAAGATGAATTATCCAATTATTTACAGAGAAAGAAACATCAGTTTTTATTGAATAATGATAAAGTCAGATACAAAGCCATGCTTGAATTTAACAAACTGGTTTTTGGGTCAAACAGTGCTTACGGAAGGGTTGTTGAACTATCAGATTATGACAACTTGGTAAGAAATGACTTGTTGGATTTTCTCAATTATTATTACACTCCACAAAATACCTATATAATTATTAGCGGAAAAATTGATAAGAAAACCATTTCTTTATTAAACAAGTATTTTGGAAATAATAGTAAAGGTGATACTGTTATTCCTGATTCAAATTTGAATATTGTTAATAAGGTTGAGGGATTAAATAAGTTTGTAAAAAAGGAAGGCACACTTCAATCGGCAATACGCATTGGAAAACCAATAATTAACAAACAACATCCTGATTATAACAGCCTGATTGTTTTGAACACTGTTCTTGGTGGGTATTTTGGATCGAGATTAATGTCGAATTTACGCGAGAATAAAGGTTATACATATGGAATTAGCTCCTACATGATTAATTATAAACATGCCGGTTTTTTTAGTATTGCTACTGAAGTTAATGCGCAACACTCAAATGCTGCATTAGAAGAAATAAAAAATGAGCTGACCAAACTTTGTAATGAAAACATCAGTAGTCAGGAATTAAACCTGGTAAAAAACTACATTTACGGAACATATTTAAGAAGTTTTGATGGCCCTATGGCTCTTGCTGAACGATATAGAGCAGCAAAGGATTTGAATTTAGATTTTGAGTATTACACACAAAGTTTGAATAAAATGATGAAACAAACTTCACA
>CAYWRM010000009.1:0-115887 GCA_964460905.1 uncultured Lentimicrobiaceae bacterium
ATTGCACCTCTTTTTTAGTATATTCATATCCATCACTCTCCAATATTTCTTTGGCAAGGGTGTAACCAATTCATAATTACTAATAAAATTCTTTGAATTTGTATCATTCCTATTTTTGAAATGCTCAATAAACTTAAATAATACTCTTCTGGAAGATACCAAATATCTCGGAGCTGAGATTTTATCAAGTCTAATTAACTGATTTATTAGGGAGGACAGACCTGCTGCTTTTGCAAATTGTTCTCCGTAGTATCCTTCTAGCGTTCTTACTCGAATTTTCATACTTAAAAGATTCAATCGAATTGGAAAGCACCATAGTTCTCAATGAGGCAATCCAAAATTAGCATTCCAATAATTACGACATTAATATTATCGAATAAAATTAAGATAATAATATAACATTGGAGGCAGGGAATTGACATTATTATGAAATACGTAGTGGAAATACTTTGTGATGAGATTTTGTTTTGGCTGATATTTGTAGGAAAAATATCGGACATTTATAAAATAAAAAAACCTATCTAGCTTAATCTAAGCTAGATAGGTTTTTGTTAGGCGGTCTGGACGGGACTCTTTATACATTTACTCATATTTATAAATATATACCTCTATGCCCTTTATTAACCAGCTTTACATAGCTTTATGCATTTTAGGTTTTATCTATTTTATATCATTTTACCCCACTTTGCACGACGCATGCACGACGTAAATGATTATATTTGCATTTTACTTAAATGCAATAATTATGAAAACAGTAGGATTTGTCATTAAGAAAACCAGCTCTAGGAAAGATAAAACTTTTCCTATTTATATCCGTTATAATTATACCAGAGAAAAGAGGACTTTGCTAAATACTGGCAAATATATTCTTGCCAAGTATTGGAATTATGATATCAATAAATTAAGAAAGAATCATCCAGAATATAAAGAATATTCTAGTTTCATTGATTCTCTTAGAATGAAAGTAGAAAGAATTGTAGAGGATGCATTAATCAAAGAAATTGAACCTACAGTTGATTACGTCAGATCCATTTTTGATACGGATATTATTTTTAATGATAAAGATAAGAAGAAAGACTTTTTTTCTCATCTTGAGAGCTTTATTGAAGGTTCAAAAATGAGAGTATCCAAAGATGTGATAAAGGATTACAATTCTCTCAAAAAGCACTTGACAAACTTCCAGAAGGATAAAAAGGTTCAACTTACATTTAATACTATTACTTATGAGAACTATGTAAAATTAAGAGAGTATCTTATTTATGATGCTATTAAACCTGATAAAACAAAAGGATTGTCTATTAATACAGTTGGTAAACAAATTAAAAACTTAAAAGCATTTATGCGTGACTGCATAAAAAGAGGAATCACAGATTACAAAGATTTGTCATTTCTTAAAGTTGAAACAGAAGAAGTTGATAGCATCTATTTAAATGAAGAAGAAATTAAGACCATTTATGAAGTAGACTTATCAGAATTACCCCAACTAGAAAAGTACAGAGACTTATTTATTATAGGGTGTGAAACAGGGTTAAGGTTTTCAGATTTCTCAAAACTTAGGTCAGGACATATAAAAGGCGACTTTATAAGGAAAAAAGTAGCCAAAACTCATAAATCAATTGTAATACCAATTTCGCCACTTTTAAGAGAAGTACTAGATAAGTATCATAATAATCCTCCTCAGGATATTACTCTACAAAAATTTAATAAAAACATTAAAAAAGTAGGTAAAAAAGCAGAATTATTTGAAGAAATAATTACTGTAAAAAAAGTTGGGATAAAAAAAGAAGAAACAACAAATCAAAAGTATGAACTCATTTCTTCACATACTTGCCGAAGGTCATTTTGTACAAATCAATTTAACAGAGGTATGCCCACGCTACTTATCAGAAAAATAAGTGGGCATAAAACAGAAGCTGCGTTTTTGAGGTATATAAAAATTGATGAGGAGGATGCTGCAAAAAAAATGCTAGAATTATGGAAATCTTAGGGAGATAACTTGCTTATTTTGGTATGTTGTTCAGACAAGGTTGATGGTTAGGAGATCTCATAAGTCAAAGTTGAGATTGTTCTAATTTTTATGTGTGTTTTGCAATGTTTGCAATGTTTATGGCTAAATAGTTTAGAATACAATTTATGCTTTTGATTGCCAAAAAATTAAATCTATTTTTTTAATATCTGAGATATTTGATTCAGGAAACTGCTTGTTAAAATCTGAAATCATTTCATGAGCTAATTTATGTTTCAAAAAATCTGTATAGAATTTTGAAATTAAGTTATATAGATCAACTGTTCGTCTTAATCTCACATCTTTAGGTAAATGAGAACCTGGTTTTTTTAATTTCGTGTGTTCTAATATTATAGAGTCCCAAACAGGTAAATTTGGATTTATTGTTGCAGCAATTTTACTTGAAAAAGAAGCTTTAATGCTCCCAAATTCTGTATAAAAATGTGTAAGAATTAGTTCAAAGTTCACTTGTGAATACTTGTTGTTTTCGAGAAATTTATATAGAGTAGTATAAAAAACATTTGGTCTTTGACGAATTTTGTAGAAGCCATTGAATTTCCTTGTATTTTCTTACGAGTCCGGACAAAGTATCGAATGCTACATTTATATTTTTGTAAGCCTGTATCTAAACACGAGTAAAAAATGCAGTAGATGAATTAAATATACACCTAACAGACGAACATTGGTATAGAATTTATACTGCTTCAACAGGGGTTGGATTACCGCAAAAGCAACCTAATAATAATACCACCTAAACATCAAAATGCTCTGTTAAAACTACATTATAATTACGTCAAACAGATTGACTAATTCAGATAATCAATAATATATTGTAAGGGAACGGAGAACTCTCACAAAAAATACATTACTCATAGGTATTGATACTTTTTTCATTTACCCGTTTTCATTAACTTTGTTGAAAATTGTTGTTTTTCTTATACCATAAAATGATTTACAAGATTGATTTATCAAGGGTTACTTATTGGGTTACTTTATTACTAAGCTTATTTTTAGCAAATACCGTTTCAGCTCAACTTACTGACACCATTGCTAATTGGGATGGAATAAATGTAGAATGGGTAGTTTCTGCTCCTTCTGGCATAACTGTTAATAACCCTATGCAGGAAGGAATAAATCCATCGACTCATTGCATGGAGGTGGTAACAGGTGAGAACCCTTACGATTTAATTTTTACTAATTTTATTGTTCCTGTAAACTTTATCACATTCCCTGTTTATCGTTTAAAGATATTGGCTCCAGAATCTGGTGGTACTGTACTATTGAAATTTGAGAATAGTGACAACACTTCATGGCAGGAAATTGAAAAAGCACCAACCCCTGGTCAATGGGATGATCTTGAGTTTGATTTTTCAGGAATCACCGCTACCGATTATACCCGTTTGGTAATATTCTTTGATTTTCTTGGAACCAACCCCGGAGATCAATGGTTTATTGACGATGTATTGTGCCTATCTGAAGATACTCCCGGACTCACAACCAATTTGCCAATAATAATCATCAATACAAATGGAGTTGATATTCCTGATGAACCCAAAATAACTGCCAACATGGGGATTATTGACAATGGACAGGGAAATATGAACAACCAATACGATCCTCCAAATGATTATGATGGTTTTGTTGGAATAGAAATACGGGGACAGAGCTCGCAAATGTTTCCAAAGAAATCTTATGCTTTCGAAACAAGGGATGAAGATGGTGAAAACTTAAATGTGCCTATACTTGGAATGCCAACGGAAAATGACTGGATATTGTATGCTCCATACAGTGATAAATCCATGCTTAGGAATTTTATATCATTTTATATGGGCAGTAAGCTTGGTTCTTATTGTACTAGAATGGCCTATTGCGAAGTTATCATTAATAATGATTATAAAGGTGTGTACATCCTAATGGAGAAGATAAAACGGGATGATAACCGTGTAAATATTGCTAAATTAAAGCCTGAAGATATTGCTGGTGATGAACTCACCGGTGGTTATATTGTGAAGGTTGATAAAATAGACCCGGATTTCCAATATGGTACCGATGGCTGGAAATCGATTCCAACACCTGCATATCCAAATGCCATGAATATCATATTTCAGTTTTATTACCCCAAAGCTGAGGATATAGTACAGCAACAGAGAAATTACATTGAGGACTACATTACTACGTCAGAAAATGTATTAACCAATTCAAGCTTTGCCGACGCAAATTGTGGATATAAAAGTTATTTTAACTCAGCTTCCTTTGTCGATCAGATGATTCTATGCGAAATAAGCAAGGAGGTTGATAAATACAGGTACAGTACTTATTTTTATAAGGAAAAGGACAGCGATGGTGGAAAACTATTTGCAGGCCCGGCATGGGATTTTAACCTAGGTTATTCAAATGTTGATTATTGGCCTCCTGGCAACGATTACACTGGTTGGAGGTATTCAATGGTGGAGCCTAACGACTGGAGTATTATGTTTTGGTGGAAACGTATGATGGAGGACCCTTATTTTAGAGATCTGTTTTATACCCGTTGGCAGGAATTGAGAGATAATGAATTAAGTAATGATAAGATTGAATATGCCATTGATTCAATAGTAGAGTATGTAGATGAGGCCCAGCATAGAAACTACGAAAGATGGCCCATTTTGGGGCAATATGTATGGCCTAATTATAACTGGCAGGGGAATGATTACAATGATGAAGTGGCATTTTTTGAAACATGGCTTTTTAACAGATTGAACTGGATTGACAACAACATTCCTGGCTTCATGCTTATGCCATCCGCCGAATTATCAAGTTTTTTTCCTGAGCTGGAAATTACTTTGTCAGATGAATATTTCAGTAATCCAATTCTTAAAAATAATTATTTTGAATTGAATAATGCTCCATCTGGAATGATTATAGAATCAGTAAGCTATTTAAATGCTTCACAGGCAATGATTAAGTTGTCAGGAAACACAAATGGGGCAGATGAAGTGTCGGTTACGCTAAATGCAAAAATCCTTAATGGGTTTACCGATATAACCACCAACGAATTGTCGCTTGGCAATAGTTTTACTCCGTTTACAAAGCCTAAAGTAATTTTATACACGAGTCAAAATACCATACATTTAAAGTGTCAGCAACCTGAATTATTGGGTGATAAAGTTGAGGTTTTTAACCTTTTGGGACAAAAAATTAAAGTATCAAAAATTGAACAGACACAAATCAATAATATTGTTGCTAATACAATCCCGGGCATTTACTTGTGTCGATATCGATTCGATGGTAAAATACATAGCCAGCATGTTGTTTTTATTAAATAGAATTTATACTACGTATTATTATTTAAGCATTCCTAAATAACTAAATTTTTTAGATATGATTCATGAACTTAAAACCTGGTCAGATTATTTCAAATTAATTGCGAATGGGAAAAAACCTTTTGAGCTTAGAAAAAATGACAGAGGTTTTTTAGCTGGACATGAACTCTTGTTGAGAGAGTATGATAAAGACCAGAAATTATATACTGGTAGAAAACTTCACCGCCAGATTACTTTTGTACTACAAGGTGATGAGGCGGAAGAGCTTGGCTTAAAGAAAGGATTTTGTATAATGGGTATGGAAGAAATATAGATTTGGTAAAAATTGAAGAAATTTAATATTTCAAAAGTATATAAATAAGTATTAATTACAAACTGTTTAAAAATGATTTACTTAAATTCGCCATAATAAAATATTATAATGGTAAAAAAGAGATTATTATTAGTTTTAATTATTTTATCGTTTCTGCACACGATAGCAAATACCTATTCCATAGGAACCCCATTTGTTAGAAATTTTCAGCGATCCGAATATCTTGCCGGGAGCCAAACCTGGGATATTCAACAGGGCACTAATGGAATGATGTACTTTGCTAACAATGATGGATTGCTAGAATTTGATGGTACAAACTGGAATATATACAAATTACCTAATGGTAGTATTTTAAGATCAATTGAAAATGGCTCCAACAAGGTTTTATTTGCAGGAGGATATGATGAGTTGGGCTATTTTGAAATTGGTGAAATGGGAGGTGCAAAATTCCATTCTTTATTGAACCTTTTGCCCGAAGAAAATATTGATTTTGGTGATGTTTGGAAAATTTATATTCATCCTGATGGAGTATTTTTTCAAACATATTATCAACTATTCATTTATAAGAATGAAAAATTTACCGTTATTGACGCTCCTTCATTATTTCATTTTTCATTTATGGTAAACAATGAATACTATGTTAATGATATAGAGAAAGGCCTGATGCGATATGCAATGGGTAATTTGTATCCTTTGAGCGGAATGGAACCATTAAAAGGAAAAGAAATATGGGGGATATTACCTGTTGATAATAAATTACTTATTGCCACATCTTCAGATGGAACTTATTTATATGATGGTAATTCATTAACACCTGTGAGCAATACCGAAACCACTTCGTTTTTAAATAAAAACCAAATCTACTGCAGTTCACTTCTCCCTAATAATACAATGGTGTTTGGCACAATACAAAGTGGTTTATTAATTTGTGATATGCAAAGCAATCCGTTACAACATATAAGCAAATCTGATGGCTTGCAAAATAATACTATTTTATGTATGGGATTAGATTTTTTAGGTAACCTTTGGCTGGGCACTGATCATGGAATTGATTATGTTGAGCTAAACTTACCTCTGTCAAAAATTTCGCATAACTACAATGTGAGTACGGGTTATTCAGCTTTTATTAATGATAACAGGATTTATCTTGGTACTAATCAAGGATTATTTACTCAGAAGCGAGATTCATTAAACAGGATTTCATCAAAAAGAATGAAGCTGATTGAAGAAACACAGGGACAGGTCTGGACACTGAAAAATATTGATGGAACTCTATTTTGCGGTCATAATAATGGAGCGTACATTATTGAAAATGATGTTGCCTTTAGCATTTCTGATATTCCTGGCGGATGGATATTTTTGCAAACTCCAAATAATTCTCAAAAAATTATTGGAGGAACTTATACCGGCTTAGTTACATACATTAAAGATAACGGGAAGTGGAAATTTGATAAGCAGATTAAAGGGTTTTCACAATCATCAAGAAAAATGGAGTTTGATAATGATGGATCATTATGGATTACTCATGGTTACAAAGGCATTTATCACCTTAATTTTAATGATAGTTATGATAGTATAACAAATTTAGAATTTTTTAATAGTAAAGAAGATAATGTACCTGATCAGGTATCAGGGTTGACTATGATTGATAATACATTACTTTTTGCAACCAACGAAGGAATAATGCAATACATACCTAAACATGGGGAATTTACAATAAACCCTAAAATCAATAACCTTTTTAAAGGCGACTTTTTGCGCTCCATAAAAACAGATTCAAAAAAAAATATATGGTACTTTACAAATGAAGATGTTGGAGTTTTACGATATGGTGAAGATGGAAGTTATACAAATGTAACTATACCCTTTAAAAAACTTGAAGGTACGTTTGTAAGCAGTTTTGAATTTGTTTATCCTTTTGATGATGAAAATGTTTTTTTTGGTGTTGAGAACGGGTTTGTTCATTATAATCCAAAATTCAAAAAATATTATTCGTTTGGATTTAAAACATACTTATTGTCAATGAGGACATTTAACCTTGACTCTGTTTATACATACTCCTCGATGATATCAAATGAGATTGTGCTCGATTTTGTGAATAACAGAGTAGAGTTTTCTTTTGCTTCAAACGACTTTGAAAATTCAGGAGACATCCTTTATTCCACTTTTTTAGAAGGAAATGACAATCAATGGTCAAAATGGACACACCAAAGTACACGAAACTATACAAATTTATTTGAAGGTAATTATACTTTTAAAGTAAAGGCAATCAATATTTATGGTACTGTTACAAATGAACAAAGTGTTTCATTTAAAGTAAAACCACCATTTTTAAGATCTATATTAGCATATATTATATATGCAACACTATTTGTTGTTTTAATTTTATTATTACTTCTTTTGATGAAAAGAAGATATATGAAGTCAAAAAAGAATATCGAAAAAACTCAACAGGAATTATTTCTAAAAAAAGAAGAGCAATTACAAAGGGAAGGACTTGAATCTGAAAAAGAAATAATTAGAATGAGGAATGACAAGCTAAGAGAAGGGATGAAGCTAAAAGATAAAGAACTTGCAAACTCAACAATGCAAATGCTTCAGAAAAATGAACTGCTTATTACCTTACGTGATGAACTAAAAGAATTAGCTAATTATATTGATTCCGAAACACATAAACACGATATAACCCGACTCGTCAGAGGTATTAACAAGGAAATTGATAATGAGAAACAATGGAGGGTTTTTGAAACACACTTTGAAAACGTGCATGAAGAATTCCTAACACGTATAAAATCAAAATTTCCAGACCTTACTCCTCGTGAACTTAAGTTGTGTGCCTATTTGCGCATGAATATTTCAAGTAAAGAAATATCTGTTTTGATGAATATCTCCACAAGAGGTGTTGAAATAAGTAGATACAGGCTCAGAAAAAGGCTTGGAATTACTCGCGAAACAAATCTGACTGAATATATATTATCCTTTTAACATTATTCTTATTTATACGAGCATGTGATAGAATTTTATATTTAGTAGATTCCATCTTTTATCTAAATTGATGTATTGTTTTGTGTGATAATATAATTTCACAAATATCAGATAAACAGCGTTTAAAGTTTGTAATGAAGTAACTTTGATGTATTAAAATATTTGTGTGACGTAATTTTGTTGAGTTTATTTACTTGACTTAAGCGTTCCTCTTCGTTTATATTTGCAATCGATTGCATTAAAAAATATATATGAGAGTTTACAGGAATTCAAAAGAGTATTTTATTCATTTTATAATTATAAATTAAAATTCATAACGCATGAAAAAAATTTATTTTATTTTAACCTTCCTTTTTTTGTTTTCTGCGGTGCACCTTGTTGCACAGGAGAAAACAATTTCAGGTATAGTTACTTCGTCCGACGATGGTCTAACAATTCCGGGAGTAACAGTGATAGTTAAAGGAACATCTACTGGCACAACAACCGGTATAGATGGAGATTTTCTGCTAAATAACATTAATCCAAGCGATACCCTTATATTCTCCTTTATAGGCATGGCATCACAGGAAATTGTTGTTGAAAATCAAATCATCTTTAACATATTTATGGAATCTGACATTTCACAGTTGGATGAAGTCGTAGTAATTGGTTATGGTACTGTTAAGAGAAAGGATGTTACAGGAGCAGTATCAATAGTTGATTCTAAAACAATAAAACAGTTGAACCCTGTAAAGGTTGAGCAAGCCCTACAAGGAACAATGACAGGGGTAAACGTAACTGAGCAATCAGGTGCGCCAGGTGCAGGCATAGATGTTCGTATCAGGGGAATTTCAACAAACGGTGATGCTTCACCTGTAGCCATAATTGATGGATATGTGGGGGATTTAAACACTCTTAACCCCAATGATATCGAAACAATAACAGTGCTTAAAGATGCGCAAGCAGCTATCTATGGTACTGTTGGTGCAAATGGTATCATTCTTATAACAACAAAATCAGGTAAACGTAATACGCCCACTACAGTTACTTTTAATAGTACTACCGGGATTCAGGAAACTACCAGACAATTACCTGTTCTCAATGCAACTGAATATGCTGTACTATTAAATGAAAGTTATGCAGCAGCTGGTAAAGAACTTCCTTTTCCAGATGTATCAGGCTTAGGTAAAGGGACTAATTGGCAGGATCAGCTTTTTTCAACTGCTCCTATTTTTGATAATAATATAAATATCTCAGGTGGGTCGCAAAAAATGACATATTCGATAAGTGCATCCGACTTTAGGCAAAAGGGTATAGTTGGTGGTGATAAATCTGGCTATGAACGAAATACAGCTCGTTTGGCAATGGGAGCAGATTTTACCAGTTGGCTTAAATTTAATTCAGCTGTTACCTACACACATGTCGACCGCACCTCTTTCAACGATTTTGGTCTGGGGTCGGTATTATTCAATGCTGTTAATATGCCATCTACGGTACCTGTTTACAACCCTGATGGAAGCTATTTTATAGCACCATCCAACGTAGGTATTGAAATTATTAACCCACTACAACAAATTGCAAATACTTATAATTCGTATTATTTGAATAAAATAAATGGCAACTTAGGTCTAGAAGCAAAATTTGCGAAACATTTTACAGCAACCGCAAGAATTGGTTTTAATTCTTCATATTCCAACGGTAAATCTTTCACTAAAGTAGTTGATTATGGAGAAAATAAAGTTTTTAATGTTCCACGAAGCAGTGTATATCAATACAAAGTTAATGATAATAACTACACTATGGATGGTTTCATAACCTACGATAATACTTTTTCAGAGGATCATCATGTTACCGGAACAATTGGAACAACTGTTTTCAAGGAATGGGGTAATGGACTTAATGCTACTGGCTATGATGTACCAAATAATTCTTGGGAGTTTGCAGATATAAGCCTTACAACCGGGTATATTGATGGTATTTCATCTGGATCATATACATATGACCAAAGACGTTTATCCTATTTTGCAAGAGCGCAATATGACTATAAAGGAAAATATCTGGTATCTGCTATGTTTAGAAGAGATGCTTCCACGAAATTTGGTCCTGATAATGCAGTTGCTTATTTTCCATCTGCAACATTGGGATGGATTGTATCTGACGAGAGTTTTTTAGAGGATGTTGAGCAGATTGACTTTCTTAAAGTAAGAGCTAGTTATGGTATTCTGGGTTCAGATAAAATCGAAGCTTACAAATATATCTCCCAACTCAATGGAGAGGGCGTTTATGTACTTAACGGGCAACTTGTTTATGGAGCTGCTATTGGTACTTTACCAAATCCTAGTATTAAATGGGAACAATCAGAACAACTTGATGTTGGTTTCGACCTCACATTCCTAAAGGATAGAATGGATTTTACAGCCGATTACTTTGTTAAAACAACAAAAGATTTATTAATTCCTAATATTCCTGTATCGGGTATTCTTGGTACATACGCACCAGGGGCAAGTAGCCCAACTATAAATGCAGGAACTGTACGTAATAGCGGTTTTGAGTTTGCTGTTGGTTTTCGTGGCCCTGCGGTTGAAAATTTTAGCTATAGGATAAACTATAATTTAACTGTACTTGATAATAAGGTACTTAAAGTTGATAATGGTACTGGTTTCTACCCTGGTGGAAGTTTTGGAGTTGGACAACCTGCCCCTGCTCGTATGGAAGAAGGTTTGCCAATAGGTTATTTTTACGGATACAAAACCAACGGATTATTCCAAACTCAGGCTGATGTTGATGCTCACCCATCACAAGCTGCATTGGGAGCAGAAGCTTCTCCTGGTGATATAAGATTTGTTGATAATAATGGAGATGGCGTTATTAATTCTGATGACAAAACCTATATCGGTGATCCTATCCCTGATTTTGTAATGGGATTAAATATATCTCTACGTTATAAAGACTTTGATTTTGTTGCTTACGCCTTTGCAAGCATTGGTAATGACATAGTAAGAAATTATGAAAGAGCACAACCCGATGTAAACAGGTTAAGTACTACACTTGACAGATGGACAGGACCCGGAACAAGCAATTCAGTGCCACGCGTTACTTACGACGCTACAGCAAATACAATTTTTTCAGAGTATTATGTTGAAGATGGATCCTATTTAAGACTTCAAAGAATTTCAGTAGGGTATAGAATTCCTCAAACAATAACACAGAGAATTAAAATTAATGAAGTTAGATTCTTTGTGGCTGTAAATAACCTTGTTACACTTACAAAATATATGGGTTTCGATCCAGGAGCATCCAATGGGCAACCTATTGGCTCAGGTTTCGATTCAGGATTTTATCCTGCCGCCAGAACTTATTGGTTTGGATTTAGCATTAACTTATAAAAACTGAGAGATGAAAAGAAGAATATTTAATAAAACAATAATAACAGCGACTATCCTAACTTTATTTCTAGGATATTCCTGTTCAGATAAATTTGTTGAAATCTCCCCCGAGTACTCAATCGACTCTGAAAACTACTTTAACTCAGAGGATGATTATTACAAAGCACTTGTTGCGTCGTACGATTTACTACAATCTACTTATGCAAATGCAATCGTTGGTGAAATAGCCTCAAATAACACACTTTGTGGAGGTGAAAGTCCTACAGATGTAATAGGATGGCAACAAATTGATGATATGATCCAAACACCAACAAATAGCAACTTAAGCGATATTTGGGATTGGATGTTTGCAGGTGTACAGCGCACTAATTATTTTATGGAGTTTAGAGATAAGACGGAATTCGATGGCAGAGAACAAATGATTGGCGAAGTTCGTTTCCTAAGAGCTTATTATAATTTTGAACTAGTTAAATGGTTTGGTCCTATTCCAATAAAAGTTGATGAAAGATTCAAATTAGGAGATGAAAAGACTATTCCACGTTCGCCAGTTTCGGAAGTTTATGCATTCATCGAACAAGACTTAATTTATGCTGCAAGCGTTTTGCCAGTTACACAGGCACAAACAGGCAGAGCTACCAAAGGGTCTGCCCAAGCGTTATTAGGGAAAGCATATCTTTTTCAGGAGAAATTTACAGAAGCAGCCGAAGCGCTGGATAAGGTTATTACTGGAGGACCTTACTTCCTAGTTGATAACTACAATTCAATATTCGAAGCAGATGGTGAAAATGGATCAGGATCAGTTTTTGAAGTACAATATACTGACGCTGAAGGAGCAAGTTTCACTTGTTTACAATGTGTTGAAGGCAATGTTGCTGTTGGTTTTAGTGGGGTTAGATCATATGATGGGCCATATTTTACCTCCGGATTTAGCTTTAATGTACCTGTACAAGAGGCTGTTGATGTATTTGAATTAGGTGATCATCGTAAAGGTGTAACTATCCTGGATATCGAAGCTTGGGCAGATTCCACAGGTGCTACATATTCAACTGGTTATGAACATACCGGATATTTTAATAGAAAGTATCTTCCTCGAAAAAGGAGTGATAATGCTCAACCCGATTTAAACTTAACTAACCCAAATAATTATAGGTCAATAAGATATTCGGATGTACTACTAATGGCAGCTGAAGCAAATAACCGTGGTGGATTATCTGATTCAAAGGCTCAGGAATACTTAAATATGGTTCGTCGCAGAGCCTTTGGTGATAATAATCATGATATTTTGTATTCAGGAGCAGCACTTACCGATGCTATTTATCATGAGCGCAGGGTAGAATTAATGGGCGAAGGACACCACTTCTTTGATCTGGTAAGAACCGGAAGAGCTGCTAATGATATTGAAGGCTTTGTGGCAGGTAAAAATGAACTGTTTCCTATTCCAATAGAGGAAATCGAGTTCTCCGCTGGTAACTGGTCTCAAAATCCACTTTATAATTAATCCTAAATATAGAAAGATGAATCTAATGAAAAATATAATAGTATTATTTATACTCCTTGTTTTTGCATCTTCCTGCAAAAAGGATATAGATAATTTAAAAGAGTTGGATAATGTAAATGCTCCAACTAATCTTACAGCAATCTTCGATATAACGCAAGATAATAGCGGTTTGGTAACAATTGTTCCAGAAGCTGAAGGTGCTACAAAATACAGGGTTATGTTTGGCGACACAATCGATGAAACACCAACTGAATATGATTTAATTGATATAATTACTCATACCTATCCCGAAGGTGTTTTTAATGTGGATATTACTGCAGTTGGTCTTACAGGAACGACATCAAATTATAATCATGATTTGAATGTTACATATAAAGCACCAGAAGATCTTGAAGTTACAATAACGCAGGATGTAACTAATCCATCAATGGTATCGGTTACTGCAAAAGCCACATATGCTACAATAATGGATATTTATTTTGGTGATGTACCAGATGAAGACCCAGTGCATACTCTACCAGAGGAATATGCAACGCACACATACGTTGAACCTGGTGATTATATAATAAGAGTTGTTGCTAAAAGTGCTGCCGCTGAAACAACAGAATTTAGTGATACAATAACGATATCAGCAGCTTCAGATCCGGTAACTCTACCTATAACATTTGAATCTTTTACTGTTAATTATGCTTTTACTGATTTTGGAGATGTAGTTTCTACGGTTGTTGATAATCCCGATCCATCTGGTATTAATACAACAGTAAAAGTTGCGCAATCAGTTAAACCTGTTGGTGCTGCAGAATGGGGAGGATCGTTTTTAACACTTGGTGATCCAATCGATTTTTCAACAAATAAACTATTTAAAGTAAAAGTATGGTCACCAAAAGCCGGTGCAGTTGTAAAACTTAAAGTTGAGAATCTCGATGACGGAAATATTGCATATGAGATGGATGCCACAACAACTGTTTCTAATCAATGGGAGGAATTACAATTTGACTATTCTGCTATCGATCTTAGTAACACATATCAGAAAGTTGTAATATTCTTCGATTTTGGAAATGTAGGAGATGACGCTACTTATTATTTTGATGATGTTAAACTTGTACAAGCAAGTACTCCATCAACTTTAATGGTCGAAAACTTTGAAGGCGAAGTTCCGGTATTTACCGCATTTGGTAATATTGCAGATGTTGTTGTAGTTGCCAACCCTGATCCAACGGGTTTGAATACAACTGAAAATACTGCAATGATGACAAAAACTTCTGCATCAGAAGTATGGGCAGGATGTTTCTTTGAGACAGATTTGCTTGATCTTGAAAATTTTAGCAAGATTAAAGTAAAAATATGGTCACCAAAAAGCGGTATAGTTGTTAAACTTAAACTTGAAAATACTGATGCAAGCATAGTTCATGAAGTAGATATAACCAATACCACTGCAAATGCCTGGGAAGAATTAGTGTATGACTTCAGTGGTGCTCCGGTAGCAGATTATGTAAAGGTTGTGATTTTCTTTGATTTCGGAAATCCGGGTGATGATACCATATATTACTTTGATGAAATTGAACTGGCTAATGATGGAGGTGGATCTTCTTCTCTTATGTTCCAGGATTTTGAGGCTGAAATACCTGTGTTCACTGCTTTTGGTAACATAGCTGATATTGAGGTGGTTTCAAATCCCGATCCAACAGGTCTTAATACAACTGCAAATAGTGCAAAGATGGTAAAAACTTCAGGGGCTGAAGTATGGGCTGGTTGTTTCTTCGAATCATCGGAAATCGATATTGTAACCTACTCCAAAATACAGTTCAGTGCTTGGAGTCCTGTAAGTGGTATTGTTATTAAGCTAAAACTCGAAAATGCTGATGCCAGTATTGTTTATGAAGTTGATATAACAAATACTACTGCTAATGCCTGGGAAGATTTAATTTATGATTTTAGTGATGCACCTGCAGCAGATTATGTTAAAGTTGTAGTCTTCTTTGATTTTGATAACCCGGGAGACGATTCAGTATATTATTTCGATCAATTCCAATTAACAAATTAAATTAAGTTACTATGAAAAAAAATATTCAATATATTTCGATTATACTTTTTGCATTACTTTTCGTAATAAGTGGCTGCCAAAAAGATAGTTATGAATTAGGCGATTTAGTCGCACCCTCCAATGTAACATTAAATTATGAAATTGTTGGTGTTGATGCAGAAAACCCAAATGGAGATGGAAGCGGATTGGTAAATTTTATAGCAACAGCTGATAATAAAATCACCTTCAATTTTGAATTTGGAGATGGTAAAAAAATTGAATCAGCTACTGATGGTACTATTACCCATCAATTTTCAGATAATGGACTTAACACATACAATGTTAGTGTTTTTGCTGTTGGAACCGGGGGCATAACCTCTGTTAAAGCAGCACAGGTTGAAGTACTTAGTGATTTTGAGGATCCTGATGCTCTGGAATTCTTAACCGGAGGTTCTTCAAAATCCTGGTATTGGGCAGCTGATCAACCAGGTCATGCAGGAATGGGTACCCAATCAGATGATTATGGTAACCTTGATTATACTTTTGCCAGTTGGTGGAATTCAGCTCCTTGGGAAAAAGAGTGTATGTATGATGCTGAATTTGTTTTTACTAAAACAGACAATGGTTTAACCTTTGAACAAACAGAAGGACAAGCCTTTATCCCAGGAACCTATGCCGGTGTAATTGGTGTTGATCCTGATGC
Organism: uncultured Lentimicrobiaceae bacterium; assembly: GCA_964460905.1. GTDB lineage: Bacteria > Bacteroidota > Bacteroidia > Bacteroidales > F082. Next base: position 16,195 of record CAYWRM010000009.1, read on the forward strand.
ATGTTATGGTGAAGACATCGTTCCAACCTTGTATGGTGTAAAAGAAGTAAAATTCTCACCTTCTTCATCTAAAGCAGCCATTGATGGTGATTACAGAGGTACATCAATGTTACTTACTGATGGAGGTGCAATGTGTTGGTATGTTGGTCAAAGTGAATACGATATAATTGAAGTTACAGAAAATATTTTAAGAGTGAGAATTAAGGAAGACGAAACTAACGCATGGTATCACACTTTCACAAACGTTAAACCAGTACAATAAACTAAAAATGGAATTTTTTTATAATTCATAATTATATTTTGGTTAGTTGGTTTATATATGGACATTGCAATAGTCACCTGGATATTAAATTGATTTTGCAATGTCTGTATTAGACCATATAGAACTTCATGAATTAGCAGAAATTAAAAAGATTCAAATAACCCTTAAAATAATTACTAATGACGAAGACAACTAATTCAAACCATAGTAATAATAAGCACTTACTAGCAATACCTTTTTTGCTGGTAATTATGGTTCTTTTAATTATTACAGCAGGTTGTGATAAAAACAATGAATCTGGATTTACAGCAGATTTTAGCTTTCAATACATTGATGATAATAGCATCTTTTTTGAAAATAAATCAGAAGGAGAGTATTACTCAATGATTTGGGACTTTGGCAATGGACAGGGTGATACTACAACTAACAAGAAAGAAGAATATAATATTTTCTATTCTGTTGCTGGTGATTATGAAGTATCTCTTCGTATAATGGATTATACAGGTAATAGCACCATTGCAAAAAAGACTATAAATATTTCCACAACTAGTTTGGTTCTGTCTTTCAGTGCAGTTGTGGATCCATCAAATCTAAATTACGTTTTGCTTACCAATACATCATTCGGTGATTTTGATTCGTTTAGTTGGCTTTATCGTGATATGGTAATTGAAAATGAAGCTGAACATTTGGCTTACTTTCCATTTGCAGGAAACTTTGATGTTGAACTTATCGCTAATAAGGGTGGAGATGATTTTTCATTAATTCAAAATGTAATTATTTCACAGGATGACCCAAACTATAATCCCGATCTTATATGGTCCGACGAATTTGATTACACCGGACTTCCGGATCCCGACAAATGGAATATGGAAACCGGCGGTGGAGGCTGGGGTAATAATGAGCTTCAATATTACACCGACAGAGAAGAAAATGCAGTTGTAGGTGATGGTGTACTAACCATAACCGCACTGGAAGAGTCATATGGTGGAAGAGATTATACTTCTGCACGTATTACAACCCAGAATAAGTTTGATGTTAAATATGGTAAAGTTGAAGCTAGGATTAAGCTACCATATGGACAGGGAATATGGCCTGCATTCTGGATGCTTGGTGATAATATCAGTTCGGTTGGCTGGCCTGCATGTGGAGAAATCGATATAATGGAGATGGTTGGAGGTGATAATAATGGTGACAATACTGTTTATTCAACTCTTCACTGGGAACATGATGGAAGTCATGCAGATTATGGTGAAAGTTATATGTTGTCTTCGGGTATTTTTGCTGATGATTTTCATGTATTTGCTATTGAATGGGATGAGGAAGAAATTAGAGGTTATATGGATGATTATCATTATTTTACAGCTGATATTGTTCCCTCTCAATTAAGTGAGTTTCATAATAATTTCTTTTTAATACTTAATCTTGCTGTTGGAGGAAACTGGCCTGGTTCACCAGATGCAACAACTTCATTTCCGCAGATAATGGAAATTGATTATGTTCGGGTATATAGCCAATAGTTATTGAATTCTATTTCTAATTCAAACCCTATTGCTAACCTATACTCTCAAATTTTTAATCGTGTATATTATATGCACAATTATTAATGTCTTGAATCTGCATAATAAGAAAAGGTATGCAATATTTATAAAAATTGGAAATCAATAGGATAGAAATATTTAAACGGTTTTTGTTAGTGATTAATTAAAATTTACAATGTGAAGACTTCAGTTTTTTTAATAGGCATTTTACTTGTAATTGTATGCTTTGCTTTTTCAAGCTGTTGTATAGGAGATTACAAAGCTAACGAAGAATATGAGTTAGTTTGGAGTGATGAGTTTGATTATAACGGCCTTCCCGATTCTACAAAATGGGAGTACGATACAGAAGGAAATGATGCCGGATGGGGGAATTCTGAAGCCCAATATTATACTAAAGCTGATATAGATAATGCTTGGGTAGAAAACGGCAAGCTTAATATAACTGCTCACCAAGAAAATTTTGAAGATAAAGAGTTTACATCTGCCAGATTGATATCAAAAGCTGATTGGCAATATGGACGAATTGAAGTATCAGCTAAATTACCTGAAGGACGTGGCACATGGTCAGCAATTTGGGTTATGCCTGGAGGTTGGACATTTAGTGATGGAAACTGGCCCGACATTGGGGAGATCGATATCATGGAACACGTTGGTCATGAACTTGGAGTAATTCATGCTTCTGCGCACTCTAAAGATTATCAGTGGCAAAGGAATACACAAAAAACAGCAATAGTTACTATACCGGATGCAGCTGAAAAGTTTCACTTGTACATACTCGAGTGGAATCCTGATGTAGTAAAAGCCTATGTTGATGACTGTTTGTATTTTGAATATAAAAATGAAGGATTGGGAGAGTCAAAGTGGCCGTATGATAAACCATTTTATCTCATTTTAAATGTAGCTGTTGGTGGTGCCTGGGGAAACATGAAAGGAATTGATAAAGATGCATTTCCACAAACCATGGAGGTTGACTACGTACGAGTGTATCAAAATAAATCTTTAACAAAATAGTTTGAAGACTAGCAAAAGTCATATTGTATTTATTTCGCTAATTGTAGCACTGGGAGGTTTCCTTATGGGGTTTGATGCATCTGTAATATCAGGTGTAGTTAAATTTATTGAACCCGAGTTTAGTTTATCAAAAATTGAATTGGGATGGGCAGTAAGCTCATTAACCCTAACTGCAACATTAGCAATGCTGCTTGCCGGTCCCTTGAGTGATAGATGGGGGCGGAAAACAATTTTGTCATTAGCAGCAGTATTATATGCACTTTCAGCGATACTATCTGCAATTGCCCCGAGTTTCGTATTTTTAGTAATTGCCAGAATGTTGGGTGGTTTTGGTGTGGGTGCATCATTGATAATAGCACCAATGTATATTGCAGAGATTGCTCCTCCCAAAATAAGAGGTAGATTAGTGTCATTCAACCAATTGAATATTGTAGTTGGAATCTCAGTCGCCTTTTTTACTAACTATCTTATCCTAAAGTTTGGTCAATCAGATGCCGAATGGACTAAAGTATTAAAATTAGACATATACAATTGGCGCTGGATGCTGGGTCTTGAAGCCCTACCTGCATTAATATATTTTGTAGCTCTGTTTGTTGTCCCCAGAAGCCCTAGATGGCTCATAATGAGGGGTAGGGAAGAAGAGGCATTAATTATAATGAAACGGACTAGTGGTGCAGAATTAGCTGTAGCAGAATTGCGGGATGTAAAAAAAAGCATTGATTCCGATACAAATAAGAAGAAAGTCCATCTGAAAGAAATATTTAATCCCGCTCTAAGAACAGTTCTTATTATCGGGATTGTCCTGGCTGTTTTACAGCAGTTAACAGGAATTAATTCAGTGTTTTTTTATGCGCCAATGATATTTGAACAATCAGGGTTGGGAGTAGATGCATCTTTTTCCCAAGCAATTTATGTTGGTCTCACAAACCTTGTTTTTACAATTGTGGCCATACTCCTAATTGATAAAATTGGTAGAAAGCCACTCTTGATAATAGGTGTTAGCGGGATTGTAATTTCAATGTTTGTTCTTGCCTATGGATTTAATGCTGCAACCTATACGATTACAGATGAAACTATTACCACACTGTCTTCGCAAGTAAACATTGAGCGACTCGATCATATTCGAGATATAGAATTTACATCAGATATAGAATTTAAATCTGCAATAAAAGATGCATTTGGGATTTCCACGGCAAACCAGTATGAATCCGAAATTCTTTCAAAATCAATACAACTTAACTCAATATTAATTTTGACAGCCATACTTGCTTTTGTGGCATCATTTGCAGTTTCCATAGGTCCGGTTATGTGGGTTATGTTTTCAGAATTATTCCCAAATAGAACTAGGGCTGTAGCTATATCATTTGTTGGTTTTATTAATTCAGTAGTTAGTTTTTTGGTTCAACTTATATTTCCATGGGAGTTAACGGTCATAGGCACAGCGTCTACATTCTTTATTTATGGTTTATTTGCTGCCATTGGTTTAATTTTTATTTTGATGAAAGTGCCTGAGACAAAAGGAAAATCCTTGGAAGATTTGCAAACATTTTTTCAAAAAAGCAATTAGATGATTAAAGAAAAGATATACCAAGGCGGAAGCGAGATAATTACTATTCCAAATAAGATTGCAGGTCAGTTTGTAGATATTGATAATGAAAAGTATTATCAGATTAAGAACTATCATGAAATGCCAGACTTTTTTATAAGCATTGTCAGTAATTCAGATCATTGGATGTTCATATCTAGCAATGGTTCTTTATCAGCAGGAAGAAAAGACCGTGATAATGCTTTATTTCCCTATTACACAGTTGATAAAATTCATGATTATAAAGGTAAAACCGGTAGTAGTACCTGTTTTCTGGTGAAAAAAGATGAAAAAACTTTTCTTTGGGAACCATTTACAGATCAATCACACAACTTCTATACGATAACCAGGAATCTATACAAAAGTGTTTATGGAAATAAGATCATTTTTGAAGAGGTTAATTCAGACCTAGGGCTTAGTTTCAGATATGGATGGTATAATAGTGAGAAATTTGGTTTTGTAAAAAAATCCAGTGTACAAAACATTAATAAAACAGCTATCAAGTTTAAGATGCTGGATGGTATAAAAAATATTTTTCCGTATGGAGTTGGTTATGGTTTTCAAAACGAATATAGCAACCTTCTTGATGCGTATAAAAAAAATGAACGCATAGAAGGCAGTACGCTTGGATTATTTATGTTAAGCTCGATTCCTGTTGATAGAGCAGAACCCAGTGAAGCGCTAAAAGCCACTACTGTTTGGTCAACTGGATTTGACAATAACGTTAATATATTAGTTTCTGATAAACAAGTAACTAATTTTAAAAATGGATTAGCAATAGAATCGGAGTTTGATGTAAAAGCATCGAGAGGATCATACTTTATAAACTCTCAAATATATCTGACTGCAAATGGGACAAAGGAGTGGTTTACAATAGCTGAAATCAATCAAGGGAGTACAGATGTTGCCAATCTAGCACATACTATTCTTAACACAAAAAATATTGAGGATATTGTAAAGGAGGATATAGTTAAAGGCACTTTAAATCTAAATAAGATGGTGTCGTTTGCTGATGGTTCTCAAATTACTAATACCGAACTTTGTTGTGCACGTCATTATACAAATACCTTATTCAATATAATGAGGGGTGGTGTTTTCACAAACAATTACACTATTGAAACTGCTGACTTCTTGGATTACCTTCTTCAAATAAACAGGTTGGTTGCAAAAGAACATCAGTCGTGGCTTGAAAGATTGCCGAATCAAGTATCATATACTGAGTTGATTAAGTTAGCTAGTGAAAAGAATGACACTGATTTGCTCCGAATTACCTACGAATACTTACCACTAACTTTTAGTCGGAGACATGGTGACCCTAGTAGGCCCTGGAATCTTTTTTCCATTGAAACAAAAAAGGAAGACGGAAGCCCAAAATATAGCTATGAAGGAAACTGGCGTGATATTTTTCAAAATTGGGAAGCACTATGTTTTTCCTATCCTGAATTTGTTGAAGGTATAATATGTAAATTTGTAAATGCCTCTACCATTGATGGATACAATCCTTACAGGATTATGCGAAATGGAATTGATTGGGAATCTCCTGATCCAAATGACCCATGGTCATATATTGGATATTGGGGTGATCATCAAATAATATATCTTCAAAAACTACTTGAAATATCCAATAATTTTCATCCTGGTAAGTTAGATGAATTTCTTACTAGTGAGATTTTTACTTACGCAAATGTTCCATACCAAATTAAGTCGTACAATGATATAGTTAAAAATCCTAAGGACACCGTAGTGTTCAATGATGAACTGAATAGTAAAATTAATTCAGAAGTTGAGTATATAGGTGCAGACGCCAGATTACTCAAAAACAAAACAGGAGATCAATTATATAAAGTTAATTTAAGTGAAAAAATACTTGTAACATTACTTTCAAAGATAAGTAACTTTATACCTGAAGCAGGTATATGGCTAAACACCCAACGACCCGAATGGAATGATGCCAACAATGCACTTGTTGGTAACGGAACATCAATGGTTACTCTTTATTATTTAAGAAGATTTATAAATTTCTGGAATTCAAAATTCAGTAGTGTCAACATCAGCAAAGTAGTTGTAAGTGAGGAATTAGCTGCATTATTTGAAAGTGTCTTCACTATACTTAAAGACAATATATTATTAATTGAAAAAAGATTCTCAGATTCAGATCGTAAGCTAATTGCTGACTTACTAGGTAATGCACATTCGAAGTTTAGGAATGAAATATATAATTTTTCATTTTCAGGTGAGAAGAGACGGTTAAAAGTTAGCGATATAGCTGATTTTACAGCTATCTGTTTGAAATATATTGACCAGTCAATCAAAGTTAACAAACGAAGGGATGGGCTATATCATGCTTATAATCTGATAACAATTAACCAAGATACTATATCCATTAGGAATTTGTATGAAATGCTCGAAGGGCAAGTGGCAATTCTAAGTTCAGGTTTCCTGTCCACAATGGAATCATTGAATGTTCTTAATTCATTAAAGAATAGCAATATTTTCAGAGCCGACCAGTATAGCTACATGTTATACCCCGATAGACAATTACCTCGGTTTATGGATAAAAACATCATTCCGGAAAAGTTGGTTAGGAAATCATTATTATTTAAAAAGCTACTGGAAGACGGTGAAACATCCATAATTAAAGTTGATAAAGAAGGAAAGTATCATTTTAATGGGACCTTCAGAAATGCCGATGGACTCGAGTTGGCATTAAATAATCTAAGATTTGGTAGTTATAGCCATCTTATTGAAAAAGAAAAAGACTTGATTCTGGATATTTATGAAAAGATATTTGATCATCAGTCATTTACAGGAAGGTCTGGAACTTTTTATGGTTATGAAGGGTTAGGGTCAATATACTGGCATATGGTTTCCAAATTGCTTTTGGCAACACAGGAGTGTTATTTCAAAGCAGTTAGTGAGGGAACCAAACCTCATGTATTAGGGCAATTGAAAGACCACTACTACGAAATAAAAGCGGGAATAGGATTATATAAATCGCCTGATTTATACGGTGGTTTTCCCACTGATGCATATTCTCACACGCCATCAAAATCAGGTGTAAAACAACCTGGCTTAACAGGTCAAGTTAAGGAGGATATCATATCACGGATTGGTGAAATGGGAGTTACAATTAAAGAAGGGAAGATTATATTTAATACGTCATTATTTAATGATGAAGAAATCCTTAATAAAAAACAACAGTTTGAATATTATTCGGTAGATGGCGAAAGGCGTAAGATTGAATTGAAAGAGAAACAAATAGCTTTCACATGCTGCCAGGTGCCCATGGTTTACAAATTCTCCGATAGTCAAAAAATAATTATCACATTTAATGATGGTTATGTTGAAAAGATTCTTGGTAACACAATAGATGAAGAGTATAGTAATATGATATTTCGCCGTAGTGGCGATATTAAGTTAATTGAAGTAACAATAAAAAAATACTAGTATGTCATATCGAAGTGAGAAAATATTAGCCCTTACAGGAGTAAATGCATTATATAAAAGTCAGGATGAGTTGGGTGAACTTTTTCATAAAGTATTTCAGCAAAAAATGAATGGATTATGCTTCAGTCCATACGTTGAAGGCCAGAAACCCGGTTCAACAATATCAGAAGAACAAATTAGAAAAAGGATTGAAATTATTCAGCCTTATACGAAGTGGATTAGATCATTCTCATGTACTGATGGAAATGAGATGATTCCGCGCATAGCTAAAGAATATGGATTAAAAACACTTGTTGGTGCTTGGTTAGGGAGAAATGAAAGAGTAAATCAACAGGAAATATCTAATCTGATTCAGATTGCCAAAGAAGGACATGTTGATGTTGCAGCTGTGGGTAATGAAGTTATGTATCGTGGTGATATGACTGAAGCGGAGTTACTACTAAGGATACATCATGTAAAGAATGAAATACCAGGTGTTCCGGTTGGGTATGTAGATGCTTATTATGAATTTGAAAATCGCCCAAGGATAACAGAAGCTTGTGACGTAATTCTGGCAAACTGCTATCCCTTTTGGGAAGGATGTGCCATAGAGTATTCCTTGCTTTACATGAAGGATATGTATGCAAGAGCTTTAAAAGTAGCTAAGAATAAAAAAGTCATTATAACAGAAACAGGATGGCCAAACAGGGGAGAGGAGTTTTACGGTGCACAACCCTCTGTTAAAAATGCATTGATATATTTTTTAAATGCGCAGAAATGGTCGAATGAGGATGATATTGATATTTTCTATTTCTCATCATTTGACGAATCATGGAAAATGGAAGATGAAGGAGATGTAGGGGCTTATTGGGGACTATGGAATATGCATGAGGAACTTAAATACTAAATCGGCTTTTATTTCAAATCGAAAAGGATAAAAAAGATATGAGTATGAAAATTGGAATAATAAGAATAATGAGAAACATAGGTCAACTGATATTGTTTGTTACTCTGTTGTTCCTGTTTGCATGTGAACAAAATAACAAAACAAGTAAAAAATCAATGGTAGGATCTACTCATAAAACAGATGGAATTAAACAAGCAAAGAAAGATCTATTATCGGGTGTTTCCAAAGCAATTTGCTATTCAGGTTTCAGAACAGGACAACATCCTGATCGGGGAGATGGTGCTGTTAATCCATCTTATGATGAAGTTATGGAGGATCTGAAACTGCTAAGTGAAGGCCCTGGATTCAAGCTTATTAGAATATATGATAGTGGTGAGAATTCTGAAATAGTGCTTCGCGTTATCAAAGAAAATAATATTGATATCAAAGTAATGCTTGGAATTTGGTTAAAAGCCGAACTAAGTAATCACCTAACTTGTAGTTGGCTATCCGAACCAATTCCTGAAGAAGAATTAAGCCAAAATAAAGAGCTTAACAAATTGGAAATTGAAAAAGGAATAGAACTCGCTAACGAATACAAAGATATTGTAGTTGCTGTAAACGTTGGAAATGAAGCTTTAGTTGACTGGAACGACCATAAAGTTGCTACCGATACTATTATTTCCTATGTAAAACAAGTTCAGCATTCAATTGAGCAACCGGTTACTGTAGCTGATAATTACCGTTGGTGGGCCGATCATGGAACTGATCTTGCTGCTGCAGTTGATTTTGTTTCCCTACATATATACCCGGTATGGGAAGGTAAAGACATCAATGAAGGCATGTCTTATTCCATAGCGAATTTTGAAGAAGTAAGAAGAAATCTGCCGAATACAAAATTTGTAATTACCGAAGCGGGATGGCCTTCGGTAGCTTCAGAATTTGGACAAAGGGCCAGCGAAAAAAAACAACTGCAATATTATAATGAATTTATGACATGGACAGATGAAATGAATATCACAACATTCTGGTTTGAAGCATTTGACGAAGATTGGAAAGGAGAAACTAATAACGTTATGGGGGCCGAGAAGCACTGGGGTTTATATACGGTAGACCGCAAACCTAAGAAAGTAATGCTTTAGTTTTATCAGAACCAAAACTAAAGCAATCAACAATTAACACCAGTAAACTATGAATACACTTTTACAAACAAATAACTAAATGGCAAATTATAAAACAGCACAGGCCGACCTAGTCCCTTTCGGGCAGAAGATTGCATTTGGATCAGGGCATTTAGCTAACCAGTTATTTCCTGCTGCTTTGGGGGTGTTTATGGTTGTTTTGGTAATGTCATTAGGAATGAATCCTATTCTTGCTGGTATTTTAGGAGCTTTGCCTCGACTATTGGATGCTTTAACAGATCCAATCATGGGATTTATCTCGGATAATACAAAGTCGAAATGGGGGAGGAGAAAACCTTATATTCTGCTTGGAAGTGTTATTACGGGAGTAATGTTTATGATTATGTGGCAGTTGGATCCTGAAAAATCACAGACCTATAATTTCATTTACTTTCTAGTTGTCTCTATCTTTTTCTACATCGGATATACCATTTTTGCAACTCCCTTAATCGGTTTGGGTTATGAAATGACACCTGATTATAACGAGAGGACCAGATTGATGGCTGTTTCGCAATGGATGGGTCAAATAGCCTGGATGATTGCCCCATGGTTTTGGGTAATTATTTACGATCCTACATTTTTTGATTCTGCCCCTGAAGGTGCTAGAATACTTTCGATTTGGGTGGGTGCAATTTGTATGTTGCTGGGAGCCATGCCAGCCATTTTTAACAAAGAAATGATTGTACCCGATAAAGATAAAATGGCAAACCTGTCATTTAGTGATATGTCCGCTAATACAAAAGAATTTGTCAAAGGCATTAAGCTAACCCTGAGAAATAAACCTTTCGTTAAGCTATGTGGTGCTACATTCTTTGTGTTTAATGGCTTTCAAACCATTGCACAATTCGCCATGTTTATTATCGTGTATTATCTGTTTAATGGAGATAAAGTTGCCTCAGGAACATGGCCAGCCTGGTTCGGTACTGTGAGCGCCTTAGCTACAGCCATTGTTGTTATTCCAATTGTTACAAAAATATCTGAAAAAGTGGGCAAGAAAAATGCATTTGTTATTGCCACGCTTTTATCGATTGTAGGCTATGCCCTGAAATGGTGGGGGTTCAATCCAGAATATCCCATGCTAATGTTTATGCCCATTCCTTTCCTGTCTTTTGGAATTGGAGGTTTGTTTACACTTATGATGTCGATGACTGCAGATGTTTGTGATTTGGATGAACTGAATAATGGTGAGCGACGTGAAGGTATGTTTGGTGCGGTTTATTGGTGGACTGTGAAATTGGGTACTGCCATGGCTTTACTTACAAGTGGAGTTGTTTTGTCTTTTGTAGGCTTCGATCAAAATATAGATCAGCAGTCAGTGGAAACACTTACCAATCTTCGGATTGCAGATATAGTTATCCCTGTGATTACAGGGCTGTTAGCTGTTGTTATAATGTGGAAATATGATGTTACTGAAAAAAAGGCCCTTGAAATCAGGCAAGCACTTATTGCTCGTCGGGGCAAAGTTAAACACCAGGGAGAAAATGGAGTAGAAAATTAAGGAAAATGAAAATATTCAAATTATCTTTAAGCATATTTCTGATGGCCATTTTGATGGGATGCAGCGTTCAGCAAAATAAACTGGAAGTTGAGGTTTATGAAACTTCGGCAAATGGTAATCAACTTAAAAAGTTGAGTGAATTTCTTGCTGCCGAGGATGCTGTGGCTATTGAAATATTGCCAAACAAGAAATTTCAAACCATTACCGGATTTGGAGGCTCGTTTACCGAATCGTCTGCTTATCTGCTAAACCAATTAAGCAAGAAAAACCATGATTTGATTTTGGATGCCTATTTTGGGTCAGATGGAGCAAGATACTCATTGACCCGCACCCACATCAATTCCTGCGATTTTTCATTAAGCAATTATTCCTATGCACCGCTTGAGGGCGACAAGGAACTAAACAGTTTTTCGATAGACGAAGACCGCGATGATATCATTCCAATGATAAAAGATGCAATGGCTTTTTCTGAAGATGGGTTCAAGATTATTGCTTCACCCTGGACAGCACCCCCCTGGATGAAGGACAATAACGATTGGCGTGGTGGCAAATTGTTGCCCGAATACTATGATAGTTGGGCATTGTTTTTTTCAAAATATATAAGCGCTTACAAAAAAGAGGGAATTAATATCTGGGGTTTTACTGTAGAAAACGAACCTCTGGGAAATAATAACAATTGGGAAAGCATGCATTATACTGCTGAAGAAATGGTTGATTTTGTGCAGAACCATCTTGGGCCAAAACTTGCTACAGAAGGTCATGATGTAAAAATTCTGGCGTATGATCAAAACCGTGGTGAGGAATTAATAGACTGGGCAAAAGTGATTTATAAGGATGAAAAATCAGCAAAGTATTTCGATGGATTTGCCATACACTGGTATGCAAGTACTTTCGATTGGTTTCCCAGTTCCTTGAATTTTACCCATGATATGGCCCCCAATAAATATCTTATTCAATCTGAAGCCTGTGTAGATTCGGAGGTGCCTCATTGGAAAGACGACAGCTGGTATTGGTCGAAAGAGGCCACTGACTGGGGCTGGGATTGGGCACCTGAAGATCAAAAACATCTACATCCAAAATATGTTCCTGTATATCGCTATGCCAGGGATATGATTGGTTGTTTAAACAACTGGGTAGACGGCTGGGTTGATTGGAATATGGTACTAGACAGACAAGGCGGTCCTAACTGGTTTGAAAACTGGTGTGTTGCACCTGTAATAGTGGATCCCGAAAATGATGAGGTGTACTTTACACCATTGTACTACACAATGGCACATTTCAGCAAATTTATCAGGCCTGGGGCAGTACGTATCGGATTTGAAAATACGGATGCAACGCTAATGATTACAGCTGCACAAAATCTTGATGGTTCCATCGTAGTTGTGGTTTTAAATATGAATTCAGAACCAAAGAATATATACCTGTCGTTAGGTGAAAGTTCAGTTAGCGTTAAGATAAGCGCTCAGGCAATACAAACAATTATAGTTTCTTCTTGATTTTAGACAGAATATGAAAGGAATAAAAAATATAAAAACATTGTTACTGATAGCTGGCATTTGCCTGTTATCCTTTAACAATGTAGTTGCTGATGTCGTATCAATTTCCGGCCGACAGATATTTGTAAATAATGCTCCTTACAAAATAAAGGGAATTTGTTATCATCCGGTACCAAAAGGTAGCGATAACAGAAGCTTTGACAACTTATCAGAAGATTTGGCTTTAATGGTTGAAGCTGGTATAAATACAATACGGGTTTATTCACCAATTGATGACAAGTCTGTTTTAGATAAAATACATACAGCCGGATTGAAAGTTATTATCAGTTTTGGATACAACCAAGATGGTTATTATGATATTCTTTCAGGATCCTTTATTGATTATGTAAAAATGTACACAAATCATGATGCAATATTAATGTGGGAACTGGGTAACGAATATAATTATCACCCCGAGTGGTTTGGCGATGATATTGAAAATTGGTACAATGCATTAAACAATGCTTCAGAACTAATTCATCAAAATGATTCAATGCATCCTGTTGCTACAGCACATGGTGAGCTACCCAATTCATTGGCTCTTTCTTCATGTCCCAATATTGATGTCTGGGGAATGAATGTTTATCGATGGGATAATCCGGAGGAGATCTTTAATGAATGGAGTACTTTAAGTACTAAGCCAATGTACCTTTCTGAAGCCGGTACCGACAGTTACATGACCATTGCAAAAAATGGTTATGAAATGGGTGAAAATGAAAAGGCACAGGCGGATGCGACTGCAAATATATTGGATGCTGTTATCAGTAATCAGAAAATATGTTCAGGTGTTACGTTATTTGCGTTTGTGGATGAACTGTGGAAAGCTGGTAACAATGACAAGCTCGATCCGGGAGGATGGGCGCCTAATAGCAGTGGAGTTCCTTATGATGGTGCTCCAAATGAAGAATATTGGGGAATAGTTGATATTGAAAGGAATAAGAAACAAGCCTTTGAGGTTGTAAAAGAAAAATATACCAAATTATCCAATGAAAATTAAAGTGCTTTTAAAATTTAGAAAATGAAGATATCTATTCTGATTCTTATAATTCTCTTACCTCTGTTAGTTATTAATCAGAATGAAAAAAATATGGGCATGACACATATCTTAAAAAATAAGAATCTCGAAATTCAAATCGAACTGCCTTTAGAAAATTATAATTTTTCCAGGTTTGATTGGACAGGTAAAATCGTAGCAGTTAGGTATAAAGGTGTCTATGTATCTGGAGTTGAGGAGTTAGATCAGGAAAGCAACAGCAGTCTTGGGAAAGGTTTTTACAATGAATTTGGAATGGATAACCCAATAGCATTTAATGAAACAGCAGAAGGAGACTGGTTTCATAAAATTGGAATTGGTGCATTGAAAAAAGAGAGCAATCAATATGATTTTAGTACAGAATATAAAATTCAACCAGCTACTTTTGAGTTTTCATTTGAAGAAAATAAAGTTTTTATTGAGTGTAAGTCACAGAAAATTAATGGATATTCTTATGAGTTAAAAAAGGAAATAGAATTGCTCGAGAATGGTTTTAAAATAGTATATCGATTACATAATACAGGAGAAAAAACCATTATTACAAATGAATACAACCATAATTTCTTAGCCATTAATGAAGAACTGATAGGTAGTGAATATATTTTGAGATTTCCTTTTCATTTAGTTCCTGAATTATTTGACGCAACTGTTAATACGGAAGGGAATGTTAAAATTGGGAAAAACGAAATTACATTTATAAATACTCCTGAAAAGCAATTCTTTTTTAGCAATATTTCTGGAGGTGAGCATGTTGCTGCTTTCTGGGAGTTAATAAATACTAAAAACAAAATAGGTATTAGTGAAACTGGAAGTTTTAATACAACTAGGGTAAATCTATGGGGATGGAAGCATGTTATAAGCCCAGAGTTGTTTTATGATATAGATATTAAACCAGAGCAAGTAATTGAATGGTCCAGAACTTATAATGTATTTGAAATAAATTAGTCAACAGATTTAAAACGAAAAATTAAGATATACTAATTCAATATGAAGTGCGTCAGGAGAACAAAAATAAATAAAGGTGAATAAACTAGTTTCAAAACTGTCATTAAAAGAAAAGATCGGCTACGGTCTTGGAGATACTGCCTCTCATTTTGTGTGGGATATGGTTGGTTTCTGGATCCTTATTTTCTATACTGATACTTTTGGAATTTCTGCTGCTGCTGCTGGTACTATAATGCTTGTCGCCAGGGTATGGGATATGATTAGCGATCCCTTAATGGGCATTATTGCTGATAGAACTAATACCCGCTGGGGTAAATTTCGGCCGTATATATTATGGATGGCATTACCTTATAGTGTTTTGGCTGTACTAACATTTACAACTCCCGACCTTGGACAAACTGGTAAGATAATATATGCCGGAGTTACCTATCTGCTATTAATGACAGTTTTTACTGCAATTAATTTACCCTATTCTTCGCTTGGAGCAGTTATGACATCCGACTCATACGAAAGAGCGGGACTTAATTCCTATCGATTTATTTTTGCTTTTATAGGACAGTTTATTGTAACCGGAACAGCGCTTTCTTTAGCTATGTATTTTGGTAATGGTGACAATGCAAAAGGATATCAATACACTTTAATACTATTTGCAATTGTAAGTTTTATATTGTTTATGATAACTTTTAAAACCACAAAAGAACGTGTAAAACCACCTAAGGAACAAAAACAAAATTTGAAGGAAGATCTTAAAAATCTGTTTTCAAATAAGCCGTGGGTAATACTGTTCTTTGTTGGAATAATATCGTTTGTGATGTTTGCAATGCAAAATTTGTCAATCGCATACTATTTTAAATATTATATCGGAAGTGAGCAAAGCGTACAACTTTTTAATGTTATTGGTACCATTGCACTTATTGTAGGAATACCATTTTCGAAGCCATTGGCCAAAAAATTTGGAAAGAAAAATGTTTTTATTGCAAGCTCTCTTATCTCAGGGTTATTTTTTATACTACTCTATATCCCTGATGCAGGAGACACAACACTAATTTACACGTTCAACATATTAGCAAAGTTTACATATGCGCCGGCTGTTCCATTATTATGGACTATGCTTGCAGATACTGCTGATTATTCGGAATGGAAAAATGGAAGAAGAGCAACCGGACTGGTTTTTTCGGCAGCAACCTTTGCGCAAAAAGCAGGATGGGGAATTGGGGGAGCATTAGCAGGCTGGATTCTGGCGCTATATAATTTTATACCCAACATGGAACAAACATTACACTCCTTAATAGGTATTAAACTTATGGTATCAGTATTTCCTGGGGTCCTATACATGTCGTGTGCAATACTACTTTATTTCTATAGTATCAACCATAAAACTTGCATGATTATGCAAAAAGATCTTGAAAACAGAAGAGAACAGAATAATTTAACTTTATAAATATTTTTTACTAACTTAATCTTATCATTATGAAACGAATTTTTACATTTTTAACAATTATGATGTTTGCATTTACAATGAATGCACAATACATCTACAACGATTTTGATGCAAATCAAAATGAAACTTTTAATGGATGGTCAAATATGCCAACTGTTATAGCAAACCCAGATGCTTCTGGAATTAATACAAGTGCAAATGTTGCTGAATGGGTGCGTGGCGAAGAACAATATGCCCATGTTTATTGTGAAATTGATGGCACTGTTGATTTCTCTACCGGTACTGTATTTGCGCTGAAAGCTTATCTTCCCATTGCATGCGACGTACTATTTAAACTTGAAGGAAGTAATGGAGAAGTTACCGAATTAATTACCAGTGTAACTACTGTTAACGAGTGGACGCAATTAAGCTTTGATTTTGTTGATGGACAATCAGGAATATATAACAAGATTGTTATCTTTTTTGATTTTGCTACATTCGCCAATAATACTTATTATTTTGATGATGTAACAGGCCCTAATTATGAATCAGGAGGTACTGGAAACCAAGTTGATCTACCTGTTACTTTTGATGATGATGACATAGATTATGGCCTAACTGATTTTGGCGGAAACATTTCTGAAATTATTATTGACCCAACAAACCCAGACAATAAAGTAGCTCAATCAATTAAAACTGAGGCAGCCGAAACATGGGCAGGAACAACTGTTGGAGGAACTGTAGGTTTTATCAGCCCAATACCTTTCGCTGAAGGTTCTACCACTATGACAGTTTTAGTTTATTCACCAACTTCAGGGACTCCAATTCGCCTAAAGGTTGAAGATGCTGGAGATCCTACAATAACCGTTGAAACAGAGGCTATAACAACTGTTGCCCAAGAATGGGAAACTTTGTCGTTCGATTTTAGCAATGAGGCTGCAGGTACCGCAGCAATTAACTTTGCAAACACCTATAACAAAGCTTCCATATTTTTCAATTTTGGAACTGACGGAGCAACTGCTGGAGAACAAACATATCTATGGGACGATATGGAATTTGTTGGTGGTTCAGGTCCTAAACCACTATTGGCTTTAGATGTTCAGGATAATTTTGAAAATGATGGTTGGAGTACAATTAACGATTGGATGTTTCAAGATCCAGATCTTGCTCCACTTGTAATTGTGGCCGATCCCGTTGACCCCACAAATCATGTTGCTGATTACAACCGTTCAGGCAGCTTTGAGTGGACTAACGCACAAGCCATACTTGATCACCGCATGGATCTGAGTACAAGAAACATATTTAGTATGGATGTTTTTTTGCCTTCAACAAATGATTATTCTGGCGACCTTACACCAACAGCGGCCATAAAATTACAAAATAGCTTACTAGGTGGTAACGCATGGACTACTCAAACAGAAATTAAACTGGATGTAACTGTATTTGACGAATGGGTAACTCTTAATTTCGACTTTAGTGCAGTATCTGATAGTGTTAATTATGATCAGTTGGTTATTCAGTTTGGTGGCGAAGGGCACTGGGTACCAGGACTATTTTACTTCGACAATTTATTATTACAAAACCCTACGGCTATTGCCGAGACTAGCATTGAATCAATTACAATTTACCCTAACCCGGCTACTGATATTATTAATATCGTATCTTCTGACAAACTCTTGGAAGTATCCATCTATTCCGTAACTGGACAGCTTATGTATTCCTCAGAAAACATAGGTGTAGTTGATGTAAGTAATTATACAGCAGGACTCTATATTGTTAGTGCGATATATGAAAATGGTACACGAACAGAATCAAAAATTATGATCAAATAACTTGTTTTACCGAATTAGTTATTATGTGAGAGCAGGGCTATATTTTAGTCCTGCTTTTTTTAGTGTGCCGTGCATGGTAACTAACTTGACGGTGCAAGTCAGTTATGGGGGATTGTAACTTCCAACCATTAGTTGAGAGCAAGAGTGTCCATCGTGAGGTGGAATCTGAAGGAAGCTTAAGACAAATTTCCGAACCGAGGAACACGAATATCATAAGGCATACCTGACTTGGATAAGTTTGCTAAACAAAACAAAGTCATAAATACTCTGTAGATATATACTTAGAGAAGTTCTTTGATAAAGTAAATCACAGCAAGTTGATAGAAATATTAACAAGGACGATCAAGGACAATCGATTAATATCGTTTATCCATGTTGAGCTGTTCTGTAACTTTGTTTTTTCTTACTGTAAGTATTAGTAGAGTGCGGTTGGTTTTCTCTTTTTGTTTCTTTTTTGCTTCTTTTATTCTGTATTTAAAGAAAAAAAGAAGTTTTTCTATTTTTAACTCTTATTAAATGGTCACATATTGACCACTTTAAAAAAATATATTTGATTTTTACGTTAGTAGGGATTCCAAAAGGGGCTACAGCCCCTTTTGTCATGCGAAGCATCCCGCACCGCCCTATCAAGAAAATGTGATTACAAGTAACAAAAAACGTGTTATATGCCAGGCTAGTAAGCTGAAAAGGTCGAAATAGCAATAATCAAAAAACCGCCCCAACAATAGCATCATTGTGAGGATTTTTCCGAAACAGTGATTCCGATTAAAATTATTTGGTATTGGAAACCAAGGAAACCCTGTATAAAGTAATGTAAACTAATAATATAAGTGTGGTTTCTATGGTTTCCAATATACATTTATTGAATGGTTATTGAATTTATTTACAATTCAATATCATACTCTTGTTTCAAGTGTATGAAATGATCCCCGGAATAAGTTCATTGGTAGTTAGCGGACAATGATCTTATTTCTAAAACAGATCTATTATAGTCTTTGTTTCAAAAGTCTATGATACCAATTAGTGAGTGTAACTGTTGCAATAAGTAAAATGTAATGCGGTCAGAAGGTAGCACAATAGTTTCATTGTGTGCTTCTGGGTAATTGGAATGTACGTTTGTAACTGATTAAGCGAGATCTTGCAGAAAGGATTGAAACGTCATACTTTTACAGAGTAAAAGATATAGCATGAAGCATGATCAGTTATACTGATTTGCCATAATAAAAAACTAAAGGAATGTATTACTCATATTAACAGTATTCAACACATCAACCCTAAAGAAATTACAACCAATAAAAAGGTTATCCCAAGCATCAGTACCATCAGTTCTAAGTTCAAGCGGATCTTCAGTTGTTTCAGCTAACTTCTCTCCTGATTTATCTTTTTCAAAACCATTACGACCAATCTTAATACCGGCTTGTTCTAGTGAAGGCAATAAGAATTCATTATTGTTTCTATTAAAAGTAGGGAACAAATATTTCTTACCAGTCAAGGCATCATTAATATACTGGTGTTTAAGTGAATGGCGCATAGGTTTACCAGTGTACACAGCTTCAACGAACCAACTTCTCTTACGCAATTCAGCAATAACAATATCAGCAAAGGTTTCATTATCCGAAGCATAAGCACCTTGTAGAGCAGTTTCATCATAGTAATAGATCACCTGTTTAACAGGATGTCTTTCATAATAGTCGCACCAATCGTTAATTAACTCCCTAAGTTTTCTATCATTTTTGACAAATATAGATTTGAGAGTTCTCATTTCATCGCTAACAATCTGTCCAGTAACAATCCAGTTAATATTAGCATTATAGTCCAGTGCAATCATCAGAGGTTGTTTAGCATCAACATCAGAATCTTGCAGATATGAATAAGTACTGAAGGAACCAATATCAAGCGAGCCTTGATCAGTGCGTAAATTATTCAGATATGAATTATTATAAGCATCATAGTAATGCAACTTAGCATCAAGGTTAGCATAAAAACCATCTACTAATTTAGTAATTCTTTTGTTTAGAATCGAAGTAAGAAAAACCATCGGAGTAAGTTCACGTTTCATTTTCTTAATATAAGATTCACCAAGCAGTTCAAGATTATCAATAGCATCAAACTCACGATAGTAGTGAAGATGATGGCGCATAAAGTTTAAATTTTTATTTAATCTGTTGCATTTAACAATATCATTATCATCTTTTGAATATTTTATTTTTTGTATTTCTTTTCTAATTTCAATAAGACAGGAAAGAAGGTCAATGTCCATATGTGTTTTACGCTGCAATAGCCATTCTCCTTTTTTACCATGAGGCATATCACTTACTACAGTGATACCTTTATGCCAGGGGCAATTTTTAAAATAGCCAATCATACCGGAAACAGTAGGCACCACTTCATCAAAAAACTTTTCAGGATTAATACTTCTTCCTTCATCAACCTTTAGTGAATCGAGTGTTAATGAGTTAGCAGAAAACTTAACATCTTGAGAAAGTATGTGATATATAGATCCATTATACCAGTGCATAACGTGATCCCAGGATTGGGGCTCTATGTAGGGGACTGCAAAACCTAGTGATTTAGGTGCTTTACGACCAATAAAAAAATGTATTTCATTATGGTAGCCCATTCTTTTAAGTGAAGCCACAGCAGCAGGCAAAGTTCTTGACAAAGCCTGCTGAAATGTAGCTGCGTAAATTGCACCGGCACTTCTAGGCATATGTTGAGCATCACGCAACAGTCGTGGGGCAATGATACCATCAGATTTACCAAAGCGGCGAGCAGCAATGATAGTTTCAGAATTGGCACCGATAGCGAGTAATTCACGTTGACCGGAATTAAAATATATTTTATTGTTTTGTTTCATTTAATATTTGAGCATCTTCAATGGCAGTAGAGCCGTATTTAATTCTCATTTCTTTTTGTTTAGCTTCAAGATCTTCAATAGGATTTAGTCCCAGTATTGTTACATCGTCTGAAATTTCCCAATTTTGAGGAACAATTTCATCATAAGGAATTTTAAGAGTATCTTCTTTATCGAGTTGGGTATATTTTCCAAGTCGATCAGCAGCAAGAATGATAGCTTTAGCATCTTGTCTGCGTTCTGCTATTTCATAAGCACGATCAAGCATTGCTATAACCTTATATCTCTGCCATTGTTTATTAGCGTTATGAACATTTCCGAGTAATACTTTAACAGCATAAAGGTATTTAAAAGAAAAATGTTTTGAAATACCAAATTCATCAATAATATAGTTACATACTTTCTTATCGCTAAGAGTAGGTTTATCAAGCCAATAAGTAAAAACAGCAGAGTATATTTTTCTGAGTTTTTCTTCTTTAGTAGTAAGTTTGTGGTGTTTAGGAATATTCTTTTCTTCTTCAAAAAGATACATTTGAATTTTATCAAATGTATTAAGAAATGCAGGGTATTTTGCAAAAGGATCAGTAGGTATATTACTCGTTGATTTAGTCATAATATTGTTTATTTAAAAATTTAATGGCAAGCATTTCAGCTTGGAATGTTTCAATTAAGAATTCAAATGATTTATCATCAAAATGTTCTTGAATTTCTTGATCTGTTGTTAATGTTTGCATAATTCTATTTTTGTTGAATAAATAATTTATTTCTCTTCTTTTAATGAGTTTTGCATTATCAATACCTCTAGCTGAGTATATTTTCTCTTCTGTAATTTATCGTTAATTCTTATTTCATGAAAACAATTAAGCATGCAAGCCCTGCAATAACCTTTTGTATTTTTATGTTTTTTCCAGTCATCACATTGCCCATAATCAAAAACACCAACCAGCTCAATATTATCACCGTTTAATGAAACAAACTCCCTGCTTTTTACAACTAAATCCACACCCTTAAACCTTGGAGGGTTTTGAATCTTACTGTCAATAAGAGCAATAGCAGAAGGAGTGTTGTAAGGAATTTGAGGTGATCCTTCAATTAGATTATCTGTTTGTAGTTCTTGTTTTGGTATTAATTTAGTTTTGGGAACTTTTATTGGTTTGTTAGCGATATCCTTTTTTAACAAAAAATCAGCAATATCCAGCCCATTGGCCTTTTGTTCCTCATTTGTATAATGCTCTAAGTAATCAGAAACTTCGAAGCCAAACTGCTTTGCTTTTTCATTCCACTTTTGATAGATACGACTATCCATAGAGGTGTCAGGAAACAATATCACATTTCTACCTTCCAATGGCTTTACCTTTTCGGTATTGATACCTTCAGCTCCCCCGGAAGCCAACCAAATCAAGCTTGGCTGGAAAATACTTGCTATAATGGCTGTTTTCTCACTTTCTACAATAGCAATATCCTTATCAGGAAATTTATTTATTAGATGCTCACCAAAGAGGCATTGTTTTAGATTGAAATTTTTTATATTTAGTACAGAATGAACCCAGTTATTTTTACCCTTAATTCTATGCCCGTCATTAGAGTATTTAATCAACTTTCCAGTTCTAACCATTCCATTAATATCAACTTCCCAGAAAATGGTTGTTCCTCCATTCCACCTGGAAGATGTACCAATATTATACATATTAGTTATCCGATTAATCTGTTTCACATCAAAGAAAGAAGAAAGATAAATGAGTAGGTTGTTTTTATCATAGTTCTTCAATGTTCTTTGGAATATTTCAGTATCAATATAGCTGGTTGGTTTTATTGGAGATTGTAGCTGCTTAGAAAACACCTCGGTTCTTTCAGGTTTTATACCATTATCTAAGAAGTATTGCTTAGGAGAATAATGATAACCGCATTTATCGATTCTATTACATTTACCTACATTATTAGCTAATGCTTCTCCAGTTTCAGAATCAATATATCTAGTTAATTGGTTAGTCTTGTCGCATTTAGGACAAGTAAAGCGAGAGTTTCTTCCAGTGTAAGGTTGTAGTATGTATCGGTATTCACTCATTTTAAAATTATTTGGTATTGGAAACCAAGGAAACCCTGTTTAAAGTATTGTTTTTTAATGATATAAGTGTGGTTTCCATGG
Organism: uncultured Lentimicrobiaceae bacterium; assembly: GCA_964460905.1. GTDB lineage: Bacteria > Bacteroidota > Bacteroidia > Bacteroidales > F082. Next base: position 39,347 of record CAYWRM010000009.1, read on the forward strand.
TTTCCGTTATTTTTTATTTATTAAACCATTTTGAAAGTGTGCCCCTGCCAATCTTTACAACTTTTTCGATATCCCTTATTGAGGTTCCATTTTCCTTTAATTGAAAAGCAAGCTTCTTTTTATCAGGTTCCCCATTTAGATAATCATAAACTGTTTTTGCATGTTTTTCAAGCCTGTCAATAATTCTTAAAGCATTATAAAAATCAGTATCATTACAGGTAATAGAATTATTTAAAGTCCCATTTTCATAAGTTCTGAGTGCAGTAAAAATCATCATAATTCTAAATGCTATTATTCCTAATCTATTAGCTGTCCCTGCCATAGTAACATCAACTTCTTTCATAAGGTTAGCTTTTTTTATATTTAATATTTCAACGAATTCTTTCTCCTGTTTTTTGGTTAGTTTAAATAATATTGGTGTTTCAAGTTCTTCAAATTCATCGAATAGTTTTTTGAATATTTCGCCTTCTTGAATAAAAAATTGTTGGTAATTACTTTTTCTATCATCAAAAACATCATTGAATTTATTGTCTTGCTTTAACTCATAGAATATGAAACGACTATACAAACCGTCTTCAATAGATGGAATTAGGATTTTTAGTTGATTGAACGTACTAGATAGAACAACAGAAAGCTCTGGTTTATTTATCTCGATTAGTTCTTCATTCCCCCGTCTGAATAAATCTAAATTTTCATGATGAAATGCTTTTCTCAAGGTATCTGAGAAACTTCCATAATCCTGTTTAATGGCATCAGCTAAAGTATCTCCCTCACTTTCAAACATTATACCCTTGTCATCATTTTCTTCAAGTAACTGATAAATTCCACTTTTAGAATTATTAGCAGGAATGTATAGCATCAATGTAGGCGCTTTGACTGGTTTTGTTGGTGGCTCAGCAATTTTATTTCTATTGTAGGCCTTTAGTTCTTTTTTGTATACTTCCATTTCAGTCAGATATTCAAGCATCATTTTTTTTGCCTTTTCCCTTTTAGCTTTGTGTATCTGATTGCCAAGTTCACGAGCATAATCTAGCCCACCCTTACCACCTCCATATGCAGCTAATATATAGACGAATAAATTTGGAGCAATCCATTTACCGGCATATAATCCTTTGAGATTAGGAAGTAAGCCACTTATAATACCAATGGCACCAATTAAGAACACCTCTTTTTCAGTTTCCTCAACCAGGTGATTACAAGGTTGTTTTAACATTCCCGGTAGATCTTTAACAATCTCTTCAATCGAAAGACTCTTAATATGATTATCTAGTCCATTGTGGAAGTTTTCATCTTTCATTTCATTGTTGCTTTTTGGGATATAACCTCAAGTGGATTGTGCCATTTATAGGCAATATCAAATTGGATAATTAGTTTCCTTCGTTTTTTATCTTTAACTGATATTTTCCATCATTACCTTTGCCTTTTCTTTGATAATGATTCAATTAATTCCGATTTTTTAAAATACAGTCTTGAACCAAGATAATAACCTGTAATTATTCCTTCGTTCATCCAATTGTAGAGAGTAACCTTTGAAACCTGTAATAATGCACAGGCCTCTTTTGCTTTAATAAGATCTGAAGGCTCTTTAACCTGATTTAAGATTTTCTCAAACTTGGGATTGAAAATCTCTTGTAAGAGTTCTTTAATTTCTTCTAAATTAAAATTGGTGAAAATTTCTTTTTTACTCATGGTTTAATTTTTTAAGTGTTAAACATTTGGCAAAATAAGAATGAATATTTGGCTGTTGCTGGGGCAACAGGGGGCAACAGTTTTAACTAACTTTACAATTATTTGAATTTGAGCTAATTATATTTACAGAAGTTAACAATAGTTTAATCACATTGACTATTTTTCTCGATGGTACGATTCTTACAAACTACTTATCGATTTGAGAATTTAATAGAGATTCTGAAACTTGAAGGGTATTGTTCGTGGAAAGAGGTTTGTAATTGGAGGTTGTATATAAATAATTATATGAGTTTTTTTGATCACTTAATCTCTTCTTTTATTTCTGAGATTATTTTCTCCAAAAGACTTATGATTATTTTTGCGTCGGAATCCTTCTCTTCTTTTTTGTTTATTAATATATCTTCAAGTTTAACCCAAGAAAGTTCTTGCCGAATGTTTTCTTGCGAAAACCCACTAAAATAATGTACTAGCTTAGAATATGACGTGTCAGAATAATCAATAGTGATAGCATATTTTCTTAAATAGTGGAAAAGGACTGAAGTTTGTTGACGATTAAGTGCTCTTGAATTGATGCCCATACGTGTTAAAGAAAAATTCTCAGGTAATTCATAAATTATCTTTTCATTACCTTTTCGGACAAATTCCGAATCTTCAGGTGCAACTATATAATATTTGTCAATATCAGGTGATATTGTATTTAACTTTAAGGTAAGAAATTCAATAAGTATTTTAGCATACAAATCTGCTATAGACTTTGATAGTATTACTGATTTAAATAATTCTAATTGCTTATCTTTTGTCTTTCGAATATCAGAATAATACTTAATCAGATGCTGAAGAATAATATCTTCTTTGGTTTTTTTATTAAAATGAAAGTGTTTTTGAGATTCTTTAATACAGTCTTGATACCTATTAACCATATTATCAAACTTTGTAACGATCATCATAAATAAATAATCTGATCGTTGCATAGCATAATTATTATTTATAATTGAACTCAACAAAGTATAATTATCAGAATCATTCTTACCCAATACAGAATATTCATAAAAACCATAATCTATTTCAGTTTTTTGTGAAATCTCTTCTAATTTATAAGGAATTTCCAAAAATGATTCTCTATAAAGTGGCGTTGAAAACTCTACATTATCATCATCAGGTATCCTAGTTGCATTATCTAGTAGCGAATAGGGAGGTATTACTTCAATTTTACTGTTTGCATGAGGATCATCAAGAAGTCCATAATTAATATCCTTTAATTTTACTTTATTAAAATCAAGTAGATCTTTAGAAGGATTATCAACTCGTCCATCTTCTAGATAAAGAAGTTTTCTGATTTCGGAAAAATAATCTTGAATTATACTATTTGGAAATATAATACTCATCTTTGAAATAAATTTATACAAATAGTAAAAATAAATCAAATAAGGTTAAGTATTGAAAAGTGAAGAAGAAATTGATCAAAGTGCACGACGCATGCACGACGTAAAACAAAAAAGCCCCTGAAAAACAGGGGCTTAGGGAAATACTGGCGGTCTGGACGGGACTCGAACCCGCGACCTCCTGCGTGACAGGCAGGCATTCTAACCAAGCTGAACTACCAGACCATATTTATAAATGAACTTCCCTTAAAAGGGACTGCAAAAATAACTGCTTTTTTAATATCTCCAAATAAAAAATATAGTTTTTTGAAAATAATTTACAGATCGATCACTATCGCCCCCTGGGTATTTACATTGTAGCAATTTATGTTTTGTTTTTCAGCTACTTCCATTATCTTTTTTTGTTGCCACCAAGGTACGGAAGAATCAATAATAATTCTGTCAAATTCAAAAATAGTCTGTAGTTGAGCTATATCTGAACATCTTTCACCTGACATCAAAATAATATCCAAATGTAATTTTGATTTGACTGGGTAAAATTGTTTTTCCCCGTCATTAATATATATTCTAACATCGTTAAAAAACAGAAAATTATCAACTAAAGAAAGCAGTCTGTTAATGGTTGTGTCATTTTTTGGAAGCGTTTGCAAGATATCGTCAGTTCTCCATCGTGAGCGGCTGTTTTTTAGGTGATAATCTATTTTGCTTTTATCGTTGGTTAGCAAGCTGTCTGTTATTAGAACATGGTTGTTACCAACAATAAAATCCCATGCACTATGCTTATTAATGCTATATATAACTATCTTTTTCTGATGTAGAGTATCATAGTTGTGATAAGTGTGAATCACAAAAATCACGGCTATAATTAATGTAACAGGAATAAGAAGTTGGAGTTTTTTCTTGTTTACCATAACAAACATTAATAACAACAGGAGGTATATAAAAATTACCATTGGCATGGAAGTGTATATATTGCTTATTCCTGAAAAGGGAAGAAATTTAACTGTGCCAACAACCAGGTTTAGAAGGTATATCATTCCTGAAAGAAGCCATCCAACTACCTGTGGTACAATAGGAATCCATAATGTAACTACAAATAGTAGGCCTGTTGCAATAATTATAAATGATAGTGGGAATGTAAAAAGGTTCGTTAACCAAAACCATGGCGGGAAAAAGTGAAAGTAATAAGTAGCTATTGGGAATGTAGCCATTTGGGCAGCAAACGACAGCACTGTGATTGACCATATTTTGTCGATAATAGTATTTTTGAAATATAACAACTTGTAAATTGGCTGATGAAATGTTACTATACCAATAACAGCTGCATAAGATAATTGAAAACCAACATTAAATAGCAGATAAGGATCAATTATCAGTAGTATTAAAGCAGATATTGCTAGCGTATTGTATGTGTCGCGAGCACGGTTCAGTAAATTTCCAATAATAAAAACGCTTAACATAAGTGAAGCTCGCTGCACAGATGGGGAGAGACCCGTTATTATGGCGTAGGCCCAAACCGTGAGTAAAAGTAATATGGCTTTAAGAATATTATTAAAGCGAGTATTATTCAGAAAACCTAGAAAGAAGCTGATTACAAGATAAATAATACCTACATGAAGCCCTGAAACACATAGAATATGCATGGCACCAGCCATTATGTAATCTTGTTTAAGGTTGTTTTCCATGGTATCGTCGTAACCTAGTAGTATTGCCGCTGCTACTGAGTAGTTGTCTCCTGATAAACCATTCTGACTCAATATATCAAGTATTTGAGATCTTAGTTTTCCGGCAATGGCAATAATTGGATTTTTAGGATTGTAACCAATTAATTTCCAGCTACTACTATTAACAAATGATGTGTAATAAATGCCAATGTGCTTTAAATATTCTGAGTAGTTAAATTCTTCAGGATTTAATGGCTCCCCAGGGATAGTAAGTTTGCTGTTTACAGTAATTACATCACCATATTCAAGAGACATACTTAAACTATCCTTAGAGAAATAATACAGTACTTTTTTTTGTGTGATATTTTGAATTGAATCAGGTTTAGCCGGTGTAACCATTACAATTACCTTAACAGCTTGATTGGTTTCAGTAGGATTGCTTATGATATTCCCTAAATAACTATGGTATTCACTATCAATTGAATTACTAGTTATTTTATATGTTTTTTCGGATGTTATCAGGATGGCTGTAATAGTGATTAGTATGCCAAATGCTAAACCTGTTATCCAAGTTAATTTGTGTTTTATTGTAGTTAAGGTAAGAAAAAATGCAACTAAAAATAATATCAGTGAAGCTATGAGATATACTTGGATGTTAATATTATTAATAGTTGGAATATATCTTGTAATAAGAATACCGATTACAAAGAATATTAAAATACGTACAAAGGGCCTCACCGACCAGATCATAAGGTTTTGCTTAGGGATGGATAAAGTTACGGAAAATTTTAAAGTTAGTGGCTAATTATTTATTTGACAATAACTTTTTCTGAAATTACATATCCGCCTTCCATTTTTAAGCTTACTATATAAATACCAGTATTTAAACAGGTGCTGATCTTTTGAAGACTTAAACAATTAAGTTTTTGGCAGTAAACTTCCTGACCTAATATATTATTTACAGAAATAGTACCTGGTAGATTGCTATTAAGTATATTTTTTATGTAAATATCATTACCATAGCTATATACATCATACAATTTATTATTATTAAGGTTTTCCTCAACTCCAATAGCATTTGAGAAGTGTAAAATAAATCGATCTTCTCCATCTCCTTCATTGTAGCTAAATGAATAGTTCGTATCAACTGAAACAGTTTCCAGATAGCCAGTTTTAGTATCTTCCAATTTAATATCAAATTTATCTATCGCGTTTTCAATTCCACTAAATGATAGTTGGTATTCTCCTATTACTTCAATTTTGGTATTTAAGGGAAGAGCATAATTCTCCAAATCTGTTGGTAAGCAGTTGATACTATATATTGTTTCACCATCATTTGTAAATATTTGTGGTTCTTGATTATAACCAAATAATTTATAACCATCAAAAGTACCATCAAAATATTTAGTTGCATTTTCTCGAAATTGAATATATGTATTGTTAATGTAATCATTGTGGCCTAAGGAAACCTTAAATGTTCCTTCGGCTATTGACTGACCGGATTTATAAAAGTTTGTAGAATTATGTAGTTGATCTTCAGTTTGCATAGTAATTGTTTGATCGGTAGTAGTACAATGGGCAAAGTAACCTTGCATAGCTGGAATAATACCATCAGTTAGGTCACCAGTTGATCCATTCCATGTTATATAATTTCCATCACTACCTTGAACTACATATACAGTACCTTCAACACTACTTGTTTTAGTAAGAAGATCCCAGTCAATTGCTGAGGTATATGGGTTTCCCAGTAAATTCCACCCTTCACCTCCTGAGCTGGTAGTAAAACTGAGACTCTTTGCTATTGTTCCTGTATTAATTGATCCTGAAAAACTTTTTGTAGCTGCTGTTTCGTAAGAAGACAAATAGCCCAGACCAACTTCAAATACTGTATGCCCAAATGTGCCACCATTATAGTTTAACCACACAAGTGATTCAGCTGATTCATCAAATCTATATAGATCATCATCACCAACTGTAGGAACAAAGTCGGTACCAGAGATAGTAAAACCAGATACTGGTGAGGATAGAAAATGCCACCCATTATTGCTTGATGACCAACCAGTCATATATCGTTCAACAGTAATATCTCCCTTTGAGGTACCTGAAACAATAAGAGAACCTGTACCCGAAGCACTGGATTGAATGGTAAGAGATCCACTACTTTCGATGGTGAGATTATTGCAATCGGCATTTTCATCTATATCAATAACAGGTGCCGAAGCTTTGGACACAGCAGGGATAATTACATTATCTGTTGAGGTTGGTACTGCACTCCTATTCCAGTTTGCTTTAGTATTCCAATCTGTATCTGTAGAACCATCCCAGATCAATGCGTTGGTTTGCCCAATAAGGGCAGTCCCGCGATTTGAATTCCCACCATCCTGAAAAGCTACTGCAAAGTTACACGCATCCAGTGATACAACAGAAGCATAATTTGTTGATGCTGAATTATACAAATATTCTGATCCATAGGAGATTGAAGTACCTGATATGGTTCCCATTTTAGAATACCCATTACTATCATATTCATACATAACTGCCAAATGAGTGTCATCCAACATTGTTGCGGAAACATTCTGCGGTGTTCCATTATAAAAAAAATTTGGTGGTCCAAAAGTAATTTCAGCAGCTTCTCCAGTTCCTAAGACTGATCCTACTATGGCAGACCCGACCTGAGGTTGCGAATTATCATGGTATGCAACCACAAAGGAGGAGGAGCTCAATTTAGTTGTTGAAAGAGATTCGGATCCATTGGCAAACGGAGCTGCAGGTCCAAAAACAATCGAAGAACCGGAAATTGTTCCTTGTTTTGCCACACTATAAGAGGATGTATCATCAGTGTAGGCAACAACAAAACGCGTAGCATCCAAAGCTAATACTGAGCATAAAGATGTAGTATTAGAACTAAAATTATATAGCGATCCAAATGATAGCAATGAACCTGAAACATGGCCAACAACTGCACAACCATAGAATGGTATATCGTTAAAGGCGATTACAACGACACTTGAACTAAGAGCTGCAACAGAAATCTCATCAGCTGGTCTTTTCCCATAAAAGTTGGTTTCCAAACCATCATAGGAAATAGTTGATCCAAAGACCGATCCTACTCTTGCATAACCAAGGCCTGAGGCTCCATCATCCTGGTATGCAACAACGAAATAATTTGCACCCAGGGCTGTAACAGAGATATTGTCTGTACCTCCAGCGTTAAAAGTTTCGGAAGTACCGAAGGAGATAGTATTGCTGGAAACAGTCCCCACAACGGCCATCCCAAGAGGAGGGAATCCTACCTCCTGATATGCAACAACAACATGTGAATCATCCAGTTTGGCAATTGAGACATCAGTTGTGGTTATAGACTCAAATACTTCTTCGAGTCCGAATGCAATTATATCATTTGCTCTTGAACTATTCAAAAAATCATCAGCTTCAATTAACGATGTATCATAAGTGGCTATTGGAGGCCTTTTATTCTGGCCAAATAAATAAGTAGCTGTGAAAATCAATAAAAGTGAAAACAACAAAGTACGCTTTTTCATGATTTTGGTTTTTGAGTTTCAGTAAATTGATAATTACCACAAATATAAGTAATTAGAGAATTAATGTCAACTAAAACAATTAATTATTTACTTTTAGATGAATTATGGAGTTGCTAAAGATTAGTATTTCTACCTTGTATGTTGATTCATAAAATATTCTAGATCAGTGCAAGGTGTAGTAGATAGAAATATTCTCTTCTTGCTATTTTGTATTTAAGGAGGGAGCGCATAAAAGCCTGTATGCATTTGGCTTGACTATATTTAGCCTTTAACTAACTAACAAAACCCGCAATAATTTCAGCTGCTCTTTTCGAAGCTCCTTTATTACCAAGTTTAGATTTAAGTTCTTTGTAATCATTAATAATTTGATTTCGTTTTGTGCTATCGAATAATATATCATCCAGAGCAGATTTTAGAGTGTTATAATTAAAGTTAGCTTGAATAAGCTCTACTACAACTTCTCTGTCCATTATCAGGTTTACAAGTGAAATATACTTGATATCCACAATTCTTTTTGCTATTTCATATGATATTCTATTGCCTTTGTAACAAACAACTTCAGGAGTACCTATAAGTGCTGTTTCAAGTGTGGCTGTGCCTGATGTAACAAGAGCTGCATTAGCATGTTCGATTATACTATTTGTGTTGTTGAAAAGTAGTTTAGCATCTTTATCTCCAATAATGTTGTGATAAAAATTTATATCTAAGGTTGTAACGCCTGCAATAATAAACTGGTATTCAGAATAGTGGGGGACAAGCAGAAGCATTTTATTAAGCATAGCAGTTACTTCCTGTTTTCTGCTTCCCGGAAGAATTGCAATTATTGGTTTATTGCTCAGTTTATTTTCTGCGATAAAAGATTGTTTTGAAATAGATTTTTCATTTTCTAATGCATCCAGAAGAGGGTGTCCGACAAAGTTGACTTTAACTCCATACTTCGCATAGAAATCTTTTTCAAATGGTAGAATAACCAACATCTTGTCGACTACTTTTTTAATCTTGAAAACTCTGTTTCGTTTCCAGGCCCAAATTTGAGGTGATATGTAATATACGACCTTAATGCCCTTTTTCTTTGCGAATTCAGCGATGCGAAGATTAAATCCTGGATAATCTATAAGTATAAGAATATCAGGACTATAGTTTGTAATATCATTCTTACAAAATTTTAAATTTAACAGAATGGTACTTAGATTTAAAATCACTTCGGCAAAGCCCATAAAGGCAAGATCGCGATAATGCTTAACCAGTATACCACCAACAGCCTGCATCTTATCGCCTCCCCAATATCTGAATTCAGAATCAGGAGCAATATTAAGCATTGCTTTCATTAGGCTTGCCCCGTGCAAATCTCCCGATGCTTCTCCGGCTATGATGTAGTATTTCAATAGTTATTAGTTATTTGTGAATCGTGAATAGTTATTAGTGAATAGTGATGTGTAATTTCTATCATTTATTCTAAATTCATTGCTCATTCTAATTAATAACTCCAAACTTTTATCTTCAGGATTCTGACTTTTAAGGTTTATAATAAATATAAAAGTATGAAATTACTTCAGCAATAGTAACTAAAAGGATTCCCATTCCTGTTTTTTCAAATCTTAACTTCACTAAATAATGCCTAATGGGGTATAAGTTTGCAGCTATGCTTAGTAGAAATAAATAATGAAATTGACTTGTGATATGAGTTTTCCATAAGTTGTATAGAGCATAATCTATAAAATAAAGTGCTATAAAAAATATTAGTGGAAGCACTGTGCCTACCAATAATCCAACTGGCCACAAATCTCTTTTAAGAATACCTGGTTTCATTTTATTTTATTCTTAGAATGTATAATCAAGTTTATCAACATAGTCATGCGCTGTAAAGTCGGTATGTGATGGTACTACCGAAACATAATTATTAGCTAAGGCTTTTTCGTCCGTATCATGTCTGTCGTCACCATTCTCAAATTTGCCGGCAAGCCAATAGTATGTGCGGCCATGAGGATCCTTACGCTCTTCAAACTCTTCTACCCATCTTGCGTCTGCTTGACGGCAAACTTTAATTCCTTTTAATGACTCACTACTTTTAATGGGGAAGTTCACGTTTAAGCAAACACCTTTAGGCAGACCATCGCTAAGTACTTTTTTAGTAATTGAAATAACAAATTTATCCACATGACTGAAATCAGCATGAGGGCTAAAATCGTCAAGTGAAAAGCCAATACCAGGCACTCGGTCGATGGCACCTTCCAGAACAGCCCCCATTGTACCCGAATATATTATATTAACAGCTGCATTTGAACCATGATTAATCCCCGAAAGTATCAAATCAGGTAGCCTTCTGGCAAGTTTGTGCTTACCAAGTTTGACGTTGTCAACAGGAGTGCCGGTTGTTAAATATTCCTTATAATCAGGCTCTTCAGTAAGCAGTCTTACTCTTAAAGGGTTTTGAATTGTAACTGCATGAGCCATCCCCGACATTGGATGTTCGGAGGCAATAACAATTATTTCACCAAGGCTTTTTACAAGGGAAATGAGCTTTCGTAAACCCGGTGCATTTATTCCGTCATCATTAGTAATTAATATAAGTGGTTTTTTTGTCATATTTTTTATTCGATATTAGTTACGCCTGCCGAAATAACAAATTTCATAACATCAGTTGGCGATCCATTTATTTTGGTAATATGCTCAGTTGAAACAATAAATAAATTTCCCGACCAAGCATATGAATGCGGCAAATATACGGCTACTTTTTCATTCGACATTCCAATTATACTAAGGTCTTTGTTTGTGATAAAACCAATCTTCTCAAGATTTGAATTAGTTCCAATTTTAACTAATACAGGTTCTGTAAAGCGTTTTTTCTGACCAACAAATGCTGATACCAGGTCTTTCACAGCCGTGTAGAGAATTTTAATTAACGGTGCTTTGGCCATCAGTCTGTCAAAATATGTAACTATTGGGTTGAAAATTATGGTGGAGCCCAGGTAGCCAATACCTGATATTAATAATAAGAGTAAAATTATTCCTAATCCCGGTATTTCTCTACCAATAACGCTAACTATCAAATCCTTAAGTAGTCCATCGATTAAGTTAAAGAGTTCAATTATTGCCCAAAGTGTAATAGTGATAGGTGCTATTAGTAACAACCCTTTAAAAAAGTAATTTACAATTCGTTTAGTTACCCCTTTATGCATAATTCCATGTTTATATTTTTAAAAATCAAAATTACACATAATTCTATGCAATAATATTAACCTTATGTTAAGAAGTTTATGTTGTAAATTTTGGGGTACAATTAAAATGAAACTTAAATATCAAGATGTATACTTGATCCTGCATCATTTTTATCTGAAGTAAATTTGTTGAGCTCTTCATATAGCCTATGTGTGGGAAGCCCCATAACATTAAAATACGACCCTTCAATTTTTTCGATAGCAGCATGACCAATCCATTCCTGGATGCCGTAAGCACCAGCTTTATCCATCGGCTTGAATTTATCTACATAGTAGTTAATTTCATCTTCTGATAAGTTTTTAAAAAATACTTCGGTACTAACTGAAAAACTATGACGTTTATCAATTGTACGTAAAGTCACTCCAGTAATTACCTGATGCTTTTTGCCTGAGAGTTTTTTTAGAATATTAATAGCATCTTGATGATTTGTTGGTTTACCAAGAATCGTGTTTCCAAGAGCAACAATAGTGTCAGCAGTAATTATTATTGTATTACTTTTCATTTCACTAACGTGGAAGGCAGCAGCTTTTATTTCACTCAGGTATTGTGGTACTTTCTCGATGGGATAGTCAACCGGATAATTTTCTTTTACTTCTTTTGTTTGAACTTTAAACTTAATACCTAATTCTTCTAATAATTGTTTTCTTCTTGGTGATGATGAAGAAAGTATAATATCGTAATTTAATAACTTGTTGTTTAACATAGTTTTAGTGCTTCCTGTTATTGTTTGCTCGTATACTTCTAGTCGTTTATAAATTTCAGAGTAAAATTAGTCTTTTTTATTATAGCCAATTATACTTCAAAGTAAAATAAAATCATTGAAAGTAATCCAACAATCATTAGTGCTTTTATAAGCAACGAGAGTTTGCCATAACTATGTTTTGATGAGGTTGAATGAAGGAATACTATTATTATTACAAAAAGTATGCTTATAACAAAAAATGCAGAAGATAACAGGTAGAATTCTGCTCTAAAAAAAGAGTATTGAATAAATAAGGAAGCTAAAAGAGAAATATATGCTACAATCAGTGCTAGTATTTTTGAGGCACTTATGCCATATTTCACTGTAAAAGTGATACACCCAAATCTATTATCACCTTTATAATCTTCAATATCTTTAACAATTTCGCGTAGAAGTGTTACTGCAAAAGCAAAACCCATGTATATCATTACTAAACGGTTAACTAAAGCGAAGTTAGTTTGTACATCAACAAAAACTTCAGCATTATCGCTCAAAGCATAAAACTCGAATAACCAAACAAGTCCAAAAGATAATGAGCTTAAAAATGCAATTACAATATTCCCGATAAGTGGTTGGCATTGATACTTTTGTGAATAAAACCAAAGCAATCCGGCACTAAAAAGGAATATTAATCCAAAATTTATTTGATTAACTAAATATGAGAGTAGTACACCTGAAAGAATTCCAACTATTGTACTCGCCCAATACAATATGTTAGCATATTTAATTGAAATTTTATTCCCAATAACATTGTTGCCTTGTTTGTTAATTGAATCGGTATTAATGTCGAAAATATCATTAATAATATATCCCCCAATTGCAATTAGAACAGTTGAAACTGAAAGCAGTAAAAACTCAATGGTACTTAATCCATAAGTAAAAGCCGTAATTCCAAGTCCTGGTGCGATAATGAAAAATAGTATTAAACACATGCTCAATACGATAATTACCAGGTTCGGCCAACGTATTAATTTTAGAATAGGGATCATTTTTTTATTCAATCATTCAATCATTTAATCATTCACTCATTGTATTATCTACCAATAAAAAGATTCCTCAGTCATCCATTTTCCCTGCACTTTCAGTACCTGTTCAATAATATCACGTACGCAACCTTTTCCGCCACCTTTGTCAGAAATATATTCTGAAATGCTTTTAATTTCTTCACTTGCATCTGCAGGACAAACCGGTACTCCAACCATCTTCATAACTCTATAATCCGGTATATCATCACCCATATATATAATCTGTTCAGGATCAATATTTTTGTCAGAAACATATTTATTAAAAACTGTTACTTTGTCTTTAACACCCAGAAACACATCCGTTATATTAAGTGCACCAAATCTGTTTTCAACTGATTGAGAAAAACCTCCCGAAATAATTACAATGTTATATCCTAGTTTAATAGCTAGTTGAAGTACATACCCATCCTTAACATTCGCCGATCGTAATGGGTGTCCCTTATGTTGTAGAATTAAAGCCCCGTCAGTCATAACGCCATCATAATCAAACATAAATGTTGTTACTTTTTTTAATTTTTCTTTATAATTAGCCATGATATTTTTTTGTTATTTGATCTGATAGAAGTTTATATATTTCTTTGAATTCAGGATAATTCTGTAGTATTTCCAAATGCTTGTTGATAGTTTGGGTATCATTTCTTTTAGCGGGCCCTGTTTGCGCTTCTGAAGGATTAACTTCATTTAACTTACTTGCCGTTTCTTTAATAAGTGGATGTAATAAGGAAAAATCAATTCCTTTTTCATCTAGTAACTCGTTTGAAAGAGTGTAAAGAAGGTTGGTGAAATTACTAACCGTAACTGCCGTTAGATGAAGGTATTGCCGCTGGATAGAATTTAGTGTTACTACTTTAGTGCTGATTTTATTAGCCAATTGGATAAGCAAATCAGAAGTAGCTTTATTAGGACTTTCAATACAAATTGGTACATCCTTAAAACCTACTAATTTGCCTTTTGTGAATGTTTGTAAAGGATAGAATACGGCATAGTTAAAATTAGAATTATCAAAAACATCAATAGATTGACTTCCTGATGTATGAACAATAATACCATCAATGTTCTTTAATTTGCTAATGATATTACTAATTGCTTTGTCGGGAACTGCAATAATGTAGAGATCGGAAGTTGTGATAAGATCTCCTATATTATTAACATAGCCACAGTTAGTTTTGTCTGCCAAAGCTTTTGCATTACTCATATTTGGCGAAAATATTTCTGTAATTTTAATGCCATTATCCAGGAGTGAAAGTCCCAGAGCAGTAGCAACATTTCCCGACCCTATCAGAGTAACTGTTGATATTTGTTTAATTGAATTCAATTTTTATGCAAAATTTTCTCTAACGTCTTCTTTTAATGAAATAAGAGCTTTATCGATGGGATTATTTGAGCTGTTAAAACCATCAGTTATAATATCTTGCGCAAATTTGCCAGCATCATCATCAGGGTTAAATTTTGCAGCAGTAGAATTAATAAGTCTTACAACATCTTCTTTTGCAGTTTTTACAAGCTCCCATGTATTATTACTTATGTATAGCTGTTGCGACATATTATGTTCATATTCATCTCTTATTGTAGCTAATAATAAAGTATGAAATGCACTCACAGTAATTTTAGGTTTCTTAACTCTGATGAGTAAGTTTGGAGGGTTTATCCTTTCCAAGAATAATACCATTCGTTCGTTAGCCTGAAATTTTAGTGGCATGGAAATTTTCAATGAACTTTCAACCCTTTCATTATCCATTCTTTTTATTAATAATTGCTGTTCATTTCTCATGTGGTCAAACTGCTTGGAATTTTGCTTTGAAAACTCACGCATAATAATATATACAACCACGAGTATGGCAATTGTTGGGATAATAATTTTCAATAATTCTAATAAATCGCTCATAAAATTCTTATTTCAAATATTACATCTACAAAATAACAATTAATTTTTACGCTAATATGCAAAATTTTGTGTTATTCTTTTCACAAACGATAAAATGAACTATTATTAAGTGCTATATTTGCCTTTTTAAAATTAGAAAAGTGGATAAAAATATACTTTCTGATAGGATATTAAATCTATCAGAGTCAGCAACATTAGAGATGACTAGGCTCAGCCGTGAGCTTAAAGCCAAAGGAGTAGATGTAATTACATTAAGTATAGGTGAGCCGGATTTCAACACACCTAACCATGTAAAAAGTGCAGGCAAAAGGGCTATCGATGAGAATATTACTCATTATCCTCCAGTACCCGGATTTATGGAACTGCGTGAGGCAATTGCTAAGAAATTGAAACGGGATAATGGTCTTGATTACAATGCAAATCAGATAGTTGTTTCTACCGGAGCCAAGCATTCGTTAATTAATGTCTTTATGTGTATTCTTAATGAAGGTGATGAGGTTATTATTCCTGCTCCTTATTGGGTATCATATCCTGAAATGATAAATCTTTCGGGTGGAAATCCTGTTATTATTGATGCGGGAATTGAAAGTGATTTTAAAATTACCCCTGACAAAATTGAGGCTGCCATAACTAGTAAAACCAAGGCATTTTTGTTTAATTCGCCAAGTAACCCAACAGGTTCTGTGTATTCATACAAAGAGCTTGAAGCTATTGCTGAAGTTTTTAGTAAATATCCTAATATATTGGTTGTTGCTGATGAAATATATGAGTATATAAATTTTGATAGTAAACATGAAAGCCTTGCTTCATTTGAGAAGATTAAAGATCAGGTAGTTGTTGTTAATGGAGTTTCCAAGGGAATGGCAATGACAGGCTGGAGAATTGGTTATATTGCAGGACCTAAGTTTATTGCAGATGCTTGTATAAAGATACAGGGACAATATACTTCCGGAACAGGAACGATTTCTCAAATGGCAGCTTTGGAAGCAGTTAGTACAGACCCTGAGACATCTGATGACTTGAAAAACATGGTAAGCTCATTTAAGGAGCGTAGAGATTTGTTGATTGATTTGGTTAGTGAAATCCCGGGAGTTAAAACCTATGTGCCTAACGGTGCATTCTATCTTTTTCCGGATGTAAGCTATTATTATGGAAAAGCCTTTGGAAATTATACAATAAACAATAGTACAGAATTATGCATGTATCTGCTTAATGAGGCTTATGTAGCACTTGTTCCAGGTGAGGCATTTGGTAGTCCTGAATGTATCAGAATTTCATATGCTACATCAAATGAACTTATTAAAGAGGCCGTTAGCCGTATAAAATTTGCATTAGAGAAACTTTCCTAGCCTGAATAATTCATGAAAAATGACAATAGTATTATTATCACTATGTCAGATAATTGATGATGAAGAAAACAAAAATGTTTTTTGTCATTTTACACTAAAGTGTGTTTATTTCAATGCATCTGCTTCGTTGCTAAACCTTTGAAATAGATTACTATATCGTCAGGTTCAGTCGCCTAACATCTGCATCAAACTAAACACATGAATTAATCAGGCTAATTAAATAAATTCAACTACTTCATCAATAGCTTTCCTTATCTTCTCTCCTTTTTTCTGATATCCATCCTTTGGGTAACCTAAAGGAGAAATACTATAAACCACTTTATTATCACCTAACTGTAAGGCTTCGCGTAATACGATATTGTCAAATGCAGCAATCCAACAAGTGCCCACTCCTTCAGCCTCAGCAGCCAATATCATATGGTCCATAGCAATTGCTAAATCGGTCTCCAGATAATTGCAATTATCAGTTTTTCTTACCCATGATTTTGTACTATCTCCAATAACAACCAGTATGTGTGGTGCTTGCTTAAACCATTCTCTATAATAGCATAGCCTCACTTTTTGTAGTATCTTTTCAGATGAGATTATTAAGAATTTCCAAGGTTGTTTATTTGCAGCCGATGGGGCTAATCGCCCGGCATTAGCTATTTTTGTTAATGTGCTTTTTTCTACTTTTTTGTTAATGTTGTAGTTGCGTACACTTTCTCTTTTGCTTATTAAATCAAAATATTCCATGTGTTTTACATTTAATGATAAAATTGCAAGATACCCACTTTTTTTAATTCAATAATAAAAAAGGCTTTCGTTATGAAAGCCTTTTTAACCAAAAATTATAAGAAATTTGATGTAGTGGTATTACCCTGAGTTTTGTGATTTTAATGTTACGCTTATGTCTGCTTTTTTAGAGTCTTTTTTAAGATAGGGGTACACATAGTATGTTCCTGGTGATAGCTTTGTTCCTATGGGATCGAAGAAGTTACTGAACTTGTGAATTGTTTCACTGCCTTTTTGAATCCAGAATCCGTTACAGTTACCCTTTGCAGATGATATTTTCATCGACTTAGTAATTTTTATTGGTGTGCATGTAAGAATTGGTATGTTTTTTTCAGCGTCAATTGTTTGCTCACCTTCTAATATAATTGTTTGTGAAAAGGTTGAGGCTATACTTATTAAGAAGACTATCAAAAATAATATTGAATACTTCATATTTTGATTATTGTAAATCACAGACGTTAGATGTCAATTTCAATTTGATAAAGATAATAAGTGTATTGAAAAATAACAACTAAAATGAATAAGTGCTTATGGATACCAAGTATTCGCCGGGTAAATTTGAATATCTGTTTATTTTATGCCAGTGGGAAATGTAATTTTTCCGAAGAATATTTTAAAATTTTAAATTTATTCCAAACGTAAAGTTGAACTCTGCCTGTGGAAAATAACCATTCATTTCATATTCCACATCATTACTGTAATGTCTATATACCCACGCATTGCTCTCATATTTTTCATTGAAAATATTGTTGAGGCTAAGTATGAAATCTATCTGATTTATGAAACTGGTTTCAATTGAATAATAAACACTCAGGTTATTTACAAAATATGGATCAAGGCTGCGCTGGTCATTTGATGTATTATCAATGAATTGTTTTCCTACAAACTTTGAAAATAAACTAAACTTAAGATTTCTAACAGGGCTAACACTAATATCACTTGAAAGAATAACATTTGGCGAAAAGGAGATATCTGTAGTGCCAAGCTCTTCTTTTTCCTGTCCCCATGTATCCCAGTTGTCAACATAAGAAACAAAATCAATTATTTTGTTTTGACTGAATGTTGCATTTATTTGCCAATCAATTATTTTTAAAAATTTTACACCTGTAATAATTTCAATACCAGCTCTATAGCTCTTTGGTATGTTAGTCATAATAGGAGTACCGACATTATTGATCTTTCCGGTCATTACAAATTGATCTTTGTAATCCATATAGTACAAGTTAGCTTCCATAAAAACTGAACTTGTTTTATAACTGTACCCAAATTCTATGTCAGTGAGTCTTTCAGATGTAATGGTTTGTGAAGTGTCAGCATCCCTATAAATTGATCTGTTTGGTTCGCGATTAGCTACACCAACAGATAAGTATAAATTCTGTGCTTCATTTATACTATAGAATATGCCTGCCTTCGGATTTAAGAAATTAAAATTGTGTGATTGTGTGATATCACTTAGGTCATCATGCGTTCCAACAATTTTGTAATTAATTGCACGGTATTGTATATCGCCGTATAGACTTATTTTATCAGTCAGGCCATAGTTTGCTTTTGCAAAAAAGTTTAAATCTGATTTTGTTCCCGTGTTGAAGTACCAATTTCTATCGTGTTGTCCAAGTGTTGCTACTTGTGCCCAAATTACCTTTCCATAATGTTCACCATCATAATAATTCCAACCACCGCCGATATTAAGCTTTAGTTTTCCTGTTGTGTAATTTGCTGCTATGTTAATCCCATAGTACTTATTATCCAGCCACTTTTGTTGTATCAGGTTGGTTCTCCTTATCGTGTCATTTCCTATGATTGTATCGGTATACCCGTAGCTGGTAAGCTTTTTATTATTCTTGTAACTTTCGTAATATCCCTTTCCTGTTGTTATAAATGCAGCTGTAACAATATTAAATTTATTACTAAACTGATGTGCATAGTGTAATTGATAATAGTTCTGTGTATAATTGTCAGTTTGGTTGTTATAGTAGCCTAAAAATTTTCCATCTTTATCATACATTTCTCCTGCAGAATTATATGTCCGGTTAGTTTCAAGGCTATCTTTAGGCACACCGTACCATGACTGGTATGTTTTCTCATCACCCAATAATATAATTGCCTTTAGAATGTCCTTCTTCCCATAATATGAGCTGGAGAAATATGCAGATTTCAGGTTTGATGAGGCTCGGTCAATATAACCGTCAGATGTAATGCTTGAAACTCTGCCTGAAAAATTCCATCTTTCATTTAATAAACCAGATCCAAACGAAATAGAGTTTTTAAGAGTATTGAATGAACCAAAGGCACTGCTAATCTCCGCATAAGGATTCGCATTATTTTCCCCGGTTTTAATATTGATGCTTGCACCAAATGAGGCTGCACCGTTTGTGGATGTGCCAACACCACGCTGCACCTGAATATCATTAATTGATGAAGCAAGATCAGGGAGATCAACGAAATAAACGCTATGTGATTCACCATCGTTAACCGGCACACCATTGAGTGTAACATTTATCCCGGTTAAATCGGTTCCTCTGATTCTGAGACCGGTATAACCAATTCCAGCACCAGCATCAGACGAAACTACTGTTGATGGGGTTGACTTGAGAATATATGGAAGATCTTTTCCTGTATTTTCTTCTGCAATTTCAGCTTTATTCATAATTGTGTAAGTGGTTGGTGATTCATCAGTGGCACGGATGGCAGAGATAATTACTTCCTCACCCATTATTGTAAATGGCTGCAAAGCAATGTTTTGTGTGGTGTTATTATGAATATTAATTTTAACTGTTTGTGATTCAAACCCTACATAAGAAATTCTGATCTTATAATTTCCAGATCTTAAGACTTTAATTTCAAAGTATCCATTATTATCAGAAATTGAATATAGTTTGGTATTTTGTGCTATTATATGGGCTTCCGGTAATGGAAGCCCGTCTTCGCTGTTTGTAATTTTGCCCGATAATACGTATTGGGCGTTCATAAAAATTGGCAATATTGCCAAAATGATTATTAGTAAATAATTCTTTTGCATAATTCTGTTGATTTTATAATTATTAAAAATCAATAGAAGAAAGCCTGTGGGTTGTAATACTCTTTTCCTACACCGGCATTATCCGGATCAGGTTCAGAGGGTATAATCTCAGCCCTTGTTTTGAGGCACCCCTATTGGTAACTGTGGCAAAGTTATAAAAAAAGAATGAATATCGGTTAGTTTAAGAATAGTAGCCGATTTAGGGCGTCATTCCTGTTAGGTTACAATAAAGTTGAAGTGGGCTACAACTCTTGAACCTGAATGCTAGAAAGCAGGTTTACTATAAGCTCGGCTATTATTTTAATATATCTTGGTTGTATGCTGGGCTTAATTCATTTTCTGTTTATTATCATTTAGTATAATCCAAAATCCGCTCAATTGAAGCACTACTGTTCCCGAAAAAACAGGTTTAGGGTCGGCAAAAAAGCGTTAAAAAATGACAAGTTCTTTTGAAATTTTTGGCGGTGTGTTGGCTTGTTGGAAACGAAGTTCGGCGAAGCTAATTGCAATTGTGCTTGGCTGTGTGGTCAAGCTAAAGAAACTTCTTTTTAACAAATTCATCAAAAATTTCTTTATACTGTTTGCTAATTGGAATACGTTCTTTCCCAAAAAGTATACGGTCGCGTTCAATAGTCTTAATTTTATTTAATGAAACAATGAAGGAACGGTGGACACGCATAAATTTATCTGTTGGTAATTTTTTTTCTAAAGATTTCATCGTTGCATGAAAAACAAGTGGTTTTGATGATCTTTCAGTATACAGTTTCACATAATCTTTTAGTCCCTCAATATATAAAATATCATTATACTCAATTCGCTGTATCTGGTAATCGGCTTTAATAAACAGATAGTTTTCGTCCGTTTCAATTGGTTTATTTGGAGATGCTGATTTTAATAAATCAAAATGTTCTTTTGCATGCATGACAGAATTAAGGAAAACCTCATAACTAATGGGCTTTAATAAATAATCGAGCGCATGAAGTTGAAAACCTTCTACAGCATATTTATCGTATGCTGTAGTAAAAATTATTTTACAATCTTCGTTCAGTGTTCGGGCAAACTCAACACCTGTCAAATCGGGCATTTTAATATCCAGTAAAATAAGCTGTACTGGGTTTTCCTCTAAAAATTCCATGGCATCAATGGGATTGTCATACTCTCCGCAAAGCTCCAGAAACGGAGTTTTGTTAATGTACGAAACTATCAACCCTAAAGCTAATGGTTCATCATCGATGGCTATGCAAGTAATTTTGTTCATATTTCTAAATCTAATGGAATGGTTAAATGAACAATATACTGGCTTCTATCCTTATCTATTTTTAGCTCTGCCAGATTGCCGTAAATTAGTTCTAAGCGCTTTTTTATATTTACAATGCCAATCCCACCTTTTATATGGTTGGATTCCTTCTTGTTTACGGGAATACTGTTAGTACATGCAAAAATAATTTTATTATTCTCAGCTTTAAGCGATATTGAAATAAATGAGTTTTCACGATAGCTTATACCATGCTTAAAAGCGTTTTCAATAAAAGGTATAAATAACAAGGGTGGTATTTTGGCATCGGGCAGCTTAGTGTCTATATTCACATTCAATTTAATTTTTGAAGTGAGCCTTTGCTGCATTAGCTCAATGTAATTTCGTATAAAATCAAATTCTTTTTTTAGTTCAACTTTTTTTATGTCCGAATCATAAATTAAGTATCTCATTAATCCCGATAGTTTCTCTACTGACTTTTGGGCTTTGGAGCTATCGATGGCAATAAGTGCGTAGATATTGTTTAAAGAGTTAAAGAAAAAATGTGGGCTGATTTGGTTTTTAAGGAATGCTAATTCAGAATCAACCCGGACTTTTTCTATCTCTTTTTGTTTTGTTTCATTTTTTCTAAGTTGCTGAATTATTGCCATTCCGCTGCTAAAACCAAGTACAACCAACAATAAAAAAAAGTTGTCGACAAGTTTAGGATGCAAGTCAAAAGTCTTTTTTTGGGGAGCAATTCTTCTCCCATTTATGTTTTCATGCATTAAACTGTCTAATTGCAATAAATCATATAGATATTGTGATGTGATAAGCAATAAAATGGCAAACAGTAATATGACTCCAAAGAAATATATTTTTCTTTTTTCAAAGAAAAAACGAGGTACAATGACTAAGTAATTAACGTAGAAAGCTACAATCATAAAAATTAATTGGTAGTAGTAGCTATACATCCAAAAAGTAGCCCGATCGTTATTTCTGTCAAATACAAAAAGTGGGAGAATGGAAAAAAGCAATAATCCAACAATATGAGGTAACCATTTTTCTATTCTGTTTTTAGAAATTTCCATTTTGTAAATTTAATATTTTAAAAGATTGCCGATACAAATTATTTAATCGATTTCACTATTAGAGTCCTAGTGCTTTAATAATTCAGATAAGGACCCCAATAGATAATTTCAAAATAGAACCATCTATGGGGGATACTACTTGAAATTAATTATTTTTCTTTTTGTTTTTTACCAGGTCTTGCTGGTGGAGGAGCAAGCTTTCTTATTTCTTCGAAATTAAATCCAGCATCATTGATTGCATCTTCAACCCCTTTACCTCCTGGAATCTTATCATCTCTGATTGCATCCATAATAGCTTTAGCATCATCTTCTGTTAGAGATTTACTGTCGTATTTAGCTAAAATTTTGTTCACTTTTTTTGTTTGAGCTTTAGTTAGTGTGTTAACCTGCTCCTGTGGAGGTTTTCGCTCCTGACGTTCTTGAGCCATTAGCGAGTTGAAATTTATGGTTATTAAACCAATTAGTACGATAATTAAAATTTGTTTTTTCATTTTACTAAAATTTAAAGTTTATTAATAAATAAAATTTGATAATTGCATTATTATTCGTGCCTTAGAGCTTCAATAGGATTTAGTGCTGATGCTTTGCGTGCAGGATACCACCCAAAAAACACCCCAATAAATGTGCAAAACAAAAAAGATAATAGAATGGAATCTGTCGTAATTAACACGGGCCATCCCAATACATTTTCTACAATGTTTGATACTACAATTCCTAATATAACACCAATTACTCCACCTAAGATGCTCAGCAACAGAGCCTCCAAAAGGAACTGCCGAAGTATATCTTTCCCCTTGCCTCCAATAGCCATTCTTAATCCAATTTCCCGTGTGCGTTCGGTAACCGACACATACATAATGTTCATAATCCCAATACCTCCTACAACTAACGAAATTGCTGCAATAGAACCTAATAACACCAACATCATCTCTGATATTGATCCAAAATTGCTAATCAGTTCTTCTTGCGTTCTTATTTCAAAATCATCGTCTTCACTATCTTTTAATTTATGAGATAAGCGTAAGAGCTCGGTTATTTCTGCACTTGTTTCAGTAATCTGTTCTTCCGATTTAGCAGATATAACAATGGCACGTAAAAACGTTTGTCTAAAAAGTCGTTTCATTACTGTTGTATAGGGTGCAAGTACCATATCGTCCTGATCTTGTCCAAAAGTATTATCGCCTTTCTCTTTTAGAGTACCAATTATCTTAAACGGAATTTTATTAAATCTAATGGTTTTTCCAATCGGGTCTTCATCTTCGCTAAAGATATTCTCAATTATTGTTTGTCCGATTAAACAAACTTTGGCAGCACTTTTGATTTCTTTTAATGTATAAATGCGCCCAGTTTCAATCTCGTATTTTTTTATAAAAGGATAATCCTCATTTCCGCTGTAAATTTGAGTAGGCCAGTTATTGGAACCATAAACAATCTGACCGCTTCCATCTATTTCCGGTGAAACGGCATCTATTAATATGCTGTTATTTTTTAAATAAGTCACATCTTCAACAACAAGAGTGTGTGATGCTGAACGCCCCTGATGTACACCACCACGGTTTTGACTTGCCGGCATTACATTTATTAGGTTGGTGCCCATTGAGGAAATAGTTTCACGAATACTAGCATTCGATCCCTGGCCAATGGCTAACATTGCAATTACAGCAGCTACACCTATTACAATGCCAAGCATGGTTAAAAACGAACGCATTTTATTTCGTCTAATGGCAGCTATGGCTATCTTAAATAAATTAAAAAGTTTCATTATTTCTCAATTTGTGCTGTTAATCTAATTATCAAAAACATAAGTTTCGTCTTTTAATTGAGCAAGAACATCAACTGCATTTTGCCTATTTCTTATCATCTTATCTTTAACGATATAGCCATCGCGAAAAAATACATTGCGATTGGTTAATACAGCAATATCGGGTTCATGGGTAACAAAACAAATTGTCATCCCATTATCGTTTAACTCCTGAAAAAGGGCCATAATTTCAAAGGATGTACGTGTATCAAGGTTTCCAGTTGCTTCGTCAGCAAAAATAACCACCGGACTATTTACCATTGAGCGTGCAATAGCCACTCGTTGCTGTTGTCCACCCGACATTTGATTGGATAAATGCTTCATTCTATCTTTTAGCCCAACAGAAATTAATGCTTGTTCTGCTTTTTCTTTTCGTTCGGCATTGCTAACTAAAGGGTTGTACAATAAAGGTAATTCTACATTTTCAAGTGCCGATGTCCGTGGCAATAGGTTGTATGATTGAAATACGAATCCCAGCTTTTGATTACGAATATCTGCTAGTTGGTTTTTATTTAAGGATTTTATATTTTCTCCGTCCAGAAAATAATCGCCTTCAGTAGGTAAATCAAGGCATCCAAGTATGTTTAGCAGAGTAGATTTACCAGAACCACTTGCACCCATTATAGCAACAAACTCGCCTTTCGAAATAGATAAATCTACTCTCCGAAGTGCTTTGATTGTTTCCTCTCCAACATAATAGTTTTTATGCAGGTTTTTTATTGATATGATTTCTTTGTTATCCATTTTTAATAATTATAAATTTTCTCACTTCTCATATCTTCTTTCTTAATTAGTAATTGTCCACAATACTTTTATCTAAGAATCTAATTATCTTGGTGGACCACCAGGACCACCACCTTTACCACCAGATCTTTCCTGAACAAATGGACTTTTTTGCTCATCATCTTTTTGAGTCGCATCATCATCAACAGAACTGCTGGTGAATTCAAAAGAAGTAACAACTATCTCACCTTCCTCTAATCCTGAGATTACCTCAATATTTGAACCATCATCAATACCTACATCAATTACAACCGGATGCATATGATCACCGTTTTTTACCCAAACCATTTTATGTGAATCGTCTAATTCCGGCATTGGTCTTTGAGGAGGTTTAGGCCTGCTTTCATCGTTCATTGCCATAGGCTCACTCGATGGTGGTTTTTGCTGTTGATCTGATAAACTACTCATGTAATCATCTAATAATTGTCGGTTAGGAGAAAAACGAGCAGCCTTTGCTGCTATCAATAGTACATCGCTTGCCTCTTCAACATAAGTGGTTATGCTTGCTGTCATTCCCGGTTTTAATTTTAAATCAGGATTACTTACCGTGATAATTACAATATAGGTAATCACATTAGACGATTCGTTCGGCTGTAAGCGGATCTCCGACACTTCACCATCAAAGGTAAGGTCAGGAAATGCGTCAACTGTAAATTCAACTCGCTGTTGTTGTTTTACCATACCTATATCAGCTTCATCAATATCTGCTTCCACCTGCATTACCGATAGCATATTAGTAATCGTAAAAAGTTCAGGTGTATTCATGCTTGAAGCAACAGTTTGCCCTTCTTCAACAGCACGGTTAAGCACTATTCCATCAATTGGAGAATAAATAGTAGCATAGCTTAAATTACGAGCAGATCTATCCAAATTAGCATTTGCTGATTTTACAGATGCTTTGCTTTTTCTAAAGTTATAAATTGCCAAATCGTAATCACTTTGAGATAGTAAATCTTTATCAAAAAGAACTTTTGTTCGAGTCCAATTGGATTTTTGATAATCATATTCAGCTTGAGCATTATCCAAATCAGCCTGGGCATTTTCGAGGCTCGATTGCAAGGTGGATTTATCAAGTTCGGCAATAAGCTGGCCTTTTTTAACAACGGAATTAAAATCAACATATAGTTTTTCTATAACTCCCGAAACCTGTGTTCCAACAACAACTGTATTGGTTGCCTCTAAGGTTCCTGTGGCAGTTATAGCATTGCTTACTGACCCTTTTTTCACAATTTCTGTTTCAAAAACATATTCATTATTAATTTTTCCCCATGATATATATGTAAATGAGGCTATGGCAATTATGATTAAGGCTATTGCTGATATTAACAGTTTCCTACGTTTTAAATTTATTTTTTTCATATCTATTTTATTTCGTGGTTTTTATGGCAACCAACTAAAAAATTATGCTTTTGCCCATATAATAATCAATAATTTTATTTTGCAGTAACACATTATATTTTGTTTGTGTTAGTTTATTTTCAGCAGTAACTAAATTGTTTTTTGAGGTTAGAAAATCAACTGAATTTATCATGCCTTGTGTAAACATTTCATCTGAAAGATGATACGACTCATTTTCTGCATCGTATTGTTCTTGTAGTGCCAAATAGTTACTGCTTGCTGTTTGATAATCAATACAAGCTTGTTCAATATATTTTCGCAGATCATTTTTTAAATCAATTAAAGTGAGCTCCTCATTTTGAGTTTGTATATTGGCAATTGTTACATTGGTTTTAACTTTTTTTCGTTGAAAAATTGGGACTGAAAGTGAAAGACCAATTGTTGGAACTACTTTATTGGAAAACTGTTCGCTAAAATTATTATACTGCATAGCACTATTATATCCTGTTCCAATACTTCCTCCTAATGATAATTGAGGCAAAGCGTCAGCTTTTGCTATTTTTATGTTCATTTCGGTACTTTCCAGATACAATTTGGCCGATTTAATTGATGGTTGTAATCCTAAAGCGATATTGTAAATTAAATTAGCATCGGTTTCAGGTGTGTGTTTTATTAAGGAATCAATATTTGGCTCCTGTATAGTAAAAGAATAATCAATAGGCATATTCATCAATTGCATTAAGGCAACTAGATTTATTCTAAGTGTATTTTCTGCATCAATAAAGGTAGCTTTATCAGAAGCATATTGTGACTTTATATTTAAGAAATCAGAAGTGGAAATAATTCCCGCCGACTTTCGTGCTTCTGCTAATTCTAATTGTTTTTCAGTTGATTTAAGCTGAGCATCGTAGTTTTCAACATTCTCAACAGCAAGTAGAGCAACTATATATGACGAAAGCACATTTAAACTGATTAGTTCCTTTTGAGTTTGAATATCGGTTTCTGATGCCGTAAGATTAGTTTTACCCTGAGTTATGGTATTTTTCAGCTTTGCCCCATTGTATAAGGTTATTTCAGAACCTAACGAAATTGAAAGATTGGCACTATTACTATTTGTCCAGATTCCTTCCGTTTCGTTATATTGATAATTACGTGATGAACTTAAGCTTTGATTACCAGTAAAATATAAATTTGGTTGGCGCTCAGCTTTTGATCTAATCAGATAAGCATCTTGGATCTTAACACTATTGTTTGCCCTGCCTATGTCAGTGCTATTTTCCCATGCATAAACTATGCATTCTTCTACAGAGAATGGTTGTTTTTGTGCTATTAGAAATTCAGGAATAATACTTAGTATAATTATCTGAACTAAAATTATGTGCTTCATCATATAACCTTTGAATAAATTTCGAAACAAAGATTCATGTATTTAGATGTACGAAACAATTAGTTTAGACTATTGCTGTATAATTTTAGAAGTTTGATAGTTTTTTATCGATGAGTGTTTCGGAAAATTACTTAACTATTGTAGTTTTCAATTGTGTCTGAGAATTCTAAATTGTAAATTGAACTTTTTTGCAAATTTAGCGTTGCTGATTGTGTCTCCACTTGGCAAAGTTCAAACAAGTTTGGTTTTGCTCTCGTTTTTGCAACAATTTGGTTTGAGGGTTAACCTGTGTGAATTACAATTGAAAATCACGAACATCAACTAAGTTTGTAATATCTGTGAGTAAATGTGCAATGTTGGTGAGCTACCCCAACTTTTCCGAAGGGCAGAAGCGTGTGGGTAAAAAACTAATTTTTTATTACACCAACCTTCAATTAATGACCTAATATAATTTATCCGTTTTTTTAAAATTTCTAATCAAGCTAATTCTGTTCAATTTGGTCTTTCAGCCTTGTATAAAACGGAACTGAATGTTGAGTGAATACCGAACTCAATTCAACTTTGGATATTGGGCGTTCAACATTCAATATTTGAAAAAGGAATAATACTTATGACTCTTACAGGTCGTACCGACTCTGGAAGGTCTGATAGATTATTCCTCCCTCGGATCACTTTGTAGGGGCAATTTAGCAAGTTTCTCAACCTCAATGCTTGCATAGCCAAACTCGGTAACAACTTTTCCTAATATTAAATAAAGGCCATGCCCTCTGAAAGGATATTTCTTTAGCGAGGATGGGAAGTGGGTGGTGTCGAAAAATTCACCTGCTTTATCTAAAAAAGTACCAAAGTGCATTAGTTCTCTCTTTACCGTATTTACATATTTGATTGTGACCAGCAATCCAACCATTCTTACTTTATTCCCGATCATATTGTCCATTTCAGATGCTGCTATCTCACCCCTAAAACTAGTTCTTAGCATATTAAAATAACTTGAGCTAACAGGGAATCCTAACAGTTCTATTTCATCATAAGCATCTTCTAATGCGTTATATACAAGTTTGGGAAGTTTAAACTGTTTGCTTTTACTTTCGAACAGGCGATTTGTTTTGGGCAGTTGTTTGTTGGTTTTTTGTAACAGATGTGCTTCCCAAAGTAATTGCGACTTTAATTTTCCTGTAAAGCTAAAAGCGTTAATCTTAACCAGTAGAAGTAATTGTTCAATTTCGGGTGCAATGCGTTGGATGAAGTTTTCAAGATTTGTATAATTTCCATTAAGATTACGCTCGTCAATAATTGCATGAGCTAATTTATTTTCCAGGTTAGCAATATGTACCATTCCAATATAAATATCATTACCGGTAATACTTGTATTGAAGTCACTATTGTTTACACAAGGCAAGTGGATATTGCCCCCTTGTCGTTTTGCCTCGTTAAAATATACCCATGAATGATAGAATCCTCCAAAATTATTGATGACAGCCACCTGGAACTCAAGTGGGTAGTAAGCTTTTAGGTAAAGACTCTGGAAGCTCTCAACAGCATAAGATGCTGAGTGTGCTTTTGAAAATGAATAGCCTGCAAAACTTTCAATTTGTCGCCAGACTTCTTTTGTTATATTATCGGGGTAACCCCTTTCTTTACAATTGCTAAAAAATTTCTCTACAATACGCTTAAATTCATCCTTCCCACGATGTTTTCCACTCATTGCTCTGCGTAATACATCAGCATCAGCAAGGTCGAGGCCGGCAAAGTGGTGACATACTTTTAGCACATCCTCCTGGTACACCATAACTCCGTAAGTTTCCTCCAACTGTTCCTTCATCACTGGGTGGATGTACTCAAATTTATCAGGATTATGGAAACGGTGAATATATTCGCGCATCATCCCCGATTTAGCTACCCCGGGACGTATTATGGAACTGGCAGCTACAAGAGTGAGATAATTATCGCATTCGAGTTTCTTTAGCAGACCTCGTGTAGCAGGACTTTCAATGTAAAAACATCCATTTGTTTCAGCTCTTTTGAGTTGTGCTTTTACCTTAGGGTCGTTTTTAAATTTCTCAACCTGATGTATATCAATATTAATACCATGGTTGTTACGTATTATATCAACAGCATCATTAATATGCCCTATGCCGCGCTGGCTTAATATGTCAAGCTTCTCAAAGCCGATGTCTTCGGCTACATACATATCCCATTGTGTGGTGGGAAATCCTTTTGGGGGCAGATCGAGGGCTGTGTAGCATGTAATTGGCTCTTCGGAGATAAGTATACCACCAGCATGAATACTCCGCTGGTTAGGGAAGCCAACCATCATTGTAGCTAAGTGGTGAATATGTCGGGTAATTTGATTCTTGCCTTTTTCGGCTGCCGGGTTTTTTGTTAAAACATCAATTTCTGACTTTGGCAGACCATGTACTTTGCCCAGTTCACGATAAATGGATTTACCCTTGAAGGTTACGGATGTACCTAGAAATGCAGTGTGTTTACGACCGTATCGTTTAAAAATATAGTCTTGCACTTCTTCACGGTCTTTCCACGAATAATCTATATCAAAGTCAGGAGGGGATGTGCGCTTTGGGTTGATGAATCGCTCAAAATATAGGTTAAGCTCGATTGGATCGACATCTGTTATCTTTAAGCAATAAGCAACAACACTATTGGCACCACTGCCACGTCCAACATGGTAGAAACCCCTGGACAAAGAATATCGGATAATATCCCAGGTTATCAGGAAATAGGAAGAGAATCCAAGTTTGTCGATTATCTCAAGCTCATTTGTTACTCTTTTTGCTGCCTGCTTATTGTTTTTTCCATAGCGATATTTCATGCCGTCATATGTCAGTTTTTCCAGTAATATCTTATCATCGTAGCGGCTACCGGTGAATGTTTTTTTGTTTTTGGGAGAATCAAAATCGAAATCAATTTTGCAGTTATCAATAATCGACTGTGTGTTTTTTATGATTTGAGGATATTGTTCAAAAGCTGCAATTATTTCTGACTCATGAAGAAATACTTCATCCCTCTGTGCATACATATTGGGTGTAAGTTGGCTTAATAGTAAATTATGGTCGATGGCACGCAGGTTTTTATGCAGATACCATGTTTTTTTATCAGCAAAAGTAATAGGTTGCTGAATTACCATTTTTTCAAGTTGTTTGTTATTTAGGGTTACTAATTTATGAACTTGTGATGGCTTTATGCCGATGAACTCGTTAGCTTTCAAGCTTAGTTCAGAGGTATTAGTCATAGGGTAGATGACGTACACATTATTAAATTTAGGAGCTGATGAAGTATGTTCTTTTTCTTTAAGGTTGATGACACTCATGTATTCGTTCAGTTCTCTGAAGCCACTATTGTTGCGAGCAATTCCTATGAAAAGTAATTCATCAACATTTTTAAATTCCATGCCTCCAATAGGCTTGATTCCCTGTGCTTTGCATGATTTCACAAAGTCAATAATTCCCGATGAATTATTGATGTCAGTGAGAGCCATAGCTGCAATATTCCTTTTTGAAGCTTCCTCTACCAATGCATCAATGGAATAAGTGCCGTAACGAAGACTGTAATATGAGTGGGAGTTGAGGAACAATGTTTTATGTGTTATTTAGTTGTCATTGGTAGTCATTTGTAGTCATTGGTGGTCATTGGTGGTCATTTATTGTTATTTGTGGTTGCTGATGTTGCTATCAAACCCCAATTGCCCTCCTTACTGCCTTTTTCCCGTATCTCAACCTTATGCTGTCCATCGCCTGGTAAAGGTCTATCATCTCCGGTTTATCATCAAAAAGGTCTAATTGCTGGCTGCCTCCAACCAGATGGCTGAAGCGTACTCCGATTAATCTTATGAGCATTCTTCTTGTGTACAATCGTTCAAATAATTCAAGAGCTGTTTGCATTAGTACATGATCGAATGAAGTGTAGGGGAGGTGTTTCTGCAGAGTATGTGTGTCGAAGTTTGAATAACGTATTTTAACAGTAATACATCCTGTTAGTTTTTGTTTTTTTCGTAGTTCAAAGGCAATTTTTTCAACCATTGAAATAAGTAGGTTTTTAAGTTTTATTATATCTGTAGTGTCTTTGTCAAAGGTTCGTTCGGTGCTGATTGATTTGCGCTCAGAATATTGAATTACAGGTGTATTGTCGATGCCATTGGCTTTTTTCCAGGCTGCAATGCCGTTTTTGCCCATTACTTGTATCATCATTTCAGGTGGTATCATGCTGAGGGTGCGAATTGTAGAAACGCCCATGGATCGTAGAAGCCGGTAACTTTGTTTTCCGATCATAGGTATTTTTCTTATTGATAGGGGAAACAAAAATGGGCGTACATTTTCCTGAGGTACGTATAGTTCGCCATTGGGTTTGGCTTCACCGGTAGCAATTTTTGAAACAGTTTTGTTGGTTGAAAGTCCGAATGAAATAGGAAGACCAGTATTCTTGATGATACGTTCACGCAATTCATGACTCCATTTCAGGCTGCCAAAAAAACGATCCATTCCTGTTATGTCGATGTAATGCTCATCAATGGAGGCTTTTTCGTAAACGGGTGCGCTTTCGGAAATTATGTCGGTTACAAGTTTCGATTGTTTGCTGTATTCTTCCATATCCCCACGAATAAATATAGCATCATTGCACATTTGTTTAGCCATCCGCATTGGCATAGCCGAATGTACACCAAATTGCCGTGCTTCATAACTGCAGCTTGATACTACACCTCTATCTGACATGCCTCCTATTATAACTGGCTTGCCCACAAGCGAGGAGTTTATTAAGCGCTCAACTGATACAAAAAATGTATCTAAGTCAAGGTGAATTATGGTTCGGTCATTCATTTTATTGTTTTGCTGTTATTTTTTTGATGAAATACTTGACAATTAAAATATTTGTATTATTTTTGATTATTATATAAGCATTTTTGCGATTACAATATAATCATTAATGTGATATAATGTCAAATAGAAGAGTGAAGAAAAAAGAATTAAATGGGGTTTAAGTACTAATATGAGTTCGTATTGCAAGTCTTTGTCTTTCTGAGCAGAGCGAAGAATCTTAAAAAGGTAGAGATCCTTCGCTCTGCTCAGGATGACAAAAAGATGGTTTGAATACGCTTTGGCTCCTGATTCCTGTATCTTGCATTGTTGTAATTCATCACTAAATACTCAAAAACTATGTATTTTAAAAGCAATATTAAATTATTAAGAAAGCGTAAGGGGCGCACACAAGATGATGTGGCACATGCATTAGAGATAAAGCGTCCTACATTAAGTGGCTATGAAAATGGAGTAGGGCAACCAAACCTAGGTGCATTAACACTGTTCTCTAATTACTTTGGGGTTGCAATTGATACATTAATAAAAGTTGATTTGGAGTCGCTACCGGAGAGCCAGTTGTTGCAGCTGGAAAAAGGCTATGACATATATATAAAAGGTAGTAACCTGAGAGTGTTAGCAACAATAGTTGATCAGGACAATGAAGAAAATATTGAGCTTGTTAATGAGAAGGCCAGGGCAGGTTATGCAGCCGGATATGCTGATCCTGAGTACATAAGAATATTACCAACATTTAAACTTCCTTTTCTTTCCAAGCAAAAAAAATACAGAAGTTTTCAGATTAGCGGAGACTCAATGTTGCCCATTCCTGATGCATCGTATGTTACCGGTGAGTTTGTTCAGGATTGGAGTACAATACGAAATCACCATGCATATATTATTCTTACTCGTGATGATGGAATGGTATTTAAGGTTATCGAAAATCTAATTGAAAGCAAAGGGAAGCTTATGCTTCACTCCTTAAATCCACTTTTTTTACCTTATGAAATAAAAATTAGCGATGTAACAGAAATATGGAAGTTTGTAAATTATATCAGTTCTGAAGTACCTGAGCCAAGTAAAGAAAAGGATGAACTTACCAGAGAGGTTAAGGAGCTGAAGAAGCAGGTGCAGGCTATTCAGATGAAGTTAAATCTTTAGTTTGTGCTTGCCAGAAAACGCCAATTTCTTCGTTATACTCGTATAGAAAACCAGTCATTTACGAAAGTAAACTCTTTATTTTCTGCACTTTGCGAGCCTCGAACTTGACGATTTCTGACTAAGCTTTTAGATACTTGAATATTTCAAAAATTTATTCACTATAGATATCCTTTACAGACCTTAGTGGTAAAACAAAAATGTACGCAATAATCGACATAGAGACAACCGGACTTAGTCCTTCAAATGAGAAGATAACTGAGATAGCAATATTTATACATGATGGGCAAAAGGTTGTTGATGAATTCTCTACATTGATAAATCCTGAAAAGAAAATACCATACAGGATAATTCAAATAACAGGTATTAATAATCAGATGGTTGAGGATTCTCCTAAGTTTTATGAAATTGCAAAGAAAATTGTGGAACTAACTGATGACAAAATGATAGTTGGTCACAATGTACGTTTTGATTATGGATTTATGCGTAATGAGTTTAAGAGCCTTGGTTATGATTTTGCACGAAAAACTCTTGACACTGTTAAGCTTAGCAGGAAACTAATCCCAGGAAGAAAATCATATAGCCTTGGACGACTTTGCAATGATCTTGAAATAGAAAACCATGCCCGACATCGTGCCGCCGGAGATGCACTGGCTACAACAAAACTATTTGAAATGCTCCTATCCATAGATAGTAATCTTGAAGATGTTAATATTAATGGAGCACAATCGGATTTAAACAAGTCACTCATTAAAGATCTACCATCAGAGGCCGGAGTTTATTATTTTTATGATAAAAGTAAAGAACTAATTTATGTAGGTAAATCCATAAATATACATGACAGGGTGCTTTCTCATTTAAATAATAACCTTCACAAAAAGGCAATCAAAATGAAGAGTATGATTGCTGATGTTGGATATCAGAAAACTGGTAGTGAGCTAATTGCACTATTGTTAGAGTCGGATGAAATTAAACGAAATCAACCTATATTTAATCAATCACAAAAACGAACATATTTTAATTATGGTTTGTATTCTTTTGAAGATGAAAAGGGTTATAAGAATTTAAAAATTATGAGAATTATTGATGAGCTAACACCATTATATACCTATAGTTCGGCACTTGAAGGAAAAGAGCATTTAACCAAAATATGTGAAGATTTTAATTTATGTCAGAAGTTGAGTGGCCTTTATGATACTAGTGGTGCCTGTTTTCATTATCAGATTCACACTTGTAAAGGCGCATGCATTGGGGAGGAGTCCCCATCATTATATAACTCCAGAGTAGATGAGGCTTTGGAGAATTACCAGTTTAAGCATCAGAATTTCTTTGTTATAGATAATGGAAGAAATGATGATGAAAATTCTATTGTAAAAATTGAAAGCGGTAAGTATTTGGGCTTTGGTTATTTAAATAAAGATCAGATAGATGGTCAAATGGAATTAATGCATGATTGTATTGTAAGTTATCGTGACAATAAAGAAGTGCGGCGGATAATCAATACTTTCATGAAGAAGAATAAATGCAAAGTTGTTGAGTTTTAGCCTCAATTAATAAAAGCATTTCTCGCAAAGGCGCTAAGCCGCGAAGAATAAATATTTCAATTCTATCCTCAAAAAAGAATCTTTAATATCTATGCTTTGTCATTAAATTATATAATGCAAAATCTTTGCGTTTTTGCGCCTTTGCGAGAAAAGTTTTCTGGGAACGTATTAATCATTTAATTGACTGATTGTTTCTTTACTCTCTCCAGGTTTAACATGTTGATAGGGTTTATTGTCATTCCAATGATATCTTTTTGTACAAACCTTATAACCTTATCATAATAAAGAACGGCAACTGGAGCTTCTTCCATAATTAAACTATCGATAACACGATACTGATTTATTCTTGAGTTTTTATCGTTGATACTAAAGGATGCCAGATATAACGAGTCGACTTGTGCATTTGAAAAGTGAGTATAGTTAGGGCCATTTGGAGCAAAATTTACTTTGTAGAACATTGAAAGATAATTTTCTTCATCAGGGTAATCAGCTATCCAGGAGGCTCTGAAAAAGTTGAGTTTTCCATTAGCTTTTTGTTCTCTAACAGTGGCAGTAGGAGAGACTTCTATTGCAATATTAAATCCAACATCCTTAAGTTGGGATTGAACAAATTTGCATAAGTCGACATACTCAGGAGTGGTAACAAGCGATATTTCAGGTACTGGATTTTTCTGATCATAACCAGCTTCAACCAAAAGTCTCCTGGATTTTTCAGGATTATAATCGTACCCATAATCTGCATTTGGATTGAATGCGGGCATACCTTTGGGAATAATTCCCCTGGTTCCGGGCGTTCCAATTCCGTTTCTAAGATAATGAATCATCTTCCGCCTGTCAAAACCGTAGTTAATAGCTTTTCTGACATTGATGTTAAGTAGTGGGTTATTTTTTGCTGCTGGTGTAGTACTGTCAACTAGTATTGCCAGATATTCTGTATTAAGATATGGACCTTCTATCATACTAAACTTGTCTGTATATTTAGATTTGAGTTGTCCTGATCTGTTTAATAATTCATCTTTATATGAGGCGTCAATTCCTGAAATTAAATCAAAATTACCTTTTACAAACTCCATGAAGGCTGTCATTTTATCAATTAGAAAAGACACTGCAACTCCATCAAGGTAAGGCAGTTGATTACCGCCTTCCTTTTCAAAATAAGTTGGATTTTTGCGTAATACCAGTTTAATGTTCTCAATCCAGCTTTGAAGTTTAAAAGGTCCTGTTCCAACAGGATGTCTTCTGAAATCTGCTCCATAATATTCAACAGCTTCATAAGGAAGTACAGAGCAGTATTTCATGCTTAATATTCCTAAAAATGGTGGGAACGATTGCTTTATAGTTATGCTTAATGTGCTGTCGTTTATGGCATCAAATGCGTACTTGTTGTTGGTTTTTACTACATTAGAAAGTACCCATGCCCCTGGCGAAGCAGTTTTAGGATTTAGTATCCTGTTAAAGCTATAAACAAAATCATTTGCAATAACTTTTCTTGTGAGGTTACTAAATGACGAATCAGGGTGGAAATAAACATCATCACGAAGGTGAAAAGTATATATTCGACCGTTTTCTGATATTTCCCAGCTATGTGCAATTGATGGAATAACATTTAAGCTGTCATCTAATTTTACGAGACTATTATACAGTTGATTACAAACCCATATATGAGCCTGATCTCTTGAAAATGCAGGGTCTAATGAAATAATACCAGTTGATTCATTATAACTAAAAATAGTTTTATCTGAGTTGTTGTGTTTATTGCTGCATGAATTAAATATTATTGAAATCAGCAAAAAGGCAAAAAAGAAGTATGTTTTTCGTAAACTCAAATTATAACTTTTTAAGTAATAATAAGGGGATTGCTAACTTTTGTATTTAACAAGGCATGATCTATAACATCTAACATACTATCAACATAAATAAAAGTTAATCCTTTGATGTAATCTTTTTTAATATCATCGATATCTCTTTTATTCTCTTTAGAGAGCAAAATTTCTTTAATATTAGCACGTTTTGCTGCAAGTATCTTTTCTTTAATTCCTCCCACTGGTAATACCTTGCCTCTAAGTGTTATTTCACCGGTCATAGCTAGCTTAGCTTTCACCTTTCGTTGTGTAAAGGCTGAGGCAAGAGCTGTAAGCATTGTTACGCCTGCAGAAGGGCCATCTTTTGGTGTTGCGCCTTCAGGAACATGAATATGTACATTCCATTTCTCGAAAGTCTCGGGTTTGAGACCAAGAACTTCATGATGTGCCTTTAAGTATTCGAAAGCAAGACTTGCCGATTCTTTCATTACATCGCCAAGATTTCCTGTTAATTTCAGGTGCCCTTTTCCTTTACTTAGGCTTACTTCAATAAATAGAATTTCTCCCCCTACTGCTGTCCATGCTAAGCCTGTAACCACTCCTGCAATATTATTTGTTATATCTTTATCTTTTTGAAATCTGGGGATGCCTAATATTTCAGGTAGGTCATTTGTTGAGAGTTTTGGCTCATATGACTCATCCATAGCAATATACTTAGCTCTGTTTCGAATAACTTTTGCAATTTGCTTCTCAAGATTACGTACACCTGCTTCCCTTGTATACTCATCAATTATTTTTTCAATTAAAGCTTTGTTGAATTTAACCTGAGCAGGCTTTACACCATGTTCCTTATACTGTTTTGGAAGTAAATGTCTTTTAGCTATTTCAATTTTTTCCTCGAGTAAATAACCGCTAAGGTCAATTATTTCCATTCTATCACGCAAGGCAGGGTGTACGGTAGATAAAGTGTTTGCCGTTGCAATGAACATGATGTTTGAAAGGTCGTACTCAACCTCTAAATAATTATCGTAAAAAGAATTGTTTTGTTCAGGGTCAAGTATCTCAAGAAGAGCAGCCTGAGGGTCGCCACTGTAATTATTACCGCTAACTTTATCAACCTCATCCAACATGAATACAGGGTTAGATGTTTTAACCTTTTTGAGACTTTGAATAATTCTACCGGGCATTGCACCTATATATGTTTTACGGTGACCACGAAGTTCTGCTTCATCGCGAACACCTCCCAGCGACATGCGCACATATTTTCTTCCCAGTGCATGTGCAATTGATCTACCCAAAGACGTTTTCCCAACACCCGGAGGCCCAACAAAACATAATATTGGCGATTTCATATTATCCTTTAGCTTGAGTACCGCTAAGTGCTCTATGATTCTGTCTTTAATTTTTTCGAGTCCGTAGTGGTCGTTATTAAGTATTTTTAATGCATTGTTAAGATCTAGGTTATCTTTTGAGAATTTATTCCATGGTAATTCTACAAACAGGTCTAGATATCCTAGTTGTATAGAATACTCTGCAGCAGCAGGGTTCATCCTTTGAAGTTTTATCATCTCATTTTTGAAAACCTCTGCAATTTCATCTGACCATAACTTTTTTGCAGCTTTATCATTCAGGTCTTTAATTTCACTGTCATGAGGACCACCGCCAAGTTCATCTTGAATAGTTTTAAGTTGTTGATTTAACATGAAATCACGTTGCTGTTTATCCATGTCAACTTTAACTTTTTTCTGAATATCATGTTTCAATTCAAGCATTTGAAGCTCTTTGGTCATGATCTCCAATACTTTATTTGCACGTAGGTCGAGGTCTGTCATTTCCAATAGTTCCTGCTTTGCATCATTCTCAACATTTAAATTTGAAGACACGAAGTTTAACAAGAATACAGGACTTTCAATGTTGTTAATTGCGAAGACGGCTTCAGATGGAATAGCAGGCGATTTCTCAATAATTTGAATACTAAGATCTTTAACCGAAGATATTAGAGCACTAAATTTCTTATTCTCAGGAACCTTTCCTGTGTATTCAAGGCTAATAATCTTCGCTTTATAATATGGGTCTGATTGCGTAACTTCAGTAATTTCAAATCGTTTTTTGCCTTGTATAATTGCGGTAGTATTTCCATCAGGCATCTGAAGTATTTTAATCAACCTTGCTATCGTTCCAGTTTTTTGGAGGTCATCAATTTCAGGGTCTTCAACTTCTGCGTCTTTTTGTGCAACAACACCAATGGTTTTATTGCCTTGATATGCCTCTTTAATTAGCTTTATTGATTTATCTCGTCCAACAGTAATGGGTATCACTACTCCTGGAAATAGTACTGTGTTTCGAAGCGGAAGTATGGGTAATTCGTCTGGAACGTCTTCCGCGTTCATCATCTCTTCATCTTCAGTTGACAGTAATGGGAAAAATTCTGTTTCTGTATCCACTATGTCGGTTAATCCAATAATCTTATCCATATTTTGATATCCTGTTAAGTCAAATTGTCAGCCGTAAAATAAACTAAATTACAGCATGTTGTTTAATAATCATCTAATCAGTAAGATAGAGTTGTTTAGCTATGTGCAATCTTATCGATAGATATAGAATGAGTTGTTAGTCAATTAGTATGCCAAATCTGAATAAATGTAATTGGTTGTTATTATTTTTCCTTATGGCTGATATTGAAAAGTGTACTAAAAATATCTTCTTCGGTTTGGTCAAACTCCATGTTCCTTCTGCTGAAAACTGCCTTAGCAACCTCAATTAACTTTTTAAAGTTGTAAGGTTTTAATCCATGAGTACCTCCCCACATAAACGATGGAATGAAATTACGCTGGAATCCTGAACCGTAAATATTACTTGAAACCCCTACAACTGTCCCTGTATTAAACATTGTGTTGATGCCGGATTTTGAATGGTCACCCATAATGAGCCCACAAAATTGTAAACCTGTACTAATAAATGTATTTTCATTGTACGACCATATTCTAACAAAATCATATGTATTCTTTAAATTGGACGTATTTGAATCAGCTCCTAGATTACACCATTCTCCAATTACCGAATTTCCCAAAAAACCGTCATGACCTTTGTTGCTGTATCCAAAAATAACAGAATTGTTTACTTCACCTCCAACTTTTGAATGAGGGCCAATGGTCGTTCCTGAATAAATTTTTGCATCCATTTTTACTGTGCTATGCTCACATAGAGCAAAAGGACCTCTAATCTTGCTTCCTTCCATAATTTCAGCGTCTTTGCCAATATAGATAGGTCCATCGGTAGTATTCAAAAAAGCATATTCTGCTTTTGCTCCTTCTTCAAAAAATATCTTATCAGGATCACCAATTATAAAGTTGGTATCTGGGATAATGGAAGATTTTCTGTTTTTTGTAATAAG
This sequence comes from uncultured Lentimicrobiaceae bacterium, assembly GCA_964460905.1. GTDB lineage: Bacteria > Bacteroidota > Bacteroidia > Bacteroidales > F082. The sequence goes on from CAYWRM010000009.1 coordinate 79,977, forward strand.
TGTAAAATCGTCTACTATTACTTGTGGATTAAGTTGAAAGATATCCCAGGTGTTATCAATTTTAAAAAAATCAATACTGGTATCGATTTTCTGGTAATTAGATTTGTTAGCTGTATTAATGTCGGATGTTTCAAATCTTATTGCAATTTCAAAATCACCTCTCATTAAAATTTGCCCTGGTTGTAAGCTATTAATTTTATTTAACAATTCAGTGGTGGGAAGTACTGAGCCATTAATAAGTATATTGTTATCTGAAATTATTGTCGGATATTTCTTGCTCAGATACTCTTGAGTTTTAAATGAAACGTTTTCGTTTAAGTATACTTCCCATTTTTCTTTAATTGTGAGGATGCCTATTCTAATATCTGCAACAGGGCGTGTAAATGTTAAAGGAAGAAGTTTGTCACGTTCAGGTCCGTCAAATAATATATAATTCATAATCTAGAAAAGTATTGTAGAATAATAACTTATTAAAGGAGATAAAAGTACTAAAAATCACAAAAAAAAAGTCTTTGCCAAAAACAAAGACTCTACTTTTAATTGTTGATAAGATATTTATTGCTAACTGTATCATTTTTAGCAACAATACATTTACTACTGATCTTTTTTATCAAAGTGTTTTTTGTACTTGTTTTTAAACTTGTCAACACGTCCTGCTGTATCAACCAGTTTCATTTTACCGGTGAAGAATGGATGTGATTTATTTGAAATCTCAAGTTTTACCAGTGGGTACTCTTTACCATCTTCCCACTCAATAGTATCTTTAGTGTTTGCAGTTGATCGTGTAATAAATGCGTAATCGTTTGACATGTCTTTGAAAACGACTAATCTGTAATCTTTTGGATGAATATCTTTTCTCATTTTTCTGATTTTTACTATGCTTTTTAAAAAGGGCTGCAAAAATATTACCTTTATTAAATAAATCCTAATTATTTTAATAAAAACTTTATGGCGAATATTTCATTATTGATTGTTAATTAAAAATTGCATTGTGTCAATTCCGTCAGCGTAATCCCAAAGTTTAGGATGTTGGCTTGCGCCGGGTGGTATTACGTTTTTAATTTCTTTTGAAATTGATACAATACATTGAATTTTGGAGCTATTTTCTTCCAGTAACCTATTAGCAACTTTTATGTCAGAATAATATTCGTAGCTTATAACACTTACTGGTGATGCAAAGCTATTTTCTTCGATAAGTAGAAGGTTGCCAGTGTCGAAATGTTGACTACCATTAACTAGATATATAGCTTTATTGTACTCGTAGTTGTTAAAATATTTATGATTTAAACTAACTTTCTCATTCGATGAAATAGTATCCAATAGTGTAGTAAAATCGTAATCAACTGGAATCATTATATGTGACACATTTCGGCAACCAAGTCCGTAGTACATAAAAATATCATCAGTAAGTTGTTTAAGCTCTTTTGCCGATTCCTTACCTGTTATTACAGCAATTCCATTTCTGCTTTTTCTGATAATGTTTGGGTATGTGCCAAAATAGTATTCAAAATACCGTGAAGTATTATTACTTCCAGTGGCAATTATTGCATCAAAATTTTGTAGTTGACTGGTTGTGAAGCTTATCATTTCTTCAAATGCAGGTTCGATACTTATAAGAAGGTTAGCAATTAAAGGTAGAAGTTTATTGTCATCGCTCGAGAGTTTTGCCTGAATTTTATTTCCAGATATTAGAACGGATAAGAAATCATGAAATCCAACTATGGGGATGTTTCCGGCCATTACAACACCAACAGTAATACTGGAGGTACTCTTTGTTAATTCTTGTTTATATGGTTTAATCCATGCCTCAAGGTTCGTTTTTGTAAGGCTTTCACCAATAGAGGTAAGCATGTATCTTACATTATCTTCAATAAACCACCCATTATAATTAACAGCATCTGTTACAGACTGTTCAAGCCTGTCCAGGATTTCATTATGATTTTCCTTTTGTAGTTGGTTATCTCCGATTTCAATAAGAAGCTTGCCAAGTGATTCAAAAGCTTTAATTCGATTATTTAAACTGATCATTTGAATATTTTTTACAAAAGTATAAAATGATTGAATAGAGGAATAGTAGAATGTGAATTTGAATAATGAAGTTTTATTAAATATAGCCTGAAAAATTCATCACGCGGAGACGCAAAGTGTTGGATATGAATAATTCTATTAATGAGTTAGTTTGGACATATAAAAACCGGGTTTTTTAAGAAAAAGTTTTTAATTTACTTGTTCTTTGCGATTTAGCGCCTTTGTGAGAGGTTTTATGAATAATGCAGGCTAAGATATTCTCTTTAATTTTCAAGATAAACTAAATCACGTAACTTAAAAGGGAGTCCAACATAGTATAAATCAAAACCACCTTTGCCTCCCGGTCTGTTTGAAGAAAATATCATAAGGTCGTTTATAAATCTGTCAACTGCAATTGTTACAGGTCGAAACTCATCATATTCAGTATTTATATCTTCTCCAAAATTTACCGGTGATGACCAAATGCCATTTTCATACCAAGAGTAGTAAAGGTCATAACCACCAAAGCCCCCCTCACGATTAGATGTAAATACCATAAGATGTGCATTTACATATGGGCATTTATCTTCTGAGGATGAATTGAGCTCTGTAATTATAACAGGGTTAATAATAGTGTCCTTCTTAAGCATTTCAATAAAATCATCATTCTCGGGTAAATTTACACTGTAAATTCCTGTGTTTCCAGGAGTACTTGAATTAAATATCATTTGTTCAAAGTTCGAAGGACTCACATCCCATTGGTTAATGTCATCAGTTTCTTCGCTAAAGAATGAAATATATTGTAGGTCGTATGTAGAATCAACCATACTTATGTTGAACGGCCCGTAATAGGTTCCATCGATTCCACTGCCATCTGATTTATAATAAACATACTTTGATTGATAATTATTTGATTCATAATTTGAGGAATAGGTTACAAGGTTTATCAGGGTATAATTGCTATTATTATAATTTATTCCATAGTTTAGAGAATAAGGGCCAAATTCATTATCTGTCGTATTTATCATGCTTAACAGGGTGTCAGCAAATCTCATATCGTAATAGCTTATTGAATTGTTTATAGTAAGAAGTCCTGTTTCCATATCCCACCATATGTTAAGGTTGTCACCTACAACATCGAATTTTTCACCTTGACTATTTCTATTTGAAGAAAAGAAAAGATATGGTGAATAATGAATTATAGGCAAAGCACTATTGTAATCATCATATTCTGAGTTAACTTCAGCAAAATTTACAGGAACTTTTGGAAAAACCCCTTCTTTGTATTCGGGATTGTTAATGTAAGGGCAGCCTGCAAAAACAAATGTTAGTACTACCAATATTGCAATTGTAAATAGGTTTTTCATAGATAGTTAATTTTAATCTCATATTTAAGAAAATACCATGCCAAAAGGAAATGGTACATGCATAAAAGTTGCCGATTATTGCAATTTAGAATGAGTTAAAACTATTTGAGCGACTGAAATTTGAAAACGGGGAAGCATTGTTCATCATAGGGTTGATGGGATTCATTCCCGGACTATATATAGGATAGTTTTGCTGACGATATTCGAACCCAACATTAATTCTAACATTGTCAGTAACTTTGTATTCAACATCCATTATTACTCCCTGAGAACTAAAATCTAAATAAGGCGAACTTGATTCTAATTTAGGAGTTGGAGGATTGAGGAGAAAAGTTTTATATCCTGTGCCACGTATGGTTATTTTTTCATTAAGCTCATACGCACCGGAAATAAAAACATGCCCATAATTTGATAGTTGTGAATTAAATGGGCTGCTATTTCCTATGAATAAAGATGAATAGCCAATTCCTGTACTCAGTGAAAACTTATTTGAAACGGGAAATGATATACTAGGAAATATAGACGTTCCAAATGTGTTAATTCCAGGGCCAAATGATGTAAATGATGAAGAAAGTGAGACCGAAATATCGGGCTTAAAACTATTATTTTGTTTTGTATTTGTGGTGTTAGTATATGCACCTGTCTGAGCATTGGACGAAGTGCCAACAACCATAAGTATTACAAATAAACCAGCCAAATATGCATTAGAAAATGACTTCATATTACTAATTATAATGCAAACATATATAAATATGGGGATAATTACTGTGTATTTTATTTTTGTAAGTGAGAAAACTGTTAACTTTTCTAAAAACATAACTATTCCGTTGGATCACATAATGAGAATGAGCTGTCAAATTCGCTAACGTTCATTTTTATTATATTCATGATAATTAATTCAGCCAGTATATTCTCAATTTTGAATTTGGACAAGTCTAACATCAATATTAACTGGCTTAACAACAGAGAATTATTATTTCTAAATATTTCAAGTAATATACTAACATCATCAGAATAGACTAGTTTAATATCCTTATTGTCGGCTAGCTTTTTCCATATTTTCATTTGGATACCATTAGCAAGAATGTTTTGGTCATGAACTCTGATATATGCTCTAAGTTTTCCATTATTATCAGGGGTACGATGGGGAGCAGTACCGCTTTTTGTAATATTAACTTCGAGGACTTTCTTCCCTGTTATTATCCATTCTTTAGAATTAAAATTTACTTTTGGATCGCAATATTTACTTGCTGAATTTTCAACCATATAGTATTCCTCTTCAGATTTAATACCTGAAATTTTTCCGTTATCCTCAACGCCAATTAATAGTTTGCCACCCTCAGTGTTCGCAAAGGATGCTAGTGAACGTGCAATTTTAGCAGGGTCGCTTACTTCAAATTTGAAATCAAGATGTAACCCTTCGCCTTGTTCAATAAGGTTTACTATTTTATGTTTTTTTATGATCAATAGGGCTAAGTGTTTTTTTAAAGAAATTCAATGCTTTCTTTACCCATAGTTTTTTCACAATAGTGACATGCAAGTTTCATAGTTCCCTTATGATCTTGTACTACGTTAAACTTAGTAGTTATACCTTGAATATTGGTAACACATTTAGGGTTAAAGCATTTTACAATTTTTTCAACATAATCAGGCAGATGAACATTCTCTTTTTTAGTAACTTCGTAATCGGTAATCTCAATTAAAGTAGCAGAAGGTGCAACCAAAGCTATTTTATTTATTTCTTCATCTTTAAAATATTTATCACTAATTTTAATAATCCCTTTTTTACCAAATTTCTTACTCTCAAGTGAATTTCCGAAATAAATTTGATTAGATGAATTTTCGAGATTCAGTATTTTAATTACCTGAAATGCCTTATCAGAAGGTATATGATCGATTACAGTACCATTGCGAATTGCGGATACTTTAAGTTCTTTTCTTTTATTATTGTCCATGATTTTGATAATTTGATGTTGTTTTTAACATATTAGGTTAGTAAGTGATCTTGGATTATAACTTGAGATCCAAAATTGCTGCTATTAAGGCTTGCCTGACATATACGCCATTTTTTGCTTGTTGAAAATAATATGCTTTCGGGTTATCATCAACATCCTCATTTATTTCGTTAACTCTAGGAAGTGGATGGAGCACTTTCATATTATCTTTTGAATTTGTCAGCATACTATTATCCAGGATATATGCATTTTTAACTTTTTCATATTCAAGAGGATCGGGAAATCGTTCTCCTTGAATTCGAGTCATGTAAAGTATATCGGCAATTGGCATTATATCCATCATGTCGGTATATTGATGGTACTCAAGTCCTGCGTTTTTGATCCATGTTTTAACAGAGCTTGGCATTTTTAATGATTCGGGTGAAACAAAATGGAATGTTGCATCAAACAGCGAAAGAGCTTGAACCAATGAGTGAACTGTTCGACCATATTTTAAATCACCAATCATTGCAATATTAATATTCTCAAGGCTTCCCTGCGTTTTTCTTATGGAGTATAAGTCGAGTAAACATTGCGTTGGGTGCTGATTTGCGCCGTCACCGGCATTGATAATTGGTACAGGAGATACTTCACTGGCATATCTTGCACTGCCGTCCATTGGATTTCGCATTACAATTAGGTCGGAATAATTACTTACAGTAAGAATAGTATCCTTCAATGATTCGCCCTTTCTAATACTTGATGTGTCGGCACTGGCAAAGCCAATTATGCTTCCACCCATATATTGAACTGCACTTTCAAAACTTAGACGAGTGCGTGTTGATGGCTCGAAAAATAAGGATGCAACAACATGCTTGTTTAATATTTGTCGGCGCTGATCTTTTTCAAATTCTTCAGCTAAGTCGAGTATTTGAATTATTTCATCTTTACTATAATCGGTTATCGAAACCAGACTTCTATCTACTAAATTGCTCATAATTATTTGGTTATTGGTTTATTTTCAAAAAAAAGACGGTCGAAATAATAACGACCGTCTGATATATTTTTTATAAAAAGCTATTGTAGCTATGCTTTTATTGAATTTCCTGATCAAAAAATGTTCCTTCATCTCAGAGCACAAATATAATATATATATGTAGTTTTTAAATATTGAGTTTTCGACAAATAGCTGATAGTTGTTAACATTAAAGGGAAGAGTTTATCGGGTTTTCTGGTTGTCGAGTTGCCTAAGACGAATAACAACTACAATCACGGTAACAATGAAAATATTGACAACCAAGATAACCTTTTTGTTCCTACCTTTGCATTTAATTTTCTTTGAATGCAAAACAACATCCGTATAAAAAATAAAAGAGTTTCCTGGGAGTATTACTTGACTGAGAAAGTGGTAGCAGGTATTGTGCTTACCGGTACTGAGATTAAATCCATTAGGATGGGTAAAGCGAATCTTGCTGAATCATACTGCTATTTTGAAGGTGGGGAACTATTTGTACGCGGAATGCATATTTCAGAATATAGTTATGGAACTTATAACAATCATTTAGCAAAACGCGATAGGAAATTATTGCTTACAGCGCGTGAACTTAAGAAACTAAATGTAAAGGTAAAAGAAAAGAGCATGACCATTATCCCTGTTTTATTATTTATAAACGATAATGGTTTGGCAAAACTGGAAATTGCTGTAGCAAAGGGTAAACATTTTTACGATAAGCGCAATAGCTTAAAAGAAAAAGACCATAAGCGCGAAATTGATAGACATATTAAGAAGTAGGGGTAATATCTAAACTGAGTTCGATTAAACCATGTTTATTTATAAATCTTAAATTACTGTATCAAAAATAATATTGTGTTGGAGTTGTGGAGTGTTGGTTTCTTGCCTTACTGTACGTCTCCATTACTTCATTCTAATATACAGTTATTATTTAATGTTCTAAAATTCAGTAGGTAAATAAAAATTCAAACATCAGGTCTAGTCTATGAGTTATCAATATGGTATTTTGTTTCCATTTTCATTCCAAGCCTCAAAAACTTTCACAGCATCATCACGCATAATTTGTAATGATTGTATAGACCTTTGATCCTTAGGCAGTGTAAATTCTTTATAAATAAATGAATCATCAAAGTCAGCTTTTGCGGCATCATCCTTTGTTGCAGCATAATATAAACTATCTATCTTGGCCCAATAAATTGCACCCAGGCACATGGGGCAAGGTTCACAGCTAGCGTAAATTTCACAGCCTTGTAACTCAAACGAACCCAGTTTATTAGCTGCTTCACGAATGGCAACAATCTCAGCATGTGCTGTGGGGTCATTGGTTTCTGTTACCAGGTTTGCTCCCTTTCCTATTATTTCTCCATCTTTAACTACCACAGCTCCAAACGGTCCTCCCTTGTTTTCTTTAACATTGGAGAATGCAAGATTTATGGCTTCTCTCATGTATGATTTCTTCTTTTCCATTTATTTACTATTGGTTTCGGTTGTTGGTTATTGGTTCATAGTCATTTAGATTCGTCCAACTTCCAATAAAACTTTCTTTTTTTACTGAATCAGACAGCAAAAGTAAAAATTCTTTTCTATCAATGGCAGTGGCACCCATACTCTTTAGATGATTCGTTTCCTGTTGAACATCAATAATATTGAATTCCCATGCCGATAATCTATCCACAAGGTACCATAAAGCTACTTTGGAAGCATCGTTTACTGTATGAAACATCGACTCTCCAAAGAAACATCCACCTAAAGATAATCCATATAAACCGCCAACGAGCTTATTTTGAAAACATACTTCCACCGAATGAGCAATTCCTGCCTTGTGTAATTCAATGTATGCATTTTTCATTTCATCAGTTATCCACGTGTCGCCATCTTGATTTTTACGTGGTACTGAGCTACATTGCTTAATAACTTGCTCAAACATACTGTCGAAACTAACTACGAATTTATTACTAACTATAGTTTTTCGAAGATTTTTATGTCTTATGAAATTTTCTGGAAACAAAACCATCCTTGGATCAGGTGACCACCACATAATAGGTTGCCCCTCCGAATACCAGGGAAAAATACCTTTGCTATACGCCTCAATAAGTCTTCCTTTACTTAAATCGCCTCCAATTGCTAATAGGCCATCAGGTTCACATAGTGCTGGATCAGGAAATATATACTCATCAATTAGTTGGTATACAGGCATTTGATTTTGCTTTAACTGATCTTAACTTTTATTTTTTTTAATGATTAGTTACTTGTAAGTTCTTGTAGGCTTAATATTATTTTCTCAACAATTAATTTAATCTCATCTTCTGAAATAGTTAGGGGAGGGGCAATTCGAAAACTAGACTCATTAAATAAGAATTGATCAACTATTAATCCATTTTTAAGAAAAATATTAATGAGATCATATACTTTATATGGTGATACGATTTCAACTCCCAACATCAAACCTATCTGCCTAATTTCTTTTATTGTAGGCTGATCTATTAACATTTCAACAAATAGTTCGCCAAGTTCAGTGGATTTTTTATGAAGATTTTCTTCGATAATAATTTCAAGTCCTGCTATTGAAGCTGCGCAGCTTACGGGATGTCCTCCAAAAGTAGTTATATGTCCTAATTCGGGATTGTGAGTAAGCTTGTTCATGTTGTCTGATGATGAAATGAAAGCTCCAATAGGCATACCGGAGCCCATTGCTTTCGCAAGGCAAAGAATATCGGGAATAGCTTCAAAGTTCTCAAATGCAAATAGTTTCCCCGACCTGCCAAAGCCCAATTGAATTTCGTCAAATATTAATAGTGTACCTGTTTCATCACATTTATTTCTAATTGCTTTCAACCAATTTTTGCCAGGAATTATTATTCCTGCTTCAGTTTGTACCGGCTCCATAACAATACAAGCGGTATTTTTAGTTATGCCATCAATTACTTTATAATCATCAAATTCATAGAAATGTATATTTGGTAAAAGCGGTCTAAATGCATTTTTCATTTCTTCGTTACCTAAGATACTCAATGCTCCATGTGTACTACCATGATACGCATTCTTAAAAGCTATTATATCAGTTCTTCCAGTTATACGTTTAGCTAATTTTAATGCTCCTTCAATTGCTTCGCTACCCGAGTTAACATAGTAAACAGAATTTAGTTTTTTGGGAAGATTGTCAATTAGTTTTTTTGTTAATTGAACTTGAGGAGATTGAACATATTTCCCGTAAACCATTAGATGCATATACTTATCAATTTGATTTTTAGTTGCTTCAACAACCTTAGGATGCAAATGTCCCACGTTACTTACTGAAACTCCCGATACTAAATCAATGTATTCTCTACCTTCAGTATCATAAATGTATATACCTTTTGCTTTAACTATTTCTAATGGATTGGAAAGTTTTGCAGGAATGGCAAGATGTTGCTGAAAAATTTGTCTATTTGTAAGTTGCATAATTGAATTTGATTATTAGCAATCAAAAGTACACAAATTACCAATTTTACCTTGTTTGAAAGAGGAAGTTGTTTTGTTTATATGTATGGGGTTGGAAAAAAAGGATTTAGTTACTTATGCAATACTTTTTAATTCAATATATTTAGACATAATCTCAACTAAATCTTCAGCTTTAAAAGGCTTGGCGATAAATTCATTCATGCCAGCATTGAAACAGTTTTCTTTATCGTTTTCCAATACAAAAGCTGTAACGGCAATAATAGGGGTGGGAGATTGTATATTTGATTCACGTTCATGCTTTCTAATTTTACTTGTACAATCAATGCCGTTCATAATTGGCATTTGAATATCCATTAAAACTAAATTATATTTATGGGTTAGAAATAGATCAAGTGCGATTTTACCATTTTCGGCAATATCATATTTAAGATCGTAGTTCTTGAGGATGGCACAGACTAATTTTCGATTTAATAAATTATCATCAACCACTAGAACTCTTGTGTCGGATGTGCTTGTAACTTGTGACATTTGTTTAGAGTTTCTAAAAAAACTGCAAGACTTATGCCAAGATTTTCATATGTGTAAGTAACAATGATTTATGATTAAAACAATGATAACTAACCTATTCTAAAATTCTATAATTTGGAAATGTTGTCCTAAAAATAGAATTATTAATTAGGCAAAATGTTATTGTATAGAATATTTAATTAGATATAAATTACAGAGTTAAATGATTTAATAAGTGTACTTTTAATGATAGGTTTTGTTATGTAATCGTCGAAACCTTCTTCCATCATAACTTCTTTACTACCTGACATTGCATAGGCTGTTTGAGCAATAAATGGAATATTCTGATAAGCAGGCCATCTGTTTCTGATTTCTTTCATCAAGCTTATTCCATCCCACGGAGCAGGTAGGTTTATGTCCATTAATACAATTTGAAAATTGTTTTTTTCTATTTGCTTTTCTATGATATTAAGTGCTACTTTTCCATTTTTTGCAATTTCCAGAATACGTGCTTTTTTAAGCATTTTTTTATATAAAATTTGGTTCATAGAGTTATCTTCAACTACTAAAACGGAAAGTGATTCCCAGGGTAGAGTTTCCTTTTGAGATTTTTTAGGTAAGTTGGTTGATACACTTATTTCTTTTACTTCTTTTTTAATAATGTATGCTGGAAAGCTCAAAATTATTGTAGTGCCATCTCCCTTTTCAGACTGAATATCGATACTTCCCCCAAGTTTTTCGCTCATCTTTTTTGCAAGAGGTAAGCCAAGACCTGCACCTTGATATAACGTTGAATAGCCTAGACTCTCCTGCCTGAATGGCTCAAATACTTTATCAATGTAAACTTTGTCAATTCCAATTCCTGTATCTTTTATAAGGATTGTAATCATATTTGTTTTTTCGTCGTATTTGTGACTGATTTTAATGAATCCTTTTTCAGTAAATTTAACAGAGTTGTCCAATATTAATGAAAGTGTTTTACTAAATACTTGACTGTCAGTGTTGATGTCCGGGATTTCATTGGCAGGAAAAATGAGTTTAATTCCTTTTAAAGATGCTTCTTTTTCGTACGTGTCAACAATTCCCTGTATTAATTCATTTGTTTTTCGCTTACTAATATCAAGTGTAATATTATTTGAATCTAATCGGCTAATATCAAGAATATTGTTGAGAAGAGAAACAAGGCTTGATCCGCTTTGTGAGATGCTATTTGCAAATTCAAATAGCGATTTATCTTCCAACAGAGCCAGTTCGGTTTCAAGTAGAGATGAAAAACCCAGTATGCCACTTAACGGAGTTCTTATTTCATGACTTATTTTTGAGAGAAATATATCCTTTAAATAATTTATCTGATCTAATTTTTTAATGGATTCACTAAGAGCAATTTCGTCATTATTGTTCCTGTTTATTTCTTCCTTAATTTCTATAACTCGATTTTCTGTTTTTTGCTTTATTTTTTCTTCATAATTACTTGTGGTAGCATCAAAGGCTATAAGCTCAGCTTTGCTTTTTTTATGGTAGTTGGAGTAGTAAGCATTATTATATTTAATCTTATAAAGAGTAAATAATATTACTATGACTAGTGCTATTATTATTCCTCCAAAAATATATTCTGTTGTATATTTTTTCTTTGGTTCATCAATTATATTTGATAATTTTATTAAGAATTCCTCAAGTTTAACATTATTAACATTGTTTATTGAATCACTGATGCTTATATATTTGTTTAGTTGGTTTAAAGCTTCTGTTTTGTTTCCAATTGAAAGATAATATTGGTTTAAAAAGAGGTGAGCATTTGCCACCAGATTATTGTCATTTAGAATATTAGCAAATTCTATTGCGAGATTTATTTGAGATAGAATATCATCAGTTAACCCCAATTCAAGTTGTACTTCTGACAATTTAAGATAATTAAGTGCTATATAATAATTGTAGTTATTATTTAAGGAAATATTTATAGCATCTTTAAAAAAAACAATTGCTATATCAGTATTTCCAAGAGCATTATTTGATTGGCCTATGAATGAGTAGCAGTTTACAATACCAAGACTATCACTAATTTCATAATACTCAGAAAGTGCCGAATTAAAATAGATTAATGATTTTTTGAATTGATTATTTTTAAAATAGGCATAACCTATATCAACAAGAATTGAAGCTATTTTTATTTTCTCTCCAAATTTCTCATAATATTGTAACGATCTTTTAAGGCTTGTAAGTGCTTTATCAGTACTATCAATTTTTGTTTGGACAACTCCTATTTGGTGATTAGATAGGGCAATTAATTCATTTTTGCCATTTTTAACAGATAGCTTATGTGCTTGATCTATAGCATCAAGGCTTAATGATAAGCTAATATCTTCAAGCTTTTTGGAAGTGTTGATTAGTGATTCTATTTTTTCCTCAACATCAACTATGGTATCACTTTTTAAGAAAATATTTGAAGCATTATTCACACCAAATATCTGTGTGATAGAAATTAATGCAATAATAACTGCTAATGCCGCCCTTGCTTTTAATAGTTGCATAGTTGAGTACTATTATTTTTCTTTATATCCAACAAATAGTCTTTCATTTTTGTTTAACGCAAATTGGTTTAGTTTATCGCCAGCTGGATCATCATTAAATAGATTATAAGTCTCAATTTTGAAACCAGCGTTTTCTAGTCTATTTACGTAATCTTTTCCGTATATTCTTACATGGTCGAATTGACCAAAATGTTTCTCGCGGAGTTTTGGATCAGTTATTGAGCTGTCTTCATACGTATGCTCAAGTTGATTTGATATTGGCACTTGCAATATTGCAGTACCTTTACTCGTAAGCACTCTGTATATTTCCGACATAGCTTTTGCATCATTAATAATATGTTCAAGCACATGGTTGCAAATAACCATATCAAATTCGCCATCGTTAAAAGGTAACCGGAGAAGGTCGATTGAATCAATGTCTTTATGATAATAAAATCCTTCAGAAAATTTTGTACCTGTTACGTATAGTATATTTTTGTGTTTTTTGAGACGCCTATATAATGAAGGTTCAGGGCCAATATGCAGTACCTTAGCTTTTTGATTAAATATCTCAGTTTTATTTTTAAGATATAAGAATACTAGCCGGTCACGATCAGTGCTTTGGCATCTTGGACATACACTATTTGGTCTTATTCCGGCACCAATTATATTTTTTTCTTTAATGACCTCTAAATCAGTCCCACCCGTAAGCATTTTTCGGAAGCTATGATCACAAATTGGACAAGTATATCTGCTGCCTGTATAATAATATCCTCTGATAAATAAATAAAATTTCTTTATAAGTCTTGGTATATCTTGCTTGAATAGATCAACTAATACTTTTTTCATATTTATTATTTTATAATTATTACGGGTCGATTAAATGACCGGTTGCCTATAGTTATCCTAGTTATATATTTACCGGTAGGTATATGTACTAAATTAATAGTTATCTTACCAGTTGTAATATTATTTTTGTTGTATGTATTTGTATAAACTACTTTTCCTGTAATGGAGACTAAAGCAATTTGAATTTCTTTATTAACATCACTATTAAAAGGAATGTTAATATAATTTACTGCTGGCATAGGGTAGAGGTTACCAATTAAATCTTTTCCGTTTTCACTTATACCGGCATATGGATCATGACATTCATAAGCACCTGCATCAAAATATGTATGAAAAGGTCTAAACCTGTTATCAATATCAAATGTGATTCCCTGGGTGGTTAATGATGTTCCATAATTAATGGCATCAGAATTTGGTTTGAGATCAAAGTTATTATCACTTTCATTCATAAAATTAACCATTGAATTTGTTGGAACATTAAAATTATGACTAATCTCAACTTTTGTCTGGCTAACACCATTATCAATAATAATATATTCAGGATCGAGCCCGGGGTTTGTGATAATGTTATTTTTAATGTATCCCATTGCAGCATCCTGGTTTGAATATTTAACTCCCGAAGACTTTGGGCTTATTATTGAGTTGTTATAAACCTCAAATGTTGCACCCGGACTATTTACTACTTCACCTATGTAAATTCCATGTTTATATTCAGTTGGCTCATCCGGTTTGAAAGTTCTACCTGCTCTGACGATGAGGTTGTTAAATATTTTCATATAGCCGAGGCCAAACACATCAATACCATCACCTTTGCCATCAAATATTTTGTTATTATAACAATCGCACTTCGCTCCGCCTCCTATAAGAATACCAGACATTTGGTATGGCTCTTCTTCATAGGAATCGTAACGAATGAGATTATCAAAAACATTACAATTAACAGGTGCTGAACTAACCTGAATACCATCCCAGCCCGTATTTTCCACAATGTTGTTATAAATAGAAACACCTTCGATTATATGTGGCAACACTACAATGTTATCACATTGGGCTATGGTTTGACCCGTATATTTTGAGCTTCCGATATACATACCCTCATCAGCAATATCATGCAAATAACAGTCATGGATGCTAAGATTATACATAGTAAAGTTTTCCCTTGTAACTAAGTTATTACAATCACCCTGGTATGGTTCTGTTTTTGCATATATTCCTCCAAATAATGTGTAAGCTATTTCAACCGATTCAATTTCAACGTTTGTTGATCTATTATCAATTGACATGCCTGCTCCTTGCCCAACTCTTTGTACTTGAACTCCATACTGTAAACCATCCTCACCACTACCACTAAATATTACATGTTTGCAATTGTCAAATTTTATCCCATAAGAATGGTCAGTATTAATAATTACAGCTCCTCCTTTATTTATAATAGTTATAGGTTGGCTTTCTGTTCCTTGTATGTCTTTTAATAGAAGGTAATCTTTATTGCCGGCAAGTAAACAAACAACATCTCCGGGATTAATTGTTGTTGTTGAACCATCGATAAATATTATATCACTTGCAATTTCAACAGTGCAATTAATTTGTGATGCACTAGTAGTTGAACTAGCAATTACAAGTAATATAAATAAGAATAGTGTTATTATTCTTTTCATCTGTTTAAAATTTATTAATTGCCTGAATTTAAATTAATTAAAAATTTGTGCACATCTGCAACCACTTCGCTTTCGCATAAACTTATTTTAATCATTTTCAATATGGTATGCTTAAAAAAGTTTATACTCATTTCATGATCCTCGTTTTGCACGTTCCCAGTTAACACTTTGCTGTCCTGCTAAATATCGTCTGAAACCAAGGAATACAGCATAATTCATTATAAAGAAATAATATGGGATGAACAATATTTTGACTTTGATTTTTTTGTTTTCAAAATACCATCCCAATAATGAAGCAGCATAAAAGATAATTTGAGCGTAAAATAATAAAGTGTAAATATTTGAAAAATTATCAAAACCAAAATGTATTGCTAATATCAAATTCGCAATAAAAATTAGCGGTAGAGCAACAGGAGCAATAGTCCAACGAAGTACTCGGTGCGAAATATACTGGAAGCTTAAAGTTCTGTATTTGAAAGGATTTAGTAGAGGACTTAATCTAATAATAGATTGAATCCCTCCTGCAGCAATACGTATTTTTCGTTTTAATTCTTCTTGTACGTTGGCTGAAGCACTTTCGATAGCATATGCCTCAGGATCGTATTGAATTGTATAACCTTTCATGGCAATACGCAGTGAGATAATAAAATCATCAAGCAGTGTATCCTTTTCTACTTCCTGAAACAGTTCAGTACGGACAGCAAATAATTCTCCTGCAGCACCAACTACTGAATATAGTTCAGCATCCCATTTTTTAAGTTTTGATTCATATTTCCAATATATTCCTTCGCTTCCAACTGCTGCATCAGTATCTTTACTAAAAATTCTTTTTTCACCTGAAACGCAACCTACCTTTGGATCTTTAAACATATCAACAATCCTCTGAACAGATTCCTTTCCTAACATAGTGTTTCCATCAGAAAAAATTACAATTGGTGTTTTAATAAACTGCATGCCCCTGTTCATTGCCCCTATCTTGCCTCCTCTGGTATCTTCGTGATAAACCTCAATTCCTTGATCATTATATTTCCTTAAGATATCAGGTGTGCCATCATCCGAACCATCGGTTACCCATACTTGATGTATTTTTTCTTTGGGGTACTTCATCTCGAACGAGTTTTTTACTTTTGCATCAACATAATCCTTTTCGTTATAAGCTGCTACAAATAATGTAATATCAGGTTCATAATCTTCATTAAGATTCTTTTTTTTACCTGAAAATAGTCGTTTCAGTTGTACAAGGAAAAAAAGTACAATACCATAACCCAAATAGGCGTAAAAAACAATAAATAAAAGTGTCCAAAAAATTATTTCAATAAAATTCATAGTTAATTATTTAATTTTTTTTGCTCCAATGTTCAGTTCGTCAACTTCCATAATTTCAAAGTCTGCAAAACTATTTAATAGATTTACAAGTTTTTCTTTTCCACTATGAACAGACTCAATAACGAATAGTAAATTAGGATGGTTTTTAATAAATTTCTTAGCACCTTTAAGTACCAGATCTTCCATTCCTTCTACATCAATCTTAACAAGTATTCTATCTGTTTCTTTAATGTCCAGCTTGTCTAGCATGTCATCTAAAGGTATCACATCAGCATTAACAAACAGAGGGTTATGTATTTCCTCAAGAAAATCAGAATTCTCATTTATGTGAGATGCACCTGTATTAACAGGGTCAAAAGTAAAGCCAACAGTACGTTTCTTTTCTCCAAGAGCGAAAGGAAAAGCTACTACTTTATCTTCTATATTATTTAGTTTTAGATTAGTAATAAATACATCGTAATTAGATATTACAGGTTCAAAAGCATAACCTGTAAGTCCTTGTTTTGCCAGCAATATTGAATATGTACCGATGTTAGCACCTACATCTAAAAACACATTATAATCATTTAGATGCTTATAAACAAATTTCTTAACTCCCCATTCATATGCGTAGTTTGCAAATTGGAAATCGAGCGTACCTTTTCGAACCAAGAACTTGCCCAAACTACTTTTGTAATATCGTGTTTTCCTTGTTGTTTTCCCCTTTAGAATGTACCTAACAGATGAAAGAACAAATCGGAACTCTCCATGTTTTAAAAAATCCTTCGTATATTTTAGAAATGTTTTAATCTTGCCCATTGGAAACAGTAGTTTTAAATAGAAATTGCTTTGTTTTCATAAATTTATTAAAAATAGTATGTTTTAAGTAATTGATATATTTTACTGAAAAACATTGGCATTAAAAGTATAACATTTTTTAAAACCGGGTTAAACTTTATTTTTAGGTCTTTCCCATTTTTTTGTTTTGCTGTTATATTGTTTTAGAATGCGTCCGGGGTTACCTCCAACAATTGAATAGGGAGGTACATCTTTTACTACAACACAACCTGCAGCCACAATAGAGTGTTTACCTACTGTAATTCCAGCTGTTAGAACTGCGTTAGCACCAATCCAGGCTTGATCCTCAACAAAAATTGTGGCTGTTGTTACAGGTTGGTCGGTGATGGGTATGTCAATTTCTTCATAACTATGGTTTAGACCGGATGCAACTATGTTTTGTGCAAAAATTACATCACTTCCAACTGTAACAGGTCCTATTAGAGTATTGCTCATACCAATTCTTACACGATCTCCAATTATAATATCACCCACTCCATTATTAATAGTTGAAAAGTCTTCAATTGTGGAGTTTTGGCCAAGAACAAAGTTATTAAACGGCATAACATCCATTCTTACTCTTCTTCTAATGAGTGACCCCTTACCCTTTTTGTGAACAAATGGGTTTACAAATATCGAAATCCATTTCCGAGGCCTGGCTTGATTTTTAGGAGATAACATCCAATGAGCTAATTTTTCTAACTTTGGACTTGATTTAATTTTTTCCTTCAGTCCCATTTTAATTTGTTTTTTCAGTTTCAATTATTGCGTCATAAATAGCCTTAACATTATTTTCCCATGTGTGAGTATGGGCAAATGATATTCTTGATTTTGATAGTTTTTCTGAATCTTCATCCAGAGCTTTAGAAATTAGTTTTACGTATTCTTCTTTGTCTCGAGCAAGATATGTAAAATCAGCAAATGCTTTCATTGTTTCGGTAAGTGTTGCTACTACTGGTTTTCCCATGGCAAGATATTCATCAATTTTACGAGGGTAGTTTCCAATTGTCAGTTCATTTAATGCTTGGGGATTAAGTGCAATATCAAAAGCAACTAAATAATTAGGCAATTCATCTTCATTTTTAGAACCAAGAAAATATACATTATCAATATTGTGAAGATTACTTTTTTTAAAAGCTTCGTCTTCCGGGCCAACAAGAACGATATTCCATTTTGGCTTACTTAAAGCTATGTGTTCAAGAACTTCAATGCTAAGCCGTGAACTTTTGAGTGCTCCAATATAACCTATTACCGGTGAAGGTATTGATTTTATATCTTCGGGTGATGAAGTAATAAGATCTTTGTTGAATAATGTTATATCACATCCCTGCCCAACATAAACAGAATTAGGATTAACTACTTTTGCAATATCATTCAAGTATATAGAGTTTGAAACAACAAGGTCTGACTTTTTCATTAGTTTGTCTTCAAAGAAAGCACCGTTATTCTTAAAAAATTGTGTTTCTCTCATATTATCTCGAGTGTAATAAATAGACATTGAAGGCTTTAGTAATTCTTTGAAATAGAATGCACGGTAAAAATCACTATCGTTAAATATGATATAATTTTTAAACCCTAACTCATTAATAGCTTTCTTGATTTCACTTGCATACTTTTTGTTGTTAATCTTGTTTAGGTATGAGAAAATGGGTCTGTAGTTTATTTTACTAATTGATTCGAGTTTTGTTTTTGGATTTAGATTCCACATATTATCTTCAACCTTAACCAAATCAGGTTGTTTGCCAACTATTATATCACGCCTTTTTTTTATTATAGGGTTAGATGAATGACGTAGCAATGTCATCCTGTCGATTGGGTAATTTACATAGAGTACTCTGTTGTTTTTTGCAAATTGGTAAGCAATATTAATACAATTGCTACCTATTTTTGAATCTAGGCTTTGAAGGCCATGAACTATTATGTCTCTACCTTGCATCAGTTTTCAAATTTTTCGATATAGTGATATATCTTGTCTACGAATTTTCCCCAAGAATGTTCGTTTGCAAATTGAATTCGTTTTTTATGAGCTTCAGGTGAATCTTCTTTTAGTGCATTTTCAATTAAAGATACATATTCCTCTTTCGTATTGGCTAAATAAGAAAATTCTTTAAAATAGAATTCCATAAAAGATGTTTTTGTTGCTACTACAGGTTTTCCCATTGCCAGATATTCATCAAGTTTTAGTGGATAATTAAGGTCGGTTATTTCATTTACGATTTGTGGATTGAGCGTAACATCCATTCCTTTCATATAGGATGGGAGTGTTTCAGGTTTTTTTGCTCCCAAAAAATACACGTTTTTAAATTCATCAAGTTTGCTTTTTTTAAAACCTTCTTGCTGAGGGCCTATAAGCACTATATTCCACTCAGGTTTTTGTTCAGCAATATAAATTAGGATTTCAATATTAAGCCTAATAGTTGTTAAGGCACCAATATACCCAATTATTGGTTTTTTAATATTTTTTAAATCCTCTGGTACTTTAAGCTCATTTTCATCATCAATATATAGTTCAAGATCACAGCCTTGTCCGATAAAATATGAATGTGGATTTGATTTTCTAGCAAATTTCTCAAAATCATTAGAATTAGTAACTACAAAATCTGCTTTTTCAATTAGTAACGGGTGTAATTTTTTTCCGTGCTTTTGATGGTAATTAACTGATGTAATTGCATCTCGTAATAAATAAAAGAAAATATTAGGCTTTAGATGATCTTTAAGATAAAAACCAACAATCATTTCCGTATCTCCAAAGAGGATAATATTTTTAAAATTTAATCTTACTATAGCTTCTTTAATTTTATTGGCATAGACTTTCTCATTTCTTTTATGAAAATATGAAAAAATCGCATCTGATTTTATCCAATTAATCGATTCTGATATCATTTTTGGGTATAGGAGCCACAGATTATCATTTTCCTGAACTAGATCATCATCTTTGCCTGCAATTATCCTTAAACGTTTTTTAACAAATGGTAGGTTTCTTTTAAACAATGCAAAACTGCGTTTTAAAGGGGGGTTGACAAAAAGTACTCTGTTATTTTTAGCCATTTCTATTGCTGTGTTCCGGGTGATAGTAGATGTAAATTTATCCCACCTTTGAAGCCCAAAAATTACAATATCCCTGTTTTTTACCATTCTAATTTTATTAATCCATATATAAATAAGAATATTCTAGATTCTTATTCTTTCTCAATTATTTCAATTTGATCGTAAATTTTATTTACAAAATTTTCCCATGTGTGACCTGATGCGTAAGAAATTCGTTCTTTTCTTAGTTCCTTATTATCCTCCTTAAGAGCTTTATCAATTTCAATTACATATTCTTCTTTTGTAGCCGGTAAATAAGTATGGTCTTTGAAATAATTCATAAATGTAGTTTTTGTTGCTACAGTTGGTTTACCCATGGCCAGATATTCATCGATTTTTAGAGGATAGTTTACATCGGTAATTTCATTTACTTTTTGAGGATTTAATGCAACATCAAATCCTTTGATATAGGCAGCTAGTTCTTCAGGCTTTTTTCTTCCAAGGAAATAAACGTTTTCGAGCTTGTGAAGCTTGGAATTTTTAAAATCATCATCTTCAGGACCTACTAAAACAAGACTCCAATCAGATCGTTGTTCAGCAATATGAACAAGAACTTCAATATCGAGTCTTATGGTAGTTAAAAATCCAACATATCCAATTATAGGTTTTTTAATATTTATCAAGTCTTCCGGAACCTTAAGGTTGCCATCTTCATCGTTGTACATTGTTAAATCGCAACCCTGGCCTATCATGTGTGAATTTGCGTTTGTTTGCTTGCAGTAATTGGCAAAAAAATCAGAGTTAGCTACAGCTACATCGGCTTTTTCAATAATTTGGGGTTGAAGTCTTGTTCCATGTCGTTTATGATAATCGACCAAAATTACAGCATCACGCAGTAGATATACAAAAACAGCAGGATTAAGAAGTTCTTTAAAATAATACCCGGTAATCATTGAGTTATCGTTAAAGAGTATGTAGTTTTTGAAATTCAGTTTTTTAACAGCTTTAACAACTTGCTTCGCATATCTTTTGTCGTTAATTTTATTGAAGAAATTAAAAATGCAAGGAGATTTTATCCAATTAATTGATTCAACAACAGTTTTAGGATAAAGAATCCAAAGGTTTTCATTTACCTGAACAAGGTCATCTTCTTCTCCTCGGTTAATCCTAAGTCGTTTTTGAATAGATGGGTCATTTTTATGCTTAATTGCCGAGCTACGTTGCATTGGAGGGTTAACGAAAAGAACCCTGTTGTTTTTCGTCATTTCGGTAGCAGTATATTTGCATGTGCTTGCAATGTTAATATCCCATGCCTGCAATCCGTAAACAATAATATCTCTATCTACTATCATATTTCTTTTAATTGTTAGGGTGATGGTTTTTATAAACTTCCTCGTAAAGTTTCAATACATCTATTGCCATATTTTTCCAGGAAAATTTTTGAGATTGTTTGTATCCTTTACTTATTAATTCCTTTCTTAGTTTCTTATTATCTAAAAGTTCAATTATGCCATTTGTAATTTCTTCAGGTTTGTAAGGATCTACAATATAGGCAGCGTCTCCCGAAACTTCTGGCATTGATGATGTGTTAGAAGTTATTACAGGTACACCACATCTCATTGCTTCAAGCATTGGGATTCCAAAGCTTTCGCGGAGTGAAGGGTAAAGAAATATACTACATAGGTTGTAAATGGCTGGTAAATCAGTGTTTACAACGTAACCAGTTAATAATATTTTTGATTTGAGTTCAATATCTCCAATATCAGAAAGTATATTGTCGAGAGCTGATTGTTCATAGTCAAGCATCACTAAATATACATCATCTTTGGTTTTCTTCAGATAATCGGAAAATGCTTTTAGAACACCCGGCGTATTCTTTTTTGGATCTGTATTACCTAAAAAGAAGAAGAAATTATCTGGAAGGTTATACAATTTTTTAACTCTATCCAGCTCATTCTGGTCTTCAATTTTTCTAAAATGTTCTGTCACTCCGTTGTAAATAGCCACAAGACGATTATCACCCTCTGGGATTTTGAAAAATTCAGCAATCCTGTTTCTTTCGAATTTTGAGACAGTTATTATTTTATCACTTTTTTTCACGACTCTTGGAACATTCCAGCGCCTGTACATATTTCCAAATTTTTGGTACCATGTACCCCCTTTTTTGAATATACTGATACTTTCCATATATATTATATCATGTAAAGTTGTAACCAATGGCATTCCTGGATTTACAGGAGCGGTATTACTTGTACAATGCAATATATCGCAGCCTTCTTCTTTAGCTGCCTTGGGTAGTGCCAACTGTTCCCATGTTGGGTATGGACCTCCATTAAGCTCTACAATTTTAAAATTTTTAGATGCTTTAAGTGTGTTTTTGTCTTCATCGGGTTTAACAAAAACAACATACTCATTTTTATGGTCTAACTTTTGCAACTCATTTATAAGCTCAAGAGCTACCATGTCCATTCCATGTTTTTTTGTTCTAAATAGTCGTTGTCCTTCAATTGCAATTTTCATGATAATTGGTTTTATTGATCAATTTTTCAAGTTCCATGTTCAGTATGAATAAATTTCTTATTCGCACCTTTGATTTTAAATAATGAAAGTATTATTAAGGTGAATGCCTTAGGCAGAGTGAGTACAGCCTTTAATGTGTTAAAATTATAAAACTTAATTGGGATCGTAATAATAAATGTTAGAATACAAAGAGTTAAAACAGCTAACCACAGATTAACACAAAATGCCGGATTAAAAAGTACGGAAATAATATTTATTAGGAATAATAATCCAAGTAACATAACCCTTGGAGGTTGAATAAATTGAATAGCTTTATCAAAGTAATCATAGTTACCATATAAAATCAGATGTTTTAAAGAGTTCATGAAATCCATGCTAAAGTAGTGTAGCTGAGCTGATAACCATCTTTTTCGTTGGTTTGAAAACACCTCAGCTTTTTGAACTTTTTCATCATAAACTATTGCATCATTTAAAAATTCAATTCTAATACCTTCCTTTAGCATTTGTAATTCAATTTCCTTATCAAAACCACCAACAGCTTTAATGGATTTCATCATTGTTTTAAAATAATTATAATCCATAGCCATTCCTGAGCCAATTAATGCAGCTGAGAATCCTAATACGCGATGTCCTTTTCTGAAGATCTTATTGTTTACCTCTTCACTTATTGCATCGAGTATTGCGAAAGGTGTATTATAATTTTTTGCAATTCTATGACCCTGAACAGCAATATATCCCATATTAAAGGCATCATTTATCTTCGATATGAAATCAGTCTCCATCAAGTTGTCAGCATCCAGAACCACTGCAACATCATAAATATCAGGAAGCTGATCCATTGCCACATTTAATGCTTTTGATTTAGTACTCAGATCAAAAGAAACTTCAGTAACCTGAATTGGCAATTTCTTTAATGTGGTTAAAGTTTCTTTTTGAAAAGAATCTGCAATTATTATCACATCATATAGTTCTTTTGGATAATCCTGGTTGAGTGCATCTTCAGCAACTTCAATTATAACCTGATCTTCTTTATACCCCGGTATTAATACAGCATATTTTCGCTTATCCGACCTAATTACTTCTTTTTTTCGTGCAGGGAAGAGGCTGGCAAAACCAAAAATAAATATATATAGTGACGCAAATCCCAAGTACACCAGTAAAATTATCTGAATGATTTGTATAATTAACATTGCAGTTTATTTTTTATTATTAACAGTTTTAGATGAATGATGAGGAGTGGGACTTAGCCTTTTATGACCCAACTTAATCTTAAATATTGCTAATCCCATCATAAAAAAGCCATATGGTAAGCTAAGTATTGCAATACCGGTTTGCTTATTATAAAATTTCTTTGGAACCGATATTACAAGAGCAAGAACACAGGTTAAGAATACAGCCAACCATAAGAAAAAGAAGAATTCATTTGAAATGAAGAATGACAAAAAAGATACAATAAAAGTAATTCCAAGTAGTATGATTCTTGGGACAAGCATCATTTGAAGCATTTTATCGAAGAAATCAATATTGGAATGTGCAAAAAGCTCGTAAACCGATTTTAAAAAGAATGTACGTGCATAAAATATTTGAGATGAAATCCATCTTGAACGTTGCTTAACGAAAACTTGGGAGTTACTTACTTTTTCGTCCAGAACATAAGCATTATTAAGATAGCTGATTTTATTCCATTTCATTAATAGTTTAATCTCCAGTTCTTTATCCTCGTCAGCATATGTGTCAATGTCTTCCATAATTGATTTGTACAGCTTAAAATCAAAAGCCATTCCGGAGCCAATTAATGCTGAAGATATTCCTATAGCTACATGTCCCTTACGGAAGATTGTATTATTAATTTCCTCACTAATGGCATCTAATATAGCAAATGTTGAATCAAGGTTCTTAGCAACACGGTGACCTTGAATCGCTTTTTCGCCATTTGACATTGCTTTATTTACCTTTTTGATAAAGTCATCATCCATTAAGTTATCAGCATCTAAAATTATTACTCCATCATAATCTTCATTAATTACTTCTAAAGCTTTATTTATCGATCTTGCTTTTGTGCTATGTTTAAAAGAAACTTCGATACATCTAACTCTTTCCTCATTTTGCAATTCTTTTATTGTTTCCGGTTTAAACGAGTCAGCAATAACATAAATATCAAATAGTTTAGGAGGATAGTCTTGTTGCAGTGCTTCTTTTGTTGTATTAAGGATAACCTTGTCTTCTTTATAGGCAGGGATAAGTATTAAAAATTTTCGTAACTCATCATCCTTAATATCATCTTCTCTCTTATAAAAGAATGAGGCTATTGCAAAGAAAAGTAAATAGAAAGCCGAGAACCCAAAGTATATTAAGAAGAGATATTGTATTAAGTCGAATATGTAAGTGGTATTCATATGGGTACTAAATTATAAGAATTATTAAAGTTGAGGATTCTCATGAATTTCTTTAGAGAAGAGATTCTTAAGATTCCAACCGATTGCACGATAATATGATAAAAATAATACAATTTTACCTTTTAATAGAAATTTAAATGCATTTTTTGGTATGGCAATGAAAAGTTGGTACCCTAAACTGAGATAAAACTCCCTTCCATGGATATTTCGTCTCATAAATACTATACGATTTCTGTTTTGATAATAGATTTTTAAAGCACTTAATTTACCAGTTGTAATCGATTCTTTATGAAGCACATACGAATTGTGGACATAGTACATTGAATATCCTTTATTGGCAATTCTTGCACACCAGTCAGCTTCTTCATAATAAAGGAAGAAAATGTATGACATTAGCCCTACTTCTTTAATAACTTGCATTGGTACCATCATCGCCGCTCCATGAGCGTAAGCTGTTTCTCTGTCACTATCATATTGTCCCTTATCTTTTTCTTTATAACCTATGGCAAAGTTACGCATGGTTATATTATTCATAGGAGTAGTACCAGCATATTGCAGAGTATCCGGTTGATAAAAGAATTTAATTTTAGGACTGACAGCACCAATTTTAGGGTTTTTCTCTAATTTTTTAACAAGTGGTTCCATAAAATCTGGTGGAACTTCTATGTCATTATTTAGTAGCATAACATATTCTCCTTTTGCACGCATTAGTCCAAAATTATTGCCAGCTGCAAAACCATAATTTATTGGGTTAGCTATAAATATAATATTAGGGTATCGTTGTTTAATAATAGTTGGATCATCTTCTGTTGAATTATTGTCCACAACGATAACTTCGAAATTTGGATAAGTTATTTTATTTAATGACTCAATAAAAGAGCA
Source organism: uncultured Lentimicrobiaceae bacterium (assembly GCA_964460905.1). Taxonomy (GTDB): domain Bacteria; phylum Bacteroidota; class Bacteroidia; order Bacteroidales; family F082. The sequence goes on from CAYWRM010000009.1 coordinate 106,226, forward strand.
AGTAACTTCTGACTGGTTATAGTTAACCGTTATTATTGATACAAGTGGATAAAATGTGCGTTTAGTTGTCATTAACAAAATACTATATATTCTATATGTAAAGATAGTAAATAAACGGAAACAAAAGCAGGCAGTTTAATTTTCAGGCTACCTAACTATAACCGTGATACCAGCAAGAGTAAGCTTTTGGATAAAAAAAGTAAGGATATTAAGTTACTAATTATCTAACTTTCTAAGTACAGGGAGCTTAAATATTATACCGCTACGATGGGTTAGATTCCACCAAACTGCTTTCCAGTAGCCCCATACCAAGTCAAACCTAAGCCTAAACATATATCCCAATGTAATCCTAGGTGTGGTAATAAAGTAAATATAAATCATTGCCAAAAATTTCTGAAATCCTTTAGTATTTCTTCGTGCAAATAATATTCGGCCTCTCATTAAATAATAAATTTTAAATGCGCTGTCTTTACCTGTTGAAATAGATTCCTTGTGATAAATCAATGATTTGCCCTGATAATATGTACTGTACCCGGCCCTTTTGATATGTGCAGCCCAATCGTGTTCTTCATAATAAAGAAAAAATATTTCGGCTAACATCCCAACATCCTTAATTACTTTCATTGGAACTAACATTGCTGCTCCAAATGTTGACCCAGATTCACTAGTATCATCAAATTGGCCTTCATCTTTTTTACCAAAGCCAATGCTAAAGTTTCTGATGGTTACAAAGTTAAAAGGAGTATAGCCTGCATGTTGAATTATGCCTGGTGAAAAATAATATTGAACACGTGGATTAACCATGCCAATGTTAGTGTCTGATTCCAGCAAACTTACCATTGGTTCAAGAAAACCAGGATCAACTTCAGTATCATTATTGATAAATAGAACATATTTTCCTTTGCAATGTGGAAGAGCAACATTGTTACCACCAGCAAAACCCAAATTTTTATGGGTTTTTAATAGTGTGATATCAGGATACTTTTCTTTAATAACATCAGGATTGTCACTTGGTGAATCATTGTCAACAACAAAGACTTCGATAGCCTGATATGTAATATATTGTAGCGATTCCAGAAATTCACACGTTACTTTGGATTGATTGTAATTTACAGTAACAATTGAAACTAGAGGTTGGCTTATTTTCGAATTCATAATCTATTGAATGTATTAATCTTTTACTAAAAGAGATCTGGGCGAACTACCAATAGAAATTAAATATGAGAATTCTCGATCTAATTGTTGGGCCATAAATATAAATGCCCAGCTAATATAAATCAATGCACCTGTAGGCATTTGTCCGAGTATACCGTTGCCATAACTAGCTCCCATAACACCTGCATATCCGGCTATAAGAGCACCCAGAACTCCTGCTAATTCTACGTTTTTAACTCTTACCATTACTAAATAAAATCCCTTTAAGATAATATACGAAAGAATAAATAAATGAAGTAATAATCCTACAATTCCTTGTTCTGCCCATATTTGAACATACCAACTGTCGGTTGCAACATTTGCAAGAAATCCTTGAGGCGAAAAGCGCTGTCCCCAGTTACCAGCACTTCCAATACCACCTCCAAAAGGTTTATCAACTAAGTATGTTTTTAAAATTGCCCTGTTTTCAAGACGAACTATATAGGAAGCATCCTCTTCAGGTCTAAAAGCAGTTCTCATTCTTGCAATTTGGTAATTGCTATCTCCAATATAAGTATATGCAAAGAAAACATAAATAAATGCTAGCATAATTCCACCAGTAACAAGTATGCGAATATTCTTGCTTAAAATTAAATAAACAATACCACCAATCATTGGAACAATCATTGCACCTCGTGTCCCCGATAAAATCATACCCCAAAGCCCCATAACTCCTACAATAAGAAAGAATATTTTATTTCTTTTTCCAGTTATACTTGTTGCTACCAGTAGGCTGACTGTTCCTGCAGCAGCTTGTGCTGCTCCAAATTGTCCAGCATCACTAAAAAAGGAAAATACACGAAGTTGGCCGTTAATTAAATGAGTTATTCCGCCAACAGTATCTATCCAAAATTGTTCTCCTGGATCCAGACCGATATATAGCTGTACTAATCCTTTTAAAGTTGCTAATATTGTGAAAACTCCCCAAATATATAAAAACAAGTAAAGATGCCGTAACCTTTTAAAGAGCATAAGAGCCAATGGTACAAGTAATATTGGATACATTGACATTCCTCGCATTGCGTAAAACCAAGCTGTTTTGCTTAAAGCTTGTGGATTAAAAAACTCGAGAATTGCATAAGCAAACCAAAAGAACAGAAGATAAGTAATGTCGCGGTTAGCTTGATCAAAATTAATTTTTTTATAAAAATTTTTGAAAAAAATTGCAATATATGAGAGAATTAGTAATCCGTCAACTCCTAAACCTAATGGTACACCAACTATATATCGTGTTAATCCAATAGCAACAAATGAGAATAATAATAAAGTTATAACACCTAATGTAGGATAACTAAAAAGTCGATTTAAATACACTAAAGCAGGTAATAGAATTATTAGCCCAATAACTGTAGGCAAACCTCCTTTGGCAATAGCAAAACTTAATATTACAGATAAAATTACTATACCTGCAATAATAATTGGATGCTCAAGTTTTGCCGCACCTGTTTTCTCTTTTATTGATTCAAACATCGGAGTTAAAAATAGTAAATTTATTAATAACAGAAATTAAATGTTATTTGTTGATATTATTGCTGTTTTTTTTAAGAAGTTTCTAAAAAACATCAATCCTCCTGAAAGTATGAATCTGACTTTAATGTCAAGTTCTTTTCTTAAAAAATAAGTACCTACAAATATTCCAATTATTGTAAATAATATTGTAATAATTGCCACCATTTCAAGTACAGTAATCATAGTAAACATTGAAGCTGTTTCTCCAATAATTTCGAGATTTGTATATCCATTAGTAAATAGGGTGATTGTTGAAACTACAAGTACAACATAATAAAGACCAAAAACAACTATTGCATCACCAATAATATTAGAGAGTGTCATATAAATAACTTTAATAAAGTTCTGTTTTGGCATGTTAATACTGTCAAGAGCAACTCCGGTAAATCTGTCAAGTGGAATTAATAGTCCGTAAAAGCAAAATATTCTAAATACGTTTGCAGTTTCAATGTATTCTGGACCTCCAACAATTGTCACAAATTCTTCAGCAAAAATAAACGCTATTGCTATTATGGGAAAAAGCAAGTAAGTAATACCACCTGTATATTGATAGTATATTTTCGTACAATATCTTTTTTTCCTTCTATGCTTGCTTTAGACATGCCAGGGAATGCCGTCATGGCAAAGCTCCGGACAGGTATTTCCATAATTTCAGTCAACTTCAGAGGAATGCTATAAAGAGCAACACCTGTAACACCAATAAATGGACTTAATCCAAGAATAAATGTATCAGCACTTTTAAGGAGGTTTGATCCAATAAGAGTTCCTGAAGTATATTTACCGAAGTTTAATATTATTTTGTTGGTTCGTTGTTTAGCTTTGAAAATATAAAAAACCCCATCCCAGTTAAGAAATGAAACAATTAATGAACTAACAAAATTAGTTATTATGTATGCCCACATAATTACAATAATGCCCGATTGAAAAAAGAAATAGTTAATTATTAAAAAAGTCATGAAAGCTCCAACATTTATTATCCTGATAATTAGAATCTGATCAAAACGCATTCTCGCTTGCAATACCGACAATGAATTATTAAAAGGTAGATTAATAATGGCAACTAGTGGAAACCAGCTAAAGAATAAAGAAAAGCCTGATTCTTGTATAGTTTCTGGGAATAGAAAACTAATCAAACTCACAATAGCTATTAAAAGCACTGTGGTTAAGAGGTTTATTGTATAATTGGAGCCCAATAGATTTTTGCCTTCCTCTTTGTCAGCACCAGATAGGAACCTTACAATTGCTGTTCGGGTAATCCCAAACCTAAGCATGTCAAGAAAATTAAGGGAAGTAATAAATAACACCCATTCTCCAAATTCGTTAGTTTCTAAACTACGCACAAGGAGAATAAATGAGAAAAAACCAAAAACAGCTACCAATCCGTTGTTTGCTAGCGATAGAAAATTATTATTCTTAAATATTTTAGCTAAAATATTAGCCACAGATTAAGCCTTTCTATTGATATTTAAACGATATTTAAATGGAGTTGCTAATATTTTTTTGAATTTGCCAAGTGTATCTGGCTTTGTCATGCGTGGGACATCGGAAAGCAATTCATCAAGGTTATACAATTCAACCTCATTAATTATTACCATTGGTTTGTTAGAAGTAACATCAGTGTAGGTGGAAAGCGCCGTTTTGTCTGCCTTTGAAAGACTGTTTCTAGCACTTATTATATAAAGCGACATGTCTGCGGTACCAATTAGTTTTATGGGATAGGTGTTATATACTATAGATGGCAGCTCAAGTAATATATAATCATAAGATTTATTTATTCTTCTTAAATATTTTGAACTAATGAGTTGTTGAAGGTTTTCTACATCAATAAAATTGTCTGTAATTTTATATAGGTATGAATAATTAAGGTCATCTGTTTGTTCAGTATTGGAAGCATAGTTAAGATAGAGTACATTGTCTCCAATTTCTCTTAAACGATTTATTATTCTTTCAGAAAGCAGTGTTTTTCCTACACTATTTTGTGTGCTATAGATAATTATTAAGTATGGGCTATCATCATTCTTAATGATATCTTTATTAAGTGTCATCTTAATATTTTGAATAATAATATCAATAAGTCGCCTGCTTACAAACAGTAATTCATTTGCTTTGCTTTTAGAGCTTAGGCGTGGGAATGCACCAGCAGCTTTCATATTAGTAGCTTTAGCAACTTGTAAGGGGTTTCTCATTGAATTATCGAAATATTCAAGTATTAATATAATAAAAGCAGTTAAAAAGAACCCAAATATGGCTGCTGCCAAAACAATAACTTTAGCTTTAGAAGGATTAGCAGTTATTGGGAAGTATGGATCATCAACCATTTTTATGTTTGTTGACATTTCTTCATTTTGTTGCTTCATTTTTGCGAGGTTCAAACTACGAAGTAGTTCAAGGTAAGATTGTTCAGCAACCTTAATTTCTCTTTCAATACGTTTGAGCATAGCTCCTAGTGGAGCAAATTTCTGATAAGTTCTTACAAAGTCCATCTTTCTTCTTGCCAAAACAATTAATGCGGCTTTCGATTCCTCATGGCTGATAGTATAGTTAAGCCACCCTGTAAGTAACTCTTGTATAGGAAGTCCTTGCGCCGAATGACTATATAAATAAAGCTGATCAACATAAAATTTAATATCATTTCTAAGTTCCTGTTGCCTTTTTCTAAGAAGAACCAGTTGTTCTGAAACTCTATCATCATAATCTGATGCTATCTCATTAACTACAATACTTTCTGTTACCTCCGATAGTTCTTTTTTCATTTGATTTATTTCATCACTTTTTAAATAAATACTATCACGAGCAGTTAAATTTAGCTCTAGTTCCTTAAGTGATGCTATTGATGAAGCAAGACGAATTTGTTCATTTTGATAATATAAATCGAGGTCTTCTTTTTGACCGGCAATGGCTTTACTTTGTTCGTAATAGTTAATAATGTTGTTTTTCATATTAAACTTAAGGAGTCTGTCCTCAGCAGCTTGTAATTTCTTATCAGCCGAATCAACCTGAGATTCGAAATATTTAACAACTAAATTGGTTTCGTTTGCACGAAGCAATTTATAATTTTTCATAAATACCTTAGAAAGTATTTTAAGTGTTTGTTGGCTAATGCCCGGATCATCAGATGTAAATACTAATCTAACAAGGTCACTATTGTTTATTCGGTGTATCTGAATTTTAGCAATTGAATTAATACTGTAGTGTTTGCTTTCTCCATAATGCAACAAGCCATAAAAATAATTCGTATCACTATTATAATAAACTGTTGTGATATTATTTAATGTTTTCTTAAAATCGGAAGAGTTAACCCCTGGAGGTACTATCGGGTCCTTTGAGAATTCGGTTTGTGTATTTATGTTTCTAATACCGTGATTAGGTGTTGCTCCTGATGTATTTGAAGCAGCAGGAATATCAGCTGCAATATCAGGAGAAACCTGTTTTATGGCATAATCGTATGAATTTATATCACTTCCCCCAGGTGTATTATTAATTAATATTTTCTGTCCAGGAGTAAGTGATTTATTATCGATGTTATTTAACTCGCGAAGGCTGCTAATATTAACACCGTATTTTTTAGCAATGGAGTACAAAGTTTCACCAGATTTAACAATATGATATTTATTGCTAGTATCAATTTTCTTTTTTATTACCAATGTCTGACCAGGAGTTATAATATTGTTGGTAAGGTTATTAAATGACATTATTTGCCCACGAGAAACACCATATTTGCTAGCTAAATTTGATAATGATTCACCTTGTTGTACTTCATGGTATGTAAACTCCACCTCTTGGTCATCTACTATGGGTATCTCTTCTCGTTCAATTCCAACATCAGACCTGTCAGTTGTTGTAATGGGTTGACCTTCTCTAATCTTTTCCTGAGCTGCCCGATTTTTCTTTTTGCTAATTACTCGCTCAAGTGAATTTATCTCTTTTTCAAGATTTCTTATTTGCTCTTCTTTTTCGCGCTCTATTCCTGATTTATTATTCTTAACAACCATATCTTTGATACGCTTAGGGATAAAATCCTGAAGCCTATCAAAATTTTGATTTGAGATGTACTGAGGATTATAACTTTCAAGACATAGATCTTGAGTTAGTAGTTGTAGCGAAGTCTCAATAAGTGTTTGTCGTGATTTTAACAGATTAATCATATTATCAAACTGAGCATTAGTAGTAAAATAGTCGTTACCACGTTGCGAAGTTGACTCTATAGAATAACCGGTTGCAATACCAGTATAAATAACGGCTTCTGATTGAAAAACCTTTTCCTGATTACGAGTAAAATAATATGTAACTCCAGCAAATATAAAAGGAACAACAATTAACAAAAGTAAATTGCGTTTAAAAAGTTTTATTATTTGAATTAAGTCCATATTATTTGCGGCTACTACCTTAATACTGTTATCAGGTTAAATTTTATCCCTGTTATTACTTCTAGAGTTTGATAATTTTTATTAAAACTGGCAATAGCTTGATGGTAAGAGACAGAACCTGTAGTTTGAATTTCCTTTAATCTAGTATATTCAGCTGTGCTTATCTCTCCGTTAAGAAATTCATTTTGAGCCATTTGCATCTGCATCATTGTGAATGTTTGATAATCATTATATATCCTTATTTCACTTTGATCTCTTATTAAATCGTTGTAAATCAGTATTACTCTTTCTTGTAAATATCGAATGTTTATTTCTTTTTGTGTAAGTGATATTTCAATCCACTTTTTCTGTTTATTTATTCTGTTACGTCTATCAAGCATTGGTCCAATAGGCATTCTCATATAAAACATCCCGGCAAAGGCAGTACGCCAAGACTCCTGATAGTAGAACCTGTCGTTTTTTGTAAATTCATCTTTATCACGATAATCCCAATGTCCACCAACAGCATCAATGTTTACAGTAAAATATTCGAGCCATTCTCGTGCAGCCGATATTTGTTCGTAATAATAATAATCGGCTTTAAGTTCTTCATATTTTGCAGAGGGTGAGTTGTAAGCAGCTGAATCAACTAGTACTCGAAGTGGTGGCAACCGCTTAGTAATGTCGTCAGTTAAAGGATTGAAATATATAATATCATCATTGGAGGTTCCCTGCCCAAATATATTTATACTGTACAAAACGACCAATATTCCTGTTAATATTATTTTCAACATGCTTTTCATCATTTAATTAATGATAAGTAACTATATATGTTATATACATATATATTCGCAAGCTAATAATTAAATATCCGCTTGCGAATTAGAGTTTTAATAGTTATTAATATTTTTTTAACAATATTTTTATACATTTTCTTTTTGTAATAATGCTGGTATTGTTCTGAGTATTAGCCTTATATCACCCAAGAATGAATAGGTTTCAGCGTACTTATTATCTAAAGCCTTTCTTTCTTCTTCTGACATAACTCCTTTTTTGCCTCTAAGTTCAACCTGCCAAAGCCCAGTGATACCTGCAGGACCCATAAATCTTGCACTCCAATCGTCCGAAGTTAACTGCTCAGCTTCATAAAGTGGTAAGGGTCTGTTACCAACAATAGACATATCGCCTTTTAACACATTAATTAATTGAGGGAGCTCATCTATACTTGTATTTCTGATAAAATTCCCTATTTTAGTAACTCGGGGATCATTCTTAATTTTAACAAAAGTAGAAACATCTTGTTTTTTCTTCTGTTCAAAATACCAATGTTCACAAATTTCCAATCCTTTAATATATAGTATTGGAGAGCAATATTCTCCTTCTTGTAGTTTTTTACACTCAGGGCAGTTTGTGTTAAGCTCATTACTTTCATCGCTCTCATCTCCAACAGAATATTGATTGAGGTGTTTCAGGTCTTTTAGATCCTTATCTGCATCAACATTCATCGAACGGAATTTTAAGAAATTAAATATTTTATAGCCTGTTCCTACACGTTCAGATTTATAAACAATAGCGCCTTTTGATTCAAGACGGATTGCTATTGCAACAAATAATAATATTGGAGATAAAAACAAGAGTGCAAAAAACGAAACTATAATATCAAAAGATCTTTTCAAAAACGGAACTTTATATTCTTTAAAAGCAGAATCAGGCTTTTTCTTGTCATTTATTGTATTATAATATTCAATTAAGTACTCTATTCTTATACGTAATTTATCCAGATCGAATGGAAATTCGTAAATGTCATCAACTATTGACCTTGCCTTAAAAGCTGCTTTAATAATTTTGGGGTCATTTTCACAAGAGAATATAATAAATGGTGTTTTTACAAATTCCGTAATACTACGTATCATTTTTCCAATTTCAATTCCATTCATGCCTTGCAGGTGTGATTCACACACAATTGCGTCCGGCTTATTTCCTTCTTTGAGGAAAGTAATTGCCTTAAGCCCATTTGGTGATTGATGGAATTTGAATTTTGACGTTAAGTCATTAAATGTTGATATTACGTCGCTATTATTTCCAATGTATAATAAGTTTAGCACTTAGATATGGTTGATTTAATAGTTAGTTTATGCTCCTCTTCTTTTAATTAGGTTTTCAATCCTAATAGCAAGTTCTTCCGGGTTGAAAGGCTTTACAAGGTAATCGTCAGCACCTAGTTTTAAGCATTTTACTCTCTCTTTACTGCTTTCAATTCCAGAAAGCATAATCATAGGAATATTTTTAAAAAAGCCACTTGCTCTAACATTTTGTAAAAAATCATAACCATCTAAGTTTGGCATTTGAATATCAGCAACAATTAACTCTGGCATATTGCCCTCTTCAAGGTATTTTAAGCCTTCTTGCCCGTCGTTACGTGTAATAACGTTATAGGTTTTGCTTAAAAAGTTCTCCAACAACATCCTAATGCTCATTTCATCATCTATAACAAGTATTGTTTTCTTCATATTAGTTGTTTTCTTTTATTCAAAATTTATTCTTCTAAGAAGAATTGATGGATAGACCGCTCCAACTTGTGCCACCCATACCGGAGTTATTGTGCCACTCATA
>CAYWRM010000010.1:0-102258 GCA_964460905.1 uncultured Lentimicrobiaceae bacterium
ATTAACAATTCCAACCGATGCCAGAGTGGATTCTGACCAACAATATTACAAAGCCAGCGAAAGGGAGGTGGCTCCACATATTGTACTTAATATTGGTAATCCTGAAATAAGAGATAATGTTTGGATAGGATTTGACGAGGAAACAACAATTGGTTTTGATTATGGGCGCGATGCAAACAAATTTTTTGGAACCGGCAATGTGCCCCAACTATACATTAGCGAGCAAAACTATCAGTTAAGTATTGACATCCTGCCCAAATTATTACCCGAAGAAGAAAAAACAGTTGTAATGGGTTTTGTTACAGGTGTTTCGGGGACTTTTACCATATCAGCAACATCTTTGGAGTACATGCTTGAAACAGACATTATCCTTGAGGATTTAAAAACAGGAATTCTTCAAGATCTTCACGATAATCCTGAATATATATTTACAGGAATGCCGGGAGACAATCCTAATCGCTTTCTTGTACATTTCTTTTATGTACCAACTGGAATTGACAATCCTGTAAGTGAAGAAAAAAATACCGGAGTAACCATTTATGCTCACAATAAGGCTGTTTACGTTAAGTGTGAAGGAGAAACAATAAATCAAACAGGAAGTGTATGTATTTACGATATGTATGGAAGATTGTTAATCAACAAAGATCTAAATCCTGGCAGCCTCAGCAAGATAAGTGTACCCGTAAGTAATAACTTTATTGTAGTTAAGGTAAGAAAAGGAAACAGTATTAATACAAAAACAGTTTTATTTAAATAGACATGACAGGCCTTGACTTTAACACCAAATATGATTTTTATAAAATAGAAAAAGGATCAATGAAAAAGTTAAAATTAATTATTCTTCTCTTGTTATTATTTACTTTCCCATACGTAACCATTGCGACTGATGGTCCTCCGGATCCGGGTGGAAATCCCCAAAGTGAACCACCTCTTGGTGGTGGCGCACTAATCGGGAGTGGCTTATTCATATTACTTGGTCTTGGAGCAGCCTATGGTGGTAAGAAATTGTATGATTTGCGAAAAGAGAAGCTGGAAGAATAGAAATTTATTTCTTTATAAACTTTCCTTGATAAGTAATGTTTTTTGTTCTTATGATTAATATATAGTTACCCGGCTTAAGCATATCAACATCTAATCTTTTGGTATTATAAACTCTCTGGTTTATAATTTTTCTCCCTGTAATATCAATTATTTCCAGGCTGTCGTTACTACCCAGTTTATAACCACTTATATTTATGTGGCTTATAACCGGATTTGGGGTTATTTCTATTTCAATGCCAACTGCAGGTTCAACTATATCATTTGCAAATTCGGTAAACATCCATAAATATGCATCTGCAAATTGCCCTCTCCAAAAAGCTTCATTATGCTCTGCTCCTTCTATTTCTAGTGAAAGTAATTCGTTTTCACCAAAGCCAACATTGGTTAACTCATTTTGCATTTCCCACATATCACTAATCACAACCTGTCCCTCGAGACTTCCAATTATCTGGTAAATTTTCATGTTTTGTTGCTTTCCTGTTTCGGTGGTAAACATCCAAATAGAGTCTGCTGTCCAGTAAGCTGGTGAAAATATACCAACCTTACTAAAAACATTTTGATACTTTAGAGCACCGTACTGAGATATCAATCCCCCCATAGAACTTCCCATAATCCCGGTTTCTTCTCTGCCTGAAAATGTTCGATAGTTTTCATCAATATATGGTTTAAGTGTTTCTACAATAAAATCAATGTACTCATCCCCAAGGCCACCTCCATATTGCGGGTTTATCCATGGATTATATTCCTTCATCCTTTCGGCTCCCCCATTATCAATAGCCACAACTATTGGCACATTATAGCCCTCTTCGGCAAGATCATTTAACGTTTCGTCAACCTCCCACTCTCCAGCATAGGCAGTATAGGCATCAAACACATTTTGCCCATCATGCATATAAAGTACAGGATAGTTTTTAGTTGTATTATCATAATCTGGTGGGAGATAAATCCAAATTCGCCTGTTACAATCAAGCTGTGGCATATAAAAATTGTCGGCAATTATGCTAACATTTTCAGCAGCTGTTGAACCGCCGCCACCACCGCTATCAGCCCAGTTTAATATTTCTACATTTACAGTATCCCCATTTCCGAATGTAAATTGCCTATTTGTGATTTCTTCCCCACTAGCACCTTTCTCAACAGTACCCCAGTCGCCACGGGTGAATTTAAATTGAATAGTAGTACCATCGGGTTCTTCGGGCAATGTTATAAACCAGTTTTCATTTTCATTTTTTTCTAAGGCAAATTCAGAAGCCCCCGGATTCCATGAATTGATGCTTCCCGCAATATATATTACGTCTTCGGGTGGCGTATATTCGGGTATTTCAGTTATAATGAATGTTACTTGCCCAAACAATGTGGTACAGAAAAATATTACAGACAAAAAAATTGTGATTTGTTTCAAAATAATAAAGTTTAATGCTAACTAATTGATGATGTGCTCTTTAATTATTATAGAACAACAAATATAAAAAAAGCGCACCATCAATTGAAAGATAATGGGCTAAATATTATTTTGATGTGCTGGGAATAAAATTCTTTATATAATTTTGCAAGTGTCATTAGAATTGTTGTTGTTTTTTTAGAAATAATCCTGAAAGGATTTAACACGAATAACCCTGCACGAAGTGTGGGGAAAATAAAATATAAGTGTTTAAGAACCCTGTTAGGGTTCTATCATGCTTCCTCGATTTCCCCCCGCATTGCACGGGGCTATTCACATTAATCCACCTCTGGCGGATTCACAATGCAAATTAATTTCTTGGGCATGGATTTTTTTATTGTGTATTTTTTTACGCACATCAAAATAATATTTAGCCAGATAATGCGCTTTACTAAAAACTTTAACCGAGCACTACAAAGCAGCCAACGCTTTATCGTAATCTGGTTCGTCAACAATTTCAGGAACTTGTTCAGTATAAATAACTTTTCCTTCTTCATCAATAACAACCACAGCTCTTGATTCAAGTCCGGCAAGCGGTCCATCAATTATTTCAACTCCATATGCTTTTCCAAATTCACCAGTGCGGAAATCGCTAAAATTGTGAACATCTTCAAGACCTTCCGCCCCGCAAAAGCGAGCTTGTGCAAATGGTAGATCTTTCGATATACACAAAACAACTGTATTATCAAGATTTGAGGCTTCCTGGTTGAACCGGCGTACTGAAGCTGCACATGTGCCAGTATCTAAACTTGGAAATATATTCAAAACAACTTTTTTTCCTTTGTAATCATATAAACCTCCCATTGATAAATCATTTTTAACTAATGTAAAATCAGGGGCTTTACTTTCAACTTCTGGTAGATTACCAATAGTATTTATTGCGTTTCCTTTTAATGTTATTTGTGCCATTTCTTTTATTTTTTTAATTACCAATTTATGATTGCAAAAATAGTTTAATTCGATTTATTCGGAATAAAAACAATTCCTATTGTGTTATCTTTGTTTTTTATATTCAAAATTAAGCAAGGTCAGTTAAAATGAATCTATTATGAAAAACCCCGTAATAATACTTATATACTTACTTTTGACATTTCCAATAGCATCATTTTCATGCACCAACCTGCTGGTTACCAGAGGAGCATCAGCCGATAACGCCACATATTTAGTTTACTTAAATGATGGCGAGTGGCTTTACCATCTAAACCAAACTGATGCTCAAGACCATAATCCTAAAGACTCGCTTACATTCACAAGCATGAGTGGCAAGAAATTCAAAATTCATCAGGTTGAGCATACTTATGCAATAATTGGTTTTCAAATGAACGAACATCAGCTAGCCATTGGTGAAACAACTTTTTTAGGACGAGAAACCCTTTGGGACAAGGATATGCCACTGAAATACTGGGATCTCATGAGGCTTGCTCTGCTAAGAGCAAAAACTGCTCGTGAAGCTATTAAAGTTATTACTTCTCTTGCCGAAACTTATGGATATGGGAGTGAAGGGGAGTCTTTTTCAATTGCCGACCCTAACGAAGCATGGATACTGGAAATGATTGGCACAGGAGGAGAAGGCGGGGCTGTGTGGGTTACACGTAAAGTTCCTGATGGAATGATTGCTGCTCATGCTAATCATGCTCGAATTGGTGAGTTTCCACTGGATGATCCTGAAAATTGTATTTACTCGGCAAATGCTATTTCATTTGCAATAGAAAAGGGGTATTTTAATTCTGAATCAGGCAAATCTTTTGAGTTTAACAATGCTTACGATCCTCCTTCTCATGAACATTTAAAATATACAGAATCACGGGTTTGGAGCATCTACAACAGAGCCGCACCATCGCTTGGCTTATCGCCTGATTACAATCGTGGTAAGCAAGGAGCTCAAAGGTATCCTCTATTTATTGCGCCTGATAATAAGCTCAGTTTACAAGACGTTTTTTCTCTAGTTAGAGATCATTATGAAGGAACTGCATTGGATATGACCAAAGGCCCTGAAGCAGGACCTTTTGGTAATCCTAATCGAATTCGTCCATTAAGTTGGGAAATAGATTCCACCACATATTCATGGGAACGCGCTATCTCGATTTACAATACTGCTTTTTCATATGTTGCTCAACTACGTAATTATCTTCCTGATGGAGTTGGTGGAATAGCATGGTTTGGGGTTGATGACACTTATACCACATGTTATTTCCCAATATATTGTTGTGCCACAAGCATAAGCAAGCCTTTTGCTATCGGTGATATTAACAATTATTCTCGTGAATCGGCATGGTGGGCATTTAATTTTGCTGCAAATTATGCCAACACCCGCTACAGTGAAATGGTTTTGGATATTCAGGCTAAACAAAAACAAATTGAAGACTTATTTGTATATCAGCAGGATTCTGTTGAAAATATTGCTTTATCATTATCGGGTGATGAAAGAATTAAGTTTTTAACTCTTTATTCTGATTCTATGGGTAAACTGGTTCATACCAGATGGGTTGCTCTCGGCGACAAGCTTGTTACAAAGTATAACGATGGTTATATTAAGAATGATAAAAATCAAATCAATACCAGGGGTTATCCCAAAGCATGGTTAGAAACAATAATTAGACAGGACGAGGAGAGGTTTAAAATTATAGATGATAAATAAGCTTTAACCCGGAATATGCATTAGAAAATCTATTCCGAACTACAATTACTGCAAAATATACCACTTTGCTGAGTTTTGAAGCATCACCATAGCGGTGCTATGCTTTCATTTCAAAACTGTATATTTTATTGTACTTGAAGTTCTCATAACGAAGTTCCAATGCATAATCCGGGTTTAATTAACTCTCCGTAACTGTATGCAGGGTTTGAGTTGGAAATGCAAACTCCAATTTGTTATTATTGAATTGCTTCAATATCTCCATATTCATTTCCGTCATTGTGCCAAAAATATCTGAGCCTTTTTTGATGTAATAAATATATCGCATATTTAGTGAAAAATCTCCAAAGGTTGTAAAAGCAGCAACTGTTCGGCTCTCATCAACACTTTGATTTTTTTTGCTTATTTCCTGTAGTATATCCATTGCCTTTTGCATATTTTCATACGACGTATCATAAGTTAACCCTAAGTCAAGTGTTATCTTGCGAGCTGTTTCCATTGACACATTAATTATTGAGTCGTTGGCAATACTACCATTTGGTAGTGTAACTATTCTACCATCAAGTGTTTGAATTCGGGTACTCCTAACACCAACTTCTTTAACAATTCCATCATAACCCTTGGCAATAATACGGTCGTTAATTGCAAATGGTTTATCGGTAAATAGCACAAAGCCTCCAAAAACATGTGATATGGAATCTTTGGCTGCAAGAGCAAAAGCAATACTGCCAATTCCCAACCCTGCAATTAATGCAGTTACATCATACCCTGCATTATTTAACCCCACAACAATTGCCAGCACCCAAATTGAGATTGAAATAGACTTTCTGGCAATTGGCAATAGCTGATCATCTAAATCTGTTTCTGTTTTTTCAACAAGAGGAACAAGATATTCATCAATAAAAGCATTTAATAGTCTAACTATAAGCCAGGCAATATTAAATGTTATCACAAAATAAAATGCATGCCCTTTAACGGTTTCAAGACCTTCGGGTAAGCTTAAAAAACTTAAACCATACCAAATTCCGGTAATGATAATTGCAAAAACTACAGGTTCTTCTAACTTGTCAATAACAATATCATCAAGCCTGCTTTTTGTACGCTTTGTAAATTGTTTAATAACTTTAGAAATTAAATAGTAAACCAGTTTTGATAGCAGTAATGAAGCTATGAATACAATTATTGCCAAAGCCCATTCGCCAATAGTATTTCCGTAAAATGCTTTTTCAAAAAACTCTTTCATTATAATAATTTTAATCAACAAAATTAATAAAAATCAACTCTCTTATTAAGAACTTACAATAAGATGAAAATATCATATTAACATAGATAAAACGAATTTATAAAATCTTTTCTTTAAACATTATTTATGTCATATTATTTTAATATCTTGTGCGTGCATAACATTTTTGAATTTAAACCAAATATAATACTACATTTATGATACTATTTAATCCAAAAAAACATGAGCGTTATTATCCCGATGAAGAGTCAAGAGAAATAATGCAAAAAACAATTGCTTTTTTTGAAAACAAGGGATTACAAAGCCTTAAAAAAGACGATCAGGAACGAATTTGGTATCGTGAGTTCTTAGATTTTCTGGCAAAAGAAAAAATATTCTACAAACTATTAACACCCTCGAGGTACAGCGATGGAAAAACTCGCTGGGATATGTGGCGCATTCAGGAATTCAATGAAATCATTAGTTTTTACGGTCTTCCATATTGGTACACATGGCAAGTAACAATTTTAGGATTAGGTCCAATATGGATGTCAGATAACGAAGAAGCTAAAGCAAAGGCTGCCAGTTTGTTGGAATCAGGTTCTATTTTTGCATTTGGCTTATCAGAAAGAGAACATGGAGCAGATGTTTACTCTACAAGCATGAAACTCAGCCAACAAGCTGATGGAACTTTTCTGGCAAATGGCTCAAAATACTACATTGGAAACGCTAATGAAGCTGATATGGTTTCAACTTTCGGTAAAATTGAAGGGACTAATGATTATGTGTTTTTTGTTGCCAATTACAAGCACAACAGTTACAATTTGGTAAAAAATACAGTCAATAGTCAGAATTATGTAGGTGAATATACACTTGAAGATTATCCAATAACAGACACTGACATACTGGCGCGGGGACAACAAGCATGGGATAATGCCCTGAATACCGTAAACGTTGGAAAATACAATCTTGGCTGGGCTTCTATCGGAATGGCTACTCATGCGTTTTATGAAGCTATAAATCATGCTTCCAACAGAAATTTATATGGAATGTTTGTAACTGATTTTCCACATGTAAAACGTATGTTTATTGATTCCTACGCCCGACTGGTTGCCATGAAACTCTATGCTGGCCGCACAGCAGATTATATGCGTTCTGCTTCGCTTGAAGACAGGCGTTATTTACTGTTCGATCCAATTATGAAAATGAAAGTAACAACTCAGGGTGAGGAAGTTATCAATTTACTATGGGACGTAATTGCGGCTAAAGGTTTTGAGAAAGACACATTTTTTGAAATGGTAACTCGTGATATTCGTGCTTTGCCAAAACTTGAGGGTACTGTACATGTAAATATTGCACTCATCATTAAATTTCTACAAAATTACTTGTTTAATCCTGCTAAATATCCTGAAATTCCTCAGCGAAACGATGCGGCTGACGATGAATTTCTTTTCAGACAAGGACCAACACGTGGGTTAGCAAAAATACAGTTTCACGATTATAACAAAGCATTTAAGCTATATGAACTACCAAACCTAAATATTTTCAAAGAACAAATAAAAACCTTTAAAGAGATGCTTATTATGGCTCCTGCCACAAAAGAGCAGATGAAGGATATTGATGTAATGCTAACCGTTGGCGAAATGTTTACCTTAGTACCATATGCCCAACTTCTACTGGAAAATGCTAAAATTTACGATGTAGATGAACTTATCCTGGATCAAATTTTTGATTTTATCGTTCGTGATTTTTCAAAATTTGCACTCGAGTTGCATAATAAGCCCAGTAGTACCGAAAAGCAAATGGAATATTGTCGTAAATTAATATGCAAGCCAAATGTTGATGATGTACGATACAATACCGTTTGGACAAAATATGTGTACGCTCTAAATGGTGAATATGAAATGAATTACTAATTAGCAATTCTAAGAAAATATCAAAACTTCGATATGTAACAGAAAGCATGGTGGATCAGCCTGAAATAATATTTGATCCGCCATGAGAGCCTTCCACGGGACTCGAACCCGCGACCTGCTCATTACGAGCTAACGCTAGCGTTTACAGGGGTTAACCCCTGTGTGAGCTGCTCACAAATCATGACTAATATAAGCTTTTTGGAGCAAAATGGAGCAAATGTTTCCATAATGTTTCCAAAAAATGAATATAAAATATTATCTCTCAAATGGGAAAAATGAATGTGCTATCAGAGCATGTTTTATCATTAACAGATCAAATCAATTTAAAGCAAATATCCCGTTTAAAATTGAACCAAAGTATTGGGACAGCAAAAATCAGCTTGCAAAGAAAAGCCTACATGGTTTTGAAGTATTTAATGAAAGACTATTATTTTACCGTCTTGATCTATTGAAGCAAATCCGATTAATGAATTTAGATGGAATAACTGATTGGGAAAAATTAAAGGTAAGTATCAAGCATCACATTAAAACAGGTAGTTACAAAGCAAATAAGTCAGTTACAATATTAATGGGTATTACTCTTTTTATTGAAGACAAAAAAAATGAATATAAATCTGGAACAATAAGAAAATATCGTGGACTTATTACATTGATCGAAGACTTTGAAACTAAATATAATCAAAAAATTACTACTGAAAATATAGATTATACAACAGTTGAAAATTTCAGACAATACGTTCTTTATGACCGAGATAATAGAAATGATACTGCTTATAAGACCCTTGCTTCCTTAAAATGCGTATTACGATGGTTGATAAAAAATGGGTATAAAATTGATCCGGAATCGACCAATGTTAGACAAAAAATTAGATCAAAGTATGACATTGTTACTTTGTCAGAAGCTGAAATAATGAAAATCAAATCGGTTAAACTACCCTTGTTTAAACAAAAAATACGGGATTGTTTCCTTTTTCAGATTTACACTGGCCAAAGATATTCTGATATGCAACAGTTATCTCCCTATCAAGTTGTGAAACATACATGGACATTTCGATCAGTCAAAACCGAAAAGCTAATGCATATACCATTTGTTGGATGGTCAGCAGAAGCAGAATTGATTGCTAAAAAGTATAAATTTCACTTTCCACAATATACACCACAGTATTTCAATCGCACTCTAAAATCAATATGTAAGGCCGCTGGAATAAATACTCAAGTAAGATTAACCAGATATCAAGGCAGTAAAGAAATAATAATTGAAAAATTAAAACATGATTTGATCACCTCACACACGGCAAGGAGAACTAGTGTAAGCCTCCTATTAGCAAAAGGTGTTCCTCCAACTGTGGTAATGAAGCTGACTGGGCACACTGATATAACCACAATGATGAAGTACGAAAGAACTACTACTGAATTATTAGAAAAATCATTATTGGAAATTTTTAATTAGAAATTTTAAGTACGCCCATCGAATACACCGCCACATACCTTTTACCCCCACCCCTTTTTCATATGGGAAAAATTATGATATACTGATTTTGCCAGAGAATTCATTGGGAAAACAACTTTTTCCTGATATCCCGTAGGAAAACCACATTCTAATTTCGTTTTTAAATGCTCTCGACATCCTAATGCAATCTGTTAACATGAGTAAGTGGCTGTACTACAGTATGATGATACACGGCTTTTCATGTAACCTAAACCCGACAACCACCTTCCTCACGTTGTAGATACAGCCTACAATAATTATTCACAAGGTGCGCCGAACCAAAATAATGACCCTTGCGGTGAAGGGCAAAACCAATGAACAGTTTTGAACTATGTGTTATCCCCGAAAGTATAATTCAAGAAGAACCATCACGATCTCTTGTTGATGCATTTGAAGATATGCTGAAAGATATATATTATGAATCGTATGTCAGTCAGCTCAAGAAGGAGTGTCAATCTGAATACGATCGGCAGCTGTTTTATTTTCTTCAGTTATACAGTTGATGCCATTGTGTAGTATGCAAAAAATGTGTAAAAATAAGAGCATAAATTAACATGCGTTTTACAGATTATTTACAGCTAATATACACGCTGAAGGTACTGTATTAGCGATTTTCATCCCCCTTCTCTGAGTCCGTATTTATTATATAAGCATGTACCCACAGAGGGGGGAGGATTACTTATTAAACTTGTATAGATTGTTAGCAGTTATGTAGTCATTGTATGTCATTACTACCTGCTTTAGCTTCAACACATTTTTATCTTTACCTGTAATTTTATCTTTCATCTTCGTTTCCGTGGCAAACAGATTATACTTCAATATCTGTGCGGGTAACTCCTTTGGTAATGTTCTACGTATACCCTTGAGGAAATTTACTATTTGCTTCTTCCACATGGTAGCGCTACGCCTGTTCTTAGTTTTATCTGATGCCATTGGTGAGATTTTATTCAGCACACTATTGATATATCGATCATACTTCTTGTAGGTTTGGTTGTAGTATTGTATACCACCCATCAGCTGTGTTATCCTCTGCACAGTTACCTGATCAGGATCCAAAAGCGCTTTCATAACAGTTTCATCTTTACCACCATCAGCATATTCTGTAGCTGCAACTATTAATCTTTGTATACTAACATTGGCCTCTAATGCTGTAGTAATAGTAGTAGTAAGACCATCTTTACGTGTTTTCGGGATATGTAGTAGTCTTTTCTTCTTCGCATCACGTGCATTACCTGTTGATGCCTTTATTAATTCCTGCACATCGTTGTGCTTCATACCTGATTTATAGAATGTGCCAATTAAGATTATGTCCTTAGCATACTTCATAACAGAGTTTGGTAGCAAAACCATTTTAGTATTACGTTTCTCAGCTTTCTCATCAGCTCGGATTTGATTAAGCAGATCATCTGAAATTGCTGCTTTATGGAATATGAGTGTTGGATCAAGTTCCTTTATTACTTTTATTAGATTGGTGCCATGAAGATCTCTGTAGCGCTTATATATTTTGTTTGCATACATACATTTATTTAGACGATAGCCTTTCGATCCATTTGTGAGGTGTGTGTATACATCTTCCAATCCTGGAGGAATATCAATTTGATATTTTACGTTTATCTCGTCTATCCTATCAATTCTATCTTGAATGTACATTTGATAGTTTTCTCTTTCGTCATCTTCCTCCCAATCCTTTTTACTACCACCATAATCATAATACAGGAAGTAAAACTCGCCAGTATAGTACCTTGTTCTTCCAAGATACTGTTGAAAGCCGTAAGGATCAAATTTTCCAAATAATATAACTAAGTCAATATTCTTATCGTTTATATTGATTCCCGCTTGAGCTACTTTATTTATTATCGCCACGTTGGTATCAGGTGGTAGCACTTCTTTTTCAATTATATATTTCCAATCAGCAGCTCCACTACTATCACGCTCTGTAGCGTTTAATTTAATTACCTTTAAATCAGGTGTTAATTTAACAATAGCATTATATATATTATCTTGATTTTCGAATGTTTCGGTCCAGATTATGACTTTGCTATAATTTTGCTCCTTGATTTCATATGCTATAATTTTAGGAATCTTTGTCTCTACAAATTGATAAATTACTTTATCTGAAATATCTGTAGTCTGGATACTTATTTTGAGATCCATCTTAAATAAATATTCAATAACCCAAGATGAAACAGTAGCACTGAATCCAATAACTGGACATCCAGCATTAATAATTGCATCAACGCTTCTATCAAAATTTTGTCGTCCATCTTGAATAAGTGTATGTGACTCATCAATAATGATAATCGTCTTATCGGGATCTAGCTTATCTTCATCGAATAACCTCCATGCACTGTCTATAGTGGATAAGAATGTATGAGGCCAATTGCGATCAAAACGTTCTTCCCATTCTTCAAGTTCCCTTCGCTTGTTATAATTGTACTCAAACGCATCAACAACTTCATCATCTTCAAATATTCTAGCATTAAGTTGACCCGTAATACTTTTTAATGGTTCAAGAATGACAAATTGATAGTTATCTTGATATTCTTTAATGAGATCGATGGCATATGATGTCTTTCCAGTACCTACGGGAGCACCAATATGAATTTTCTTTTTATTAATTATTGCATCACTAACGAATTTATCCAACTCAGGTCTTGCTTCAACTACCCATTCCTTAACTATTATTGTTTCTTCTTGCATACTTGACTGCTAAATTTTGTGATATGCAATAAAATTACTGCTTTTATAAATCCGAAGGGCTGTTTTTCGTAAATCAAATAACAATAATAGTTAACCGTAACATGGCAGCGCCAAATAAAGCTCAATTTTGTCTATTTAATATGGTATTTTACGCACTTAAATACTTATTTAATATATTAGTATCAAACAGTGCTTTTTGGGCTATAAATGCATCTTTACATACATGAAAAATATAAGTATTATTGAAGCTGTAGAAGCATTAGCAGGAAATAAGGAGTTCAGATATCGTCGTTGCAGAAAATCACGCCATGAAAACCAGTAAGCTGAAAATAGCATACTGATATCGCAAGGTTGTTAATTAATCCTGTCATGATTTTTGCTTTAACTTCCTCAATCTTCACCCGGAACTATTTTGTCTTTTTAACGAGCTTGAAATAAGCACATCAAAAATCCACCGTTCCTTATCGCTAAGCTCGCCTGCTGATCGGTCGGGCTGCGTCGGTCATCAGCGTTATGCTCACACACAATCTTAAAGGTTATAACGCTTTTTACCTCCTTGTGTTTACAACATATCCGCTATCACCAAAGATGGAAACCGTTAGCTGACCCTCCCTCAACTCGCTGACGGCGAGCGCTAATGTAGAGGTGGTTATGTGCTTAAGGAAGCCAACCGAAGCCGAAGCCCTGCTATAGTGTATAGGTGTTGTTTGACAGTGTTTTGTTTATTTTCTCTCAGGATTAACTTTATTCTCCTTCTGTTCTTTTTTAGTGAGTCTAATTGATGGTTTACCTTCTTTTATTGCCTTCAGATAGTGTTTGTTCATCCATACAACTTCACTGCGGCTGTGGCTTTGCCCTTTGGTGTCCTTCGTAATCGTTTCAATCGTTTTTCGCTCCCATCCTTTCTTCTTCGTAAGGAAATCATCATACAGGTCATGCTCATACCCACTAATGAATATCATGCACTTTGCTTTATGTGCAAGCTTTAACATCTTTAGATGATATTTTTCATCATTTGCATCGTTTGTATATCCTTCAGTTCTTTCCCCTAAATAAGGTGGGTCCAAATAAACCAAGGTCGCAGGACGATTGACAAACTTAACCAATAGTTCAATAGCATCTTTATTCTCCACGCGTGCCCAGCGTAAACGCTCAACAACCTTTTCCAATCTTTCACTCATGTTATACCATCGGTTAACACGTGCATCTTTTCCGTTACGTGAATATGATTGAGAATAAGAGAACCCTCCTTTCTCCTTGCCGAAGACTCCATTGACAGAAAACATTGCTTGAACCAAGAACTTACGTGCTCGTTCCAATTCACTATCGCTTTCCTCTTTTATTCGCGCATTGATAAGTTCCTCCTTGGCATAAGGGGTGAGTTCGATAACCCTTAAAAGCTCTCGATGGTTGTTTCGCAACTGTTTGAACACGTTAACAATCTCGCTATCAATATCATTTATAACCTCAATAGGAGCCGGAGCCTTAGCAAGCGTTAACGCTGCAGACCCACAGAAACCTTCTACCCAGCAATTATGTGTTGGCAGTTCATTGCATAGTTGGAGTGCAATCTTGTTCTTCGATCCGAAATATCCAAAAGGCGTATTGACCTTTTTATACGCCTTACCTTTCTTGTCCTGAACTTCGACTTGTTCTATCTCCTCTTTCAATGCTACTGAGTAATCATCCATAATATCTAAATCACGTTAACTGCTTTTGTAAATGAGTAAATTTCCGCTTGCTTAGCCCAAGCCGTATTATTAAATACTTCCGCAAACGGGTCGCGTATGACTTCCATCCTTTCAATATCAAACTTCTCATCGCTAATTACAGGAACAAGATAAAGAAAGTACTGTCTTCTATATTTCTTGGCCTTGTTAATCTCATTTCTTGACCAATAGAATTTCGTCTCTTCACCCCCTACAGCTTTAACCTCTATAAATCTTTCAATCGGTTTCTTATCCCCTTTGCCCCGTTCTTCCCAACTCTTAATATCATATCCCGCCAATACATTTTTGCTTGCTGTATATTCTATTTGTTCAATCAATTCTGGATAATTCATAAGTCGTTCTCGTTCGTAGTCAAGAACTACTTTTTCGGCCGCCTTGCCCATTTTATCCTTCTTATTCAGAACAGCCTTTAACTCATCAGGGTGAACAACAGCATCCGTTTTTCGTTCTGCAAAACTACTAAGATAATTTGATGCAATTGTGTAAATCTTATTTATTCCATCATACTTGACCAGCCCCAACTCTAGCAAAAAGTTCCGTAGGCCGCTATATTGATCACCCTTTGCAGTTTTTGGTATATATACATAAGTTGTCTTATCGAAGGTGAAATTCTCAAGATAGTTGTGTGTCTCCTTATAAAATGGATTCTTAGGATTCAATACCAAATCCACAAGTACTGCTTTTAACCTTTCATCAATAAGGGACAAACTATTCAACGCCTTGTTAATGTGACTTCCCCTGCTCACTTTACCGTTGCGTACATTTAACATTTTTATTCCTACGGCAAAGTCCAATGTTGTTTTAAACCTCTGTCCTTTTTGTTGGTATAGAGTTCCAATCCTTTCAATCGTTTTGTCGTTAGCAGTATTGACAATAGCCAGCAGCGTTTTCAATTGCTTGTATGATATATTTGTGTAATCAGTTTTCACCCTTTACCGAATAACTCATTAAATAGTTGAACATCCAAATCCTCATCATCATCGAACATATCCATAGAATAAATGCTGTAGTCACCTTCGATTATCTGATACATCTTTTGGGCTTTCATATTCAAATTTCCCAAAATTCTTCCCTCTACTGTATCCTCATATTGTAGAAAATAATAATATGCCTCTTTATCTTCAGAGCCGCCTACCCTATGTATTCTATCAAGAGATTGCAAATATTGAGCGCAGTTATATGATAAATCGTAATACACAGCATTGTTACAGGTCTTATGTAATGAAATTGATTCCGCACAAGCAGCAGGGTTCGCTATTAGTATATTCAAACCACTATTTGCATCTACAAACTCATCCCTGATTTTCTCGCGCGTATTTTCTTCTTCGTAATCTTCTTTTTCAACCGGCGTTCTTCCATATATCTTTTTGCAGTTGAAGTCCCCACTTAGTAACGTTCGTTCAATTAAATCTATCGTACCGACAAAATTTGCCCATATAACCACTTTTTCACCTCGTTCTGTAAATCCCGCAACCATTTCAAGCAAATGTGTGAGCTTTGCAGGTAGCTCAATAGCATCGTAATCATAAATGATTCTGTCCAATTCTTCTTCATCTCCCAATAGGTTCTCACTATACTCATCTATAGCAGTGTTCAGCAGTTTAGCATATGACAACACCTGTCTCAATCTAATCATTCTTCCTCTTTTCAATCGTGCAACAACATCGGTTGTTGCATCTTTCAGAAATTTGTCCATATTGGCATAATGCCTTAGTTTCCCTACTATAGCATTATATATCCTTCTCTCATTCTGCCCCATCCGTATTTTAATCGGGTCATAGAAAACTTGCGGTTTTAATCCCAATTCCTTCTTTCGCACTCGATAGAATAAGGGACCAATAATAGGGTTAAGTATTCCAGCTGCACTCTGGAAATCTCTTCTTCCTTCATATAGTTGTAGTAGTCCCTTTTCCTCTTCGCTGACTACCGCGTTTTCAGGCCACAAAAAGTCGAACATATTGAATAAATCAGTATAACTTTTCGGTATTGGGGTTCCTGTCAGAATACATCTCGTTTTCGCAAAAGCAGCAATCTGCAACACTGCATTTGCCCATCTTCCATACAACTGTTTTATATAATGCGCCTCATCAATAACGACAAAAGCATTCACTTGTGGGCTTTGTAGCATTGCGCACACTTCCTGTACGTCTCGCATCAATGTTTGAAAGGTTGTGAGGTACATTTCTGACATGTCGTTTACCTCATAATACTTTTGTCTACGTTCGTTTTGATTACCTCCCGCCAAGATGTCAACTTTTGGAACCCTCCCCAATACATCTGTAAATTCTCTTTTCCAGGGCCCAAAACAGGCGGGCGGTCCTATTACAAACAGTACATTTACGTCTCCTTGTAGCCGCAGTTTTTCGTAAGCGCTTAATACAACTGTTGTTTTGCCGCTTCCTGGGACAGAGAAGTTCGCAGCATTTCCAACCTTACATAAATGATAAAATGCTTTTTTCTGGTGGTCCCGAAGCCTTCTTTTAATATTACCCTTCAGAAAATCAATATGTTCCTGAAAATCCTGCAGATCAAAACTGCCATCCTTATATGTGCGGGCTGTTTCAACGAATTGTCTGAAAACAGCTTCTTTTCCAAGAATGTCTGAGCGCAATTCCTCACAGCTTTCTGTTAACTCGAAGTCAATCTTCTCGCTTTCAAAGAATCCAATTAACTTCGGTAGATTGTGCTCAATATTTTTACTCGTGACAAGGTTTCCTTTATTAGGGCCCGTATTAAAACCATAAGATACAGCAAGTTGTAAAGATTGATGCCTTTTAAAATCATCGCTATTGTTGATGATTAAAGTGTTGTCTTGTAAATCTAATTTGACCAATGTGTATCAGAGCTTTTCTGTTGTTAGTTTTTTTCTTTTCCTTTTTTAAGCTGTTTGAATTTATATCGCATCTTATCAAGCTGTTTATATAACTCTTCTGCTACTCCTTGAATTTCTTCAACTACTTCCATAGCGTCATTAATCTCAAATGGGCTTATGTCACCTAAATCAAGTTCATCATGGTCAAGTTTTTTAAGAGCAGCTTTAAGTAAATCAATGGGACGTTCTCTTTCATCTTGGGATTCAATAATTAGCTTGGCTTTCTTTACTTGATTGATAATATTGGAGCCAAATATACCGCCCCAGATCTTATCCTGCTCTCTTTCATCAACAACTTTTCCCTCTCTAGTGATGTCCAACTCTGTCAACTTCATATCATCATTTGCAAGCTTTAACAATTCTTTTTTCGCAGTATCATCCAAAAGCATCTTCGGAAACTTCCGCATAATGTCATTTAACCTCCCTGTTTTCAATTCCCTTTTGCGGATTATCTTGAATGCAGCATCAACAACTTTTCCAGCCTCTGTTTCATTCACATTTAACGCCGCCCTCTCTTTCGATTCGCCCAATTTTGAAAACACGCCTTTGTGGAAGGTCATAAATGCTTCCCATCTACCGTCTCTATCTCCCGGTCCCTCTGCTATACTTCTATACCCGCCTTTTCTGTCCAAATTCTTCAGATACACGTCAATGCATTCCAATGTGCCTAAAAATTCTGTTTTCACCTTGTTTAGTCGAAATGTTCGCTGCCTTGTGGTCAGGTTATAATACTCAGGGTCATCCAGTAGTTGCATTTCCAAGGTTATTCCATTTCGTTCTTTCCTTCTTATGGACAATGCTTTGTCGAAATTGGTATATTCGTCTTTTCCATCGCTATGATATTGATACCTGTTTTCTACTTGTTCTATTTCCTTAATAGTTGCATTCTCTGGTAGAATAACAACTTTCATAGTCAAATATTTATCGCTTTTCTCCTCTTTGAACAATTTTTCTAGTGCGAGTTTCCGCCTGTTTCCGTTTACCAGAAAACCATCGCAAGTAATAATTGCTGGTTCTTGCTGCGTTGAGTGTTTCAGTAAACTCATCAATTGTTTGATTCGGTCTGGGTTTTTCTCTTCAAGAAATTCCCGTAACTTGTCTTGAGCAAATTTGCTTTCTTCTTGAAGCGGTGCCTCCATCATCTCATAACTCTCTACATCTGAAGCTATTCTTCCGTTGTCCTTTCTAAAACGCAGGTGTTCGTGTTTAATTTTGTATACGGGCTTCTCCTGATTATTTATTTGCCAGTCCCTGAAGTTGAGCACCCAGTTAGTCGGTTTTGCACCTAGCTCCGCTTCTTGTTTTATTAGCTTAACAAAGTCCTGAATAGGTTCCTTGACATGGTCTTTTGTTAATTTGTCATCCATATTATTGAAATTATTAGTTTAACGTTTAGTTTAAGAATAGTCGCCGATTGCGTGGCACTTTCCTGTCTAGTTATAAGAAATCTGAAGTGGGTTACAACCCTTTAATTTACTACTACCTCGGCAATTTTGTATATACATTGTTAACCACTGGTTTTTATTCATTATAATCATTCACATCATCTTCTGGAATCCATTCTTTCATTTCAGGAAAAACTCTTTTTTGCATAAAATTGAAAAAATCCAGATGCTCCGATTTGATTATATTCCAACGTTTTACATTTGTCCCGAAGGATGGATGAAAGACAATTACATTTATTCAGTATTTCGTAGTTCATCGTTTATTTCGATTTTAAGTGAAGTGATAAACTCTTTTTTTTAATTTACTTTTTTTTTCGTTTTGGTGGTTTCAAAGACGGTGTGTTTCCGGGCGTGTTTTTGTTGTCTCTTGCTCGTCTATCTGGTTTTCCTGTTGATTTAGCAATCCTTTTTGGTCCTGGTTTAAGTGCCATAATTTTTGTTTATAATTAATATAGTTATTTTAATTCTATAATTTCGTTAACTTGTGGCTAATAACTGTATATATTTACTCTCACACTTATATCTTCATTACCCAAGCTATCAAAGGTACGTTTATTACTCCATATTGTTATGTATTGCGCACCTCCGCAGCTGTATGTAATAGTGCTTTCAGTGTTATAAGTCATGTTAGCTTTCATTAACAGCACTCAAATATATAAAATAAATCGATATGTTTTTAATTGTTGTTGAAAAGATGATTTGTGTTGGTATAGTTTAGGTTAGCTTTTCAGGGGTTGTATCAGATCCACTTGTCCTTACTCCTATAAACAGTGAGGACACACCGGGGTGATACATCATATCTGTATGCAAAACAGCGTTGGTGATGACAGTAGCTCTTATACGAGGTCTGTCATTATGAGTTAATATCTTGCACCCTTAAGTAGTCGGACAAATATTTCGTTTTGCATCACTTATGAGCCATTGTGAGATGGGGATGCCTATCGTGAATGTACTTGTATGCGGAGCATTCCAAAAACCACCGCAAAAGTAATCCGCACTCGCCAAAATAAAGGTCATGTAAATGCTGATAGCTTATTTATACTTATTGGAATCAGCAACCTTGACTATAGCTCATGCTAAGATTGATAGATTGCTACGCTTTTGAAATTAGAAATTCTTGTCATTTGTGATTAGATGACGAAGAAATTGTATAGTTTTGATGATAATTAAATTAATGTTTAACTGAAGCAATGTTTCCAAATTGTTTCCAAATTGAATTTAGAGCATGATTTTAAGTGGGTTAAGGCGTAGATAATTAGTGCTTTAGCTTAAAGGCATGAGAGCCTTCCACGGGACTCGAACCCGCGACCTGCTCATTACGAGTGAGCTGCTCTACCAACTGAGCTAAGAAGGCATGTAGGACTAAAGCCCTTTGTAGTACGGCAAAGATAGGTGGTTTTGGAATATTATTTCACAAACTTATTTAATTAATATTTATACAAATCTACCAGCCAGTTGATATGCTTCCATCAATTATTCCTGTTTTGATATACTCTATTTCTGTTTTGATACTATCGGGTATTAAGCCTTCGTAATTGTGATAAGGTGCAGTTCCAACACCACGATTGGCAAGCTTACCATTATATATACCACCACCTGTAAAAGTTCCGCCAACAAAAGACGCAGCAACATCATAAATTGCATTATCCAACCCTTTCATAGCAGATGAAAGGATAATGTCTGAAACTTCCGGAAAAGAATAAAATTGATCAACATCAACTCCAATGCCAGGTATTCCATGTTCTTTGGCCTTAATTAAAGAACCGTTTCCCGTTTCGCTACCAACACCAAATATTACATCTGCACCAAGGGTAATCAAACTATCAGCAATGTGCTTCCCCAACTCCTCATTAAAAAATTCATCAGCATAAGCACTCATAGTATCAACACTTTTTCCATATTGCTTATTATACCTAACAGCACCATTATTAAAGGGTTCAATAAATTGTCTTATTTGAAGTATAAATAATGCACCTACAGATGCTATCTTAGCATCAATACTATCATGAGAATCGGCCCACCAGGCAGATAAAAACCCAAGCGGGTAAGCTGCTTCATCCACATCAAATATTATACTCAACGCATTATTCTTAGTTTCTGTTAATTCTGTACCAACAATAATAAATTTAGAGTTAGGATATTTTTTTGCTGCAGCCACCACAGCATCATTCCACATAAATCCAATGGCAAATATCAAATCAAAACCCTGATCACCATAGGAATTAATTCTTTCCTGATAATTATGACTTGTATCAATATTGTATTCAACTATTAAATTAAAATCATTCTTTGCCAATTCCATTCCCTCTTTGCAGCTTTGTAAAAAGCTCAAATCATCAAACGTATTACCTTCTGCAAGCATTGCAACTTTATATATATTTTGCGGAATATCTTCATCTTTATTATTGCATGCTGAAATTGTAAACAAGGTTAAAATAATAAGTAATAGAGTTCTTTTCATGGTTTTTTTATTAAATAAATTCGTTGATTTTTGAATGTGCCTATCTTTTTCACGTTCAAAGATAGCTATAAATGCATCAAAAGAATAGGCAATTTCTAAAAATTAACCCCTTAAAATCCAATAAATAATCAATCATTAAATCTCTTTATTTGATCAATCATTTCGTCATTCAAACTTCCATAACTAAAAAATGCTACTCCGTTTGCTCCTCCATCCATGGCTGCCTTAATGGCTTTAGTAAGGTCATCACCATTCTTGAGCGCTGGCAGGTATAACCCACAGAATATACTGGAGCTATCTCCAACAACTGCCCTGTCTTCTTCAATTACCTTTTGAATCCAATCAATGGGTTCATTATAAAAATTATGATAAACCATTGGGAAATAACAGTCCAGTTTCCAACTGCTCCAATCCTGACGCACCATGTCAGCCGACATTTGTGGTGAAGGAAATACAGCGGCTGTAATGCCAATATTCATTTCTCTCACATGGTCTCTTAAACCATAAACGGTTTTGTTTAACTCATTCAGCCTAAACTGAATCCACTGTTTATCATTACCCGGATCTTCAATATTTTCCAGGTCGATGCCAACATTTTCTTTAAATAGCTTTTGCATATATGGATGATAACCATAATCAAATTCCGGCATAATATGATCCTGAACCAGACCATATTTTGGCTGAAATCCAATCGGTAGAATTACATCCACATAGCGGATATAATCCATATGAATACCCTTAAGACCATCAACGGATGCCAGCACATCCATTTTTTGTTTAATAAAGGCTTTTACTTCGGGCAAAGCCGGACACATAAATTTGTAATACCCAACATATGCTTTTTCATCATTTAACGATTGTCCGAGCTGATTTACACTAAGCCACTCCGGCATTGCATCTCCCCTGTTCATTGTCCAAAACCATGCATGAACATGGATATTATATTGATTAGCAATGGGAATAACTTTTCGCAACAGAGCGGTATCTGCACCAAATAAAAATCCTTTTATTCCGGCATCATCCAATTTTCTGAAAACATTCTCCCATTCAGAAGTTGTTTTATTCTGGCCTCCTCCCATCCAAACCCAGTACCTTGGATAACCATCCTTAGTCCACTCTAAATTTGCTATAGGTTTAATCTCATCTACGAAAGTAACACAACCCCACGTCTCAGGAATATGCATATTGATTTTCCCTTGTGGCGACCAAACCCAGTTGTTCTCTGGCAAAATAGTTCCATTTTCCGGGTTTGACAATTTTTCATAATTACCATTCAAATACTCCGTTTCCCACTGAACCCTTGAAAAATTCATTCGCCATATATCTCCGGCATTTGGTTTTTTTACTTCCTTATCACGGGAACTATAACTATCCCAGGGAATAGCAAGTTCAACGTTCCATTTTATATCATCAGATAATGAATCATTAATATTACCATATATTTTAACAGCTTTTTTTATACCATCAGCATCCCAGGCAATATCAGCCTTTCCCCTTTTTTTGTATGGTTTGGCAAGAAAAAGGTCCAGAATAGTTCCCAATGCGTTTATCTCTATTTCAAAATAATTTAATCCATCGCCATCAGGATCAATAAATATTTCGAAATCATTATCTCTATAAATTATATCATCATGATTATCAAGAGTTGCCCATGTATGCAAATCTTCAAGTTCGGCAGCTATGTATAAATAATTATCGTCCCAAAGCATTTTCATTCGTGTGTCATAATATGGCTTTGGTTTATTATGGTCTTCAATATCCACAAAAAAATCTGACCAATTTATGTTCTTCCATACATCATCATATACATAGCCATCTATTTCAACTGCTGAAGATGCTCTATAACAATTATACTCTTTTGGGGTAATTTGAGAATACGAAGAAGGGCTATAATGAAAAAATATTAATAGTATAATTATATTTATTGAAACCGTTTTAAAGTTCTTCATATCAATCTATGCGGGTTTTCAGAAATTTCTTTCAAACATAATGGACATAAACAAGAATTGTATTTTTCTTCTATAGTATCAAGAACAGAGGAAGCAATGTCAACCTCAAAGCACCAGCACTTACCTGATTTTCCACAGGTAAACATTGCTCCACAGCGTGGACATTTTTCATCTTCAATTAACTTCATATTAAAAATCTAACGTTAAACTAACAAAATCCATTTTACCCCCTAATGGCGGATTAAGTTTCCTAATTTTAAGGTTAGCTTTTTGAACCTGTGGATATATAATCTTTATGCGATCTAAAATCCGCCGACCAACATGTTCCAATAACTTTGAGGTAACCTGCATTTCGCCTTTTACAAGTTGAAAAACCTCCTGGTAATTTACAGTATCGTGAAGATTATCAGACGCTTCAGCAGTTGATGTGTCAATAGTTAAAAATAAATCAATATTAAATTTAGTACCTATTACCTGTTCTTCCTTAAAACAACCGTGATAGGCAAAAAACTCCATTCCTTCAATTGATATTATTGCCATATTTTTTTTAGTTTATTAAGTTAAAAGTTGGAAAGGATGAAAGTTTATAACGTTGCAAAGCGCACTACCTTTCACTTTCAACTTTTTACTTTTTACTCTTTTCTTCCAATTTCATGCAAGCCCTGATCAATTCTCTCCAAAGTCTCTTCTTGTCCAATAGCAGCAATTATATCAAATAAGTGTGGACCTTTTAATGCTCCAACAACTAATAATCTGAAAGCATTCATAACAACCCCCATTCCATATTCTTTATCTTCAATCCATTGTTTTACAATTTCTTCAGTATTCTCTGCAGTGAAATTATCAATCTTAGCCAGTACTTCTTTTAATTCCGTCATTTGATCAAATGATGTTGCTTTCCATCGTTTTTTAACAGCTTTTGCATCATACTCTTCCCTGCGTTTGAAAAAGAAATCGAGCTGATCCCAAAGTTCAGCAACAAAATTCACTCTTTCCTTTACAAGGCCTATTACCTGACTAAGTTGCTCTTTTTCAACAAGCACACCATTACTAATTGCAATTGGCATAAACAAATCTGCAAGCGTATCATTATTTTGTTTTATCAAATATTGATGATTATACCAGGCTGCTTTTACAGGATCAAATTTTGCTCCTGCCTTGCCAACTCTCTCTATAGAAAAGATCTCTGATAATTCTTTCAGTGAAAATATTTCCCTTTCATCTCCGGGATTCCACCCTAACATTGCCAGCATATTTATAAAAGCTTCAGGAAAATAGCCCTGTTCTCTAAACCCCATTGAAACATCACCAGTTTTTGGATCTGTCCACTGGAGAGGAAAAACAGGAAATCCCAAACGGTCACCATCACGCTTACTTAATTTTCCATTTCCCTCGGGTTTTAACAGCAATGGAAGATGTGCAAATTCAGGTTTTTCCCAGCCAAATGCATCATAAAGCAACACATGCAATGGAAGCGAAGGAAGCCATTCTTCACCCCGAATAACATGGCTTATCTTCATCAAATGATCGTCAACAATATTTGCCAAATGATAGGTTGGCATTCCATCTGATTTAAAAAGAACCTTGTCGTCCAATACCGAAGTAACAACCTCTACCCTACCACGTATCATGTCATTCATAATAACTGTTGCGTTTTCAGGCATTTTAAACCTAATAACAAAAGGCTCACCATTTTCCATGAGTTTATCAACCTGTTCCTCACTAAGTGTTAGAGAATTACGTAGTGTTTTTCTTTCATTTGCATTATATGTAAATGTAATTTTCTGCGACTCGTATTCAGACCTAACCTTGTTTAATTCATCGGCAGTATCGAAAGCATAATATGCATGACCACTAGTAATAAGATCGTTAGCATATTGACGATATATTTGTTTTCGCTCTGATTGTATATACGGGCCATACTCACCACCCTTCGTAACACCTTCATCAAACTCAATTCCACACCACTTAAACGATTCAATAATATATTGTTCAGCACCCGGTACAAATCTGTTTTGATCTGTATCTTCAATCCTAAGAATAAATTTTCCACCATTTTTTTTGGCAAATAAATAATTGTATAAAGCTGTTCTAACTCCGCCAATATGTAACGGTCCGGTTGGACTTGGGGCAAATCGCACTCTTATATTGTTATTGCTCATTGTATTATATTTTAAGGCTGCAAAGATAGTTAAGATATATATTGAATATAATAAGTTATAAGTAATATGTAGAATAGTCTGAAATTCATTCTGTTAAAAAAGAATGAAATTTAAGTTTAGATAATAAAAAATGTATAGCTTTGCTAACAGAATCGCAAATCAATTTCTCATTAATGACCAATAAAAACAATCTCATGAAAAAAAGTAATTACTTAATCATTACAATGATTGGTATAGTTTTGCTGGCAGCAAGTTGTACCAACACAGAAAAAAAGCCAATGACAGCTAAACAAATTCCTCTTGAGGATTTTTTCAAAAACCCAGAACAAACAAGTTACCAGATTTCTCCTGATGGAAAATATTACTCTTACAAGGCTCCCTACGAAAATAGGATGAACATTTTCGTGCAGGAAAGAGGTACCGATGATGTTATCCAGCTAACTGCTGAAACAGACAGAAGTGTTTCCGGATATTTTTGGCCCAATAGTGAGCGCATCCTCTATTTGAAAGATACAGGTGGTGACGAAAACTTTAAACTTTACGGTATTAATGTCGACAGCACTAACCCTATTGCTTACACAGAATTTGATGGTGTACGTACACAAATTATTGATGACCTACCTGATCTTCCAAATGAAGTAATTATCGGATTAAACAAACGTAACCCTCAGGTTTTCGATCCGTATCGTCTAAACATTGAAACAGGTGAGATGGAAATGCTGGCAGAAAACCCCGGTAATATTCAAGGATGGATGTTTGACCATGATGGTAAATTGAGGGTAGCTTTTGCCATTGTTGATGGCGTTAATATTAGCTTGCTTTACCGTGAAACTGAAGCTGATGAATGGGAAAGCGTACTTACTACAAGTTTTAAAGATAATGTAAGTCCTGAGTTTTTCACCTTTGATAACAAAAATGTAATTGCAACCTCCAATCTTGGTCGCGATAAAAGTGCAGTTGTTGAATTCGACATTGCAAATGGAAAAGAAATAAAAGTTCTTTATGAAAATCCTGAATTTGATGTGTCAAGCGTAAGCTACTCAAAGAAAAGAAAAGTTATTACTTCTGCAAATTACACTTCATCTAAAAGAGAAAAACATTTTTTCGACAGACAAACAAAAGACCTTTATAAGCGTTTTGAAAAAGAACTTGGAGATTATGAAATTGCTATAACAGGACTTAATAAAAATGAAGATGTTTTTATTATTAGAACTTACAGCGACCGTTCACTTGGTTCATACTACATTTATGACAAAACAACTGATAAGCTTGAGAAAATTATAGAAGTAAGCCCATGGATTGATGAAGACAACATGGCCAACGTTTACCCTGTTAAATACAAAACTCGCGATGATCTTACAATACATGCTTATCTTACTTTACCCCTTGGTTATACTCCTGAAACAGCTAAAAACCTACCAACAGTTATTAATCCTCATGGCGGACCATGGCATCGTGATGGGTGGGGTTTTAACCCAGAGGTTCAGTTTTTAGCAAACAGAGGTTATGCTGTTTTCCAAATGAACTTTAGAGGTTCAACCGGATATGGCAAAAAATTCTGGGAAGATTCGTTTAAACAGTGGGGACTAACAATGCAGGATGACATTACCGATGGTACAAACTGGTTAATTGAAAAAGGAATTTCAGATCCTGACAAAATCGCTATTTATGGCGCCAGTTATGGTGGCTATGCTACACTTATGGGGCTGGTTAAGGAACCTAAATTATATGCTGCAGGA
The DNA here is from genome assembly GCA_964460905.1 of uncultured Lentimicrobiaceae bacterium. Lineage (GTDB taxonomy): Bacteria > Bacteroidota > Bacteroidia > Bacteroidales > F082. The sequence goes on from CAYWRM010000010.1 coordinate 26,803, forward strand.
GTTGATTATGTTGGCGTTTCAAACATGTTTACATTTATGAAAACCATACCTCCTTATTGGGAACCACTGCTCGATATGATGTACGAAATGGTTGGAAATCCGAAAACCGACAGCCTAATGTTGCGCGAAGTTTCTCCCGTATTTCATGTTGATAAAATTGTTTCTCCTCTTTTCATAGCACAAGGAGCAAACGACCCCCGTGTAAACATAGATGAGTCAGATCAAATTGTTGATGCAATGAAAAAACGTGGTGTTTTTGTTGAGTACATGGTGAAAGATGATGAAGGACATGGTTTTCATAACGAAGAAAACAGATTTGACTTTTACCGTGCGATGGAAACTTTTTTGAATGAGCAAATGAAACAAGAAAAGAAATAGTTAATTCAAAATAGAATAATAAAGACCCCAAAAAAATCAACATGTTTTTTGGGGTTTTTATTTGTTAATTATTATCTAAAAATATTTCAGTTCTAAATTTCTATTTTACAAACTTTTTCGTTATTACATCATTACCATTTGATACAGAAATAAAATAAACTCCACTTCGAAAAGCAAAGGTATTAACCTCAAAGTGTATATCAGATGTTTTATTTGAAAAAACCTGTTGACCTGCAAGGTTGTATATTGTAATATTATGCTCAGCAGAGTCTGCGTTTAGGAAGTAAACATTCAATTTATTTTTAACAGGGTTAGGACCAATGGTAAAATACATTGGAAGTAATACTATCTCTTCAATATTTGAAATATTTAAAGTCTCCTCGAGTGTCCATTGCTCCGGATCTACCTCAACATTAATAACCCTTTGATCAAATTCCATTGAAAACACATTTAAGTTATCGGTTTGCCTAAATTGAACCAATGTATCACTACCATCAATAAAATGCAACCTGAAGTCGAGGAGCATATTATAAAACACTGTATGCAATGAAGAGGTTGTTTGTGTAGAGCTTAAAAAGAATGTGTTTTGGTCATCTGTCCAATACTTAAAATTATATTGAGGAAAACCCTGCCCGTAATACCATTGCTCGAAAAACTGATTGAAATTCAGTCCTGTTATATTTTCAGCTGTTTCTTTGAAATCTTCACCTGTTGCGGTACCACCTCCGTAGTTTGTTTGAAACGACTTAAGCACATCAAAAAATAAGTCGTCATTTTGAATTTCATGTCTTAACATATGAATTATTGCAGCTCCTTTATCATACGATAACTTCCCTGAAAATATACGCCACTCATTACCAGGATATATTTCATCCTCAGGAATATATATACTACCGTCAGGAATTGACATGGCATTATTTTGGGTTCTAATCATAAATTCTTTTCCGACCTCCCAACCATTAATAAACTCATTTGCCAAATAATCAGAATACGTAGCAAATCCTTCATTTATCCAAATATCACTCCATGTAGCACACGTTACATTATCCCCAAACCACATATGTCCCAGTTCATGTGCAATTAAATGAAAAGTGAAGTTACCCATAGTTGACATTGTTTGATGCTCCATACCACCACCAAGCTGTGTTTGACAATGTCCATACTTCTCTTCATGAAAAGGGTAAAGAGTAAACAAATCACTATAAAGCTCAATAATTTCAACCGTTTTGTCTATTTGATCTTTTTTATCTTCAAGGTTACCAGGCGAATCATATATGAAATTCTGTATTAACAGTGAGTCGTCTTCCATTTCAGCAGGATGAGCATAAACACTATAATCTTGATACTCGGCCACAGCAAAAGAAAGTAGATAATAATCAATAGGATATTTAGTTTTCCACTCATATCTTAATTTACCATTTCCCAGGTCAACTACATCAGTTAACAAACCTTCGGAGCCAACCATATTTGCTGATGCGGTTGTTAAAAATATCCAGGCTGAATCTGCCTTATCCTGAAGAACTTGTTTAACAGGAAACCAATATTTGGCAGCAAATGGTTCTGATAATGTCCATGTTACACTTTTTTGCCAATAGGTAGATGAGTCATTAGTAACTCCTGAAAAAAACCCTGTTGAAGGAGGTTTTCCATGATAAGATATTTGAGCTGAAATAGCCGTCCCCTCAAGAACTTCTGCTATCGGTACCAGCACATTGTCGCCGTCAAGAAAATAATTAGAATATTCTATTCCATTAATTAATATTTGATCGATTATATATTCCGAAATAAGTTCAAAAGCAAATGTATCAATTGGTACAATTGCTATGCAATTAATTGTTGCGCTACCACCAATATAGGTTGTTGTGTCTGAAACTTCAATATCAATAATATATGAACTTACGTCATAATCAAACAAATATAGGCTTTGCCAATTATACTCTGGACTAAAAATTGCCTTACTAGCTATTGATTTAGCATGTGAACAGCCCCTTTTCTCAATTGGGTTTTCGCTCCACTGTGCCTCTACAACAGCTGCCGAAACAAGAAAAATAAACAATATTAAAAATCGTTTCATCAGTATAGTTATTTTGTAATAGCTAATTTGAAATCATTTGAGCCCTTGAATTTATATCTTTGCCAATAACAAAGTTATTGATTAATAAAGACAAATAGAAAAAGATTAAAGTTGCTATGAATACAGCATTTGACATACTTATATCAAAGCTAAACAAATTTATACGAAAGTATTATAAAAATTTGATTATTAAAGGCACCATGCTCAGCTTTGGTCTTGTTGTTATACTGTTTATTCTAATAAATGTGTTTGAATATTTTTCATGGTCAAACACAATTACACGAACTTTAATTTTTTATTTGTTTATTATTACTGTTGTTTTTATTTTGATCTATTACATTATTATTCCTACCTTAAAGCTGATTAAATTAGGCAATACTATTTCACATCAAGAAGCTGCAAAAATTATTGGGGATCATTTTCCGGAAGTAAGCGACAAGCTATTAAACACTCTACAGCTGAGCGGTTCAGGCAACACTTCAAATATGGAATTACTGCTAGCAAGTATTGAGCAAAAATCTAGCGATCTTAAATCTGTTCCTTTCAGAAATGCAGTTAAATATAAAAATAATCTACGCTATCTAAAATTGATAATACCCCCTGCAGTTTTATTATTGCTAATAATTTTGATTTCTCCGGGAACTATTTTTGAACCGGCAGATCGAATTATAAATCATAACACTCTTTTTAGTAAACCCCTTCCCTATTCTATTGAACTATTAAATAAGGATTTAACATGTGCCCAGCATGAAAATTACACTATAACAATAATGGTTCATGGTGATAAAACACCTAGTAAAATATGGATTAATGATGGTAATTTTAAATACAGAATGGCCGAAATAAAACCGGGAGTATTGGAATATGTTTTTAAGGATGTCCTTTCGGATGTTTACTTCACAACCGAAACCCAAGACTTTGTAAGTCAAAAGCATCATTTGAAAGTATATCCCCAACCTGTTATTTATAATTTTGATGTAAGCCTCGAATATCCTGTTTATCTTCAAAGACAGAATGATAAAATTGAAAATACCGGAGATTTGATTGTTCCGGAAGGCACTACTCTAAAATGGAATATTTATACTCGTGACACAAAAAATATTCATTTTATCTTTAACGATAGTATAATTAAGTTAATTAGTTTGGAAAGCAATGTTTTCAAGTGTTCTGTTAAAGCAAAAAACGATTTTAACTATACGCTTGTGGCAGTTAATCAATATATGCAAAGTAACGATTCAATGCTTTTTAATGTACAGGTAATTGCCGATGAGTTTCCCATTATAAATGTTAGTGAATTTAAAGATGAGCTAAACTTTGGAATTATTAATTTTAGTGGAATGGTAGCTGATGATTATGGGTTTTCATCACTTAACTTTTTTTATCGTAAAGACAGTATTCCAGAATCTGTCTGGAAAAGAAAAAGCATTAATATTGAACACAATGTAACGCGTCAGTATTTCGATTATATGGTATTGTCTACAGATTATAATCTAATTCCCGGAGATGCTTTTAGTTATTATTTTGAAATTAGGGATAATGATGCCATAAACGGTTTTAAGCAATCTAAATCACAAATGTATTATTTAAAATTGCCTGATGCTTCGGAGCTGGAAAAGAAAATTGAAAATAGCTCCAATGCATTGAAAAACAAACTAAAAGAATCGCTTATTGAGATCGACGAATTAAGCCGTCAAATTGAAGAGACAAAACTTAATTTATTTGAGAAAAAGGAACTTAGCTGGGCTGAAAAACAACAGTTAAACGATCTTATTGAAAAGAAAGAAAATATTAAAAAACAACTTGAAGACTTAAAAAAACTCAATGATGATATAAAAGAACTTGAAGATCTTCTTAAGAAAAAAATCGACCCTGAACTTCTAGAAAAATTGAAGCAACTGGACGATCTAATTAATGATCTAATGAAAAAAGATCTTGAAAAACTAAAAGAAGACCTTAAAAAAGATAAAGTTGTTGAGTTTCTTGAAAAAATGAAACAACAAAATGAGGAGTTAAAAAGCGACCTCGAACAAAACCTGGAATTATTTAAACAACTAGAATATGAAAAACTAATACAGGAAACTATTGATAAGTTGAATAAACTAGCAGAAGAAGAAAAGAAATTAGCTGAACAAACTGCTAATAAAGAGCGCGGAAAAGAAGAATCAATAGAAAAACAAAATGATGTGCAAAAAGAATTTTCTGATTTGTTAGAAAAAATTGATAATGCAGATAAGCTGAACAAAGAACTTGAAGATCCATATAATATGGAACCTGATACTTCCATGGCTGACGAAATAAATGAACAGATGGAAGAAGCCAAAAAAAATCTAGGAAAAGGCAAAAAAAATAAAGCATCTGAAAATCAGCAAAAAGCTGGGGATGACATGAAAGAAATGGCTGATAATCTATCATTAGCTATGGAGGGTGCTATGGAAGAACGTATGGGTGAAGATATTGAACAAATTAAAAAAATGCTTGATAACTTATTGGATTTAAGCTTTGCGCAAGAAAACCTAATTAATGAGCTTCAAAAAACAACAAAAAATGACCCTAAAAATACTGATATAAGAGAGCGGCAAAAGGGTCTTAAAGATGATTTTATTATAATAAATGATTCGTTAACAAGTATAAGTAAACGTCAGGTTGCTATTAAACCCTTCATTATTAAAGAATCGGGCAAAATTAATACACATATAAACAGAACATTGTCAATGCTTCAGGAGCAAAACAAAGGAAAAGCCCTAAGCGAGCAACAATATGCCATGACATCAATTAATAACTTAGCACTTATGCTTTCAGAGTCAATGGAACAGATGATGCAATCAATGGAAATGTCAGGCAAACAAAAAAAGGGTGGCAAATGCAAAAATCCCGGTAAGGGCAAAAATCCCTCAATGTCAGAGATAATGGGTAAACAAAAAAGCCTTGGCAAGGGGATGAAAGGAAAATCAGAAAAAAATGGGTTGGGTGGTAAAAACGGATTAAATGGTAAAAGTGAGGAGCTTGCCAGAATGGCTGCCGAACAAGGAGAAATAAGAAGAATGCTACAAGAATTTATTGAACAACTTGAGGCTGAAGGAGGAAGTGGCAGTGCCCTAAACAAGCTAACTGAAGAAATGAAAAAAACTGAAGATGATATAATTAACAGGCAGGTATCACAAGAAACTTTAGAACGACAAAAAAATATTGAAACCAGGTTACTTAAATCACAAAAAGCACTACAAGAAAGAGAAAAAGAAAAAAAGAGAGAATCAAAAGAAGGTAAAAACAAAAAAAATAGTAACCTAAACAATAAAAATGAGTATAAACCAACAAAAGCTAAACAAGAGGAAATTCTGATAACCGTTCCTCTTGAGGTTTCACCATATTACAGAAGCCTAATTAAAGAATATTTATATAAACTCGAAAAAGAAAAAGATGGTAAATAATAATCAATCGGTCTTGGTTAAACTTCAACCAGAATCTATTAGAGATATTGAAACTTTTGTTGATACCATATGTGATCAGCTATTTATTAATGACACATATTATGGCAATATTCTTATGGCATTAACTGAATTATTCAACTATTTAGTTGATAATGATCACGATAAGAGCATAAATATTACTTATAATTCAGATTACAAAAACATTGCGATTTCCTTTCAACCTGTTGATTTAGAGGTTATTACAAAATTATCAAAAACTGTTAATATTGATGAAATAATACATCAGAATAATAATAAAAATATCTTTTTAATTCATTCTCTGGTTGACAACATAAGCATGGTTAAAGAGGATACGCTTTCTCTTGAATTTGACATTAGTGCGCTTCATAATGAAATATATAATGAGCGAGCAGCATTAATGCAAACATATTTTACCAAGCAAACAAAAAAAGAGGTTCATAAACAGAATGATTAGTTTTAATTACTTAGTAGCTAATAATTTTGATAAACTAAATAAGTCATTTTATAGCAACTGGCTTAAATCTGTTATTAAAGCTGAGGGGAAAAAGATCGGTGAGATTCAATATATATTTTGTGATGATAAACACCTTCATAAAATAAACAAAACTTACCTTAATCACGATACTTTTACTGATATCATAACTTTTCCAACAACCGATAACAACGATATTATTTCCGGTGAGATTTATATTAGTATTGATCGCATTACTGAAAATTCAACTGTACAGTCTGTTTCATTTATTGAAGAGCTTCACAGAGTAATGGTACATGGCGTTCTCCATCTTATAGGATATAACGACCACTCTCCTTCAGAAAAAAAATTAATGCGAAGAAAAGAAGATTATTATTTACATTTGCAGCGTTAATTTCCTAAATTGTTCCACGTGAAACAAAAAAGTATGTTTGAGCAATATGATGTCATAGTTGTTGGTGCTGGTCATGCCGGTGCAGAAGCTGCTGCTGCTGCTGCAAATATGGGGTCGAAGACGATGCTTATTACAATGAGCCTCCAACGGATTGCACAAATGTCATGCAACCCGGCAATGGGAGGTGTGGCTAAAGGTCAAATTGTTCGCGAAATTGATGCATTAGGTGGCTATTCCGGGCTTGTTTCTGATAAAACAATGATACAGTTCAGGATGCTAAATAAATCTAAAGGTCCGGCTATGTGGAGTCCAAGAACTCAAAACGACAGAGTTCAGTTCTCTATTGAATGGCGTAATATGCTTGAAAACACTCCAAATCTAGATTTTTGGCAAGATACTGTTTCAAATATTATTGTCAAAGACAATACGGTTATTGGCGTTAAAACAGAAATGGGTCAAAAAATTTATAGCAGATCTGTTATTTTAACCAATGGAACATTTCTTAATGGTAAAATACATATCGGGCAAAATAACTTTCAGGGAGGACGAATTGGCGACCCATCATCAACCGGAATAACCGAACAATTAGTTTCCCTTGGCTTTGAAACATTACGACTTAAAACCGGCACACCCGTAAGAGTTGATGGAAGAACAATTGATTTTTCCAAAATGGAAGAGCAAAAAGGAGATGAAGAACCAGAAGGATTTTCCTTTTTAAAAACATCCAGGCTAAAAAAACAGCGCAGTTGTTGGATTACTTACACTTCACCAACAGTGCACGAAACGCTTAAGTTAGGTTTTTTAGATTCTCCAATGTTTGCTGGAAGAATTGAGGGAACTGGTCCTAGATATTGTCCATCAATAGAAGATAAAATAGAGCGGTTTGCTGATAAAACCAGGCATCAACTATTTGTTGAACCAGAAGGTTGGGAAACAATAGAATATTATGTAAATGGTTTCTCATCGTCTTTACCGGATCATATTCAATTAAAAGCCTTACGAAAAATTGCAGGTTTTGAAAATGCAAAAATATTTGTGCCTGGTTATGCAATTGAATATGATTATTTTCCCCCTACCCAACTTAAATACACGCTGGAAACAAAATTAATTACTAATCTGTATTTTGCCGGACAAATTAATGGCACAACTGGTTATGAAGAGGCGGCAGCACAAGGTCTGATGGCTGGTATCAACGCTAATTTAAAATTAAATAATAAACAACCTTTCATCCTTAAAAGGCACGAAGCATACATTGGTGTTCTTATTGATGACCTTATTACAAAAGGTGTTGATGAGCCCTACAGAATGTTTACATCAAGGGCAGAATACCGAATACTTTTACGACAAGATAATGCAGACCTAAGGCTTACACCGATAAGCTATAAATTAGGATTGGCTAGCAAAGAAAGATATAAAAATGTAGTTGAGAAACAATCAAAAATAAATGAAATAATCAAGTTTATCAAAAAACAAAGTATTAGCCCTGCGGAAACAAAAGAACTTCTATCTCAAAGTAACACATCACCTCTAAAGCAAAAAGTAAAACTTTCAGAACTGATTCTGAGACCACAAATAAGTATTTATAATCTGATTTCAGTAAGCGAACCTTTTAGAAATGCAATTACAAAAATTTCTGCAAACAATAAAGATTTGGAGTCGGCAGAAATCCAGGTAAAATACTTTGGCTATATTGAAAAAGAAAAAGAACTAGTAGAAAAGCTTTCAAAACTTGAAAACATTCCTCTTAAAGAAAATTTCGATTACAATAGTTTAAAATCACTGTCGACAGAGGCAAGGGAAAAGCTATCTAAGATTAAACCAACTACCATTGGACAAGCATCTAGAATTAGTGGTGTGTCACCATCAGATATTAATGTAATTGCCGTATTTATCGGCCGATAAAAAATGTTTCACGTGGAACAAAAAAATAGTTTTTCGGAAATTAAAGCATGCCCTTTATGTGGAGAAACTAAATTATCTTCACATTTAAGTACCAAAGACTTCTTTTTTACACAAGAATCTTTTTCATTATCCATATGTGAAAACTGTAAATTAGTTTTTACCAATCCTATTCCAAAAAACCTTTCAAAATATTATGAAACAACTAATTATTTATCGCATAATACAGGAGATAATGGTTTAATAGGAATGTTATATTCATTTATACGCAATATAAATATTAAAAATAAATATAAACTGGTAACACGATTTTCAGCTAATGGACGAATCCTTGACATTGGGTGTGGGACCGGGGAGTTTCTAAATTTTTTCAATAAAAGGAAGTGGAATGTAACCGGTGTTGAGCCAAATTCTACTGCAAGAGAGTTCGCAAAAACAAAATATAAATTAGATGTTTTAGCTGAAGAAAGTCTTAATAGTATGATACCGGATTCATTTGATGTTATTTCAATGTGGCATGTATTAGAACACGTTCCAGATTTAAACAATAGAATAGCCCAAGTATCAAAACTATTAAAAAAAGACGGCACAATATTTATTGCACTTCCAAACCTCGAATCACCAGATTCTAAAAAATATGGAAAATTTTGGTCTGCTTTAGATGTGCCACGTCATCTATATCATTTTACACAAAATTCATTTATGAAATTAATTAACAATCATAATATGAAATTAGTTCATGCCGAACCTATGAAATTCGATTCATATTACGTAAGTATGTTAAGTGAAAAATACATTAAGAATAAATTATATTTTCCTGCTGCAATTATTAATGGCTTTATATCAAACATCAAGGCTAAGAAAAAAAATAACTATTCTAGCATGATATTTGTTGTTAAAAAACAATAATTTTAAATTGTATTCTAAAATATGTTTAATTTTCTGAACTTCTTTATCTATTTGATATTCAATATTTTAGTATTTTTTATAGGGTTGCTTGGTTAGCCGTTTCTTCTTTAAACAATAGTAATGTATAATTATTTATATAAGCATATTTCATATCTTTTTCTCTCTCTTTCATTATTATTCTTTATTTCATATTTCGTAACTCAATATTTTCAAAACAAAAACCATACTTATGCTGAGGAAACAGAAAGACTTTCCTCACGTATTAAGATACAGTCGGTTAAGATACATGATCTTGCAGAAATTGCTGATAACATAATAAAAAATAACCCTGTTGGCTACTGGAATAAATTAGATAGCATTTTAGAGCCAACTCCTTACGATTGTTTTGTTATTGAAAATTATCACATCAACTATTGGAATACAAATAAGCTGGATGAAAGATTTTTACGTGGGTTGCTTTCAGATTCCCAGGTACATATAGCTAATCTACCTACCGGGTGGTATTTATATACCAGCTGCAAAACAAATAATGGAAATTTGTATATATTAGACTTAATAAAGGCTAGTTACTTAGTTAGTAACGAATTCCTACACAATAATATTAATCAAAAATATCTAAACATATCCAAGATTAAATACACTACAATAGCAAATGAAGCATCTAATATTATATATAATGCTAAAGGAGACTTTCTGTTAGGTACAAAAAGGATTCTCACAAATATTAATTCCACTAATGTACCTATTTCTGCATTTATCCTCTATTTGTTGTCTTACATTTTTTTAATTTTATTTATTTTAATCTGTTTTCACAATTCAAAACATATAAAATATAACTCAATATTTAAGTTTTCTGCTTTTGTGCTTTGTAGTATATTAATTAGATTAACAGATCTGTATTTCAACATAACATCATCTCTGTGTAACAACCCAATATTTACAATCAAATTATTTAATGTTCCTCTTTCACATACAGAAGGAGATATGTTTTTAAATATATCCTTATTAATTATTTTTTCAATAGCAGCATATATCTTTCTTAGTAAAAGTAGAATAAACCTATCTCCAACAAAAATTATATTAAAATACACATTGCTCTGGGCTGCTATTTTAATCAATCTTTTTATTTTGTATCAGATAACCTATGACCAAAATATTTCATTTTATTCCGATAATTTGCTAAATAATGAAAATCTAATTGTAGTTATTCTAATTGCTTTGGGTTTAAACATAAGTATGTATTGCGCCTTTATTACATATTTAAATTCATTTGACGATAAAAAGGTTCCATTTTTTATTCCATACTTAATTACATTTTCAGGAATATCTATTGCCTATTTAGTATCCGACATACATATCAGTATTATAATTGTTACATTGGTAATAACATTTGTATTAATAATTCTTAAACAAGTAATCTGGAAATATTTTACCGATCTATTTCTAAATCATATTATTTTATTAACCTTGTTAGCATCGGTATCATCAATAATTATTAATAGTTCGTATAATATAAAGAATGAAAATTATCAAGCAACCATAGCTCAAAAACTATCTGTAACAAATGATATAGAATTTGAAGTTTCATTTGAAAATATTATAACTAAAATTATTTCTGATAAATATCTGAGCCAGGTATTAACACAAGACACAAGTATATCTGATTTAATTATTGGAGAATATATAAAATCGAAATATTTTCTTAATCAACTAAATAAATATGATATTCAAATAACAAATTGTGGTGAAAATGAACTACTTGAAATACAACCTGAAGGAGAAATTTATGAATGTGAAGACTACTTTAACACTTTGATTGAAGAAATAACAATCCCCGTTGTTGATTCAACTCTCTTTCTGTTCAATTCAGAAACCGAAAGTATATATTACATAGCCAAATTACCAATAGTTGTTAATGATAATTTATTAAGAAATTTGTATGTTGAATTTGTTTCGTCACATGTTCCTGAAGGTCTTGGGTATGCTGAGCTTCTCATAGATAAACAACAATCAACACTAAACCTTTCCCGATATTCATTTGCAAAATATTCAAAAAACCATCTTACTTATAAATTCGGTGATTTCGCATATAGCACATCTTCTTCCTTTTCAAATAATTTCAAGACTGAAACATTCATAAATTTAAATAATTATAAACATTATTTGATTCATATCTCAGGGGATAACTACTTAATCGTAAGTAGAGAATTAACCAGCACCTCGATGAAAATAGTTGTATTTTCAATAATTTTTATAATACTAGCATTATTTTCTGTACTTATTTATCTAATAATTTATGCAAAAAAGGCATTTGATTTATTGAGGTTAAACTTCAAAACCAGGCTACAAACATTCGTTATTACAACACTAACTCTTACGTTTATTCTGGTAGCTATTACAACCCTAATATTCATAGAAGAAAGCAACCGTACGCAACTTGAAAAACAATTAACAGAAAAAGCAAATTCTGTTCTCATAGAACTTCAGCATAAGCTTTCAGCGGCTACAAATCTAGAAAGCCAGGATGCCAAACTTTTACATCAATTGTTAAGAAAATTTTCATTAGTATTTTTTTCAGATATTAATTTATATGATAAGTCGGGATATTTAATTGCAACATCAAGACCTGAGATATTTGAAAAAAAATTATTGTCAACATATATAAATCCTAAAGCGTATCGAGCAATATTTTTTGCTAATAATCTAAATTTCATTACAGAAGAAAATATTGGAGATCTCAATTATTATTCAGCCTACGTACCCTTAAATTTAAACAATGATGCTCCTATTGGCGTAGTAAACCTACCATATTTTGCACGCCAAACCGAATTTACAAAATCATACTATGTTATGTTATCATATTTAATAAACATATATGTAATAGTAGGTATTATTGGGGCATTAATTGCTATAATTTTTTCAAGATATTTAACACGTCCTTTGGTAATGCTACAAAAAAGTCTGGCAACTATTAGAATTGATAAACACAATGAAAAAATAAGCTGGAACAAAAACGACGAAATTGGAATGCTTATTCATGAATATAACCGTATGGTAGATAAGCTGGAACAGAGTGCCGATTTATTAAAACACTCAGAAAGAGAAAGTGCATGGCGTGAGGTTGCCAGGCAAATTGCTCACGAAATAAAAAACCCTTTAACACCAATGAAGCTTAATGTTCAGTATTTGAAAAAGTCATTTATAAATGATGATCCTGAATTTTCCTCTAAAATAAACTCTATCAGTAAATCTCTTATTGAGCAAATCGATACATTAGATAATGTTGCAGAAATGTTTTCAGATTTTGCCAAATCTAAATCACATGATTTTGTCGTAGTAAACCTGAAAATAATACTAGATTCATCAATAAACTTATTTAACAAAAATGAAAATGTTAATATTTCACTAAAATGTGAAAATGTTAATACAGATTTGTTTACACTAGGATTTGAAAAAGATATACTAAGAGCTATTAACAATATACTTAATAATGCCATCCAGGCTATTGATAAAAAAACAGATGGAGAAATTAATATAATTGTTCAAAAAGATTCAAGGTATATAAAAATAGCAATTTCGGATAACGGCAAAGGAATTTCTGATGATATGAAAATTAAAATATTCCAGCCATATTTCACTACAAAAACCAGTGGTACCGGATTAGGCCTTGCTATAGTTAAAAATATTATGACTGAAATAGGAGGGGAGGTGTACTTCGAATCAAACGATAACCAGCCCGGTACTACTTTTTATCTTGTTTTTCCGGAGGCATAATAGTACATAGTATTCTAGCCTGAATAATTCATGAAAAATGACTGTAGTATTATTATTATCACTATGTCAGATAATTGATGATGAAAAGAACAAAAATGATTTTTGTCATTTTACACTAAAATGTTTTTATTTCAATACATCTGCTTCGTTGCTAATCCTTTGAAATAGATTACTATATCGTCAGGTTCAGTTGCCTAACATCTGCATCAAACTAAACACATGAATTAATCAGGCCAGAAACTATTTTCCATACTTTTACAAACATGAATAAAGCCTACAATCCCATAAAAAAGCTTGCCGGAGAAACGGCAATTTATGGGCTAGGCACAATGGTTCCAAGGTTTTTAAATTACTTATTAGTTCCTCTTTATACTATTTATGTATTTACTGAGGCTGAATATGGCCAGGTTACTCTTCTCTACTCTTATGTAGCAATACTATTAGTTTTACTTACTTTTGGAATGGAAACAGCATTTTTCAGGTATGCCAATAAAAGTGAAAATCCTAAAAAAGTTTTTAATACATCAGCATCGTCAGTTTTAATTATTGCTTTTTTATTCTTGTTAATAGCTTTTGTATTTGTTGACTATATTTCACAATTAATACAATATTCTGCTAATTATGAATATGTATTAATAATTGCTGTAATAATTGCTGTTGACGCGATTACAGCATTACCTTTTGCTTTTTTAAGATTCCAAAACAAGGCAATTAAATTTTCTTCAATAAGAATAATTAGCGTTGTTATTACTATTTCACTAAACTTGATATTTTTAGTTGTAATTCCAAATTACTATGGTGAAAATTATAACGAATTACCTGTTTATAGAAGTACGAATCTTGTAACATTCGTATTTATTGCGAATCTTATTGGTTCGCTTTCAACATTGTTAATGTTAAGCAAAGAATTTAAAAATTTTCGTTTTAAAATTGATCCGGTATTACTTAAAAAATTGCTCAAATACGGATTACCAATACTTATCATATCTCTTTCGTTTATGATTACTGAGGTTGCTGATAAAATACTTCTGAAATACCTTCTGCCAGACAGATCACAAGCTGATTCACAACTTGGAATATATGCAGCCAGTTACAAATTAGCCATAATAATGATGTTGTTTATACAAATGTTCAGATATGCTGCAGAACCCTTCTTTTTTTCAGAAGCTGATAAAAAAGATGCAAAAAACACATATAGTAGAGTTATGAATTTGTTTGTAGCATTTACATGGTTTATTTTTTTGTTGGTAATGCTAAATATAAACCTATTCAAATATTTTATTGGTGAAGCTTTTTGGCCAGGACTTAGTATAGTACCAATTATACTATCAGCAAAATTGTTTCTTGGTATATTTTATAATCTGTCCGTTTGGTATAAGCTTACTAATAAAACATTTTATGGAGCAACAATAGCCATAGTGGCAGCATTAATTACAATTATACTCAATGTACTTTTAATTCCAAAATATGGATATATGGGTTCTGCATGGGCGAATTTTATAAGCTATTTTGTAATTATGATTTTATCATTCGTGTGGGGCAGGAAAATATATCGTGTTAATTACAATATTAAAAAAATATTAATGTATACAGTAGTGGCTCTGTTAGTATATTTTACTTCTGTTTATTTCGCTGATTTTCAAAGTTATATTTACTATTCGTTGGTAACCATTTTACTAATTAGTTATTTATTATTCGTATTCATTATTGAGAAACATAGCACCAAACAAAGTATTATTTGATTTAATTGTATTAATAATCTAATTATAGTTTTATTACTTTATATATTTGCAAATAGCACCACCACCAAAAAATATAATTATGTTGTCGTTTTTCAAATCATCAAAGAAAAAAACTCCTAAAAAAGGGAAGGCTTTTTATCATCGTGAAAATTTAATTCAAACCATAAAAGAATTAAACAATTGTCTTGATCATCTGGGTTCATCAATTACAACAAAGACAAGCTGTAATATACTATTTCAAGGGTTTGAACTAGATGCTATAGTTGAAAAAAATCTAGAAAATGATTGTGGAGAAGAGTCCTTTTGCCTTGAACCGGGTGGTGAAATTTCTGATCATAAAATATATTATTATAGAATATCATCTCAACATCTTCGTTTTTTGATTCAAATACATTTTATTGATGGTCAGTTTTTCTTTGCTGCAACAAAAGTATATTCAGATGCACTGCTCTCGTCTATTGATAAGCAAAGAGTATTAAAGCAAATTATTACTAAATATTATCCTGACGCTGACGAACAAACAATTGAATTTGATATTGAGGATTCTAAAGGTAATATATTATATACAAGGGACGATGTATATTATTATATTCAATATCTGGCTAATAATTCCACAAGCCAAAAACTTAAAAAACAATATTCTGGATATAAGGGGCCAAAACCTTCTGAGGAAATTAAAGATACATTGTATAGGTTGATATAGATTATATGGCTGGTATCTATATTCATATTCCTTTTTGCAAACAAAAATGCCATTACTGCAATTTTTATTCCACCGTATCGCTTGCATACCAACAGGATTATATAAGCGCTTTAACTAGAGAAATTAAATCACGGCAAAAATATTTAGCCCATGAAGTAGTAAACACCATTTACTTTGGTGGAGGTACGCCTTCTATGTTTTCATCCGACGAAATATCATATATAATAAATTTAATTGACTTTAGATTTAATGTCGCCAGCGATGCCGAAATTACACTGGAAGCAAATCCTGATGATCTTGATAAAAACAAACTTAATGATATTAAAAATTACACTTCGGTTAATAGGATAAGTATTGGTGTTCAAAGTTTTTTTGATGATGACCTTCAGTACTTAAACAGAGTTCACAGCTCAAAGCAAGCACAAAACTCGATTGAAAATGCGTTAAAATTAGGGTTTGACAATATTACAATAGATTTAATATACGGTATTCCAAATTTAAGTAATAGTAAGTGGAAAGAAAATCTCAAGATATTTTTTGATTATAAAATACCACATTTGTCATCCTATTCATTAACCGTTGAGCCTAAAACCGCACTGGATTTACTAATCAAAAAAAAGAAACTGGAAAATATAGTTGAATCCGAAAGCATCGATCATTTTAAAATACTTATTGAAGAAACTGAAAAACAAAATTTTATTAATTATGAAATTTCAAATTTTGCTTTGGAAGGTCATTATTCAAAACATAATAGTATATATTGGTTAGGTGGACACTATTTAGGCTTAGGTCCTTCGGCACATTCATATAATGGAAAATCACGACAGTGGAATGTAATGAATATCAAGAAATACTGCGAAGAGAAGCAAATAAAAAATATTATTGACGAAAAAGAATATCTAAGTAAAGATCAGATGTACAATGAATATGTTCTTACCTCATTAAGAACCTCATGGGGATGTGATATTGAGCATATTAAAAATGCATTTGGTGAAAAATACAGTCAACATTTTATTACTAATATTACAAAAACAATAAAAGAAAATAATGCTACCAGAAATGGAAATATCTTCACATTAACCAATAGTGGAAAACTTTTTGCTGATGGAATAGCTTCTTCGTTATTTTTTGGTCTATAGGGCTTTCGGACTAAATTTTGTAACCAAATATCCAATTACGGGAGAAAATAGAATGCTGATAAAAAAAGACCATTGTACTCCAATTTTTTTCTTCTTGCCAATTGTTTCAGAAACTAACAACGAAAGCACATACCAGGAAATAAATATAAATATTATTATGTATTCGTTCATGTTATTGTTTTTAAGAGTAATAAATCAAGGCTTCTTGTTCTTAGCTCTAGTAAAAATATATAAACAAGTAAATAGCTGGTATTAAAATTCCAATTATTGTCATCCATGCACCACGTTTAGTAATACCATTAGCACCTCTTGGTATCAAAACACCCGAAATAGCAATTAATATAAGCGCACCGGCAAAAATATCAGAAAACCATGTCCAATACTTAATTGGGTTATAATGCAGATAATTAACTTCTCTGAACAAAGGACGTCTTGTTGTTTTTTCAATAAGCCCATTACCACTTAATAGATTAAAATAAATTGTTCCGTCTTTGATAAATATTTTAACTATTTCATCATTTGGATAATAATGACTTTTATAGTTACCTGATTCACCAAAGGGTTCAAGTAACTTTTTAATTTCTGATTTATTGATTTTAGCACCTGGAGGATCAATAATGATATTTTCAGTTGTTACTACATAATTAGGATTCCAGTCGTCGATGTGATTAATTGCTATGCCCGAAAGTGCATATATAATTACCATACCAAAAAAGAAATACCCAAAATCACGATGGACAGCTCTGTTCCATTTACGCCATTTAAACATCATTGTTATTATGGGTTATTCCTTATTTTCAGTTGTGTCTACAACAACATCATAAGACGTGCATAATACAGAATAAAATGAAAGATGATCGCTTCCTGATTCTTCCAGCATAGTGCGTAGTCTGTTAACTTTCTCCAATTCCTCGTTTAAATCAGCTCCTTCACCACCTTTTTCAACATTTCCACCAAGATGCATCCCTTCACCTTTATCATCACTCAAATCACTACCGGCTTTAATTTCTTCTTCCCATTCTTTAAGGTATTCTTCATCAATTCTTTGTTCTTCAACAATACCTACAAGCACTAATTGATCACCTTCTAGCTCAGCATTAAATGCTGCTATTTCTTCATCAGGTGTAACTTTAACTCTTGTCTCCGATTCGTTGCTAACTAGGAATAATTTTTGCCCACCATGTTTACAAATATGATCGACAGTACCTTCTAATTGAATTTTTTTATCAACAAAATCTCCAGCTTTATCATCAAAATCGGCAATATTTATAGCTGTAATTTCATCAACAACTACAATATCATTATTACTGGATTCTTTAGGCTTTTGTGCATTTTCACAAGATGTAATGAATAATGCAATTACTGTAAATATTAATAAATACTTTTTCATAATTTTAAATTATTATTTGATTTGGCTAAGATAAATATTTATAAATTAATAAATGTAAATCTATACATATATGTATAAAATATTTTCAAATTCTGATTTATATGAAAGGAAATCATAAATTCTAAGTTAGAAATATTCTTCTTAGTTTAATTTTCCTTATTAAAAACAATTTCTAATCAATGCTAATACCATCATATTTTACTTCTTTACCTCCTGAGTACGAAATGATTATTAGTTGTATTCCATTTTTATCGAATTTTTTCCAATCTCCATTTTTTCTTCCCATTACATATTTGCCTTGCTGTTTAATTTTTCCATTATCCCAATACCAGGTATGTTCTCCATTTGGATTATCATCAATAAATTTTCCTTCAAATCTCAAATTTCCATCAGTATAATATGATTTCCATAATCCATTACGCATATCTTCAGCATAATCACCTTCATCTTTCGAATCTCCAACTTCATAAATCCAGTGTCCTTCTTTCATTCCCTCTAAATAATCACCCTGAGTTATTATATTTCCTTCTTTATCATATTCGGTTAATATGCCATCGGGCAAACCATTATAAAATTGTTCATCTCTAAGTATATTACCATTATTATAATACCAATGCCAAGTACTATCGGGAATACCTGATGCGTATTTTCCTATTTCTTCAAGTTGTCCGTTTTTATAATAATACTTCCACAATCCATCGTGTAAATCGTTTATATAATTTCCGGTTGCTTTTAAACTACCATCATTATAATATTCCTTCCACCTTCCTTGTTTTTGCCCTGCATCTGTAAATATACCCTCTCCAACAATTTTTCCATATCTGAAAATAAACGATTTCTCAACTTCCCCCTCTTCATTATATTCTCTTCTTACACCCTCCGGAACACCATCTTTTGTATAAGTAGCCACAACCTTTACTTTACCATTTGGATAATAATCAGTTCTAATATCAAGCTTTTGTAATTCCTCAGCTTTTTCATATTTCTCACCATCAATATATTTAGTAGCAGAAACTAAATTCCCATTCTTATCATATTCTTTAAAATATCCATGTTTTAACCCATGTTTAAAACTTCCCTCCATAATTACAACCAATTCATCATCAGTAAACCACTTCCAGTTGCCATGAGGCATATTATCTGAATCATACCGATTAATTCTCTCTCTGTTTGTAATATATCCCTTTTTGTAAGTTATTAGTTGTGTAATATTTCCATCTAAATCATATTCCCTGGCAACACCTTCTTCGAGACCAACAACAAATGGGATTTTTGATTTTATTTTATTATTTGGATAAAATACTAATGTATTTCCATGTTTTACATCATCTATAAATTTTTCTTTAATGGTTTCATCACCTTGATAAGTGGTTCTATATCCATTTTTTTTTCCAGTTTTGTAACTTATTTCCAGAATTATTTTTCCCTCTTCATCATAAAATTTCCAAATACTGTCGAGTTCATAATTCAGCCTGTTACCTTCTGATTTTAATATACCTGTTGAATAGTAATTTTTCCAGTAGCCATCGGGTTTACCATTACTCATTGTTCCTTCACTAATTTTTACACTATCTTCACCATAGAATATATTATATCCGTTTATGTTTATCTTAACATCCTCCTGAGCTAATAATTCTCCTGAAAAAAATAAGAATAGATTTAACAATATGATAATTTGTAATTTCACCATTATCTACCAACATTTATTCCTTCAAGAACACGACGTTTTTTTTCAATATTTGATATATATTCTTTACTAACCATTAATAAAGTATTACTACTACTAGGAATTACATAATAAGTTGAAGTATCATAGCTTACACAACCATAATTATCTTTCCAACAATCAGCTGAAATTTGAAACATATTATCATCATTTAAAACAAACCTTAGGTTTCTATTATCACCTCTTTCAAAAGCAATTTTCAAATATTCAGATCCGGTTGATACTGCTATTCCTTTTGTTTGTTTTGGAATAATAATTTCTTCAAAATAATTACCATCTTCGAGTTTTATTATTCCTTTTGCAATTTGTGTTTCTTCTTTTGAAAGACTTCTTCTTAATACGATTTTTTCAGAATTATAATACTGAACTTTTTCAATTTCCAATTGATTTTCATCAAGATTTTCACGTATACCATTAGTGAAATAAATCAAATTTGAACAAGAAGAAATAAATAACGATACAATTATAAATGATACTAAAACTAAATTTTTTATCATGACTAAATAATTTTAAGTTTTTTTGAAATATCAAGCATTCTTAATATAGGTATTCTGGCTTTTTCCATTATGTCTTTATCCATATTAATTGCAGGTTTTTCATTTTTCAAAGCTAAGTATAATTTTTCCAATGTATTTAATTTCATATAAGGGCAATCATTACAACTGCAAGTACTGTCAGCAGGTACTATTAAAAACTCCTTCTCAGGAGAAAGCTTTTGCATTTGATGAATTATTCCTGATTCTGTTGCAACTATATATTGTTGATTATTATCACTTTGAGTAAATTTTATCATTCCTGTTGTAGAACCAATATAATCGGCAATAGTAAGTACCTGAGCATTACATTCAGGATGAGCTATAACTTTTGCTTCCTGATTATCCTCTTTCAATTTTATTATAGCCTCAGTTGTTAATATATCATGAACTTCACAAGTACCATCCCAAAGAATCATATTTCTACCTGTTACTTTATTTATATATCCACCCAAATTTTTATCAGGAGCAAAAATAATTTTTTGATCTTTGGGAAGCGATTCCACAATTTGAACAGCATTTCCGGATGTACAAACTATATCAGTATAAGTTTTTATAGCAGCTGTTGTATTTATATATGAAATTACTAAATGATCAGGATATTTATTTTTAAAATCAACAAATTTATCAACAGGACAAGATTCGGCTAACGAACATCCAGCTTCTAAATCTGGTAAAACTACCAATGTATCAGGATTTAACATTTTTGCAGTTTCGGCCATAAAATGAACTCCGGCAAAAACTATTATATCAACATCTGCTTCAGTGGCTTTTTGTGCCAAACCTAAACTATCTCCAACAAAATCTGCTATATCCTGAATTTCAGGAATTTGATAAAAATGTGCAAGAATAATTGCATTTTTTTCTTTTTTAAGCTTCAATATTTCATTTGAATAATTCATAATTTTGAAAATTTTCTATTAGCAAATATCTAATTAATATGTTTAGAAAACACATAAAATATATGCAATTATGAATATTAACAATTAGCCTTATTAATATAAAATATTTAAAGATAAATAATATATATATAATATCTTGTTAGCATTATTAATTACTTTATGTCATATTATTTTGATTTTTAAAAAAGTGTTATTTATTAACATATTATCTACAATAAATTAACATATAATTATATTATTATCAGTAAGTTGATAAAGTAATTAACATATACTAAAATTATTAATATGATGATAAGTTTTTTTATAATTAGTAGCAAAATAATGTTAATTACCGGTCATAATTATTGATAAAATATTGATAATTGTACGAGAACTAAATAAGTGAAAATTAGAATGTTGATAACTGGCATTTTATTAATAAGTTACCAACAAAAATAATCAGATATTAACATCAAACTAATGATAAATAATAATTTTTTGATTGTTAATACCTTAGCTAAAAATAATATAATTGTGTATTTTATAAATATAATGATTTTCAGATAGTTTAATTTTCAACTGCAAAATTTGGCTATTTTTGTTCAATAATTTATTAACAATGGCAAAAGGTGGAATGATATTGGCAATGGCCTCTGATCATGGTGGATTTGAAATGAAAGAATTTCTTAAAAAGAATCTTCAAAAATCAGGATATATAATTAAAGATTTTGGAACATATTCAGAAGATAGTGTTGACTACCCTGACTTTATACATCCACTTGCGAAGGCAATTAATGATGGAGAATATAAAACGGGAATTATAATGTGTGGAAGTGGTAATGGAGCACAAATTACAGCTAATAAATATTCTAATGTGAGAGCAGGATTATGTTGGAACGAGGAACAAGCTATGCTAATAAAGCTTCATAATAATGCTAATATATTGTCTTTACCCGGAAGATTTGTCTCAATGGATGAGGCATTAAAAATTGTTGAAGTTTTTTTATCGACAGATTTTGAAGGTGGAAGACATGTGCAACGTGTGGAAAAAATTTCTAAAAATTTGAAATAAAATATTTAGGTGAAATCAAGTATTGAAAATAATTCATTTTTAAAGACTTCTGAAAAAGTTGCTTTTGATGAGATACATCGTGAAAAAATAAAATTTAACATAGGTCGATACGATGCGGCTGTAGATAGAGGAAATAGTAATTATAGCAATATGGATATTGCTAAAGAACGTGCCGGATTTTTAAAGTACAAGGTTATAAATGAATTAGATCGTTATTTAATAGAATTTGAAGATAATTTTACCGCTAATGGTGGTAAAATAATTTGGGCACAAGATTCGAGTGAAGCATTAAAAGAAATACTTAAAATTACTAAGAAGTATAATATTAGTTCGTCTGTTAAGTCAAAATCGATGACAACTGAAGAAATAGAACTTAACAGTGCATTTGAAAAGGCCAAAATTGATGTAGTAGAAACAGATCTTGGTGAATTTATTGTACAGCAGGCCGGACAAAAACCCTATCATATAGTTACACCTGCAATGCATATGTCGAAAGAAGATGTTGCATTGTTATACAATGAAAAGTTTAATACTTCAGTGGATTTAACACCGGAAGAACTTACTTTATATACTCGCAAGCTATTACGTGATAAATTTACTAATGCTGAACTTGGAGTTACCGGTGCTAATTTTTTAATTGCTGATACAGGATCAATTGCTTTAACTGAGAATGAAGGAAATGGAATGTTAACTATGTCTTTTCCTAAAGTACATATTGCAATTGCCGGTATCGAAAAGATTATTCCAAAACTAGAAGATCTTGATTTATTTTGGCCACTTTTGGCAAATCACGGAACAGGTCAGTCAATTACAGTTTATAACTCAATAATTAGTGGTCCTCGAAAAAATAATGAAGTTGATGGTCCGGAGAACATGTATCTGGTATTATTGGATAATGGACGTACAAAATTACTTAAAGAAGAAAGACAGCGTCAGGCGTTAACATGCATTAGGTGTGGTGCTTGTTTAAATGCATGCCCTGTTTATAAAAATATTGGAGGTCATACCTACGATACTACCTACAGTGGACCAATAGGTTCTGTAATAACTCCATATTTGAAGGATTTTAAGAAATATAAGCATTTAAGTTTTGCTTCATCGCTTTGCGGAAAATGCACTACAGTTTGTCCTGTTAAAATTCCGTTGCATGAGTTGCTACTTGTAAATAGAAATCATGCCATAAAAAATGGATATTATACATTTTTTGAAAAACAAAGTATTAATATATCATCAAAAGTATTAGGGTCGAGAAAAATGCTAAATATGTTATCGGGTAGTACTAAAAATAGTTTTATGAAGCTAACTGTTGCCGGCATCTGGGGACCACGACGTGATTTACCTAAACTTGCTCCTAAGTCATTTAATGAACTTTGGAAAGAGCGGGAGAAGGACAAGGAATAACCAGTTTTAAAAATATTTTTCCTTTATTTTTAAAAATACATTTACAAGCATAATTAATACAGTAACCTCAATTAGTGGTTCTATAACGGCAGCAAATGCCTCTTCATACTGTTATAAAATTTTCTAAATTCATGTTCAATTTCATTTCTAATTCTAACGAATTCAATTATTATTTCATCTTTAGTTCCTGTTGCTTCTGCAGGATCGTCAAAACCAATATGTAGTCTGTGTTTAACATTTCCTGTAAAAACAGGACAGGTTTCTTTAGCATCTCCGCACACGGTAATAACAAAATCGAAATTTTCAGAAGTAAAACTATCAATACTTTTTGGTTGATTTTTACTAATGTCAATATTAAGTTGTTCCATCACTTCAATTGCATATGGATTAACTTCGGGGCCTGGCATTGTGCCAGCTGAAACAATATGCATTTTGGAATCAAACGATTTTAAAAATCCTTCGGCCATTTGGCTGCGACAACTATTTCCTGTGCATAAAATTAATATTTTCATAGTTTGAATTAGAAAATTATCTGTTGGTAAAAATAGTTAATAAGATCAGTTCAAAATAATAACTAAAAAATTGTTAAAAAAACAAACTTAATAAGCTTCTATTTTTAGCTTTGCAGCAAATCAAAATATTGTATTATGCGAAGATTATTATATTCAATCCTGGTTGTTTCGATGATTGTTGGAATTACTACATCTTGTGAAAATAAAAAAGAAAATAAATTTAAGTTAGCCCTTGATATCGAAAATGGTGCTGATAGTGTTATAATACTCACCAAACGCCAGGGAGGAGAGATGGTTAACCTGGATTCGGTTTCTCTTGTGGATGGTAAAGGAACTATAACAGGAAATATAAATATGCCAGAGTTTTATTACCTTATGGTTAAAGGCACACGTATTTATATACCGGTATTTGCTGAAGCAGGTGATATTGTTGTTAAGGCTAATATGAATAATCCCCGAAACCCAATTATTTCAGGATCGATTGCTCATGAAACATTTAATGCATATAATGACTCGGTGTCAGTATTTGATAAACAAGCATCTTTGTTAAGCTCGCAATATGGCGAAGCTAATAAGCAAAACGATGTAGCCCTAATGAAAAAAATTGAAGAAGAATATATGGGCATTGAAAAATTGAAAACCAATTATTTAATTGAATATGCAATCAAAAATAATAGTAATGTGGTTTCAGCTTTTTTAGTGCTAAATAATTCATATAAGTTTGAGCTTGACGAACTTGA
This sequence comes from uncultured Lentimicrobiaceae bacterium, assembly GCA_964460905.1. Classification (GTDB taxonomy): domain Bacteria; phylum Bacteroidota; class Bacteroidia; order Bacteroidales; family F082. The sequence goes on from CAYWRM010000010.1 coordinate 51,991, forward strand.
TCAGGTTGTAAGTAGTTTTGATCCATCAATTGATTCAAGTGATTATGTAGTAGACTTAAAACAACAAGTATCAACACTTAAGAAGGCAGCTGTTGGTCAATCCTTTATTGACTTTGCACTTAATGATCCCGAAGGAAACCCAATAGCACTTTCATCAGTTGCTAATGGTAATTATGTACTTGTTGATTTTTGGGCATCATGGTGTAGCCCATGCCGTGCCGAAAACCCAAATGTTGTATTAGCCTATAATAAATTTCATGATAAAGGCTTTGATGTATTCGGTGTGTCTTTTGATAAAGATTATGCTAAGTGGGTAGAAGCAATTGCGGTTGACGATTTAACATGGACACATGTATCAGATTTAAAATACTGGAATAGTGCTGCCGGCAAATTATATGGAATTCAAAGTATTCCACAAAATATTCTTATCGATCCTAATGGAATAATTATTGAGAAAAACCTAAGGGGTAAGGATTTACAGGATAAGCTAACGGAATTACTTGGTGATTAAAAGAAAAAGCTAAATAACAAATACTAATCACAAGTAGTTTTATAAACAAAACAAATAGAAAATCAAACCAAATTAATTAACAGTTATTAGAATTGTTAACTTAATTTAAAAAAAATGTCAAAAATTAGTTTTGGAGAGTATATTGAAGGGACAAACTACAAAGTCCTTGATGAAAGACGTATGCGTGGTAGTGCGGGGTTGATGCTATTATTAGGATTAATAGCTTTTATAAACGGGTTTATACTGCAGAATTTTATTGTCATCCCATATATTGCCGGGTTTCTGATGTTGAATTTTATAATCGGAATATTTATTAATCCTAAATTTTCACCTACAATATTTATTGCACGGTTATTTGTTTACAAACAATCACCATTACCAATTGGTGCAATTCAAAAGAAATTTGCCTGGAGTTTGGGGCTTGGTTTATCGGTAGTTATTTTTACCTTATCACTTTTTCTTGTTAATGATATATCATTTTTTGACCCGGTTTGTTTGCTGTGCCTGATTTGTTTAGTGTTATTATATTTTGAATCAGTATTTGGAATTTGTATTGGCTGTAAAATTTACTACCTGTTTATTTATCTTAAGTTATTTAAGGAACCAAAAGAGAAGCCAAATTGTATGGGCGATGCCTGTAAAATTGATTAAGGTTTATGGAATAGGGTAACAAAAGTCGCCCAACCATATATTTATTTCATCAAAAATTACTTATTCTTCGGAATATGAATCGGGCAATAACCTAATGCATATTAATAAGAATTATACCTCAATACTTTGTCTATACTCTTACGGATTTTCTTCCGGTGCTTATAATTTTCAGGAGTATATCCAATTGTAATTAGTAAAGGTATATTTTTCTTTTCTGGTATGTTAAGTATGTTTTTTACTGCCTGTTCGTCAAACCATCCTAACATACACGAACCTAATCCTTCTTCGGCAGCCTGTAAGCATATATGTTCAGCAGCAATACCAATATCAATTAACGGATATTCTTTTTCCTTAATTCTTCCGCCCAGCTCTGTTATTATTTTTGGTTTTTCCAGGACAATGGCTATAATTACCGGAGCCTTAAGAACAAACCTGTTAAAACTTTTTAATGGGCCGAAAGTTTTTATTGCCACTTTATCCTTAATTTCAGAATCATCAACTACAACAAATGTCCATGGTTGCGAATTACTGGCTGAAGGAGCAAGCCGGGCAGCCTCAATACACTTATTAATAATCTCTCTGCTAACAGGTTTGCTTATATATTTTCTGTCGCTTTGGCGTGTTATTATTAGTTCGTTAAATTTCATTGATAGACAAATACGTTCTAGTTTAATCCACGTTTATTCAATAAAGGCTCCAGGCTAGGTTCTGCACCACGAAATTCAACAAATAATGCCATAGGATCATCTGAACCACCTCTTGAAATTACATTATCCCTAAAACTCTGTCCAAGTTCTCTGTTAAAGATGCCTTGTTCAACAAATGCTTCATAAGCGTCTGAATCAAGAACAGCTGCCCAGATATAAACATAATAACCGGCAGCATATCCCTCACCTCCAAAAGAATGATTGAAATAATTGGAACGATATCTGGGTATAATAGCATCAATTAAACCAAGCTTTTCCATACTTTCATTTTCAAATGTTTCAATGTCAATTTCATCAACATTTTTAGCGGTATGATAATCCATATCTAACAGGCTGGCTGCAAGATATTCGGTTGTTATAAATCCTTGGTTAAACTTACTGCTTTTTTGAATTTTTTCAACTAATTCCTGAGGTATTAACTCTCCTGTTTTATAATGATATGCATATAGTTTCAATAGTTCTGGTTCCATCGCCCAGTTTTCCATAATTTGTGAAGGAAGTTCTACAAAATCGCGTTTTACAGAAGTACCGCTTATTGTTTGATATTCAACATTTGAAAGGAAACCATGTAAACCATGACCTAACTCATGGAAAAGTGTTTGAACTTCATCAATGCTAAGTAGTGACGGAGCATCGGCAGTTGGTTTGGTGAAGTTACCTACGTTTACAATAATCGGAGTAACCATATTATCACCTGACCCTGATTGTTTACGATATGCTTCCATCCAGGCACCACCTCTTTTTGATGCGCGAGGAAAATAATCAACATAAAAAATACCAATATGAGTGCCATCAGCTTCAGTAATTTCGTAGGTTTCAACATCTTCATGATAAACGGGAATATCAGTACGTTTGATAAACTTAATACCATATAAACGCTCTGATAATTCAAAAGCTCCTTTTTTCACTTGTTCCAATGAGAAATATGGGCGTAGTTCGTTTTCATCAAGGTCGTATTTTTCTTTACGGAGTTTTTCTGTGTAATACCACCAATCATAACTTTGCAATGCACCATCAACACCTTCCATGTTCATCATGTTTTGCAGGTCTTTGGCTTCCTTTTTTGACTTTTCTAAGGCAGGCTCCCATAAGCCCATAAGCAGACTATATACATTTGCAGGAGTTTTAGCCATGTTTTTGGAAATCGCATACTCGGCAAAATTACTGTAACCCAATAGCTTTGCTTTTTTATCTCGTAATACTAATATTTCATTAATAACCGGAGTTGTATTAAAAGCTTCACTTTTACCCCTGTTCATCCATGCTGTGTAAAGCTCTTCACGCCTGCCTCTGTTGTCGGCATATTGAAGAAACGGAATCCAGCTTGGTTTATCAAGCGTAAATGCCCAGGCTCCTTCATGACCTTTTTGAGCAGCAACTTCTGCAGCAGCATCTTTAACAGATTTTGGCAAACCAGCTAATTCGTTTTCATCTTCTATTAACATATAATAGCTGTTGCTCTCTTTTTGCAGAATATTTCCAAACTCCGGATATAGTGATGCAAGTTTTTCGTTTACCTTTCTCAGCTTTGCCTGATCTTCATCATTAAGTTCAGAACCTCCTCTTACAAACTCCTGATATGTAAAATCCAGAAGGGCTTTTTGTTCTTGAGACAAGGTCTTGTCATTGCCAATTTCAATTTCAATATTTAGATCTTTTTGTTGATCATATACTTGCTTAACCTTGTTAAATAGTTCTGCGTTAAGCATAATATTATCCTTATGGTTGGCAAGTTTTGGGGCAATTTCACCTTCAATTTCAGAAATTCTTTCGTTGGTATTAGCCTCAGTCAAATTAAAAAATACACCGCTGACTTTGTGTAAATCACTACCACTTTTATCAAGAGCAGCAATTGTATTTTCAAAAGTAGGGGCCTCAGTATTGGTTACGATAGCTTCAATTTCTTTGTTTTGATTTTTTATAGCTATTTCAAATGCAGGAAGATAATGATCTTCTTTTATTTTATCAAATGGCGGAACACCATAAGGAGTGGTCCATTCACTAAAAAACGGGTTATTATTCATTTCTTTAGATGTGTTATTTTCGCATGCTGTCATTAATATTAAGATGCCAAACATGAGTAAAGTTAATTTTTTCATGGTTTTGATTTGAAAAGTGAAATTTATATTAAAGTCTTTATAAAATTAGAAAAACGTTGTCATTCTGAACTCAGCGAAGCCTTTCTCTACGGCAGTCAGAAACCTTATAATGCTGTAAAACAACTCATATAGAAATCCTTTGCTATGCTCAGGAAGACGAAAATACTTTACAAAGATATCAAATTGCGATAATAAACATCTGGTTCCTAATGTCCGTCACCTCCAACTACTTTAAACTGGTCACCGGTTTTTTCTATAATTAATTTATATGTATCCTCACCATATCCTGGTTGAGATACTTTGGGTGCATAGTACTTATATCCTTCAGGCGTATCCTGAGCGGTTTTTATATTTCCATCCATATATTTAACAAAAAGATACTGATAAAGATTTTTCCAGGTGTTAAATACATCGGCACCAACTGAATTTGAATAACTTGTAAGATATGCTATGGCAGCATCTTTATCGGTTGACATTAAAGCTTCTGCACCAGCATCAATGGCAGGAGTTAAGGCAATAAAATCGGTTTCAAATTTATTTTGAACTTTTTCAATCTCAGGGTGTATGGCACTATAACGGGTATAGGCAAAGTTTTGCATCTGGTTAAATATCCAAAATCCTGATTTATTCGACCATTTCATCATTGAGCCATTGCCAACGGAAAAGTTATAAGGAGTTTTAGTAATACTTGAGTACATAGGCATATATACGGTACCTGAAGCATCGTCAACACCAAACCAGAAAATACCCCCAATAGCATCCGGCAACCAAGTACGTGATTGGGTAACAAACGAAAAACCTGTTTGTTGAGTAGCAGTAGCCCTTTCATTGCAATAAGCTACATCATCAACTTTCCATGTAAGTGGACGCCAGCGATATGGGTTGTTAAAAGGACCTGCCCCTACATCTTTACTCATGTCTAACTCTGTATTTTCAAGGTGGTCGCGCATGAAGTTCATCATATCATGAACGCTAACTTTATTTGTTGGTTTAACCCAGAGAGGCATACGGTTGGTTGCATAATGGTTTGGGTTTGGGGTTCCATCGTCAAGTGTATTATTATGCTCAATATTTCCTTTTGCATACTCCCAGTATTTATCCATCCCCGGGGCAACTTTGTTAAACATGGTCCAAACTCTAATTTCGCAAAAACGCGCACCACCAAAATTAACGGGAGCATATGTTTCTGAAAAGGAAAAATTCTTGTCTTTCCCCTCATACCATCCTTTTTCTCTTGCAAATGAAATTATATCTTCAGCATAAACAGTGGTAATATTTTCATCAAAAATTTCATCAATATCTTTTGAGCTTATGGAATTTTTGCTTTTTTCCTGTGGGAAAGTTCCAATACGAGCATGGTTAGCATGCCCTGACACATAACCATCGGGGATCATACGTGCTACCCAAACAGCACCCTTTTCACCTTCACCTTTTCCAATAAGCTCAAGTATCCACACTTCATCTTTATCAGATATGGAGAATGATTCTCCTGAACTGTAATACCCGTATTCAGCCATTAGGCCGGTTATAATTTTAATTGCATCACGGGCAGAAGTAGCTCTTTGCAATCCAATGTAAATAAGATTACCATAGTCCATAATAGCGCCAGATTGTTTGCCAAGTTCTGATCGACCACCGTATGTTGTTTCACCAATTGCAACCTGATTTTCATTCATATTACCTATCACATTGTAAGTAACTAATGCTTGTTTAATCTCACCAAGATATTTACCTGTATCCCACTCATAAATGTCGAGCATTGTGCCTTCTGGATAAGTTGCAGCAGGCCAGTGATATAGTTCGCCATAAAGAATATGCGAGTCGGCCGCATAAGAAATCATCGTTGATCCATCAGTAGAAGCACCTTTTGTAATAAGATAATTTGTACATGCAATAGTGCTGTTTGTCAACAATAAGGTTATGGCCAATACAAGACCTGTTATTTTATAATTCATATTTAATAGTTTTGGTTATTAATACTTAATTTAAAAAAGAGCCACAAAATTAATAGAAATGTTGAATATTTTATAGTTCCTTTTATTTATCCCTCATTTTTGCTTTTTGTTTTAGATAAAGGTATGCTTGCTGAATTTCGTTATCTGTCATTTCTGGATCTTCCTTTTTAACCATAGCCTTAAATTCAGAATAGCTCATATCTTTAATCATATCAAGCATCTCGTCCTCTTCTTCTTTAGAATTATTATATTCTTCTTCAAATTCTTGAGCTGTAATATCGGGGAATAATTCATCAGAATTTACTCTTTCGTATTCAATATTTTCGGGTACTTGAAATTTTTCTTCAGGAACAGGAACATCAATTTTAACACTAATAGCAGTTTCAATATTTGATCTGTCTTCCAGTTTCAGAACAAGTCCTTTCCAAATCCACAATTTACTTTTTCCATTAACCCACAAATTACATTCTTTTCCAATTATGGTTTCATTACTAGTTTTTTCATATCCTGTTTTTATAAGGATATTTTCTCCTGTTTTTTGCCAGTCGCGATCGGAGTCTGCTGAAAATAATAAAAATGGATTTTCTATTTCAACGGCCTGTTTATCAATAAAATCAATTGTTGTAGTAAAAGGCCCTATTGTAATAGTGCCTGTATTTTCCTTTATTTTATTACCCTTTTTCTCTACAATATATTCAGCCATTTTATAACCAGCTCCATAAACGTAATAACTTTTATTACCTTCAATCTTTCCTTCTAATTTATATTCAATTATAGCTGTTTCAAATGGATATTTTCTGTAATCATCAGGGTTTGCATTATCACGTTTTGATTTGTAGTTATTCTCAAATTCTTCATATTTACCCAGGCCAAAAATTGTTGCTTCAGCACCCTTATCCATTGACTCATCAGCCTTTTTAAGCCCTGGTTGAGCTTTGTCTAATCCTTTTTCAGCCTGTTCCATTCCGGCGTTTTCTGCTTTTTCAGCTTGCTCCAAACCGGCATCCTCTCCTGCTTTAAGACCTTTTTCAGCCTGCTCTTCCCCTTTTTCTTTAGCCTCGTTTTTGTATTTATTTTTATACTTATTTTTTATACTGTTTCCAATGCCAAATTGTGCATTAACATTTCCCATTAAAAATAATGAGAACACTAATGTTAATAATACTATTCTTTTTTTCATATTTATTAATTAGTTAATTTATAATATCTTGAGTGTGTTTATTTTATCTAACGCCAGCTGGGTTTTTAGCGCTTCAATATTTTCAAATTTGTGTTCGTCACGCATACGTTTAACAAATGAAATAGTTATGTCTTTACCATAGATAACTTTATTAAAATCAAAGATATTTACCTCAATGGTTATCCAGACATTTAGGATATTTACTTTATCAATAGTTGGTCTGAAACCAATATTAGCCATTCCTTTATATGTTTCATCCATGTAATGAACTCTACAAGCATATACTCCTACCGCTGCTATAAGTTTGTATTCGTCACTAACCTCAATATTAGCTGTTGGAAAACCTATGTTATGTCCTATAGATTGACCTCGAACTACTTTTCCAGTTATTGAATATTCATGTCCTAATAATTTATTTGCAACAGTAATATCACCCTGAATAAGCAGATCTCTTATTTTAGTTGAGCTAATAGTTGTCTTTCCAATATTTTTGGCATCAACTTGTTTAACATCAAATCCAGATTGTTTACCCAATCTATTAAGTAGCTCAAAACTTCCCTCACGATTGTTACCAAACTGATGGTCGTACCCAATTATGAGAATTTTAGGATGTATTATGTCAATTATAAGATTTTTTATAAAAACTTCAGATGTTGTTTTTGCAAATTCTTTAGTAAACTCAACTATAATCAGGTGGTTAATTCCCGCTTTTTCAATGTGTTGTATTTTCTTCTCTTGGGTTTTTATAAATTTAAGGTTTGAATTTTCTTGCTCCAGCACAATGCGTGGATGAGGATAAAATGTAACAACAACAGTTTCTCCACCTATTTTAGTTGCCTCCACCTTCATTTGATTAAAAACAGCCTGATGGCCAAGATGAACACCATCGAAAGTACCAATGGTAACTACTGCGTTATTAACAGGTTTAAAATCCTTTATGCAATTGTAAATTTTCAATTATCTAAGTATATGGTTGAGGCTTAGGTTGAGAATGAATATCCTTTTTAATTTAATTATTAACCTTTTTCTCTAAACTAATTTATTCATTATTAAATATTGTGCTATTTGAACAGCATTTGTTGCAGCTCCTTTTCTAAGGTTATCAGCAACAATCCAAATGTTTAAACTATTTGGTTGCGAATTATCCCTTCTTATTCTACCTACCATCACCTCATCTTTGCCTTTAGTTAATAGTGGCATTGGATAAAAGTTGGCTTCCGGAAAATCAAACACAACCACACCGGGCATTGTACCAAGCAGCCGTTTTATTTCATGAATTGTAAAGCCGTTTTCAAATTCAATATTTACAGCCTCTGAATGTCCTGTTTTAACCGGCACTCTTACTGCTGTTGCTGTAATGCTGATATTGGAACTAAGTATTTTGTTTGTCTCTTCTATAAGTTTAACTTCTTCTGTAGTGTCACCATCATTATTAAACTCCCCTGCATGTGGTATTACATTAAGATCTATTTGGTGTGGGTAAAATTTAGTTTCATAATTTCCGGCTCGCTCATTCATTAATTGATTAACAGCCTTAGCACCACTTCCCGAAACTGCCTGATATGTTGATATCACAAGCCTTTTTATCTTGTAAATTTTGTGTAACGGCGATAATGCCATCACCAACTGAATAGTTGAGCAGTTTGGGTTTGCAATAATAGTGTCATTTTTATTTAATAAACCACCATTAATTTCAGGAACAATTAATGGAATATTATTATTCATTCGCCATGCCGATGAATTATCAATAACTTTTGTACCCACATCAGCAAATTTTGGCGCCCACTTTAAAGATGTTGTGCTTCCTGCCGAAAATATTGCAATATCAGGTTTCTTTTCAACAGCGTCTTCAATTGAAATGATGCTATATTCCTTTCCGGAAAAAGTAATTTTTTTTCCTGTAGATTTTGATGAAGCGACAGGAAAAAACTCAGTTACCTGTATATTTCTTTCTTCAAGAACTTTTAAAATGTCTCTGCCAACTAACCCTGTTGCACCTACTACAGCAATCTTCATTTACTTATTTATTAACAGTTTTTAGAATTAAAATCACTAACCTTCATTATTCATAAAATCTCTCGCAAAGGCGCTAAATCGCAAAGAACAAGTAAATTAAAAGCTAATTTCGAAAAAACTCAATTTTACTTCTCCAAACAAATTCATTCATCAAAATTACTCATATCCAATTTTTTGCGTCTCTGCGTCTTTGTGTGATGAATTTTTCAGGCTAGTAATTTCAATAATTTTAATTTCAATTTACTTAATGATAAAAATATTATTAAATTTACAAATCAAAAACCTTTTACAGCCTGCAAAAATACTAAAATGAAACAAATATTATTATTGCTGTTCATACTTCTTTCAAATGTTCTTTTGTCTCAGACTTCTGATGATTTTGAAGATGGCAATTTTACTGAAAATCCGGTTTGGACAGGTGATCAAAATTTATTTAAAGTTAATTCATCCTTTCAATTGCAGTTAAGTGACACAGCTGAAAATCAAGCTTTTCTGGGAACTGCAAACACAATGATTGTTAATACAGAATGGCGATGCTGGATCAAGCTGTCGTTTAGCCCGTCATCAAACAATTATGCCCGATATTATCTTATTAGCGATAATGAAAATTTATCAGAATCATTAAACGGATATTTTTTACAATTTGGAGAATCGGGTAGCAATGATGCAATTGAATTATTCAGGCAAGATGGAAATGAACTGATTTCTGTTTGTCGTGGTAGCGAGGGAATTATTTCTTCATCATTTGAAATTCGTGTTAAAGTAACTAGAGACGATAGCGGAAACTGGAGGTTATATGTTGATCAAAATGGGGGAGAAGTTTTTGTTTTCGAATCCGAGGGTGTTGACAATACATATTCTCAAACATCGTACATTGGTTACCAGTGTAAATATACATCAAGCAATAGCACCAAAATATACTTTGATGATGTTTATGCTGGCCCGTTTATTATTGATAATGATCCGCCTGTATTATTAAGTATTGCAACTGATACTGACAGTACTGCCTTGTTGAAGTTTAACGAAGCATTGAACGAAGGGAGCATTGCAATTTTAAATAACTACATTGTTGATGATGGTATAGGAAACCCGATTGTTGCTTATCGTGATGAAATTGATGTATCTATTGTGAGATTGGAATTTAGTATAAAATTTGAATTAGCCAAAAATTATTTAATGTCAGTATCGGGAGTTAAAGATCTTGCAGAAAATATGATGAATCCTCAACAATTAGGGTTTAGTTATTATCTGCCTCAAGTGTATGATGTGGTTATCAATGAAATTATGGCTGATCCAACTCCTCCCGTTGGTCTTCCTGAATATGAGTATTTGGAATTATATAATCAAACGGAATCTGACATTGATCTTGAGGGCTGGACATTAACAATTGGAACATCTGAAAAAACATTTAGTGCAGTTATTATCCCTTCGGGTAACTATTTAATTCTTGCAAAAGAAGAAGCACAGGCTGAGCTGAGTTCTTATGGTAATTTTTATGGTTTTAGCAGCTTTTCGTTAACAAACTCAGGACAAACAGTAGTCTTGAAAAGTAATAATGGAACAATAATTTCCAAGATATCTTATTCGGATAGTTGGTATAATGATCCGGATAAGGAAGATGGGGGGTGGTCAATTGAGCAGAAAAATCCTGCAAATATTTGTTCTGGTGGTGAAAATTGGACTGCATCAGAAGATAACAAGGGTGGCACCCCGGGAGCTGTAAATTCAGTAGTTAGCCATGTTTTGCTAACACCTCAACTGGCAAATCTTGAGATCTTTACAGACAATATATTACAGTTGTATTTTAACCAAAATATGGATGAAGAATCTTTGAGTAATAACCAAGCCTATGAAGTTAGTGGTGGTATTGGAAATCCAACTTATGTTTATACATGTTACGATGAGCCCCAAAAAGTTGAGCTTTATTTTGAGGATACATTTATACAGGGAACAAAATATGAATTAACTATTTCAAAAAGCATTATGAATTGTATGGGTTTACAACTAGCAAACGATACAATTATATGGTTCGGTTTACCCGATATTGCAGAAGCCAATGATGTTATAATTAATGAAATATTGTTTAACCCGTGGACAGGAGGAGAAGACTATGTTGAACTTTATAATCGTTCTGATAAAGTTATTGATTTGTCTACTTTGCAGATTGGCTCAATAAAAGAAAGTCCACCTAACCCTCCTGATACAACAATTGTTAGCATTATTAATAATCAATTTCTGTTACTTCCGGATGAATATGCATTATTAACGGTTTCTCCGGGCGCGGTAAAAAATCAATACATTACGACTAACCCACAAGCTTTTATACAAGTTGATCCCTTTCCTTCATATAACAATGATGATGGTAAAGTATTACTTACTTCTTACGACGAAATTGTAATTGATTCATTCAGTTATTCTGAAGAGATGCAATTCCCGCTATTGATTTATTATGATGGGGTAGCTTTGGAGAGGATTAACCCGGATGTTTCTTCAAATGATGAAAACAACTGGCATTCTGCTGCCGAAAGTGTTGGTTTTGGTACTCCGGGATATAAGAACTCACAGTTTGTTTCAAACATAATTACTGATGATAATATAGTTATTGAACCCGAAATATTTTCACCTGATAATGATGGTTTTGAAGACATCATAAATATTAAATATAAATTTGATGTACCAGGTTATGTAATGTCAACAACTATTTTTAATGCGGAAGGATATTTGGTAAAAAAACTAACAAACAACGAATATCTTGGAACAGAAGGTAGTATTTCATGGGATGGATTGCAGGATAATAATTCGAAAGCCCCGGTTGGTATTTATGTATTTTACATTACGGTTTATGATATTGAGGGTAATGTAAAGAAGTATAAGAAGACAGGAGTTTTGGCTACTAAGTTATAATCACATCAACTTCTGCTGAACTTTCCACCATCTATCTGGTATTTCGTGGTTGAGGGCAGTTTGGTAATCTTCGTATGAACATGGAACAAACTGATGTCGTTTATATTTTTGGCTTACCAGATCTTTTGAGCTTACTACCATCCACCATCTGCTGGTTTTTTTACTTTTCAGGAAAACAAGCTCATCTTCAAAATTATCAATCTGTACATTAAATTTAATGTAATCCTGATGATTATTTTCCGGAAAATCGTTTCTGCGATTAGAAAATCCATCTAAAAAATACCACATCATTTGAGCATAAAGGTGAGCTGATTGTCCATTATTATCTAATGATGGGTTAAGCTCGTAAAAACCAATACTGCTGAGTTTATCACTCATTCCGGCATAACGGCAAATTTTACAAACTTCTTCTCCGGTAAACCCGTTAGGCATAGCTCTGTCTGAGGCAGGAGCATCAGCATGTTTAATACTCGAAATATCAATGCTTAATATGTCAGCATCTCTTACCATTGGCTCAACCTCTTCCATTTCAGCCTTTACATTTCCAAGTCGGTTAGTGTCAAAATACAAATTTTTCATCAGCACAAGCGAATCCTGATCAATAAAATATGTTTGATAACCAATATTGGTGTAATTAAATAAGAAATTTGGTTGATGAAGGATGATATGACTTAGATAGGATTTGTTATTTAATTCATTTTCATCGTGACCAAGATCAAAAACGGCGTCAACGGAAGCAATATTTATTATTCGTCCAATATTTTCATATGCCAGGTAATTGGCATAAGTAATATCTTGTCCGCCACCAATTATCATAGTGACAACATTATTTTTTAAAAGTTCTGAAACCACTTCTTTTAACGCAAAATATGTGTCATCAATTTGGTGGCCACGTTTAATGTTACCAATATCAGCAATATGTAAATTATTCCAATGTGAGAATAATTTGTAAAACCATCCCCGAACCTCATTTGGAGCACTGTCACAACCTTTGTTTAGTGTGGCTCTGTCATCACCAACACCAATTATTGCAACATCAATTTTGTTAAGATCAGGAAATCCTTGTTCGTTAGTATATTTAATAATAACATCATCCAAGCGATATCGACCTGTATCGTTAGACGTTTTTAATTCTTCAATGTTTACCGGTTCGAGGTATGTGCTAATATCCATTACGTTGGAAATAGATGCATTTGGGCAACGAAGATAAATTATTTTTTCTTTTTAGTATATCTTTTTTTGGGCATGTTCTTAGGATCTTCTGAAATTTTATAACATTCCTCAAGTGTTAATGAAGCCGCATCAGTTCCTTTTGGTAATTTATAATTTTGTTTGTCGATTACCATGTAAGCACCGTATCTTCCATTTAGCAGTTGTACTTTATCATCTTCAGGAAAAATTTTGATGATTTTTTCTCTTTCTACTTTTCTTTTAGCTTCAATAAGTTCAATTGCCCGTTCAAGTTTTATTGATTCCGGATTATCATCTTTCTTAATTGAGATAAATTTACTGTCATGTTTTACATAAGGACCAAACCTACCGATGGCAACACTTACTTCTTTTTCTTCATAATTACCTAATATGCGTGGGAATTCGAATAATTTTAATGCTTCTTCAAAGGTTATGGTTTCAATACTTTGGTTTTTTCTTAACCCTGCAAATTTTGGTTTTTCTTCTGATTCAGTTTCACCAATCTGTGCAAGCGGACCAAAACGACCAATTTTTACATAAATATTTTTTCCGCTTTCAGGATCTACCCCTAACAGTCGTTCGCCGCTAAATTTACCCGATTTTTCTTGCGTGTCTTCTATTTTGGAATGAAATGGTCCGTAAAATTCTTTTATCATTTCATTCCATTCTTTTTTTCCTTCAGCAATCTCATCAAATTCCTTTTCAACACTAGCTGTGAAATTATAATCCATAATGTTGACGAAATTCTGTGATAAAAATTTGGTAACTAAAGAGCCAATATCTGTTGGAAAAAGTTTAGATTTATCGGAGCTAATGTTGTCAAAAAGTGTTTTTTGGGATATATTACCATCCTTTAATGTTATGCATTGTACTTTTTGTTTCCCCGGATCTCGGGTTTCTTTAACAACATATTCACGTTTTTGTATAGTAGAAATTGTTGGAGCATAGGTTGATGGCCTTCCTATTCCAAGTTCTTCAAGTTTTTTTACAAGGCTGGCCTCAGTATATCTTGGTAAATGCTTAGTGTAACGTTCACGACCAACCATTTCAATTAAAGAAAGTTCATCATCGGTTTTCATTGCAGGCAGAAGCCCTTGTTTTTCACCATTATCATCGTCGGTTCCTTCAAGATAAACTTTAAGAAACCCATCAAATTTTATTACCTCACCATTTGCTATAAATAGCTTGTCAGCTCCTGATGTTGAAATATTAACTACAGTTTTCTCCAAAGAAGCATCACTCATTTGAGAGGCAATGGTGCGTTTCCAAATTAAGTCATAAAGTCTTTTTACATCAGCATTTCCATCAATGGTTTGATTATTCAAATAAGTAGGTCTGATGGCTTCATGAGCTTCCTGGGCGCCTTTAATTTTAGTAATATATTTTCTTATTTTGACATATTTTTCACCATATAAATTAGTTATCTCTTCTTTAGCCATTCCGATGGCAGTATTTGATAAGTTAACAGAATCAGTACGCATATATGTAATCTTTCCTGATTCATATAGTTGTTGAGCTACACGCATTGTGTTGCCAACTGAAAACCCAAGTTTGCGAGAAGCTTCCTGTTGAAGAGTAGATGTTGTAAATGGTGGCGCCGGTGATTTTTTACCAGGTTTTTTTTCGATGGATTTAACCTGAAATTGTGCGCCAATTTGTTTTTCTAAGAAAATTAATGCTTCTGCTTCTTTCTTGAATTTCACGGAATATTCAGCTGCAAAAACTTTTTCCTTATTATCTGCAGGAAAGAACTCGGCAACAATTTTGAAGGCAGATGTGCTTTGATGTTTTTTAATTTCATTTTCACGCTCAACAATTAACTTTACAGCAACGGATTGGACCCTACCGGCAGATAATGATGGCTTAACTTTTTTCCATAATAATGGAGAAAGTTCATAACCAACAAGCCTGTCTAGTACTCGTCGAGCCTGTTGCGCCGATACTAAATTATGATCAATTGCCCTTGGCGATTTAATCGCGTTTGTTATAGCTCCTTTAGTTATTTCGTGAAAAACAATTCGTTTAGTATTTTCATCTTTTAGACCTAAAGCGTTAAATAAATGCCACGAAATAGCCTCTCCTTCTCGATCTTCATCAGAAGCAAGCCAAACGGTTTCTGCAGCTTTGGCTAATTTTTTTAATTCAGCAACAGTTTTTTTCTTGTCAGGACTTATTTCAAATTTAGGTTCAAAATCGTGCTCAATATCTACACTAAGTTTTGTTTTATTTAAATCCATAACATGTCCGAAACTTGAGCGAACAACAAAGTCTTTTCCTAAAAAACCTTCGATTGTTTTTGCTTTTGCAGGTGACTCTACTATTACGAGATTCTTTGCCATAGTAATAACTTTAGTTTTAGTTCCCTAACTGTGGAACAATAAGTTTTTGTAAAAATAAGGCTGCAAAAGTATATAAATCTTACATAATGAAAAATATGTAAGTAGTTTGTTTGATATTTTTATTTTTAGGAGGATGGAATTTCCTCAATTAAAAATAGTACACCATTGATATTTTCTTATTTTAAATCGATAGTTTCAATTTCTTCCAAGGTATCAGGATTTAAAACTCTTAGTGATATTTTTTCTCCATTAATATCAAACAACATTAGAGCGTATTGAGTTGAGAATTTTTCAACTGATTCTGACCAGGGCATTTGTTCTTGACCATAATACGGGGCACCTGCAGAGCCGTTTGTTATTTGCCAAAAAGGTCTGCCCACCTTAAGTTTCTTTCCTTTATAGCCTTCAGGATATATAGGTGTGTGTTTTGTGAGCTTCATTCTACTGTAATTGTGTTCATCTCCGCAAAGTAGGGCAACTACTTTATCGCTCTTGTTAATCATAATATTAAGAAATTCATCTCGCCGTTCAATTATTCCCTTTTTTACAGGGGTACCAGCAACTGTTGGGCGAATATTATTATTTCCATAATACCACATATCATTATTAGCATGACCCCCATTTGGAAATGCCGGCGTATGAATTGTTACAAAAACATGATCAATATTAGGATCGTTATTAAACTCATTTATTTTTTCATCGAACCACTGTAATTGGTTGTCCATAATATAACCATGTGGATTGCCCCCTATTTCGGGGATCATTGTTGTTGAGGGCGCATACCAATAATTTGAATTAAGCACCACCATTGCAATATTATCGTATATATAATAGAATACTGATTCACCGTATCCAGGGAAATCATTCTTATTTTTATTCGGATCATAATATGCACCATCTTCGCTTTGAGGCCCGTTTTGAGGATTTACAAAGTTATTTGAAAAAGTTTTTTCAGCCGAACTAGTTTTAAATGGAAATTTATCAATGGAAATTCCATATGGGCTGCCATCATCAAAAATATTTACCAAAGCCTCATGATTTCCGAAACCAACATTAAATGGGAAATAGTGCCACATAGGCTCTACTGCATTCTTCCAGTTGGCATATTCAAGGTTTGTTTGTCCTATACTTGATGAATATCCGTTAATGAGATCACCGGTAAATTGAAAAAAAGATGATCCTTCTGCCGCTGCTAATACAGCCATTTTTTTCATGATATAAGCATTAACACCGTAAATATTCCTTTCTCCACCACCGCTACCAGCTCGCGAATCACTTGTATATGCAAAAGTAAAAGGCAAACCGCTGCCATTTGTTGGGGCTGTTTTAAAATAATAATTAAGTTGATTATCACCATAGTTAACAGCATAATCATACTTAGTATTAGGCATAAGGTTGTCAATCTTTATTTCATGATGTTGACCATGGTTAATACCTGTTTCTATTCCGGCATATTTTTTTCCGTCAATTTCTACATAAGGAGAACATTGTTTATTTGTTTCAAACCAAATTACAGCCTTGTTATCCGAAACCATATTAATATATGGCCCTGCAATTACTGATAAATCAACTTCAAAGGGACCTTTTCCTTTAATATTTATTATACCATCGT
Organism: uncultured Lentimicrobiaceae bacterium; assembly: GCA_964460905.1. Lineage (GTDB taxonomy): Bacteria > Bacteroidota > Bacteroidia > Bacteroidales > F082. Next base: position 69,156 of record CAYWRM010000010.1, read on the forward strand.
ATATTATTTTACCATAACTATCGGCAATTCTATATCCTATTTTGGCTTTTCCGTTCTTTTCCCACCCGGCAATATCATATTTTCCTTTTAGTATGCTAATATCAATTTCAGCCTTACCCTCAATTATTTTCGAGCTCTTTTTAAAATAAACAGGTTGCGGGTATTTTGAATTATTTTTTGCAAATAATCCATAATAAAGTGTGCCATAAAATTCTTTGTTATTGAAATTAAAAAATAGACCTATGTCAGATCCTGCGGGCTCAATTCGGAGATTGTAAAGAGTATAAAAAGTGTCTTTATTACTCATCCATGCTGTATCACCAGTTTTCACCGAAACAAAATACAAATCACCATTATCATTAGGCATTATACCAGAATATACTGCAGGAACCAGATTGCCGTGTTTTTGAATTGCACTTTGCTGACCATAGCAATAAAAACTAATTAACAAGAAACCTAATACGTAAAATATCTTTTTCATTTGTTTATTTTTTAACACTTAACAAAACTATTAGTTTTATCTTGATTATTGATAAGTGAAATGAAACAATTCCACGATATCTATTATTTTTTTATACATTCTTAAAAAAATAGTAGATTTGCACCAACCAAACCAAAAGCTAAAAAACGCTGTAAATAACAAATAGTAACATACTAATGAGAACATATTTCCATAAGAGTTTTAGGTTGATTATTTGGATTAGCCTTGCATCTTTAATTTTTGCCTCTTGTATACCGCAAAAGAAAATGCTGTATTTGCAAGTTCAAGACGAAGCAGATACCCTATCCACATTTAAAAATGAGCGTAAAATTGAATATCTTGTACAGCCGGGTGATAATTTGTATATCAGAGTAGTAACGCCAGATGAAAAATCAACTTTTTTGCTTAATCCGTTATCAGCGGGTAATAACCAAAATATTGGTAATGATGCTTCGGTATACTTAAATAGTTATAGCGTTACAGAGTCTGGTTATCTTGATTTCCCAATGGTAGGTGAAATACTAGTAAAAAACCTTAATGTTGAACAAATACAGAAAAAAATTGAGGATCATTTAAATACATTATTAATACAATTCGTAGTTATTGTGAAATTGGTAAACTACAATATTACAATGCTAGGTGAGGTTAATCGACCAGGTCAATATAAAATATATCAGAATAGTATTAATGTTTTTGAGGCAGTATCAATGGCAAGCGATCTTACCGATTTTGCCAACAGAAATAAAGTTGCAATAATAAGGCAAACAAAAACGGGGTCTGAAGTGGTTTATATTGATATGACAAAAAGAGACTTGTTGCTTTCTGATTATTATTATTTAAGACCTAATGATATACTTTATGTTCAGCCCCTTAAAGGAAAGCAATTTTCATTTGCTAATTTCCCATATGGTATTATGTTTGGTTTTATTTCATCAACTATTCTTTTACTTAATTATCTGAACAATTAAAATATAACAAAATGGCAATTGATAATTTTGAAGGAATTCAACAACAAGAAGAAAGCATTGACATAAAAGCCCTGTTTTTTAAATTTGTTCGATATTGGTATTTATTTGCCCTTACTGTTTTTGTGGCAATTGTAGTTGCTTTTCTTTTCAATAAATACACTAGTCCGGTATTTGAAGTAAATACTACAGTGCTTGTTAAGGATGAAAAAGGTGCCCTTAGTGCTGCCTCAATGCTTGGGGGATTAGGCTTAAGCAACACTCAGCAAAATGTTGAAAATGAAATAGGAATCCTTACTTCGTTTACATTATCTTATCGTGCTATACGCGATCTTGATTTTGAAATATCATATTTTTCAGATGAAGGGCTAATTAATACCGAAATGTATCACTCAGCTCCTTTCGAAGTAATAATGGATACCAGTATAACTCAGGCAGTTGGCATGAAGTTTAATATAGAAATTTTAAATATTAATGAATATTCGATTGAAGCAGAAGGAGAGCTAATTAAAAAATATAATTTTTCAACTACTAAATATGATGATGCAGAGCTAGAAAATGTTAATTGGAAAAATACTTACCGCTTTGGTGAACTAGTTGAAAACGATTATGGCTCCTTCAAAATTATTCTTACTGATGCATTTGATGCCGAAAAAGACTTTGATGCGTCATATTATTTTATTTTTAGCGATTACCTGAGCTTAACAGAAAGTTTTAGGGGGTTTGAAATAGAACCGATTAACAGGGAAGCTTCCATACTGGAAATTAAACTTAAAAATAATAATACACAAAAGGCTGTTAATTTTTTGAATATGTTAACAGCTGTTTATTTACAACGTAGCCTCGATCAAAAAAATCAAATAGCTTCTAATACAATTAATTTTATTGACCGTCAGCTTGATGTTATTTCTGATACATTAACGGTTGCCGAAACAGACCTTCAAAATTTTCAATCGGATAATGAGGTTATGGATTTAAGTTTTCAGGCACAGCAAGTTTATGAATATATTCAAGATCTTCAAAAACAAAAAGCTGAGCTGGAAGTAAAATCACGTTACTACCATAACCTTAAAAATTATATTAAGAAGAATTCTGAGAAAATCGACCAGCTTGTTGCTCCTTCTGCGATGGGGATCGAAGACCCCGTACTTAATGCTCTTGTGTCACAGCTTATTTCGCTGTATAGTAAAAAATCTGAAATTCTACTATACTCAACCGAAAAAAACCCCTCTGTTATTAGTATAAACACCCAAATCAGAAGTACTCAAAGTGCCATACTGGGAAATATCAGCAATATTATTGAAAATTCAGATGAAATGTTGGTTGATATTAATGACCGCATAAATGATGTTACAAAAAGAGCTAGTTTCTTACCTGTAACACAGCGCCAGTTAATTGGTTTTCAACGACAATTTGACCTTGCAAACAATATTTATACATATCTTCTTGAAAAGCGTTCCGAGGCTCAAATCACAATGGCTTCTAATATGCCTGATAACGAAGTGATTGATATAGCAAGAGATGATTTGAGCAATGAGGTTTTCCCAAAGAAATCATTAAATTTAATGATAGCATTGATACTAGGACTTGTCTTTCCTGTTATTTATATTCTTGGTAAGGACTATTTCAACGACTCAGTAATAGAAAAGAAGGATGTTGAAAGCGCTACAAAATTCCCCATCATTGGCCAATTGTTACACTCCGATAAGGACACACAACTAGTTGTACTTGATTCGCCAAAATCGAGTGTTTCCGAGGCCTTCAGATCTTTGCGTACTAATATACAGTATTTAGTTAAGGGTAAAGATAAGATAACAATAATGGTTACTGCTGATATGGTTAGTGCTGGTAAAACATATGTTTCAATAAACATTGCCAGTATTTATGCTCAATATGGTAAAAAAACCATATTGCTTGGATTCGACCTTCGTAAACCAAAAATATATCAGGATTTCGGATTAAGTAATAATGTTGGATTAACAACATATCTTATTAACAAAGCTACTATTGATGATATAATTCAGCCATCAGGAAAGAGTGAGCATCTTGATATTATTATGGCAGGACCTATTCCTCCAAACCCTGCTGAGCTGATTGCTTCAGAAAGGAATGCCGAGCTTTTTAGAGAACTCCGAGAACGTTACGATTATATTATTATTGATACTCCCCCGGTAGGGTTGGTAACTGATGCATACCTCCTGATGGAACATACCGATGTTAATATTTTCCTTGTTCGTCAGGCAGTTACACATAAAAAGGTTTTTGCTTCAATTATAAATGATATTGAAGAACGAGGTATGAAAATGGCCATAGTAATCAATGATATTAAGCTATCAGGTGGTGGATATGGTTATGGCTACGGTTATGGCTACGGTTATGGCTACGGTTATGGCTACGGTTATGGCTATGGTTATTATACAGATGATAAACCTGATAAAAAGAAATCTTTTAGCAAAAGATTATTTAATAAGGTTTAAACAATAAATTATAACTTTTATCATAAGTTTGAACATCTTTGGTTATGATTTCTGAAAAAGAAAAATTTGCCCTGATTGGTGCTGCCGGATATATTGCCCCACGCCATATGAAGGCTATTAAAGAAACCGGGGGCATGCTTGTTGCTGCTCTGGATCCGATGGATAGTGTTGGAATTATTGATAGTTACTTCCCCAGTGCTGATTTTTTTATTGAACCTGAACGTTTTGATAGACATTTAGATAAACTTAGGCGATCAGGTGACGGCAAGGTAAATTATGTAAGTATTTGTTCTCCTAATTATTTGCATGATGCTCATATTCGTATGGCACTTAGAAATAATGCTAATGCTATCTGTGAGAAACCTTTGGTGCTAAACCCATGGAATTTGGATGGGTTACAGGAAATTGAAGCTGAAACGGGCAAAAAAATATTTAACATACTCCAGCTTCGGCAACACCCGGCAATTATTAATCTGAAGAATAAAATAGATAATCTTCCCAAAGATAAAATCCATGATATTGACTTAACATACATTACTTCCAGAGGAAAATGGTATTATTATTCTTGGAAAGGTAATTTATCAAAATCAGGGGGAGTGGTTACAAATATTGGAATTCATTTTTTTGATATGCTTAGTTGGATTTTTGGAGATGTAGTAAGTAATTCATTACACTTATTAAACCCAGAAAAAGCTTCGGGTTTGCTTCAGTTAAAAAATGCTAATGTGAGGTGGTATTTAAGTATTGATAAGCAAGACTTACCAAAACAGGCTATTCAGAATAATCAACCAACATATCGCTCAATTACAGTTGATGGTGAAGAAATTGAATTTAGTGGAGGGTTTACCGATCTACATACAGAAAGTTATAGAAATATACTATTAGATAATGGATATGGTATTTCAGAAGCAAGAAATAGTATAGAAATTGCTCACTTAATTAGAAATCAGAAAATAACCTCCAATCCGGATGTACAGCACCCATTCCTTTAAAAATCAAAATGAGTAATTCAAAAAAAATCTGGTATGCTATTTATGTAAAATCACGTACTGAGAAGAAAGTTGCTGTTGAATTAATGTATGAAAATGTTGATCATTATTTACCGCTAATTAAGAGACTAAAACAGTGGAGTGATAGAAAAAAATGGGTAGAGGAACCCTTGTTCAGATCCTATATTTTTGTAAATATTGAACCAACTGACTACTTTAGAGTATTACAAGTACAAGGCGTGGTTAAATACATATCTTTCGAAGGAAATGCAGTGCCCATTCCCGAACCTCAAATTAATGCCATTAAATATTATTTGGAAGAAAATGATCCGGAAAATATTGACAATGTAAAATGGGAGAAAGGTCAAAAAGTTGAAGTAATATCAGGTAGTATGACAGGGCTGCTTGGAGAGTTAGTTGAAATTCATGGAAAGCACAAAGTTAAAGTTGAAATCGATATAGTTGGCAGCACTCTTTTAATACATATCCCAAAGAATAAACTAAGGCTGTTATAAGATATTCTGTCTGAGTAACTAGCATCAGCTATTAAGCAAAGTTTATATTCAAAACTCAGTTATTTCTCTGTAAGTTATAGAGGGTCAGCTTTTTTTTATCTTTGCAAAAAATTTTTACACATGCAATTAAGTGAACAGGAACAGATAAGGCGCAATGCACTTCAGGAGTTAAAAAACCTTGGAATTAATGCTTACCCACCAGAAGAATATAAAGTAAGCGCATATGCTGATGACATAAAGAATCAATTTCCAAATGATAATAGCTTATTTCAGGAAGTTAGCCTTGCCGGAAGGATAATGAGCAGGCGTATAATGGGAGCAGCTTCGTTTGTGGAGTTGATGGACTCAACTGGTAGAATACAGCTTTATTTTAAACGTGATGATATCTGCGAGAGTGAGGATAAATCAATGTATAATATTGTATTTAAACGATTATTAGACATTGGAGACATTATTGGTGTTAAAGGCTATGTTTTTGTAACAAAGATGGGTGAAATTACAGTTCATGTAAAAGAGTTTACGGTTCTTACAAAGTCATTACGTCCTCTGCCAATTGTTAAGGAAAAAGACGGAGAGATTTATGATGCATTTACCGATCCTGATCAAAGATACAGGCAACGTTATGTAGATTTGATTGTAAATGATGGAGTAAAAGATACATTTATTAAACGAGCACAGGTTATCCGATCAATGCGTGATTTTCTTAATTCCAAAGGTTATCTTGAAGTAGAAACACCAATATTACAGGCTATTCCGGGTGGCGCAGCTGCCAAACCATTCATAACGCATCACAATGCCCTCAATATTCCGCTTTATCTGCGAATTGCAAATGAACTTTATCTAAAAAGACTTATTGTTGGAGGCTATGAAGGAGTGTTTGAATTTGCCAAGGATTTCCGAAATGAGGGAATGAGCCGATTTCATAATCCTGAATTTACGCAAATGGAAATTTATGTAGCGTACAAAGATTATTTCTGGATGATGGAAATGACAGAGCAGATGATTGAAAAAATAACCCTTGATTTACATGGCTCTACTCAAGTCCGGGTTGGTGACAATGTTATTGATTTTAAGGCTCCTTTCAGAAGGTTGAGTATTCTTGGCGCTATTAAGGAATATACTGGTTACGATGTTAGTGATATGGATGTCGAACAATTGATAAACACCTGTAAGAAGCTTGGTATAGAAACAGATCCTTCAATGGGGAAAGGGAAACTAATTGATGAGATTTTTGGCGAAAAGTGTGAATCATTATTCATTCAGCCTACTTTTATAACTGATTATCCTGTTGAAATGTCACCGTTGTGTAAAAGGCATCGCAATAACCCTGAGTTAACTGAACGTTTTGAGCTTATGGTTAATGGAAAAGAACTTGCCAATGCTTACACTGAGTTAAATGACCCTATTGATCAACGACTTAGGTTTGAGGAACAAATGGAACTTGCTGCCATCGGTGATGATGAAGCTATGCTTATAGATCAGGATTTTCTTCGTGCAATTGAATATGGGATGCCACCTACTTCTGGTATGGGTATAGGTATCGACAGACTAGTTATGATAATGACTAACCAGTCTTCTATTCAGGAAGTATTATTTTTTCCACAAATGCGACCCGAGGCTGTTAAGAAAACATTTTCAGCTGATGACTATATAGACATTGGCATTTCGCCGGAATGGGCACCACATATAATACCGGCCGGGTTTATAAATCCTGAAGTTTTAAAGAAAACAAAACCTTCAGCAATTCAACAAAAACTAAATGGATATCGAAAGAAAAACAAGATAGACATCCCTGCAATTCAGATAGAAGATATTAACAATTGGTTGGCGATAATTAATTAGAACCCATCTTCGCATAGTAAATATATTGTATATTTTTAAGGTCGTAATTAATGATTTGCCTTGCTTAAAGGTACAATGGTCTTACGAACCCAAAATATAGCTATTATGTTTTATAAACAGCCACTAATATTAAGAAAAGCTTTAATGTTTTTTGCTTTCTTTTTTCTAGTTTCAACATTAGCTACAGCACAATCATATAATAAAACTAGTAATTCTAAGTCGTATTGGCAGATAAATGCAAATTTTGGAACAAGTATCTTTTTTGGTGATATTAAGCAATACAGAGTGTGGCCTGTATCAAACTATGAGAATGAATGGCGATTTGCAGGCGGATTACAGCTTATAAAACAAATTTCACCAGTTTTTGGAATAAGAGGACAAGGTCTGGTTGGCAATGTAGCAGGAACACGAAGGGAATGGAACAGGTATTTTGAATCAAACTATATCGAATTTAATTTAAACACAACAATAAGCCTACGCAATATTATCCGCAAATATCAACCAAAACAATTTTGGGATGCTTATTTTATTATAGGAATGGGATTAACCAATTATAATACTGAAGTCTACGACCTCTCAACAAAACAAGTGGTTCAAAATGTAGGCAATGGAAGCGGAAAAGGTATCGGTGGAAGTACCTTACAAGGAATAATGACTGGTGGACTTGGCTTAGACTTTAGGCTAAGTGATAAAATTAACCTGAATCTTGAGTCGGCAAATAGAATTATGAATTCCGATGATATGGATGGAAGGGTTAGTGGATTTATTTATGATGTTTATAATTATACCTCAATAGGATTATCATATAAACTTGGCGCCACCACAAAAGTTAAAAAAGCAGATGAGTATAAATATTTTAACTCGAAAGACGATAAAGTAACACAAACTGAGTATGATTATTCATACGAACAACCCTTAGAACCACCTGAGGTAGATGCGCTTTCTATTACACCTGCAGTAATTGATGTTCCTGTTACTCCTGTTGTTGAAGAGGAGATTGTTAAGGAAGAACCCATTGAAATAGTTGTTGTTGAAGAAGTAATTTTGCCCGAATTTGAATATAGAGTTCAAATCAGGGCTAAATATGGCAATGAAATTTCAATCCAGCATCTCAGTAATATTTATAATATACCTGTTGTAGATATTCAAGAAAATACATATAATGGATTTTATATTTATACTGTTGGATCATTTACTACCTATGATCAAGCCAAGGAGAAAAGAAATAACCTCAGAAGTTATAATGGAATAAGTGATGCATTTGTTGTTGCATTTAAAAATGGGCACCGTTTAAATAAGTTGCCTCAATAAATTAAACCATGCCTGAAAGTGATTTTGATTATGATCCTAAAAAAGATAAGCTCCCTAAAATGATAACATTTTGGATTATTGTAGCAGCAATAGGAATGGCAATATACTTATCGATGATACTTGTATAATTGTTCACTCTGCTATTATATTTAATGGGTCAATTTTAATAGTTTAATTAATCTATTTTAGTTTTTCCCAGCATTTCTTTATCGATAATAGAAGCTCACTAAAAATTGTGAATAGCCCTTCCATTATATTTTACTATTTTTGTTGAAAAGCAAACAATATGGAAGTAATAGCCCTTTTTAGCAAGCCCGAAAAACAATTGGCAGTTCTTATTGATCCTGATAAATTATCAGAAGATCAACTAAAAGAAACAGCAGGAATAGCCCAAAAAGCTGGTGTTGATTTCTTGTTTGTTGGGGGCAGTCTTATGACAAGTGATTCTTTATTTCACTGTATACGCACGTTGAAAGAAAACAGTGACATTCCTGTTATATTATTTCCGGGAAGTTCATATCAAATAAGCAGAAATGCTGATGCTATGTTATTTTTGTCATTAATATCAGGCAGAAACCCCGACCTGCTTATAGGTCTGCACGTTTTGTCGGCACCATATATAAAACTTAGCGGACTCAAAACTATTCCCACTGGGTACATGTTAATTGATAGTGGTAAACCAACATCGGTTACGTATATGAGTAACTCATTTCCTATCCCAAACGACAAAAAAGACATAGCAGCGTGTACTGCAATGGCAGGCGAAATGCTTGGTTTACGTACTATTTTTATGGATGCCGGTAGTGGAGCTCTTCAAACTATTCCGGAAGAAATGATAACTTTTGTTAAGGGATCAATTGACATTCCATTAATTATAGGTGGAGGTATTCGTACAGCGGAAAAAGCAAAAAGTGTTCTGGAAGCTGGAGCAGATATTATTGTTGTAGGGAATCGTTTTGAAGAAGATCCGAAATTGATTTTTGATTTTGCAGAAATTGTAGCTACATATAATAACCAAAATTAAAACGATGAAAAAACTAAACTATCTTCTGTTAATTGTATTATTCACCATTATTACTGTTAATACAGGTATATCTCAGGAAATTAACCCTGTTCTCTATGAAACTGCCTGGCAGGACAATGTAACAAGATCAATGTACGGATATGATATAACAAAAATTTTCGGACAATTGCCCGACAATCCAGCAACATACAATTACTCACCAATTACTGCGGTTGCTTATAAAGATTTAAACTCAATTGAAAATGATTTCAAAAAAGTTGAAGAAGCTGAAAATTGGAGCCCTGAAGTTCTTGAGGAGAATATTGAAAACCTTAAAAAAGCATCAATTGGCGGACAGATTCAAATTTATCTTACCAGATACGATGAAGAAAGAGCAAATTTTCAATGGTTTTTTATAATTATCCGCGGGATGGATGATAAGGGTAAAATTTGGGAATTTAATATTCCATATAAAGCTCCCCAAAACCCTGTTAACAACGGTTGGTGGAATTACACAACCATTGAAATACCGGTTGAAGTACCTGACAACTTTTATATTTATCTTAATGATAAAAAAAGTGGTTTTTTGTCAGATTTTAAATTCTTAGTAGAAAAATCCAACACCAAATAATAACACTTTAATTAGATTACAATGAATAAACAATTAAATGCTATTCTGGTTATCCTTATGATTTCCGGAAGTCTAATATCATTAGCACAGGAAAAACTACTTACCCCAGAAGATGCAATTTATATGAACCGTGAGATATATCCTGCTTCAGTTTCTCAACTTCAGTGGATAGGTCAAAGTAATTATTATGCGTATGCAAAAGAAGATGCAATTTATAAGGTTGGTGCAAAAAGTGGGACAGAAACCTTATTATTAGATATTGATATGCTAAATAAAGGCATGCATGATAATAATTATGATTCACTAAAAAGATTGCCTCGTTTAAAGTTTTTCAGTAATAATAAATGCCGATTTCAAACAAAGGGCAACTATTTTATTTATGATTTTGATTCATATAACTTGCAGTGGATAAACAAAGTTCCTGATTCAGCACAAAACACTGATTTCGAGCAAAATACCAGATTTATTGCATATACTGTAAATAACAACCTCTTTATTGCCATCGATGGAAATATTAAACAAATAACATTTGATGAAAATGAGGAAATAGTAAATGGACAAACTGTTCATAGGGTTGAGTTTGGAATAAATAAGGGAATTTTTTGGTCACCCGATTCAAAAAACCTTGCATTTTATCGTAAAGATGAAACAATGGTTGCTGATTATCCTCTTGTTGATATTACTACTCGTATAGCTGAAGTTGAAAACACAAAATATCCAATGGCAGGAATGACGAGCCATCAGGTAACCCTTGGAGTTTATAATCTTGAAACCGGGAAAACTGTCTTTATGAAAACAGGCGAACCTTTTGATCAGTATTTAACATCTGTTACATGGGATCCCAAAGGCGAGCATATTTATATTGGTTTGCTAAATCGTGAACAAAATCATCTGAAGATGAATAAATACGATGTTCTAAGTGGTGATCTTGTAACCACATTATTTGAAGAGACAGACCCTAAATACGTAGAACCTGAAAATCCACTATATTTTCTGCCAAACAAAAACGACCATTTTATATGGCAGAGTGAGCGTGATGGGTGGAACCATCTATATTTATACAATACAAAAGGAGAAATTGTCAGTCAGCTAACAAAAGGAGAATGGATTGTTACAAATTTCCTTGGAAGCTATGGTGATAATAAATTATGGTTTACTGGTACAAAGGAAAGCCCTCTGGAAAAAAACATTTATTCGGTAAATATTGGATCTGATAAAATAAAGCGTTTATCACCTGATAATGGTACACATAACGGTTACATAAGCTATTCAGGAAAATATATTCTTGATGTGTTTAGTAATACAGAAGTAAGTCGTGAATATGCTTTGCTTAACAGTAAAGGAAAAAAACTAAGGGTTATTAAAGAAGATAAACACCCATTGGTAGATTATAATCTGGGGGTCATGACGATGTTCACATTAAAATCAAATGCCAATGATGACCTATATTGTCGATTGATAAAACCAATAGATTTCGATAGCACAAAAAAATATCCCGTTATTGTTTATGTTTATGGGGGTCCACATGCTCAGCTAATTACAGATTCGTGGTTAGGTGGAGCCGGATTGTTTTTAAACTATTTAGCCGAACAAGGATATGTAGTTTTTACGCTTGATAATAGGGGAACAGCAAATCGTGGTCGCGATTTTGAACAAGCTATTCATCGAAACCTTGGAGTTTATGAAGCTGAAGACCAGATGGTTGGGGTAAATTATCTAAAGTTACTACCATTTGTTGACTCAAGCAGAATTGGCGTAGACGGATGGAGTTATGGTGGATTTATGACCATTAATCTCATGCTTGAAAACCCTGGTGTTTTTAAAGTAGGTGTAGCAGGCGGCCCGGTTATCGACTGGAACTATTACGAAGTTATGTATGGTGAACGATATATGGACATGCCTCAGGAAAACCCCGAAGGATATAAAAACTCAAATTTATTGAATAAGATTGATAACCTCGAAGGAAAGCTTCTGATCATTCATGGAACCAATGACCCTACGGTAGTTTGGCAGAATAGTCTTCAGTTTTTAAAGCATGCAATAGATAAAGATAAAGATATTGATTACTTTGTTTATCCTGGTCACGGTCATAATATGCGCGGGATGAATCGGGCACATCTTTATAAGAAAATAACCTCCTTTTTTAATGATTATTTGAAATAGAGAAGATAGTATGAGAGCGTTATTTTCGTCATTTTTACTCCTTATCTTTTTTGTTGGAGCAACCACATCCTATGGAAAAGAAACCCTATATCCAGGCTACATAATAACATTAAAAAATGATACTGTAAATGGGTATATTGATTATAAGAACTGGGATAAAAATCCGGATAAAATATTATTTAAAAAAACAATAAGTGATACGGGTTTATATTTTACACCTGAATTAATCATAGAATTTAATATTGAAAATGAGATTTATAAAAGTGCAATTGTTGAGATTGATCAAAGCCCGTTCAGAACAAATGATTTGACTTTATCGCCCGAATTTCAATTAATAACCGATACTGTTTTTCTTAGAGCTGTGTTTATTGGAGAAAAAGAGTTGTATTTCTTAAAAGACTCAAGGGGTAAGGATAGTTTTTATATTAAGGATGGATCCGGTTACCATTGGTTGATGTACAAAAAATATCTAAAAAAGGAAGATAAGAAGAAATTATTGGCTGTAAATAATAATTACATAGGCCAATTAATTTTGTACTTACAAAACTGCCCCACAATTAACCCTGTACTTTCAAGTATGGCATATAGTTATAAGGATTTTCTTAAAGTTTTTAGCTACTATTACGATTTTACCAAATCAGAGGTAATTTATCAACCCAATCAAGAAAAAGTAAAACTCAATTTTTCAGTTTTAGCCGGAGTAAATATAACATCGCTTAAATTTAAAAGTGAAGCTGGTGTTCCATATCTTACAGATGTTGATTATCCAATATCCACAAATTTTACGGCAGGAATAGCTCTTGACATACTCTTTCCAAGAAACTTCGGTAGATGGTCTTTTAATAATGAGGTTTTCTATACGTCATATTCAACTAAAGGCTCCTATGAAAATTACACACATGAAAACAGATATATTATTACTGATACCGAATTATCATTTTCATATATAAAAATTAATACGATGTTTCGTAGAAATTTCCCCGTCCAAAAGATGGTTATATTTACTGATTTAGGATTTTCAAATGGATTTATGATTACTAGTCATAATTATAAAAAAGAAACCAACATTTTGTTTGAGCAGATCAATATTACCGAAGGTGAAGCTATTCCTGAAACTAGGAAACATGAACAATGTTTACTTGTTGGATTTGGCGGAAGGTATAACCATTTCTCTGTTGGACTTCGGTATGAAATAGGAAATGGGATGTCAAATTATTTAAACACAAGATCTACTACTCATAGATTTTATTTTTTATTTGGATATAAGTTTTAATCTTAATAATCCAAAAGTAACGACCCTCATTGGAAAAAATTCCCCAATAATTCCCAATTCTGGACAAATGTCTCGTTACAGGACAGTATTAATTTGTGGCATAGGCATTAAATATCAAGTATACAACTAGTTAGAGAGCTGGCATGAATGTGGACTGTGAATAATAGAATTAAAACACGAAAGTCATGGAAGCATTAATGAAGACTCAGAAAACTAATAGTTTATCTCCGGATTATAGTCAAAAAAGCATTTTAGTAGTTGATGATGTTCAAATAAACTATTTATTGATCAAAGCTATACTAAAAAATACCGGGGCAACGGTACTGTGGGCTGATGATGGTTTTAAAGCTATTGATTTAATTGACTCAGGCAGAAAGATTGACTTTGTACTAATGGATTATAACATGCCTGGAATGAATGGTTATGAAACCACTAAGATGATAAAAAGAAAAAGAAAAAATTTACCGATTGTTTCTCAAACAACATATACAAATGGCCCACAGTTTAATAATATTATGGAAGCCTACGATGATATTCTTTTAAAACCAATAACGTCAAGTAATCTCTACGATAAGATTAATAAGCATATATAAATATGCGAAATAAGGTGTAAATTTTATTTTACAGGTATAAGCACGCCCTTTTTAATAAATTGTTATTATTTTTAGGCATTAATTTTCAATCAATATTATGTGGAAAAATTATTTGCTATTCTTCCTTTTTTTATATGTTAGTGATGCATGGTCACAAGTGTTTGAAAAAGTGGAAACCGACTTCGTTGGAGTTATGCAGCCAGTTACAACATGGATTGATGGTGGTGAGGAAACCAAATTGAAAGCATATTTAGCCGGAGATTATTATAAATTGAATTCACATTATGTAATTTCTCAAACTAATTCGTATCAAAGTGCCAGCAGATTTAAGTCAATCTCTACTGTTCTCCCTGCATTATACAGAGGCGATGCGTCATCTGCAGATTATGATCGCGATGGGGATGATGATATAATTGTTACCGGATTAACATCTAATAATCAATTTTTAATGCGTTTGTACAGAAATGATGGAAGAAACCATTTTACTCCAATCAAAGAAATTTTTACTCCTTTAACTGATGGTTCGGTAGAGTGGGGTGATTATGATAATGATGGAGACCTCGATATTCTCGCCACAGGCAAACAATTTAATAACAATCTCTCAACAAGTATTTACCGTAATGATAATGGAATATTTGCCGAAACCAGCCCTGGATTACCGGGTGTTTATAATGGGAATGCAACATGGGGAGATTATGACAACGATAATGATCTTGATATATTAATAACAGGAAACACAGGTGGCTCACCTTATACCGCGATTTATAGCAATACTAATAACAATTATGAAAGAGTAGCCCAACAGTTTTTACCACTTATGGGCAGTGCCGGTGCCTGGGGTGACTTTGATAATGATATGTTTATTGATTTTATTATTAGCGGAGAAGATAATGAGGGTTATCCTGTTTGTGTTGTTTATAAAAACCTTTCAGGATCTTTTTTTAAAGAGATTCCTATATCAATAAGACCATTAAAGGATTGTAGTATTGATTTGGGAGATTATGATAAAGATGGAGATTTGGATATAATTATGACAGGAGAATCGTTAGAACGACCATATACAATTGTTTATAATAATAATTTGGGATTTGATTTTGTGAATATTTATGCAGGATTACCGGGCGTAGCTGATGGTAAATCATTGTGGGGAGATTATGATAAAGATGGAGACCTTGACATACTGCTTTCAGGTGTAACTATTTGCTACGATTTTATTGGGGATATATACGTTAATACAATTGATCCCCCGGGAGAAGAGCCAGCTAATAATATTTTTATTGATGCGCCAATGCCTGAAATAAAAATGGGCCCATATTATTACTATGTTTTTTCATCGTGTTATTGCGACCCTGAAGGTGGAAATAATAATGCTTATCATATGTATGTAAGTAATGTACACTTGCAAACAAAAAGATACAACCTAAATTATAAATTTAATTCACTACTGGTAAAACAAGTACCAGGTTGGGGGAAGGTCGATCGGGGTTATCGTACATCAAATGGTTTTGAAACAAAAAGCGAAGCCAATGTTTCCAGAAAACAAGCCATTGAATCATATAAAGCAACAAATTATACAATTCACGAAATAAACTGGTAATTTCTAATAAAACAGAAAACATAACTTTGCCGTTTAATTTGATTAATACATTCCAATGTCGAAACTAACTATTGTCCCAACTCCTATTGGAAACCTTGATGATATTACACTCAGGGCTATTAAGGTTCTAAAATCTGTTGATATTATACTTGCTGAAGATACCCGGAACAGCGGAAAATTACTCAAACATTTTGGCATTGAAACCAGAATGACAGCCTATCATCAACACAACGAACATAAAGTAGCTGAAAATATCGTTCAACGTATTGCAAATGGAGAAGCAATGGCATTAATAACTGATGCCGGTACTCCTGCGATTTCTGACCCCGGGTTTCTATTAGTTCGTCAATGTGTGGCCGAAGGGGTTGAAGTTGAGTGTCTTCCTGGAGCAACCGCGTTTGTTCCTGCGCTTGTAAACTCAGGCCTACCATCCGATAAGTTTTTTTTCGAAGGATTCCTTCCCCACAAAAAAGGTCGTCAAACAAGACTAAAGTATCTGGCAAATCTTCCCCATACTATTGTATTTTATGAATCGCCACACAGATTATTAAAAACGCTTTCGCAGATTGGTGAGTTTTTTAGTGTTGACAGGCAAGTATCGGTCTCGCGTGAGTTAACCAAAATGCATGAAGAAACTATTCGCGGAACTGTAACAGAGGTTGTGGAATACTTTAATAATAATGTAATAAAAGGTGAAATTGTAATTGTAGTAGGACAGGTAGCTCAAACCAATATTACAGAATAGTATAATTAACTTCGTTTTTTCGAGTCAGGGCGACGGCGTTTACGCCAGTTACTATTTCTGCTTCCAGTTCCCCTTTTTACATGTATGTTTTGAGGGGGCTTCTTTACTGATTCTGTAGAATCATCTTCTGGTTTATCATCAGGAAAAGGGTGGTCGGTTACCACGGGAACAGATTGACCTATTAATTTTTGAATATCCTTCAAGTATGGTTTTTCCTCCGTATCACAAAACGATAGCGCAATACCGCTGGCTCCTGCTCTGGCTGTACGTCCAATACGGTGAACATATGTCTCTGGTACATTTGGGAGGTCATAATTTATAACGTGTGATATTTCCTCCACATCGATACCACGAGCAGCAATATCAGTAGCCACAAGAACATTTATACTACCATTCTTGAAATCATTCAATGCTTTTTGTCGAGCGCCTTGTGATTTATTACCATGAATTGCTACTGCTTTAATATCTGCCTTTCCCAAAAACTTCACAATCTTATTTGCCCCGTGTTTAGTCCGCGAGAATATCAGTGCCGAGCTAACATCTTCGGTTTTCAGAAGGTGTATCAATAGTTTTATTTTAGATTTCTTAGTAACAAAATATACTGCCTGATTTACTTTTTCAGCAGTGGCTTGTTCGGGCATTATGGTTACTTTTTCCGGTTTGCCAAGTATATTACGTGATAAAGATATTATGTCGTTGGGCATAGTTGCCGAAAAAAATAACGATTGCCGTTTTTTTGGCAGTTTGGTAATTATTTTGCGGATATCGTGGATAAAACCCATATCCAACATATGATCAGCTTCGTCAAGTACAAAGTATTCAACATCTTTTAGCGAGATAAAACCCTGATTCATAAGATCAAGCAGTCGTCCGGGTGTAGCAACAAGAACATCAACTCCCTTGCGAAGGGCATCAGTTTGTGCGCCTTGTTTCACTCCTCCAAAAACAACAGTGTTTTTGATTCCTGTAAATTTCCCATATGTGGAAAAACTGTCTGCAATCTGTATTGCCAGCTCTCGGGTTGGCGTAACAACAAGTACTTTAATTTTACGCTTTCCAACATTATTCTGCTTATCGAGATAGAGGTGTTGCAGGATAGGAGTTGCAAAAGCAGCTGTTTTCCCTGTTCCGGTTTGTGCGCACCCAAGTAAATCTTTCCCTTGCAATAGAATTGGAATAGCTTTTTCTTGAATAGGGGTAGGATGAGTATAGCCTTCATCACGAAAAGCCTTAAGAATTGGCTCTATTATATGTAAATCTTTGAAAGTCATATATTGGAATTAATACCAAATATGCTTCTGAGTAAATAAATAAGAGTGTTTGGAAACATAAACGGAATAAAAAGTGCAAAGATATATGAAAAGATTAACTATCTTGCTTTTGCCGAAAATTAGTAACCAAACATAATCAATTATCGAAATCGAGAATTACAATAAGCACTACAGCTCCTTAATTTTTATATTTCTAAACCAAATATCATCACCATGATCCTGAAGACCAATATAGCCAATTTCAGCAGTATTTAAAAAATCGTCATAATTTTTGAATTTGCTGTTGAGTACCATCTTTTTCCAGTCGTCGGTCCATAGATGATATTCTAACACATTCACACCGTTTACAGTATGAACAACGGTTCCTTTGTAAACCAATATTTTAACTTCATTCCACTCTCCGACAGGGTTTACTACATCCATGTTTCCGGGAATTAGGTCATACAAAGAACCGGCTGCACGGTTGCCATTAACTCCAAGTTTAGCATCCGGATGTTTATCATTATCAAGTATTTGCATTTCCGGGGCAGATTTCCAAATTGGCTGATCTAGTTTTTCTTGAGCAAGATAGAATATTCCACTGTTACCGCCCTCAGAAACTTTCCATTCCAGGGTTAGTTCAAAATTACCATACTTCTTGTTAGTGATAATGTCACCACCGCCACCGGCTTCTCCTTTTCCTGAACCAAACACGTGAAGTGTACCATCTTCAACAGCCCAGCCTTTTTCAGGGAAACTCTGCATATTGTAGCCATGCCAGCCATCTGTGTTTTTGCCATTAAACAATAACTCCCAGCCATCAGCTATCTCTTGTTGATTTAGTGTATTTGGTTTTGTAACCATTACCGTTTCTTTTTTGTGTTTGATTTGTTCTTTTTTGTTTATTTTCTTCTGCGAACTACAGCCTGCCGTGAAGAAAACTAACATTATAATATTAACTAATACAATTATTGTTTTCATGATTTTTAATTTAGATTTTTGTAACTAATCATTGTCAAAAATAAGATAAAATCTTCATTTGTTTTATTATTTAATAAACTACTGTTATCAACATTTGTTTTTTGGTTATTAGCAGAATGAGGGAACCTTTTAAGAAATTATTGCTAACTTTTGTGTTAATTCGTTATTTGCTTTTTAATAACTTCGCAAATAAATTATAGTAAAAAATAATATTTATCATGAAAAATATAAGATTAGTTTTTATTTTGAGTTTACTTTCTCAATTTGCATTTAGTCAATATATTACACCAGGAACTGGAGTTATCTGGGATTTAGATGACTTGGTAAATAATTCTGATGGAGTTATAACAATTGATGAGGGAATATACTATATCCATGATGATTTAACGATTTCTGAAACAGATACTATACAAATTATAAGTGATGAAATTATTAAAATTGAATTTGAAAAATTGATAACAGTCTTAGGAATCTTTCAAGCTCAACCACCTCAGGAACTTTACATTACTGCAATTGACACAACACAAAACTTCAAGGGGTTTAAATTTGATGAGTCTGGGGCCTCCATCTTTAAAAATTGTTTAATCGAATTTGGTGGAGGTATTGATATTTCATATTCTGACATGTTAATAGAAGATTGTGTAATTCGTAAAAATGATAAATCAAACTCAACCGGAGTCATTGATCTTTTTCACTCAAATCCTGAAATCCTAAATTGTGAAATTTTTCTAAATCAAGGTCCTGCAGTTCTTTCTTCTGCAACAGGTGAATCTTCACCCTTAATTTCAGGAAATTACATTTATCACAACAATACTACAAATCAGAACATGCCACAAATAAACCTTGGAACCTCTGATGTTGAAAAGGAAATCCAAATCATAAATAATTATATTGAAGGAAACTACAATATGGCTGGAGGCATTGCGGTTACAACACTTGCAGGTGGCAACATCGAGTGTTTAATAAAAGGAAATACAATAATAAACAACCGCTATGGTATAACCGTTTATGGATACAATATAACAAGTGTTATTGATAGTAATTTAATTCAGGATAATAATATCCAAAACCTGCCCATGCAAGGGGGAAGTGGGATTAATTTATGGGGTGATGTTTCAAATAACTCAATGATTTCCCGCAATACAATAACCGGAAACCTTTGGGGAATAACCAATACAGGGAATGCGTTTCCAAACATAGGTCAGGTTGATCCGTTCATTGTCAATATTGGAGAGAATTTTATTTACAATAATGGCAATGGTGGAGAAATATATGATTTGTATAATAATACTCCTAACGATATTTTTGCTGAAAATAATTATTGGGGAACCTATGATTTGGATACTATTGAGATGCATATTTTCCATGAACCGGATGATCCTTCATTGGGATTTGTAGACTACCTTCCCATCAAAGAAGATATAACAGGATATGACAATAAAACCAATCCAAACAAATCAATTTTTTATATATATCCAAATCCTGCCAGAGAAAAGATTTTTATGAAATTTATCAGTGAACCAGATGAAAATCAAGAGATTTTAATTCAAATTTATAATCTGTCAGGACAAGAAGTGCTATTATTTAATAAAGACTCAAAATATAATATCCTGGATATTTCTGAATTAAAAAATGGTACATACATGCTGAAGGTATCAACCGGTAATTTTATTGATTTCAGGAAATTAATAAAATACTGATAGAAAGGAGCTGAGGCTCAGAATGACAATATTCACTTATGATTTTGGAAAGGTTATATTTATTCCTCTCATAAAACCTTTAACTACAGTTTCCAGCCCTGCCTGTAAGTATGCCTGATATATTCTTCGGCTGCCGGTTTAGCCTTAATGGTAGCATATTTAGTATCAAAATGAGGATGACCGTTAATTACATCAAACTTGTCGGTAGTAACTACTCGTATTTCATCATCATTGCTAATATTTGTGATTTGCATATTGTCGCCATCCCATTTCAGTTTCCGCTTTAAATCTTGCAAGCGAATGGCCAAATTACCCATTACCACAACTTCATTCATAGGTCCTGAATAACCAAAATAAGAACTGCATTCAGTTCTGTTATCAGGACTTTCTTTACATGCCCTTATCCAATCGTTTTCATGTCCGCCTTCCATGGCTTTATCAATTCTTCTTAAAGTAGGCTCGGGGCGATTATAACTTTTATCTAATTCATCGGGAAGTAATCGGGGATTTCTACCGTAAGCTCCACAAATTAGCTTTCCTTTGGTTCCAATAAATAAGCATCCACCGCTCCAGTCGCCCATAGGTTCTCCATCCTTCAACTCATCGGGGCGTGGGGGTAATAAACCGCCATCATACCAGGTTACTTTTACAGCAGGCATCTTAACTTTATTATATTTTTCCCGTTTTGGAAACTCATAATGAACAGTTGATGCTATTGGAGCACTTTCGGTATTTACCTGTGTTGAACTGCCATAAATATAGTCAGGCTGCCCTAATCGAAGGGCTTTATAAACAGGATCAAAAATATGACATCCCATATCACCCAGGGCACCTGTTCCAAAATCCCACCATGCTCGCCAGTTCCATGGAGTATAAGCTGGATTATAAGGTCGCCATTCTGTTGGTCCAATAAATAAATTCCAGTCTAAAGTTGGTGGAGTTGATGGGGTTTCTGTTGGGCGCTGGAGGCCTTGAGGCCATATTGGACGATTAGTCCAGGCTTGCGCTTCTGTAACTTCTCCTATAGATCCATCCCATATCCACTCACATATTTGCCGTATTCCTTTTCCCGAATTACCTTGGTTTCCCATTTGAGTAGCTACGCCATATTGATTAGCCATATCAGTAAGAACACGTGATTCGTATACCGAATGTGTAAGAGGTTTCTGAACATAAACATGTTTGCCCATCTGCATGGCCTGAGCAGCAGCAATGGCATGAGTATGATCGGGGGTAGCTACTACTACTGCATCTATATTATCACCCATCTCATCAAACATTATTCGGAAATCTTTATATTTTTTGGCATCTGGGTATTTCCCAAAAATACCTGAAGAATAATCCCAATCCACATCGCATAATGCCACAATATTTTGACTGCTGCAATTATTAATATTGGTACTTCCCACGCCACCAACACCAACACCTGCAATATTCAGTTTATCACTGGGAGCAATGTGCCCAAGCCCCCCAATAACAGTACTTGGCAAAATGGTAAAGCCTGCAGCGGCTGTTCCTAAAGTTCCAATAAATCGCCTTCGGCTGACTGAATTCTTTTCTTTTCCTTTCATAATAATGATTTTGATAAATTATTATTCAAACTGTATGGTTTTTTGTTGGGCATTACTCTCAATGGCCGCCTCACAAATTCTAATTACATCATAACCTTCCAGAGGTTCAATGGTTAATGATTGATTATGAGTCAATACGTCGTAAATATTATTGTAGAAGCTCATGTAATTCCCAGGTGAAGTTTCCATTCTGTTAACTTTATCGTCTCTTAATAACTTTAGTATACCGTAATTTGTTTTTTCAGGTTTACACCAGTTATCTCCTTTGGGAATTATACCTTTGTTTAGAGTAACTTCCTGTGGGTCGATACCATATTGTGTATAGGTACCCTTTTCTCCTTTTATCACATATTTTAATTCATGATCTTTCATTAACATATCCGACTTAAGCACAGCTGTTAAAGTTGGATATTGCATAATCAACTCAAAATTATCATCAACATTGCTTCCTTTACGATTTGTGTTAATTGTAGCGCTTAATGTTTGAGGCAAACCAAACAACGTAATAGCCTGATGAATAAGATGTGATCCCAAATCGAACAGAACACCACTTGCAGGTTGATGAGTGTTTTTCCATGTGCGCTTTGGGCTTACTTCCGGAACATAACGATCAAAATGTGATTCAAAATAAGCTATTTTTCCAAGTGTATTATCAAGCATCAGTTTTTCGATGGTCAGAAAATCGCCATCCCATCTCCGGTTATGATAAACAAACAAATACTTGTTGACTTTTTCGGCAATTTCAATCAATTCTTCAGCTTCTTTTGATGTTGTTGTAATTGGTTTTTCAATAACCACATGCTTTCCGGCTAATAATGATTCTTTCGCTAACTCGTAATGATATATGTTTGGAGTACAAACAACTACTAAATCAATATTGGGATCATTGATAACCTCATAAAAATCTTTCACCACATTAACATATGGATATTTGCTCTTAGAATATTGGTGATTTCTTTCAACTACCTTTAACAGATTAAATCCAGGATGACAATGCAGAAATGGGGCATGAAAAATCCTTCCGGAAAGGCCAAAACCTACAATAGCAGTATTTATCTTATTATTCGGCAAATCAGATATTTTTCAAATAGTTACAGCTTATTTCAACACTTTCCATTGGATCCATAGTAAAGGCTTCTTGTTCAACAAAATAATATTTCATTCCCGACAATTTTTTTTCTTCAAACAAAGCGGAGAAATTTATTATTCCGGATCCTATTTCAGTAGATTCTCTCTCTTCATCATCAGCCATATCTTTTACATGCCATAACTCAAATCTGCCGGGATATTTATTAAAATAATCCATAGGACTTTGTCCTCCATAAACCATCCAATACAAATCCAGTTGCATGCAAACCTTATCAGCATCTGTTTGCTTTAGAATTATATCATAAGGGATTTGTCCATCAATCTCTTCAAATTCGAAGGCATGATTATGATAACCAAATCTAATGCCCAGCTGATTGCATTGCTCACCAATGATATTCATTTCTTCAGCTAATCTGCTATAAGTATCAATTGATGTTCTCCTGTCTTTACCAATCCACGGAAGGATGACATAAGACATTCCTGCATTTAATGTGTCTTCAGCTACTTTTTTGGCATTATCGGGGTTGATACTACTATGAGAACTCATTGGAATTAACCCTAAATCTAATAATACCTTCTTATATTCAGTAGGTTTGTAACCATAAAATTTCCCGTCATTATAACCTGCTGCTTCAATTGAGTTATAGCCTATTTTAGAAAGCTTTGTAAGAGTTCCTGTGAAATCTTTTTTCACCAAATCACGTAAAGTATATAGCTGGATACCTATTAATTGTTTATTTTTTGATGAAGTTAACAAACATGAAGGAGTTACTAAACTTAATGCTGATACTGCAGCTATACTTTTTACAAATGTTCGGCGTTTCATTGGCATTTGGTTTTGAATTAAGATTCAAGAGCCAGGAAAAAGGAATCAATAATAAAGGCAAAAATTATTTTCCTTTACATTTAATTACAAATTCGGGTTAAAGTTAAACAATTTGTTGTTTATCAGCATCCCAAAACACTTTTCTATTTTCGTGGTACGACATGGTACCCATATGGGCTGTCATAGCCTCCTCAAATCCCTGATCTACATTACAACTTGGTTGCTTTTCGGTTCTTATACAATCTACCCATTCTTTAATGTGTAAATGAGATGTGTCAACACGTTTACCTCCACGATATGTGTATAACAATCCACGACCAGCAAAATATTGTTCTGTGGGTGAAGTTATTGCGTCCACTTGTTTCATGCCCGGAGTAAATGAATACAGTGGTAGCTTGGGATCAATTATCCCCTCCTTAATTTTTTCTTTATACTTTGTAGAACCTGGGTCAGCATATAATTTAAGATTACCTCCAACTTCCATATAAGCATCATGCCCCATTATTACTTTTCCTCTTTTTTTATTACTTGCCAACGAAGCACTATATAGTAAAGACATGTCCCTGGAGGGATATTCAAATGTCATTTGTAATACATCGGGTACCGTACGACCATCTTTATAATAATATATTCCTCCGGAGGATGTGGCTGATTCGGCAATACCCAAATTCAATATTTGATTCATCGCATCAAACTCATGCGTAAACAAATCACCGGAAAGGCCGGTGCTATAGTCCCACCAGCAACGCCATCTGAAAAAACGCTCAAGACTAAAATCATGCCAGGGAGCAGGACCGATAAATTGCTTCCAATCAATATTGTTAGGCGTAGCATTTTCAGGAATATGATATTGCCAAGCGCCTCCCGGACTGTTTCGATTAGTTGTTACTTCAATTAAATTCACTTTTCCAAGTAAGCCTTTTTCATAAGCTTGTTTAGCTTTAAAGTGGCTTTCTGTTTGGCGGTTTTGATGCCCCAATTGAAATACAATATTATTATCTTTTACAGCATTAACAACATCATATGTCTCTTCAACTGTCCAGGTCATAGGCTTTTCACAATATACATGTTTACCGGCTTTGGCAGCAGCAATAGTTATTGTTCCGTGCCAGTGATCTGGGGTCGCAATTATAACCGCATCAATGTTGTCAGCTTCTAGCAATTCTTTATAGTTATTATAACGAGTTGGCGTATTTCCCATCTTGCCATCTATACCATTTCTATAACTGTTGGCACTGGCCTTCAGTCCTTTTTCTGCATTACTTTCGTAGATATCGCATACACCTGTCACCACAAGGTTTAAATCTTCCTGCTGCATATATTCCTCATAACGCTTATCTGTCTTATTTTCATTTGCCCAATACTTCCAGTCATCAATAGTTTCGGGATGAACAAACCCTGCTGCCATTAACAGATGCCGACCCCTGCCACCAGTTCCTATTATACCAATTCTTATTATTATTTTATTTGTAGGTTCGGTTGAAAACGCCAACTGTTCTTCATCAAGGTTAACCTCAGCATTTAAGGCATTTTTCAGCATTCGCGATAATTTTTGCTTTTGATACCAACTGTATGCAAATGCACCAGCAACAGGTAATGTGGCTAAACCTTTTAATACATCTCTTCTATTGATATTTTTGTTTTTTTCTTCAGACATTTTTTAATACTTATTTTCTTGAAAAAATTAAACGATCAAGTCCTATAAATTTAGAAGTTGGAAAAACTAATAATACTATTATTGCTATCATCTCTATTAATACCTTGTTTACAATCAGATAACTACCTTCGGTTGGCATAGCATATACCAAACCCACAAAGGGTGGATGTGAAAGATAATACATTGCAAGTAGTAATACACCGGCTGAAATTGCTACACGACAAAAGATTCCTAAAATTAAACCTGCGCCGATTGCTATCAGTCCCCAAATATTAATCCAGTCTATCCATTGCAATAAATCGGGATTTGCTGCCATGCCTTTATAAAACTCAGATAAAAAGCCTTCCGAATCTAGCAAAAACCCCACACTCGACCAATTGGGGTTGGTCAGTTTTACCAGGCCTTCGTACAAGAAATGCCAGCCAATGGTTACCCTTAATGCAACCAACCAAAAAATTTGAAAGTTTGTATATTTCATTTTATACTGTTGTGTGTTCTGTGTTTTACAGCTTTTTAATATATATATCGTTCCATCTTACCTTGATGCCGCCACCATCATGAATTTGAAGTGCAATAACGCCATTAGCTTCTCCAATTTTTTTATCAGTAAGATCGGTCATTAGCTCATTGTTAAGCCAAACCATTACACGATCGCCTACCACCTTAATTACAAGATCATTCCACACATTTTCAAGTAGTATATTTTCTCTGTCATCAGGAATTTGCCAAAGCCAACCACGGCCATATGATTCATAAATACCACCCGAGTCATTACCCGGTGGAGCAACTTCCACTTGCCATCCACTTATTTTAGTGCCTTCAAGAGATGACCTAAAAAACACTCCACTATTACCGTCAGCTTCTTGTTTGAAGCGAAGGTGTAATATGAAATCTTCAAATGTGTCAGTTGTTGCCAGGTAACCATACTTACTATCTGGGCCACTCTCACAAATTAGGTCCCCATCTTGTACATACCAACGCTCTGTACCATGAATTTTCCAACCATCAAGATTTTTGCCATTAAATAATGGCTTCCCCTTATGTGTCAAATCTTTAATTTTAATATTTCGATATTTTACGATACTTCCATGATCTTGTAAAGAGATATGACCTTTGCTTGCAGTACCATAACCGGGATAGTTTTTCCACTTTGATGCTTGAACTCGTTTTTTCCAATCGTCTGTCCATAATTCGTACGAGACTATTTTTTGTTCATTGAGCCAATGCTCTACTTTACCATTATCAACAATAATTTTAGATGTGTTGAATTCGCCGGAAGGTTTTAATGTTTTATCTTTTGCAACATGCATTGCATAATTTGCTCCTGTTTTTTGTGTTTCATCAAGTGGGTTAGGATAACCAGCATCGTCAAGCACCTGAAATTCCGGACCAGTAGCATAAACAGCAGGGTAATCTGCTTCAAGCACACGATACAAAACACCACTGTTCCCTGCCTCTTCTATTGCCCATTCGAAATACAATTCAAAGTCTTCAAATTGTTCAGTAGTAATTATATCACCACCTAAATCTCCTCCTTTACCAAGGCCAACCAGGTTACCATCCTGTACTTCCCAACCAACAATTTCATCTTGTTTAAAACTACGCCAGCCGTTTGTTGTTTTCCCATCAAATAATAATATCCAGCCATCAGCAATTTCTTGCTGATCAAGTGTGTTTAATGTTTCTATTCTCTGGGAAACAGCCTGATTGTGAGCTATTAAAACTGTGAATAGCGCTATCATCAAATTAAATATTTGTCTTTTCATCTTTTTCATTTTCTAATTTCATTTTTAATAAATCATAACCCTAACCGTAGGTATCTCTCCTTCCGGAACCCTAATATTAAAAGCTTCACTTAAGGTTGAGCCTGCTGCTAATTGAGTGCCAATTATTACAGATTTAGTATAGTGGTTATAGGGATCTTCATCTTTTTTTACGGGAGTGCATTTTTTGCATTTATAAGGCACTGATATGTATAATGGTTTGGGATAAAAACGAGTACTTGTAGATGACAGAGCCTTACCATTTGCATTAGTAAACTGAAAATATGCAAGAGCGTATTGTGGTTCCTTATTAAAATAATCAGTTGCCACTTCAAAAAGACGAGTGTAATTATTATCCTGGTTAGTAACTGTAGCTGTTAATCTGTATAAATCACTCCCCTTTTTTGTTTCTTTTTTAACAACAGAATAACTAACAAGCATGCCATTTATCTGTGAATCTTCTCCGTCTTTTAGTTCAGTAAATCCCTGGCCAAAAACAGGACTTACACAAAAGATGATAACTACTATGATTGCCGGTATAAAAAATTTCATAATATTATTTTTTTAGTTTATTATTATTTGCCGTAAAAATACATTTATCAACAAAGATAGCTTTTAAATCTTTATTTTGGCAGCCTTGCATTTCACTCATTGCGATTTACCAAACAGTGGATCTTAACACTAAACCATTATATTTTTTAACCAAAAACGTAATCTTTTTTATTATCTTTGTTTTGATACATTTCTAGTAAGTCATATTGTTGAAATTATCAGAAATACATTGTTTTTTTTCACTGGATAATAGCGTGTAATGAAATTTAATTTCTTTTTACTTATTAATATCTGCACTATTTTATTTTTTGTGATTCCGGCGCATTCTCAAAATCTTGTTTTCAATTGTAATCTTGAGAATTGGAGTGACTGTCCTTCTGATCATAGTCAGATTTATTATTGCGAAAATTGGTATTCTCCGGGTGAAGGAACATCAGATTACTGCAATGGCTGTAGTTCAAATGATTTTTGTAGCGTTCCAAATAATTTATGGGGAAATCAATTAGCTGCTAACGGTGTTGGTTATGCACATATAATTTGCTATTATCCTCAGGGGCATCAATGGGAATATATTCAAACAAAATTAGCATGTACTTTAATACAAGGTGAAACGTACGATGTTTCATTCATGGTATCCTGTTCCGACAGAAGCCATTATGCAATTGATGGAATGGGGCTTCAGTTTTCAGCTGATTCCCTATTACAAAGTGGCACAAATATTATATCTATTCCCGGAGGTCCTCATATTAAAAACACACCCGGCTCGCCATTAAGTGATAAAACTGATTGGGTGGAAATTTCGGGGCAATATGTTGCTTCAGGAGATGAAGAATATATAACAATAGGTAATTTTATAGTAAATTCAAATTTGTATATTCATACGTTTCCGGCAACTGGAGATCAATTACCTCTTTCATCATATTATATTGATAAAATAAGTATAGTACCAATTACATCAATGCTTAACCTGGGTAATGATACCACTCTTTGTCCACAAATAACTATGGTTCTAGATGCTTTTATCCCTTGTGCAACATCATATCTTTGGAGTAATGGCTCATCTGATTCTACAATAACTGTTAGTACTTCCGGAAATTATAGTGTTGAAGTTGAAATAGGGTGTGGAAGTATAAGTGATAACATTAGCGTTCAATATCTTCAATCCCCTTATATTTCACTTCCTAACGATACTTCAATTTGCATTGGAGCGAATATTATTTTGGATCCAGGCTCCGGATTCAGCAGTTATTTGTGGCAAGATAGTAGTATTAATCAGGATTATATTGCTGATACTGCTGGATTATATTGGGTAGAAGTAGAAGATGTTACGGGATGCATTATTAGAGATTCTGTTGATATTGGAATGATAACTGTTCCATCCTTTCAGCTAGGGAATGATACAACTTTGTGTCTTGGCAACTCAATAACTCTAAATGCAGGCATAACGGGCCCATATATGGAATACCTATGGAGTAATTATAGTATTGATACATCAATAGTTGTATCCGACTCCAGAATATACTGGCTACAAGCTTCAAATCCCTGTGGGGTGAGTACAGATTCTGTTCAAATTGATTTCGAAAACTGTAGCACTAACATCTTTTTTCCTAATGCATTTACACCAAACGGGGATGGCACTAACGATACTTTTACACCGATTGCAGCAAATATTACTAATTTCAAAATGTACATTTTTGACCGTTGGGGAAAACAGCTATTCGAAACCACATCGCAAACAACCGGTTGGGATGGAAATTGTAATGGTAGCCAGTGTCCTATAGGAACCTATGTGTGGGTTGTTCAATACCATGAACTAACTTCAGTGTCAGAACAAAAAACCGAAACACTTAAAGGAACCGTAACGTTAATTCGTTAAACTCTTTTTCCTAAAACTCAAGGTTCATTTTAAAAGCTTCTAAGTATATTTGCACCACATGATTATTAAAAATTATATTGCAGGAATAATTTTTGTTTTCTACATTGTACTTATTGGGTATTTATATCTTGGTATCGGGCAACGAAATACTTATCCTGCTAAACCAATCAGCATTATAGTTCATTCAAAACCTGGATCAGCTATTGATTATATGGCTCGTAAAGTTGCTGAAATTGCACGTAAATATAGTGATGTAGCTTTTGTAGTAGAAAATCGTTCGGGAACCCAAGGGCTTGTTGCCATGCAACATGCTCTTGATTTAAAGGCTGATGGATATACTTTACTTGGCGTAACCAAATCCTTTCTTTCAACCGTTATGGTAAATAAAAGTAAAGTTAGCCTTAATGATTTTCGATTTATTGCAAATATGGTTTCTGATCCCGAAGCATTGATATCAAATAAAGCAAGAAACTTCAATTCGCTTGATGATATTATTAAAGATGCTGATAGTGAAAAAGAACAGGTTTGGATAGGTCCCGGAACAGGTAGCCGCGATCATATGATGGCCCTTGTTACTAGCGAAACTCTTGGTATTAATGTCAAGTGGATTGATTATAAAAGTGCACCACAATCCATTCTTGCTTTACTCAGAGATGAAGCAGCAGTTTATGTAGGTAATCCTGCTGATATAAAAGGTAAAAGCAATCTTGATATTGTTTCTATTGCAAGCAAAAAACGGTTAATATCACTTCCTGAAGTGCCAACATTTAAAGAACAAGGGTATAATCTTGACGAATCGATGTGGAGGGGTTTTGCTTTTAAAAGGGGGGTACCCGATGAGGCTATTGAATATATTACTAAGGTGCTACAGGATGTTGTTAATGATGATGAGTGGAAAAATTATTGTGATGAAACATATGTTTTTTCGAGTTTTGAAAAGGAGGGTGAATTTACTGCCAGAATTATTCAGGAAGTTGACGAAACAAATTACTATTTAAATAAAGCAGGCTTACTTGTGGCATATCAAAAAGAAGGTCCTGTTCATATAATAATAGTATTACTTATTATCGTCATTGGCGTCTTTTTGTTGTTACTTGCAATTAACAAGTTTCATGTCGGTAAAATAAATTATGATCAATTAATTGCCGGTAGTATTATCAGTATTTCAATATTTTTTTACTACCAAACTGTTCTGTTTCAAATACCTGAAACGGGTAACATCACAAGTCCTTCACTTATTCCTCGAATTTGGATAATTATACTAATTCTGTTAAGTATTATGTTATTAATCAAATCAAGAAATACGGTTACTAAAAGAACAAGTTATTCACCAAAAACCGTAATGATAATTATTGCTTTACTGCTTATTTACCTGGTGGCAATGCAATGGGTTGGATATTTTATTACAACACCTGTTTTTATTTTGGCAACGATGTGCTTATTAAGATATCGCAAGTTTGGATTTATGATTATTAACGCTTTTGGGTTTGTGTTGTTCAGTTATTTTATTTTTAACAAGCTATTACATATTGACCTGCCACTAGGTTGGTGGTTTATTTAATACTATGGAAATTTTAAATGATCTTTGGCTAGGGTTACAGGAATTTGGGCATTTTTTGCCAATTATGATGATGCTCGTTGGCGTAATTATTGGAATCATGGTTGGTGTACTCCCCGGATTATCCCCATCCATAGGTGTTGCGCTTATGCTCCCTGTAACTTTCGGGTTAGATCCTATAAGTGCTTTAGTATTATTGGTATCAGTATATTTAGCTTCTAATTATGGTGGTTCAATAACTGCCATTGCCATTAATACACCGGGTACACCAGGAGCAGTAGCAACAACATTTGACGGTTATGAACTTACTAAGCAAGGTAAACCGCTTCATGCTTTAATTACATCACTAACGGCATCAACTATAGGAGGGTTAATTGGCACAATTATACTGATATTATTCTCCGTACCCCTGGCACATCTTGCTCTTTCATTTGAATCATACGAATATTTTGCTCTGGGTGTTTTTGGGCTAACAATTATTTCTTCATTGGCTGGAAAAAGTCCGCTGAAAGGCTTTATTTCATCGGGCATAGGTTTACTATTAATTACAATAGGATTCGACACTCAACTTCCCTTTTCCAGATTTTCTATGGATATCCCTGACCTTGCCGATGGAATTGAATTTATTCCTGCTTTAATAGGACTTTTTGCACTAGGCGAAATATTCTATAGCATTGAAAAAGGTGATAATATTGAAGTGAAGAAAAAAGTAAAAGTTGACTTAGGGCAAACACTGCCTTTAAAACAGCTATTGAAATTAAAGGGGTTAATGTTAAAATCATCGATAATCGGCACTTTAGTTGGCTGTATTCCGGGTGCAGGTGGAACAATCGCCACATTTATTGCCTACGACAGCGCTAAAAACTCCAGTAAACATCCTGAAAAATTTGGAAAAGGATCATTAGAGGGGGTTGCGGCACCCGAGGCTGCAAACAACGGATCAGTTGGTGGAGCATTGGTTCCGCTCCTTACACTTGGCATTCCGGGAAGTGCATCAACAGCTGTTTTAATAGGAGCTCTAATGATACATAAATTAAACCCGGGACCGGAGCTTTTTGATAAAGAACCAGGATTGGTGTATGGCATTTTTATTAGCTTGTTTTTTGCTAATATTTTTATGTTTTTTGTTGGTTTGATGGGCAATAAAGTTTGGATAAAAATTATTGCTGCCCCAAAGTCGTTGCTATATCCAATTATACTTGCATTATCATTTATTGGCAGCTATTTTATTCAAAATTCTGTTTTTGATGTTGGAATATGTATTGCTTTTGGAATACTGGGGTGGGTACTAAAAAGAGGAGACTTCCCAACTGCGCCGGTAGTTCTGGGGCTAATATTAGGAAAGATGATTGAAGAGAATTTGCGATTATCTCTTATAAAAGGAGAGTGGGTTGATTTCTTTACACGCCCCGGAAGCCTAATTATTATTGTGTTAGCAGTTGTTTCATTTTTTATGCCATATATTAAAAAGAAACTAATGAGAAAAACCACGTAATTAATTCTGATTTAAAATGATCCAGATTCGATAAATCTTATAATATTCCTGCAAAAATTAACACATAGTAAAAATCACACCTTCTTAGAAGGTGGCTTTGCATTGCCCCTAAAAGGGGCCGTTTAGAAGTCAAAACTAACTTGTTGTCCTTCTTCTTTCTTTTCTTCTTTTTCTTGATGCTTCACATATTTCTTTATCAT
>CAYWRM010000011.1:0-101252 GCA_964460905.1 uncultured Lentimicrobiaceae bacterium
TCTATTTTTTTGCTCTGGCAAATGAAAATTGGGGGCAGGCATATGGCGGAATAATAGTTAAACCACTTAGTTGGTTGTCGATTAAGCTGGGAGCAGGATTAGAAGTAAATAGTAACCCTTATCGATTTAATATTACTATGTTAGTCATGAAAAACAGATTCTATTTCATTCAAATATATGAATATGGAGGATCAGGTTTTTGGTATCATATTGTAGCCAACTACGAAGTATGCGATCGAAATTATTTAGGTGTAATTGCAAAAAGATATTATGGATTAGGTATTGACTACGAATACAAACTAAAAAATATTCCTTTAAAATTCGGGTTTTCTCCATTATATGATTTCGAAGATGATAATTTTAAATTTTTATTGGTAGGCAGATACAATCTTTAATAATAATAGCAAAATGATAGAATCGAAGATTACAAGGTTAATAAAACAGTCAATACCTTTGTTTATAGCAATATTGTCTTTTTCAATTTTATTAACAGGATCATTTATATTCTCAAATTACAGAAAAGCAATTTGGGAAAAAGATGCAAAAACCAGGCTTTATGAGATACTAATGACAAAAAAAACAAAGTTAGAAAAAGGACTTCATTCAAGGATTAACAATACAAGATGTGTTGCTGCTTATGTTTCATTAAACCCAGATATTTCAAATATAGAATTTTATAATTTAGCTGATGAACTAATAAATAATGATTCAGTAATAAGCACGTTGGCAATTGCCAGAAATTGCATCATTAATGCCATTTACCCTTTGCCAGGACACGAAGCCGCATTAGGATTAGATCTACTTAGCCATCCTGAACGTAAAGAAATTGTTGAAAAAACAATAGAAACGTATAGCACATTTATTGCCGGGCCTGTTGAACTAGTAGAAGGAGGAATGGCTTTTATCAGCTACACTCCAATATTTGATAAAAACAAAACCGGAGACAATAAATTTTGGGGAGTTACTGATATTGTATTTAACCAGGATATGCTACTTGATGAGGCCGAATTGAAAGAGAGTGAACTTGGTTTTTCATTCGCAATTAAAGGTTATAATGGACAGGGAGATGATGAAACAATTTGGTGGGGAAATCCTGATGTGTTTGACAAACAGCCTATTTCAATAGTAGTTGATCTTCCTCACGGTAGTTGGATATTAGCAGCAACCCCCGAAATAGGCTGGCCGGCTTATATCGATAAAAATAAAATTATTATTACATTGCTTATTATAAGCTCTTCGATTATCAGTTTATTAATATGGCTGTTTAGCAGAATAATGGTAAAAATTATTAAATCGGAGCAAGAGCTAAAAATACTTAATTCAACAAAAGATAAAGTTTTCTCAATTATTGCGCATGATCTGAGAACTCCTTTCAATAGCATTCTGGGATTAGCTGATTTATTAAATTCAAATTATACAGAACTCAATGAAGAAGAAAGGCAGGATTATATTAGTAATATATATATGGCATCAAAAAGCGCTTACGAATTGTTAGAAAACCTATTATTATGGTCAACAAATCAGCAAAATAAGATTGAAATATTAAAAGAAAATATTAACCTAAAAAAAATAGTTAATGAAGCAATTGCTGTATATATGCCTGGCTTAGAGCAGAAAAACATCACTCTTGATATTAGAATCCCTGAAACAATTACTGTTAATGCCGATAAGTTTGCAATAAAAACCATAATTGGAAACTTATTCAATAATGCCATTAAATTTACAAAATCTGAAGGGTATATTAAAATTGATGCCCATCATCAAGATAAATTTACCGAAATCAGTATTAGTGACAACGGTGTTGGAATTCCTGAAGAGGATATCCCAAAACTATTTCGTATTGAAGATAACATTACAACCATGGGTACTAAAAACGAAAAAGGGACTGGGTTAGGCTTGCTGATATGTAAAGAATTTATTGAAAATCACAAAGGAGAAATATGGGTGGAAAGTAAGCTAGGAGTTGGTAGCACTTTTTATTTTACTATACCAAACGATGCAGTTGACATTAACAACTAACATAAAATGTTTAGATTTGAAAAAACTAAGTAAAATACTATAATCCTAAAAAAAAATAAGTCATTTATAAGATGATTGAATAAGATAGAGTGAAGGGTAACAAAATATTAATAAATTGACCGAAAAACCAGTTCTTGCCTGAAACTTGATATAATAAACACAAAACCAAACTAATACAATGACGCAGATACACATTTCAAATTTTAATAAATTATTAAACTTCACATTATTGCTAGTTGCAATTTGGACTTTAATAATAGTTGGTTTATTATTTCGTGATCTTAGTTTACTAAATCATGCAACAGAAAATCTTGCAAAGAGAGAAGCTCTTGCACATTTTCAAAAAGATGAAGCATTTCGATTTTGGTCGGCTACTCATGGTGGGTTTTATGTTGTTACTAATGAACGTACTCCTCCTAATCCATATTTAGAGCATGTTCCGGAGCGTGATATAGAAACACCATCGGGTGTGAAGCTAACATTAATGAATCCTGCGTATGCATTACGGCAGATGTTCGAGGAATATAAGGAAACCTATGGTGTATCTGGTCATATTACTTCATTACTTCCTTTACGCCCCGAAAATACACCCGATGATTGGGAACGCTCAGCACTTGAATCGTTTGAAAATGGTGAAACTGAATTAAGCGAGTTGACAAACCTTAATGGAGAGCCACATCTGCGTTTTATGAAACCTCTAATTACTCAAGAAGGGTGCCTTAAGTGTCATGAGCATCAGGGCTATAAAGTTGGAGATGTTAGGGGCGGCGTAAGCGTTTCAGTACCTTTAAGTGCTTATTATGCAGAGGAAGATAGTACAACCGTAACTCACATTATTTCGTTTGCAGCTTTATGGTTATTAGGCCTGATAGGGCTGATTATTAGTTACAGGATTAATAAAAAAAGTAGAAAAGAAAAAGAAAATGCAGACAGATTACTTCAAGAATCGCATAATAAATTAGAGACCAGAATAATTGAACGTACTAATGAATTAAAAATTGAGATTGAAAAACAACGAATAGTTGAGAAAAAACTAATAGAAAGCCAGGAGTTATATAAAGGGATAATTAATAGTACAGCCAGTGCTATTGCAGTATATAAGCCAACTGATAATGGTAAGGATTTTATTTTCCTAGATTTTAACCCAATGGCTGAAAAAGTGGATAAAGTTACAAGGGAGAATGTAATTGGCAAAAAAGTTTCTGAAGTATTTCCCGGAGTAGAACAATTTGGATTGCTAAATGTGTTTCAGGATGTAGCAAGTTCAGGTATTTCCCAACATTTTCCTGTTTCGTTTTATAATGATAACAGGACAAAAGGGTACAGAGATAATTATGTATTCAAACTGTCATCAGGTGAAATTATTGCAATTTATCAGGATGTTACAGAAAGAGAGTCGGCGAAAAAAGAAATCACAAAGCTTTCAAAAGCAATTGAACAAAGCCCCTCTGTTATTACAATTACAAATTTAAAGGGAGATATAGAATATGTAAATCCAAAATTCACCGAACTAACAGGATACACTTTGGACGAGGCAAAAGGTAGTAACCCAAGAATTTTAAAATCAGGCAAACAACCACCTGAAGTTTATAAAGAATTATGGGATGTGATTACTTCAGGAGAAACATGGCGTGGAGAACTTCACAATAAGAAAAAAAATAACGAATTATTCTGGGAAGCAGCTTTGATTTCACCAATTTTTGATAAAAAAGGTAAAATAACAAATTATTTGAAAGTTGCCGAAGATATTACAGAACAAAAGCGTAACGATAAAATCCGGCTGGTGTTATTTAACATTGCAAAAGCTGTTACTACAACAGATACTTTAGCAGAACTAATTAGTCAAATTCAAGATATACTTGGAACAATTATCGATACTACGAACTTTTATGTTGCCCTGTACGACGAGACGAATGATACACTTTCTTTACCTTACTACTCTGATGAAAAAGATAGTTTTACATCCATACCAGCTGCTAATACATTAACCAAATATGTTATAGATACAAAAAAACCACTATTAGCTGACCTAAAGTTAAAAGAAAAACTTGTTAAAGAAGGAAAATTAAAACTTAAAGGAAGTTTATCAAAAGTATGGCTCGGTGTGCCATTTAGAGTAGAAGGCGAAATAATTGGTGTTTTTGCAGTTCAAAGTTACAAGGATAAAAAAGCATTTAATATGTCCGACATGAAAATGCTTGAATTCGTTTCAGATCAAATAGGTCTTTCAATAGATCGAAAAAGAGCAGAGCAGAACTTATCATCAGCTTTACAAAAAGCTAATGAATCCGATCGTTTGAAAACAGCATTTTTACAAAACATAAGTCATGAAATTCGTACTCCGATGAATGGTATTTTCGGTTTCTCAAGTTTACTTAAAGATACTAACCTTAGCTCCAAAGAGCAACAATCGTATATTGATGTTATTATGATAAGTGGTAAGCGAATGCTTGATACTCTTAACGATCTTATGGATATTTCTAAGCTGGAAACAGATCAGGTAAAGTTAAAATATTCAAATACTAATGTTAACAATGAGCTTAGAAACATTTATACATTCTTTAAACCCGAAGTTGATAGGAAAGGAATTATATTTAGTTTAACCACACCCCTAAAGGATTATGACGTAAATATTAGCACTGATAAAGAAAAACTATATGCAATATTATCTAATCTCGTAAAAAACGCCATAAAATATACTCATACCGGCAATATTGATTTCGGTTATAAGAAAATTGATAAATTCCTTGAATTTTATATAGTTGATACCGGTATTGGAATACCAAAAGACAGACAAAAAGCAATTTTTGACCGATTTATACAAGCCGACATAGAAGATGTTAAGGTATATGAAGGCGCAGGACTTGGATTATCAATTTCTCAGGGTT
This sequence comes from uncultured Lentimicrobiaceae bacterium, assembly GCA_964460905.1. Classification (GTDB taxonomy): domain Bacteria; phylum Bacteroidota; class Bacteroidia; order Bacteroidales; family F082. Next base: position 4,908 of record CAYWRM010000011.1, read on the forward strand.
ACATTAAAATGCTTAAAGGTGAAATATGGGTTGAATCAGCTGAAGGAGCAGGCTCACAGTTTTATTTTACAATACCATACCACCCTGATAAAAAGGAAAAAGTAAAACAAACAAACAAACAAAATAATATAAAATTACCAAACCCTAAATTAAACTTACAGGTATTAATAGTTGAAGACGAAGAGGTTGCTGATAATTACCTTAGCATAATACTTGATGATGTAACATCCTCAATTTTACACGCTAAAAATGGCTTAGAAGCCGTTGAAATTTATCGTAACAATCCAACAACTGATTTAATACTAATGGACATAAAAATGCCTGTTATGAGTGGCTATGAGGCAACCCGAAAAATAAGAGAGTTTGATAAAGAAGTAGTAATTATTGCCCAAACAGCATTTGCTCTTGTAGGTGACAGAGAAAAAGCACTGGATGCAGGGTGTAATGATTATATTTCAAAACCAATTAATAAAGATAAATTAGTGGAAATAATTAGAAAATTGATTGACGAATAATAAGTTCCGGATTTTGGGTTTGAAACCTGACACTTAAAACTTTGAACTTAAAACTTGAAACTTTGAACTCTAAACTTAAAACACTTAAAATGAAAGATCGTACTAAAGATCAGCTACTAAAAGAGATCAAAATTTTACAGAAGGAAAATGCAAAATTATTAAAGGATAAAGAATATTCTCAGTTAATTGCTGAAAATATACACAACAGTATTGCCATTACAACTTTCGACCTGAAAGCTAAATTTTTATATGTAAATCCATCTGTAAAGCAAGTTTTTGGCTATGACCCCAAAGATATGGTTGGAAAATCGTTTTTTGATTTTATTCGTCCCAATGAAAAAAAAACCTTATTACCAATTTTAAAGAAATACTTAAGCAATATTATAAAGAAAGTTTTCAGAATTGATGATCCTAATCTTTTTGAAAATATAGAATTTCATTTTAAAGCAAAAGACGGAAGTTGGCATCATTTGCAGAGTACAATAAATATTATTGGAAAAAATTTACTTGCTGTAACAAGAGACATAACAGCAAGTATTCAAAAGATTGAAATACTTACCCAAAGTGAACTTTATCTTACTGCCATAAACAAAGCTACAACTTTGTTACTACATAATAGTGATATTCCATATCAGGAATTTGTTGATATTATTGGAAAAGCATCAAAGGCAAGCCGTACTTATATTTTTATTAACGGCAAGAGTATCAAAGGTGAATTACTAACAAGTCAAATTGCTGAATACTGTGTTTCCGGTATTAATCCTGAAATTGATAATCAGGAATTGCAAAACCTTCCTTTTAGCAAATGGGTACCTCGCTGGGAGAAAACACTTTCTGAAGGTAATATTATTGCTGGTAATGTTGCTGAGTTCCCATCTAATGAAAGAGAAATACTAGAACCTCAAGGTATTAAATCCATTTTAATAATACCAATTATTATCGATGATAAATTTTGGGGGTTCATTGGTTTTGATAATTGTGAGGATGTAAGGAAATGGTCTGAAACAGAACAATCTTTTTTAGAAACAGCAGCAAAAAATCTAAAGCAGGAAATAATAAGGTGCCAAAATCACATACAACTTGAAGCTGAAAATATCAGGTTTCAAACAACATTAGATTCTATTGATGCTACTATATATGTATCTGATATACAAACTTATGAGCTTTTATTCTTAAACAAGTTAGGGAAAGAGCTTACTGGTGAAAATGTTGGTAAGAAATGTTATTTAACTCTACAGAAAGGGCAAACTAAACCCTGTAGTTTTTGTACCAACCACTTACTGCTCGATGAAAATGGCAAACCTAAAGAATCATATGTGTGGGAATTTAAAAATACAATTACTAATAGATGGTATGAATGTCATGATACAGCAATAAGCTGGACAGATGGAAGACTAGTAAGATTAGAAATAGCAACAGATATTACAGACAAAAAAGAAATAGAATTAACGCTAAAAAAACAAACAAGTGAGCTCATTGAACACAACATCGAATTAGATGATTTTTCACATACTGTTGCTCATGATTTAAAGAATCCCCTTTCTCAGATTACTGGATTTGCTAAACTAATACAAGATGATTTTGACAACCTAAAAAAGGATACAATTCATGAATACATAAATAAAATTGTAGTCAGTTCTAATAGAACAGATCGAATAATAAACAGCTTACTTCTGCTTTCAAATGTGAGAAAATCAGAGGTTCAGAAAGAAGAATTAAACATGGCTACAATTGTTAGTGAATCATTAGATCGGTTATCACAAACAATTGAAAAGTTTAATTCTAAGATAATATTACCATCAGTTTGGCCTACAACACTTGGTAATCATATCTGGATTGAAGAGGTTTGGGTAAATTATATCATAAATGCCATTAAATATGGAGGCGAGCCCCCTATAGTAGAAATTGGCTATGACATTGAAACCAAAGAAAAGGGGAAAGGTGAAATCGTACGTTTCTGGGTTCGTGATAACGGTAACGGTATTTCTGAGGACGATCAGCGATTATTATTTAAGAAATTCGAACGCCTTGATCAAGCAGAAACACAAGGATATGGGTTAGGTCTCTCAATTGTTCAGCGAATTATTGAGAAACTAAACGGAGAAGTTGGTTTGGAAAGCACAATAGGAAACGGCAGTATTTTTTATTTCACACTACCATTAAGTAAAAATAACAAAAAGGACAAAACTTTAACTCATGATTCAGTCAAGTTGAAATCGAATGTAGATATCCAGGAGAATAATAAAATTACTGATGATAAACTACTTAAAATATTAATTGTAGAAGATGAAGACACATCGCATAATCTGTTTACAATAGTAATTAAACCCATAAGCAGGGAAACCCTACATGCTATAAGTGGCAAAGAAGCTATTAAAATATGTAAACAAAACCCCGATATTGATTTGATAATAATGGATATTCAAATTCCAATTATAGATGGCTATGAAGCAACAAGAGAAATACGCAAATTTAACAGCACTGTAAAAATTATTGCACAAACTGCCTATCCTAACTCCAGCTATTCTGCAGATGCGCTTGAGGCAGGCTGTAACATAGCTATTACAAAACCAATAAATATTGAAGAACTAATGGGTATAATAAAGGAATTATTAGATTAGCGGCAAAATTTAGATTTAATAATAATTTTGATCAGTCTGAACAACTATGACCAAAAAAGAAAGATACAACTTTGTAATAGAATATTTTAAAAAAAACATGCCTGTTGCCGAAACAGAGCTTGATTACAGAACTCCTTATGAATTATTGGTGGCGGTTATACTATCTGCTCAATGTACCGATAAACGAGTGAATATTATAACTCCGGAGTTTTTTAGTTCATATCCAACCGAAAATGAATTGGCAGTAGCTGAGATTGGAGATATTTTTGAATTTATAAAAAGTTGCTCATTTCCAAATAACAAAGCAAAGCATCTCTCAGGAATGGCTAACATGCTAAAAAATGAATTTAAAGGGGTTGTTCCATCTGATATTGATAAGCTCCAAAAGATGCCAGGAGTCGGTCGTAAAACTGCCAATGTAATTGCTTCTGTTGTGTTTGGTCAACCTGCAATGGCAGTTGATACGCATGTTTTTAGAGTGAGTGCACGAATAGGATTAACCACAAATTCTAAAACTCCACTTGAAACTGAGAAACAACTCGTTAAGCATATTCCTAAAGAAATAATTCCGCTTGCTCATCATTGGCTTATTTTACATGGCAGATATGTTTGCAAGGCAAGAAAGCCACTTTGTGAAGAATGCGGATTGACTTCATTTTGTAAATACTTTCAAAAGCAAGCTGTCATTCCGATTGAATCCGACCAGATGGAGGATGAATAGAGGAATCTCCTTTGAGAAAGCAATTAGCTGGAGAGATTCCTCTGCTCACATTCTCCGTTTCGCTCTGAATGTTCGGTCGGAATGACAGTGTGGTTCTGTGTTATGGTAAACCGATCCGCTAAGTCCAATGCGATTTAGCTGATCTTTAGCTCTCTAGCTTATTTCACTAAAAGGCAGTCTGTTTAATATTGATCTACCAAGTGTAATTTCATCTGTATATTCCAATTCATCGCCAACGGCTACACCGCGGGCAATTGTAGTAACTTTTATGTCGAAAGTCTTAATCAACTTATAAATATAGTAATTAGTTGTATCCCCTTCAACAGTTGCAGGTAGTGCAAGTATAATCTCCTTAATATCTTCAGTATTTACTCTACGAACTAAATGTGCAACATTAATATCGTTTGGCCCTATTCCTTCAATAGGGTTTATTATCCCTCCTAATACATGATACAAGCCATTGAACTGAACAGTTTTTTCAATAGCAAGTACATCCCTAATATCTTCTACTACACAAATAGTGTTTTCATCCCGTTTATGGTTTGAACAAATATCACAAATAGCTGAATCCGAAATATTATTACACTTGCTGCAAAACTGTATATCACTTCGCAAGTTAACAATAGCTTTGCCAAGATTATCAGCATAACTTGCATCTTCTTTAAGTATATGCAGGGCAAGTCTTAATGCAGTTTTTTTCCCAATTCCGGGTAACCGGCTTAACTCAGCAACGGCAGATTCTAATAATTTAGATGAATAGTCGTTCAATTTATTATGTAATTTTACACGGCAAAGTTAACATGTTCATAAAATAAATAATTTAATTGTTGTAAAAATTGATAATATAATGAAGATATTGTGGCTACTATTAATTGTATTCTTGGCTAACGTGGTGAATTTAAATGCTCAGCAGGTTAATCAGCTTAATGAAGATGGTGAAAAAGAAGGCATATGGATTAAGTCCTTTGATAATGGTAATATTAAATATGAAGGACAGTTTCGTAATGATAAGCCATACGGAAAGTTTACATATTACTTTAAAAAGGGTAGTGTAAAAGCTGTCAGTGTTTTTTCGGATGATGGAATATTTGCACATACAGTAACCTATTATGATGGTGGTAATCTAATGGCTGAAGGTAAGTATGTTAATCAGAAAAAGGATGGTCTGTGGAAATACTATTTAAATGAAGAATCAAACCCTGTTGTTTCAACTGAAACATATAATAATGGTGTTCTTGATGGTGAAAATATTACATATTATCCTGATACCGGAGAACCTGCCGAAATATTATTGCTTGAGAATGGAAAGAAAAACGGCAAACTGCTTAAGTACTTTCCTGATGGTAAATTAATGACAGAAAGTTACTACAAAGATGGTTTAATGGATGGAAAATTTATACATTATCATCCTGATGGGAAAATTCAAATACAAGGGCAATACAGTAATGGCATACAGGTTGGGGAATGGAAATTTTTTGATGAAAATGGTAAGCCAGTGGATAAAGATGAGTTTAAGAAGCAGGAAGAAGTGAAGGAAATAAAATAATTGGTTTTGGATTACGAGTTATTGCTTGAAAATAAGGTTGTTATATCGATTAATTTTGGAATAACATTTGCAGTTGCCTGCAATAGCCTATGCTCTGACTGATGCCCATTTGAAACCAAAACACAATCCACTTCTAGACCAGATGCTACCTCAAAATCATGAACAGTATCACCAATCATTAGTGTCTCAGTTACATTAATATCTGCCTTTTTAATCAAGCCTCTACCCATCTCAAGCTTACTATGTGCATAATGATCATTAATACCTGAAATATCATCAAAAAAATCAAATATTCCTTTTTCGGTTAGTGAATTAACCAAGTTGTCATGCTCCATTGCTGAAAGAACCAACTGCTTAAAACCTAATTTTTTAAAAAAATTCAGTACATCAGTAACACAAGGAAATAAATCGGCCCGGCCAATATTTGAATAGTATTGATTTATAAATTCCATTGCAGGAACTTCAAAATCTTCTTTGCTAAAATCAAACCCTATTGCGTTATAATAATCAACTACGGGAAATGTAAATAGTTTGCGATAGTCGTTAACATCAATTTGTTGCATATTACGTTTGCTCAGTACTTTATTCATACACTCAACACAAAGTTCTGCATCATTTAATAAAGTCCCATTCCAATCCCAGATTATAGTTGTTTTATTGCTAATTTGCATTATGGTTTATTGATACTTAAATTTTGATATGCTTCTTTGGACTTGCTGTTAGTATTTCTAAAAACTCTATCTAAACATTCTCGATTAATATACTACTATCATCAAAAACATGTATTATATTATAAGGCATTGGGCTATCACATAAACTTCTGTGATGCTCCTTTTAGGAATTTCTTGAAAACAGAAGCTGACAATTATAAGTATTCCTAAACAAATATCGGAATACTAGTTTAGTATTCTATACCTTCAACTTAATATTATTCTTCTGCTTTTTTAGTGGTAGTTTTTTTTGCAGCGGTTGTTACTTTTTTTGCAGCGGTTGTTACCTTTTTTACAGCGGTCTTTTTAGCTACTTTAGGTTTTGTAGGTGCTTTTTCTTCAGTTGAATCTGCTTTCTTAGAGGTTGCTGTTGTTTTTTTAGCTGCAGTAGTTTTCTTTGGTGTTGCTACTTTTTTGGCAGTTGTGGCTTTTTTTGCCGGAGTTTTTTTAGTAGCTGCTTTTTTAACTTCTGCTATCGGAGCAGCAACTTCTTCGACTTCAACAACTACTTCTTTATCAATAGGAACAGTTTTTTTAACCGACTTTTTCTTTACAGGTGCAACAAATAATGGTGTTCTGTTTTTGCGTCTTTTTTTACCATACGATCCTAGAATAATTTTACCTCTTTTCGTTTTTTTGTCACCTTTTCCCATCTTAGTAGTTTATTGTTAATAATATGCTGTAAAATTATGAAAAATCATTTACTATGCAAGATAAGACCGCTTAAATATTAAAATATTAGATTCTGTAAGAAAATACCTGAATTGGGTTGCGGGTTGAATAGTTTTGAATTTAGCGTATAAGGCTTAGTAAGTTCAGAACTAAAACTCAAAACATAAAGGCTAATAACCTAAAACACACCATTACACCATCGTTTTTTAGGAATAGACTGTAATTATCAGGAATGATAAAACAAGTATTTTGAAATAAACTGCTCAATACATGGTTGACATATAAATTATTTTATATTTGCTCACTTTTGTAATTATCACCTTTTTCATGAAGATTTCATACTTATTTGTAGTCATTAATTTCCTTTATCTAAATGTAGCTGTTGAAGGACAAGAAGTAGGGGAGTGGAAATTGGTTAAGGACAGTGATAATATTAAGGCCTTCGTAATGAAATCTCCTACCTCAGAAATAAACAAGGTGAAGGTAGAAACTATTATCGAAACAACATTATCGGAACTTGTTGCTCTTATGAAGGACACGGAAAATCATCGTAATTGGGTTTTCTTAAATGAAGAAGCTAGTTTAATTGAAGAGACTGATGATTTTAATTGGAAATACTATGGTCGTTCAGATGCTCCCTGGCCAGTAACCGACAGAGATTTTATAACAGATATTACATTGCAACAAAACCCTATCGATTATTCAGTTATAATTTCATCTTTTGCTATTCCTGGGTTTTTACCGGAGAATGAGGATTGCATTCGAGTTCCATACGCTACATCAAAATGGACTTTTAATCCTATTGGAAATGGCTCTATCCATATTACTTTGGTGCTTGAAGCAGATATAGGAGGTAAAATACCCAAGTGGTTTACTAATCTACTAGTAACAAAAGGTCCCCTAACTACTATGAATGGCTTGGTTAATGAGTTAAAAACCAATAAATATAAGGATGTGAAGCTTGATTTTATTGAGGAGCTTTAGCCTGATTAATTCATGTGTTTAGCCTGATGCAGATGTGAGGCGACTGAACCTGACGATATAGTAATCTATTTCAAAGGTTTAGCAACGAAGCAGATGCATTGAAATAAACACACTTTAGTATAAAATGACAAAAACATTTTTGTTCTCTTCATCATCAATTATCTGACATAGTGATAATAATAATACTATTGTCTTTTTCATGAATTATTCAGGTTAGATAATATTCACTACTTCTTAAAAGTCAATTTCAAGATTTAATTGATCTTTAAGTTTAAGAATATCTGGATATTTTTTAGTCATTTCAGTAAATTTCTCGCGGTCGGTATATGCTGTTTTTTGAGCACTCTTTTCCGGAGTAACTGCTTGCAGTTTTATTTGATTGTTATTTAACTCGTCTTTTAAAAATTCGAGTAATGATGTCACTGACAATAGGTCTTGGGAAATAATCATTGAGTCAACCTTGTATTCAATTAAAAAATTGTTTTTTAGTACAGGTTTGTATTTTGCTATAGCATTTGAAAAGCTGGGAGATTTTTTCATATATGAAGCTGTAAACAATTCCCATATTTCGTTAAGTTTTTCCTGAGTAAATTCAGTTGTAATAGCTTCTTCAGGTTCTTCAACAGTGTCTTTGTTTTTCTTTTTTAAAGCTTCTAACCCTTGCTTAATAGAAATATTTTTAATTGTACGGCCATTACCTTTTTCTTTTGGAACTATATTTCTTGTGGTACCTTCTGATTTATTGCTAATTGTTTTGTTTTCAGGTGATAATTCTGTCTTTTTTTCTTCAACTACTGTTGATTTCTCTTCAGTTTTATTTTGTGTGTATTCAGGTTTTTTTTCCACAACCGCAGAACTGGCTTGTGCAGGTTTAGAAATATATTCAATATTTTTTTTAACTGTTGGTTGATTAACTGTTTGATTAGAAATAATTTTGCTTAATTCAAGCAGGGCAATTTCTATATGTAATCTTTTGTTACTACTGCTTTTATAGCTAAGGTCGAATTTATTACAGATATTTAGTGAGCTAAGCAGAAAATTTGGTGAACAGCTACTTGCCTGATTTGTATATTTGTCTTTAAGCTGACCACTTGCGTGCATTAATTGCACAGTTGCAGGGCTTTTAAGAACCAATAAGCTACGTAAGTGTTCAGATAATCCAACAATAAAATGCTGTCCGTCGAAACCGTTCTCAATAATTTCATTAAAAATGAGAAGAAGATTTGGGATATCGCTATGAATTAGAAAATCAGTAACTTTAAAATAATATTCATAGTCGAGGATATTTAGGTTCTCAATTACACTTTTGTATGAAAGCGTATTGCCACTATAACTAACAATTTGATCAAAAGTTGAAAGAGCGTCTCTTAGAGCTCCGTCTGCTTTTTGGGCTATTATATGTCGAGCTTCAATTTCAGTTTCAATATTCTCTTTTTCGGCAACATAACCCAGATAATCTGCAATATCCTCAATACTAATACGCTTAAAATCAAATATCTGACATCGAGATAATATAGTAGGGAGAATTTTATGTTTTTCTGTTGTAGCTAGTATAAATTTTGCATAAGCCGGGGGTTCTTCTAACGTCTTTAAAAATGCATTAAACGCAGCCTGTGAAAGCATATGTACCTCATCTATAATATAAACTTTGTATTTCCCTACTTGAGGTGGAATTCGTACTTGCTCAACAAGGTTTCGAATATCGTCAACCGAATTATTAGAAGCAGCATCAAGTTCATGAATATTAAAAGAAGCATTATTATTAAATGAAGTACATGATTCACACTTGTCACATGGTTCCAGTTCACTTGTTAGGTTTTCACAGTTGATGGTTTTTGCCAAAATACGAGCGCAAGTTGTTTTCCCAACACCTCGCGGACCTGTAAATAAGAATGCCTGTGCTAGGTGATTGTTTTTGATGGCATTTTGTAGAGTTGAGGTTATAGATTCCTGACCAACAACCTGATGAAATGTTGCTGGACGGTATTTCCGGGCCGATACAATAAAATTCTCCATTTATATAAATTAGGTTTCAAAAATAATTAATTTATTGAAGGTGTGCGGAGGATTAATGGCTAAAATAATATTTGGCGAACTTAATGGAGCTGAAAATTCTGTATTTTTGTCATAATGGAAGATTTGTTAGTTTTTGTACCAAAAAAGACAAACCGTATTCGTTTTGTTTTTAGATTGGTTTTTAAGGATTTGCTAAAAGTTAAATGTACTTTGACAAGTAACTTAGATGAGTTTCTTTCAGCTGATGTGGCAAAATTAGTATATGCTGATAAAGCATATTCCGATGATATTTTTATTAAATCTTCAGGGTTGCTCTTTCAGAAAGGTATTGAAAACATTAATGTTGAAAACATAGATTATGAAGGTAGTATAGTTTTGTTTCCTACATATAATAGTGATTCGGTATTACCTTTTGATGTATTTTCTGCGATTTTTTATCTGGTGTCGAGGTATGAGGAATATCAGCCATATGTTAGGGATAGACACGGGAGGTTTACGGCTCACCTTAGCTTAAGTTCCGAACTAAATATTCTGGATAAACCTATGGTTAATATCTGGGCTGGAATGATTCAGAAAATCATTCTAGCTAAGTATCCTGAATTTAGTTTTCCAAAACGCAATTATCGATTTAGGCCTACTTATGATATCGATTCAGCTTATTCATATTCGCAAAAAGGGTTAGTTCGTTCTGTTGGAGGTTATCTTAAATCGATTGGAGATTTCGACTGGAGTGGTATTCTTCAGCGTAGTAGAGTTCTGTTTTCAGGGTTTAAAGACCCTTTTGACACATTCGACCTGCAGATTGAATATCAACGAAAGTATAATTTAAAACCTATATATTTTTTCTTATTTGGTCATTATGGTCAATTTGACAAGAATATTAATACAAGAAATCGTAATCTTCGTTTTCTGATTAAGAAGATGGGAGATTATGCTCAAATCGGGATTCATCCATCTTATTATACAAATGAACAGCCAAATCTTTTGCATAAAGAAATAAAAAATTTAGAGAGTGTTGTAAATAAGGATATTACGCAAAGCAGACAACATTTTTTGCGCCTTAACTTACCTGATACATATAGAAATTTAATTGATGAGGATATAACTGATGACTATTCAATGGGATATGCTGCTTTGCCAGGATTTAGAGCTGGAATTTGTAGCCCATATAATTTCTACGATCTTGATATTGAAGTTGAAACTAAATTAAGAGTACACCCGTTTATGGTTATGGATGGCACACTTAAGGATTATATGAAATTAACACCAACGGATGCAATTGAAACAATTAAAAAGCTGATTGAAGAAGTGAAAAAAGTAGATGGGACCTTTTCTTCATTATGGCATAATGAGTCACTTAGTGATGAACAAAGATGGAAGGGGTGGCGCAGAGTGTATGAGGAGTTACTGGTATTGGCAGCTGAAGATTAAATAGAGTTTTGTTCTTGTTCTTTGAAGCTTTTTTTAAGTGTAAACACGTTATAAAAATAAATAATTTGTTAACCCACAATTACTTACTTAACCTTGATAGTATATTTAGTACATAGCGAAATTGATAAGAAGAAATGGGATGATTGTATTCGACAGTCGTTCAATGGAAATGTTTATGTGTATTCGTGGTATTTAGATTTGGTACATGAAGGGTGGGATGCGTTGGTGGAGGATGATTATCAGAGGGTTATGCCACTTACATTAAGTAAGAAATTTGGAATTACATATTATTATCAACCCTTTTTTACACAACAATTTGGGGTATTTTCCATAAATATTTTAAACCCTGATATAATTGAGGATTTTATTAATAGCATTCCTGTACATGTCAAGCTTATTGATGTTAATTTTAATAGCTTCAATAAGTTTATTAATGGAAAATATAAAATTGTAAAAAATAATAATTATCTGCTGGATTTAATAAATGACTATCCAAAGTTAGCAACTAAATATTCAAATAATATTAAACGGAATCTTAAGAAAAGTTTGAAAAATAATCTTGTCTTTATGAAAGGAGTAAAGCCTGAAAGTTTAATTAGTTTATTTAGAAATAACCGAGGTGCAGATATTAATAAGTGGAAGGACAGTAACTATGTTGTCTTGCAGCGAATTATGTATAGAGCGATTCATAAGGGTATAGGTACTATATATGGTGTTTATAGTGAGTATAACGAACTATGCGCCGCTGCATTTTTTCTTAAGAACGATTACAGGTTGATATTTCTATTTTCAGGAGCAGATGATAATGCCCGAAAAAATGGAGCAATGACTTTTTTGATAGATACTGTAATTCGAAAAAATTCACCCGGAAGCAAAATATTAGATTTTGAGGGGTCTAATGATCAAAATCTGGCCAGATTCTATAAAGGATTTGGAGCAAAAAAGACAACATATACAAGATTGAAAATCAATAGGTTAGGGTTTGTTTACAAAACTATTATAAGAGTATATAAGGTTTTATTTGCGGGAGAAAAATAATAAACGTTTAGATTTTTTTTAGTTTAAAAAGTTTGAATAGACTAGTGAGTATAGCTTAAATCAGTTATTTTTGTAAAAATTGACTACTATGGTACGGGAAATAGGAAAAGATAACTCTATATTTAATCAGTTTTTGTCTGAACTTAGAGATAAAAAGATTCAGCATGACAGTATGCGTTTTAGAAGAAATATGGAGAGGGTAGGAGAGATTTTTGCTTACGAAATAAGTAAAGAATTTGATTATGTAGAGAAGGATATCACTACTGCACTTGGAGTAGCCTCTATGAGAGTTCCTAGTACCAATCCAGTATTGGCAACTATTCTTCGTGCAGGATTACCTTTGCATCAAGGTTTATTAAACTATTTTGATAATGCTGATAGTGCTTTTGTTTCTGCATATCGAAAATATAAAAAAAATCAGAAGTTTATTATAAAGATGGATTATATATCATCAACTTCGTTGTCAGATAGAGTTCTTATTGTAAGTGACCCCATGCTTGCAACTGGTGGATCAATGACTACATCCATTAAAGCACTTCTTGATAATGGTAAACCAAAACATATACATGTAGTATGTTTGTTGGCCAGTGTTGAAGGGATAGCGTTTATAAAAAGAAATTTTTCGTTAAAAAACCTAACAATATGGGTGGGAGCAATTGATGATGAGCTTACTGCAAAAGCATATATTGTCCCTGGATTAGGGGATGCTGGGGATTTAGCATTTGGAACAAAACTTGATTAAATTATGGCTAATATAAAATTAGTTAAGGAAAATATATTAATCTCATTAAGGTCGATAAAAAGCCATTTGTTGAGAACAATACTTACTGTAATGATAATTGCGTTCGGGATAATGGCATTGGTGGGTATACTTACTGCTATAGATGCTGTTGAATACTTTTTGAATGATAATTTTTCAATGATGGGGTCTAATACTTTCAATATCCAAAATAGAGAAATGAGAGTTCATATTGGTGGTAATCATAATAGGCCAAAATCATTTGAAGTAATTGATTATAGGCAAGCTAACAGCTTTAAGGATGAATATAATTTTCCTGCTGTTACTTCACTCTATATACGCGGAACTGGTATTGCAACTGTTAAGTATGAATCTGAAAAAACCAATCCTAACACACAAGTATTAGGTGTAGATGAGAACTACATTACAACAGCTGGTCTTGAGTTAGAGAAAGGGAGAGGGTTTTTGCCAATTGAAGTTCATCAGGGTAATCATGTTACAATTATTGGAAGTGAGATAGCTTCCACTCTGTTTAATAATAAGGAAGATCCCATTGGTAAGGTTATATCAATAGGTGCAGGAAAATATAAAGTAATTGGGGTGCTAAAAGAAAGGGGGTCAAGTGTTGGATCTAGTGGTGATAGGCATTGTCTGGCTCCTCTTGGTAATGTGAGACAATATTTCTCCAGACCTAATATGAATTATAGGATTAGTGTTATGGTTGACGATCAGTCTATAATGGAAGCTGCTGTTGGGGAGGCTATTGGGGTTTTTAGGCGTATACGTAATGATAAATTAGGTGAGGACGATTCATTTTCAATTATAAAAAGTGACAACATTGCTAATATGTTGATCCAGTTAACTTCAAAGATACAAATAGGTGCAACAGTTATTGGAATTATTACCTTACTGGGAGCTGCTATCGGATTAATGAATATTATGTTGGTATCAGTAACAGAACGGACTCGGGAAATTGGTATTCGAAAAGCGGTTGGGGCTACCCGTATTACTATCCGAAATCAATTTTTGGTGGAAGCCATTGTTATTGCACAGATTGGAGGCGTGCTTGGAATAATTGCAGGAATATTAATTGGTAATGGAGTATCAGCACTAACTGATAGCGCTTTTATTGTCCCATGGTTGTGGATTGTGTTAGGACTTGTTCTTTGTATGGTTGTTGCTTTATTATCAGGTATTATCCCTGCAAACAAAGCTGCGAAATTGGACCCTGTTGAGTCGTTGCGGTATGAATAAAAGTATTTGAGAATACAAGCCCCCAGATTTTTGTATTGATCCGATTTTTGGATTTTATTGCTGATTAGCTGATTGATAATAAGCTTACCAATAAAAAAACCCATACTAAACATTATAGCTAATGAAAGTATGGGCTAATTTTTGAGACTCGTTTTGTTTAAGTCTTAAAAATAAATGGCGTATAAGGACCACCACGTCTTTTACGCCGCACTTGGTTGTTTGTAATAATTGTGCTTGTTTAGTTGTTTTCCAATTCGTTAATTATATCATCTGCTTGTTTATTATAAGCGCCGTTTTCAGAAGCAATTTTGGCAAAAATATTACTTGCTTGTTTTATTTTATTATTAGCTAAGTAACTGAGCCCCAAATTCCATTCAGCCTGGTCTATAAGAATATTGTCGTGATGGTTTATTATATATTTAAACTGCTTCTCGGCTTGGTTAAACTTCTCTAATTTCATATATGCCAACCCACTATATAATCTTGCAAGAACATTTTCCGGATTCGAGTCAAACATTGAAATAGCTTCATTATATTTTTTATTTTCATATAAAATAATTCCTGTTTCAACCAATGAATTATTTGTGCTAACATCTGATCTGTTTGATATTAATGAGCCTTCATCAATGAAGTACGAATTATATATGTCATAATTTGATTCGTGAGTATTTCCTATATAATTGGAAAGTAGTCCTGCTCCTACAGCAAGTAGTATAATTATTGAGGCAGCAAATGCTTGTACTTGTCGTGAATATATGTTAATATTGAAAACGTGCTTGGTTCTGCTGGTTCTAATATTTCTTAATGTTTTCAGTAAATCCATTTTTTGTTCATTACTAATGGCATTGTATATTTCTTTGCGTAGTTTTACTTCACGAGCTAAATTTGCATCCTTTTCCAGGTTTGTTTTAAATTCCCATAATTCAGTATCTTCAAGTTTTCCGGTTATGTACCTGTCTATTAGCAATGTTTTGTCATTCCGTTTCATAGCTTATTGTTTTCATTTAATTTCTGAGTAACAATTTCGATAAGTTTGTTGAGGCACAGTTGACGTTTCCTATATGTATAAACAACAGAGAAATTCATTTCAGCAGCTATATCTTCTATGGCCCATCCATATGCAACATACCTAATCATCATCTGGCATGTGCTACTTAGCTCCATGAAACTATTGAAATAAACCTTTACCCTGTTTTCTTTTTCAAATACTTCACTCCAACTATCTGAAACTTGTTTATATTCAAATGCTGGTAGAATATCTTCAAAGTCGATATTTGTAAATTCTTCAAACTTACCATTGCGAATCGTATTGAACCACTTGAATTTGCATATTGAGAAAAAGTAACCTTTGAAGTTACTGATTTGTTTAATCTCACCGCTTTTCATTTGCTCGTAAATTACAATTATCCCATCCTGAAAAACATCTAGGGCATCATCTTTACTTCCTCCAAACTTTTCAATGAACTTCTTGATACCGTGAAAATAATTATCATAAATAGATTGTATTATGATACTGTTATTTTCTAATATCCCTTTAAGTATTTCTTGAGTTGTATATTGTAACACTCTTCTATCTATTAGTACCGAAAAAAAATAAAATTATACCATTTTGTGTAATTATTTCTTAAAAATATTGTGCTAAGATAATATGTGATTCTTAAATGGCAGTAAATCAAACCCATATGATAATAGTTTGTTTCAATATTGTTATGATGCTATTATTGTTTTAATAAACTCATAGAATTCTTAGGCTTTATTAAGGTTGCATTAGTAAACATTAGTTATGTATATATTTGTAACTTTGATGGTTACTAAATTATATGTTCTAGTGAATATTTTATCAAAAAATTTACGTAAAATTAATAAATTTATAATAGTCATTATAGTTTTTGTTTTGTATCCAATTATTTGTTTCTCACAAATTGAAAATATTGATCCATCTGAGAACCAATATCGTATAATGTTTTATAATGTAGAGAACTATTTTGATGTTAACCACGATTCATCAATTGCATATAATGAGTATACTCCCTATGGAGAGTTACATTGGACCAAATCAAAGTATGAGAAGAAACGTAATAATATATATAAGGTAATTAAAGCTGTTGGTGGGTGGTCGCCGGTAGCAATTATTGGGCTTGTAGAAGTTGAGAATGAATTTGTAATTTCTGATTTAATTGATAATACACCTCTTGCCAGAGAAGGGTATAAGTTTGTTCATTATGAATCGAATGATTTTAGGGGAATTGATGTTGCATTGATTTATAGAAGTGAAAGTTTTGATTTTTTATACTCGGAGAAGATAGTAATTCGCGATCCGCAAAACGTTGATTTTACAACAAGAGATATATTATATGTAAAGGGTTTGTTAAATAAAGACACAATACATGTGTTTGTAAATCATTGGACATCAAGGTATAGAGGTTATTTGGAGTCGGAGCCTTACCGAATATTAGCAGCACAAAAACTAATAGATATTACTGATTCTATCTGTTCTGTAAATTCAAATGCTAATATAATTTTAATGGGTGATTTTAATGATAACCCTGAAAATACAAGCATGCAACTAGTTACAAATACATCTAATTGCGGTTTCGAAAATGTAGAACTATTAAATACGAACCCTGATGTGTTGGGTACACTCAAATACCAAAGTAATTGGTCGAATTTCGATCAAATTATTCTTTCAAATTCACTATTTGTAGGTGCAGAAGGAATTAGATGCTCTCATCAAGGAAATATTTTTGATGCTGATTATTTGTTAGAGACGGATTTAAAGTTTATGGGATTAAAAACAAATCGCACCAATATTGGTTTTAAATATCATGGTGGTTTTAGCGATCATCTCCCTGTTTATATTGATATAATTTCTGTTCCATAGTATCGAAAAATATTACTTCATACATTTTGATTTGATATAAATAAATTGTTTATTTGTTATAGTATAGTTTGAAACTTAAACTAAATAGTATGAAATTTATTAAGGGATTATTATTAGTTTTAACAATTAGCCTTTTTTTTGCAGCATGTGAGCAACATAAAACGCCAAAAGAAAAAGTGAAAGATGGTATGGAGGAAGTAAAAGATGGTGTTAAAGAATCTGCCAAATCTGTGCAAGATAAAACTAAGGATGCAGCTGGTGATATAAAAGATGGCGTTAATGAAACGGCCAAAGAAGTTAAAAAAGATTTGGATTAGAAATACTTCCTTATTTGTTATTAATTAATAGTATTTATGTAGCATCTTATAATCAGGTCTATTGTATACTTGTGCCAAAAGTATTATTTGTATGTACCATTAGTTTGAAATCTAATTTATCTTTTATTTATTTTCAATGAAGAAAAAATATATACTAACCATAAGCATAATAATTTTAATTATAGTTATTGCGCTAATTACCTTTAGGCATGTGTTAATTGGGCATGCGTTGAAAGTTAGCATAAGTAAAAAAACAAATCAAAATATTACTCTTAACATTGGTGATATCGATTATAATTTATTGAATTCATCGGTTTCGTTTACCAATTCTGATTTTGTATTTAATAATACTTATGTTAATAAAGAAAAAACAATTAAAATTTCGGAGCTGAAGTTTGATGAAATCAAAATAGAAAATTTATCAATTTTTAGTTTAATTTTCCATCGTGAGTTTATTGCAAAAAAGTTTATAATTCGAAAACCTTCCATTTGGTTTAACGAAAATGATAACCCGATTCACTTCAAGGAAAAACCAAAGGAAATTGTTGCCGGCTTAAAAGAGAAAAAGGATTTACTAGGTAATCTAGTAATTATTGTAGATGAATTTGAGATTACTGATGGAGAGGTTGATATGAAACAAATTATTGATTCAAAAGAACATAAAGGATCAGTTGAGTTTCAGTTATTGCTTAAGAATTTTAATACTTCAAAAGAGAATATATTAGATGAAGATCGGTTGCTTTTTGCTGAAAAACATTTCGTTAAACTAAGCAATTTTAGCTATTTTCTACCAAATGGCGATAAAATCTCATTTGATTCAACTGTTTTTGAAACAGTTTCAAATAGTTTATTAGCACATAATATTAAAATTGAAGTTGTTAGTGGTTCAATTGCTACTAAATTTAAATCGATAAATGCTGAAGTTAATGAATTACTTATTGGTGGAATTGACATGGATGATTTGGAATCAATGCATGATATTAATATCGATAGTATTGGAGTGTCTGATGTATATTTGAATATTTTAAATAATGATTCTTTCAACTCTACAACTGTTCCTGATACATCGAAACATAAGCTTAATTTATTTAAGGTAATAAAGAGTTTTAACCTTGGTGTTTTTACATTGAATAATATTAATCTGTTAAATCAAGATGTTGAAGATGATACTATTATCAATTTGGATAATCTAAGTTTTATAGTTAAGAATATTAAGCTCGACTCTTCCTTATTGGCAAATAGCATGCCCAAAATAAATTACAAAAGTATTAACCTATCAACAGGTAAATTGAAAGTATTTGAAAAAGAGTCCGGATTAAACCTGAATCTCGATAATTTCACATTCACTGAAGATAATGGAACTTTAACCTTATCAGGTTTGCAAATTGATGATAAGGGTTCTAATGGGTCAAATAAATTACGAAGTGATATAAATTCGATCGAATTATCAGGTATTTCTGTAGAAGATTTGGTTGCTGGAAATAAGGTTAAGGTTGGTATTTTTCTATCAGATCCAGTAGTTGAAATGGACATAAGTTCTGGGTATCATAAAAAGAGGACTAAGAGAAATGTTGATTCTGATAAATTTGAAATTACTGAGATCCAAATCTCAAATGGATTAATTCATTTATTTGAAGGTGACAAATTGGATATAAATGTTGCTGGACTTGATATCAACACTGGTAAAATACAGCTTAATGATTTAAGTAAAATTCATAAAATTAATACTGATTATCTTAAGCTAGTTACGTCAGAAGTGAAAATTAATATACCTGACAAGGATATTCTGGTAACGTTGGGATCAATGTCGGTTTTAAATAATACTTTAACTTTTAATAATATATCAGGGAGTTATAAGGATGTTGGGAAAACAAATTCCACAATAATAATCAATAAGCTACAGTTAGGGGATGCTAACATTGATAAATTTGTATCTGAAAAGGAGATAGTATTAAAGTACATAAAGGTAATCCGACCCCAATTTGGGGGTAACTTAAATATTGCTTCTGATAAGGATAAAAACCTAAAGAAAAAGCCTGAAATTAAGTTTGATTATAAAGTAGCTATTGGTGATTTTAAGCTTATGGATGGCAATGTTGACTTGAATTTAAAGCTAAAACAGGATATTATTAAGTTAAAATCAGGCATTGATATTACTTTGGAGAATATAAATATCAACAGCAATAATGATACAACCTGGTTTAAGGAACTCCTTTGGAAAGTTAATTTATCCAAATCGAATATTGAGTATCAGGATTACGCTATTAACTGTAGTAATATTGAATTGGATAATGCTCAAGAGTTGCTTCTGCTCAATGAAATAGAAATAACTGATAATGAGAGTAGTAAAAATAGGAGTGGAGTTGACATAAAGGAGCTAAGCATTGAAAGTATAAATCTGTCGGGATTGAAATACAATACAATTATCGATAAGCAGACACCGGTGGTTCGCTCAATTTCTATTAGTAACCCTCATTTTGATATTAGCATTGATAGTAGATATCAAAAGCAAAAAAATATTAGCAATGGTCAAAAAAGTAGTAGGTCTATTCCTTTTAACCTTGATGAATTTGAAATTAATGATCTTTCTTTTATTGTAGAAAAAAAGGATAGTATTTCGATATCTAACTTCAGTTTATCTAAATTGGATTTTAAGTTTGATTTGACATCCGATGATAATTTAGTTAGTGGACTTAATTATTTTAGAGTAGTTAACTTTTTGTTTTCAGATACTATAAAAAACTCATATGCCAATATTGGTGAGCTCAATTTCAGAAAAGAAGATATGAAGATTATTTTATCTGAAATTAGTGGAGGTAGTATTAACAAACATTCCGAAAGCGAAAACTACTTATCATATAGTTCATCAGGATTTGATATTGATGGTATTGATATAAGTAAAGATAGTCCTCATAAAGTTAATCTTAAAGGAATTGACATTGCAGATTTGCAGCTGAATATGGTGGATTACAAGGCTAAAAGTAAGCCATCACATTCATCTCCTCTTAAAAAACAATTAAAATTACCTGCTTTCCTTAATAGTTTTAGTGTTGATGAAATAAGTGCAGGTTATATTGATGTAATTCATAGAACCGTGACGGATACTTCTGATGATACACTTATACTAAAAGACCTTGGTTTTAACGTTGGCTTTCTTAAAGTTGATTCAACTAGTATTGCTAATAATGATTATGAATTTGCCAAGTATTTGTCAGTAAGCATTAGAGGGAATAAATTTGTTTCATCTGATAGTTTGTATGAAACCAGCATCAATGGTATTAGGTATAATTTTGCTGATAAAACTTTGGAAGTTGATTCACTTTTGATGAAACCACGATACAAATCAGCTGAGTTCTTCAAGAAGGCCGTTTATCAAACTGGTAAAATGGATGTAGTTGCTGGTAAAATTGTTTGTAGCGATGTGAGGCTGAAAAAATTAATTAGCAATGATGGCATACATATGGGAAGTGTTGATGTATTTGGATTAGATATGAGCATCTTCAGAAATAAGAAGTATGAGATGAACCCAAATCTGTATAAAAAAATGCCCCAGGAAGCTTTATTAAGTATGTCAAAAGTATTAACGATCGACTCTCTAAAAGCTCATAATGCATACATTGAATATAAGCAACTTAGCCCTAAATCGCTGGTGCCTGGTGAAATATTTCTAAACCAAGCTAACCTTTCTGTATTTAATATTAATAATGATTTAAAAGTTATTGATAGCACCTCTTCGATGCTGATATTTTTTAAAGCGAAATTAATTGGTGAATCAGATTTGAGTCTTAAAATGAAATTGTCAATTTTGAGTCCAGAACATGACTTTTGGGTATCAGGACATGTTGATAAAATTGACTTTCCCAAACTAAACTCAATGACTCAAAACCTTGTAGGTGTTACAATGGAGAGAGGTACTGGTGAGTTGGATATTCCACTAATAAGTGGTAATAGTGTGCATACTGAAGGTTCGATATTGTTTAAGTACCGAAAAATCAAAATTGAGTTATATGATCGTGACAAAGCTGAAAATGCCTCCGGGCTTGGAGGTAGTATGGCTAATTTGTTGTTGAATGATATTTTTATAAGATCGAATAATCCTGGTTTTCTTGGCAAAACACGCCCGGGAGAAGTGTATTTTAAACGAAATACACAAAAGTCGATTGTATTTTACACATGGAAGAGTATTTTGAGTGGTCTAATGTCGACCATGGGTTATAATAATAAAGAGCAGAGGCAGGAGAAAAGAACAATTTTGCGGAAGCGGAAGTAGTAGTTGAATTGGAAGAGAAGTATTGTGTGTAAATACAAGTCTATATATTGAAAATTTTTCATCTAATTTCCAAACAATTTTTACCTTTGTGTTTTAAAAAAATTAATCAAACTATTATATTATGAAATCAATTTCAATTACAGTATTATTTATTACATTATTGTTCAATCTGCAAGTAATAGCACAGGATGAAAAAGAAGCTGATACCATAAAAGTAAAGGCATTTGAATTTACAGATGTTATTAGTATTGAAAATACTTCAGTGAAAAACCAGTATCGTTCAGGCACTTGCTGGAGCTTTTCAGGTGTTGCATTTGTGGAAGCTGAACTCCTCAGAATGACTGGCAAAGAATACGATATTTCAGAGATGTTTTTTGTTAATCACACATATTCTGATAGAGCAAAGAAATATGTTAGAATGAATGGAAAACTGAATTTTGGCGGTGGAGCCGAAGTAACTGATGTATTTAGGGTTATTAAGCTTTATGGGATGGCACCTGAGATTTTTTATCCTGGTTTAGAATATGGTGAACTGAAGCATACACATGGTGAACTTGATGTATTGCTTAAAAGTTATGTAGATGCTATTATCAAAAACAAAAACAGAAAACTTACACCTGTTTGGCATGATGGTTTTGATAAAGTGTTGGCTACATACCTTGGAGAATTACCGGAGAAATTTGAATATGAGAGTGCTGAGTATACACCAACAAGTTTTGTTGAATCAACAGGTTTTAATGTTGATGATTATGTGGAAATAACATCTTATTCACACCGTCCTTATTATGAGCAGTTTATCATGGAGATTCCTGACAACTGGTTATGGTCGACCATATATAATGTACAACTTGATGAAATGATGAGCACTATTGATAATGCATTGGAAAATGGATATACTGTTGCATGGGGAGCAGATGTAAGTAACAAAGGATTTGCCTGGAAAAAGGGCGTTGCCATTATACCTGCTGAAGATAAACCAGATTTGAGTGGTACAGAAAAAGAAAAATGGGAAGCATTAACGAAAAAGGAGAAACAAAAAGCAATGTATGCATTTGAAGGTCCTGTTGCTGAGAAGGAAATAACACCTGAAATACGTCAGCAGCATTATGATAATTACCTTGTTACAGACGATCATGGAATGTTAATTGTTGGTACAGCCGTTGATCAGGTAGGTAATAAATATTATAAAATTAAAAACTCATGGGGAACTGAAGGGCATATTTATGATGGTTATTTTTATGCTTCGGAGGCCTATGTTAAACTCCAAACAATCGGTATTGCAGTTCATAAGGATGTAGTCCCTAAAAAATTAGCCAAGAAACTGGGGTTGTAGAATTCCAAACATTAAGATAAAAAAAGCATCGGCCAATAAGTGGTTGGTGCTTTTTTTCGTTAAACCCACATTCTTCTAGGTACAACTTTATCCTGATGAGGAATGCCAATTAGCAATTAAAATGAGCTTTTAAATCAAAATATTTTTCTTCTTAGGTAAATGAGATATTTCTTGCATAGCCTAAGCTACGGAAGAAATATGTTATAAAGATAAGATGGAAAAGATAAAGATTTTAAGGCTCATTTTGGGTGTTATTTGGTATTATGCTAAAAGGTTTCTTGTTTCATCAAAAGCAGTGTGAGTTCCAAATACCAGAAGTATGTCTCCGATTTTTAAATAAGTGTCGCCATGTGGAATAAAAAAGCTGTTTTCTCTTTTTACCATCATAAGAATGGCGTTCCTATGAAATGGGATTTCTTTTATCTGCAAACCGTCAATACTTTTGTTGGTTACTAGAATTTCTTCAACACTGAAATTTTCAAAAGACTCTACAAGTGCGTGATAGGTGGTTGGCCGTATTATCAGGTTCTCTATGGCAGTTGCCAATATCTGTGTAACGTCAATTGTTTCTATGCCCATTTGTTTAAACTTATGGTCTTGCGAAAACTTGGTTATTCTTGAAATTATGTTCTCATGCTGGTACTCATTTCTAAGCATTTTGCTAATTCTGAGGTTTTGATCATCGTCACCGGTTTCAATCACAACATAGTTATCATGTTTGAGATTTATTCGGTCAAAGAGGTTAGTGTCTAGTGCATTGCCATGGATAACCATAACCCCTTTATCTTCAATATCTCTAAAACGTTTTTTTTCTTGTTCAATAATAATCACCTTTTTACCATGTAAATGCAACCTTCGTGCAAGTAAAACTGCTGTGCTGCTTCCACCTATAATGATTGTTTTATTACCCTCTTGTATATTACTTGGTGACATCCAATTGTAAATAATTGGAGAAACAAAACAAGTTATTACTGCCATTATTATTACACTTGAGTTTATACCGGTAGTGATAACTCCCAGTTCGAGGCCAATTGCAGATGCTGCTATAATAAGGCTCAATCTTGAAGATATCAGGAATCCACCGGAAATTGCTTTTTTTGTCCCGAACAACCTACGCCACAATAATGCTGGAATAACTTTTATTGCGAAAAGGGAAACAAGAAGCAATATTAGGAACCCTATTAACGACTCGTCGAATTCTGCTAGTGCGCTAGGATCAAAGTTTGCACCTACCATTATAAAAAAGAATGGGATGAAAAATCCAAAACCCATACCGTCAAGTTTAATCAGCATTAGCGATCGTTCTCGATGAAGCATAGATGAGAGTAATAATCCGCTTAAAAAAGCACCCAACAAAACAACTTCTTTACCAATATATTGTGAGATAACAACAAATATAAATATGATTAATACTGAACCTCTTATACGTATTTGCGAAGCAGCTTGGGACAACTGATAGCTCAATTTTTTAAATATTGGGATATCCTTTAGCTTATTGATGAGTTTGTAGAAAATGAAGAAAAGAACAAAAAGAGCAATTATATAAAGAAGTTTGTAATGAAACCCGTTTTTAATAATAAAAGCTGTAAATGTGAATAGTATAATACTTAATATGTCAGCAACAGCAGCTGCAATTATAACCATCTGACCAAATCGGCTACTGGTCTCTCCTCTGTCTTTGAGAATAGGTAATACTATTGCTACTGATGTTGTAACCATTATAAGCGAGAAATACCAAATGTTTGGGATATCAATTATTTGCGCAAGAGCATAAGCAGCAAGGCATGAAAGAAAGATGGCAAGTGCAAATTGTGTAAGTCCTACTAATAAGGGATTTTTTAGAAATCGCGATATTGTTAATCTTCGGCGTGGGAGTGATGCCATAATCTGGTCAACATCTATTTCCAATCCACCTAAAAACATAAGAAAAAGAAACCCAAAAAGTGCCAGGAAATCAAGAATTAGAAAACTTGTTTCATCTAGATTCCCAAATAAGAACTTGGCAGCAATAAAGCCTAATATAATCTCAACTATTACGGATGGAATTTTTTTTAGTTTAAAACTTGAAAGCAATATTGGGGTCAGCCATGCAATTGCAGCTACAATGAGTAGTGGATAAAAATCAAAATTAAATGAGATATTTAACAGCATTTGCGTCCTGATGGATATTAATTGAAAACTTGATCAAAATGGCTTTTCCTACCGCAAATGTAAGGATATCCTCAAACTAAGTGTTTACAGTAAAGTATTAGAAATACTCAGGCATGAATAAAACTAGGATACATTTAGTTGGGCTCGCTGATTATTAACTTACTAAAACCGTCCGTGGCATATATGTCATAATCTCCTTTTTCATTGGAAAAAATGAAAAAAGCTTCCAGTTCATTTCTGTTTTCAATAAATTCTATTGATTTGTTAAGGCCCATTACCATACAGGCGGTAGCATATGCATCCGCAAGAGCGGTGTTATTTGTAACAATCGAAACACTTAGCAGGTTATGACCTGTGGGATGTCCTGTAAATGGATTAATAGTATGCGAATAGCGAATTCCATCTTTTTCAAAAAATTTGCGATAGTTACCAGATGTTGCTACCGATTGGTTTTCTAATTTGATAATAGCGGTTAAGTCGCGTGAACTATTAGATTCTTCAGATGGTTTCTCTATGCCAACTTTCCATGAGTTACCGTCAGGTTTTTGACCTACTGCTTTAACTTCTCCACCTATGTCAACAAGGTAGCTATCAATTAGTTTACTTTCAAGAAATTTCCCAATAACATCAACGGAATAGCCTTGAGCAATGGCATTAAAGTCGAAAGTAGTATTAGGGTTTTGTTTAACAACTTTGTTATTAACAATGTCTACTTTTTCGTACCCTACCAATTGGAGCAAACTATCAATAATAACTGAATCAACTTTCATGTGGTTGTTATAACCAAACCCCCATGCTTTAACAAGTGGTCCAATTGTAAAATCGAAAGCTCCATTAGTTTCTTCTGCTACCTTTTTAGAAATTTGGAAGTTGTCTATGAAGTAATTGTTTAATAGTACTTTATTGTTGTTGTTGTTTACCTTAGAGAGGATAGATTCGGGAACCCAAAGAGATACTGACTGATCGAATGCTTTAAGTATTGAATCAATTTCATATTGAAAATCTCTTTGTTGCGAATCAAAATATATTATTGAGTAATAAGTTCCTTGTGCTTCACCAAGTAATTTAACAGGCTTATTATCATGAGCTATATTACATGCACTGAGAAATAAAATAATAGCTGGTAAATACTTCCACATATGTGTTAGGTCTTAGAACCTGTACGAAAGATTGGCAGAAAAAGCACCAACAGTTTTTACATTATTATCATTGTTATATTTTACCTTATCTGTATATCTGATACCCAGTGATCCAACCAATGAAATACTGAGTGCTTCGATAGGTGTAAACATGATTCCGTTGTTAATTAAAAACCGAAAAACAAATGTGTCGATATTAGCTTCTGTATATTGGCCATAACCATTGCTATATCCATCATTAAAAAATCCATTCCCAATCTGTATCCCAGGCCCCATAAAGTATCTAACAGCTCCCTGACCAGTAGGGTAGAAGTTCAATGATATCCCCGTATAAAATTTGTTGTAAACATCATCAAACCCTGACAGATTATCTTCATCACCATATCCAATTGCAAATGGAATCTGGATTCCAATTTTTCCGTTAGATACTATTCTTTCGTACGATATTTTAAAATTGTTGACAACTAAATCAAACAAGTGATAATTAATAATATTTTTCTTAAAATTACGCCTATGTGCAATTTTCTTTTCTCTTTCAAAAAACCTTATTTCGCCATTCTCAAAAGCAATCATACTTATGTCATTATTTGCAATTGAATATGCCTGTCCTGACTCATCACCAAATATATTATAAGTTGTTTCGATATTTTGCACATTTATGTTAGTGGCAGCAATTCTGTCGGTTAGATTGCGCTTATAGATAAAATCCTGAGAAACTAAATTGATGGTTATAAAAGATATTGCTGTTATTAGAATAATAATTTTTTTCATGCTCTTTAATTTTTAAAAACGATATGATAAATTTAATGATAATGCACCTGTTGTTTGTGTTGAGTTTGTATTTATTTTGTACATATGTTGTATTCCTATTGACCCAACTAGTGAAATACTAAATGACTTAGCAAAAGTAGCAACTATCCCATTATTAATTAGAAACTTGAAATATCCTGTTTTTATTGGAGGAGGATTATATTGACCGTATTGATTAGTGTTTTCATGGAACACTCCGGAGCCAAATTGAACAGATGGCCCGAGAAAATACTTAAATTTCCCCTGTCTTGTAGGGTAAATGTTAAATGTGATGCCTGTATAGAATTTATTTACAAGGTCATTAGTATAATCAGAATAAAAGGGTGGTGGTAATGGAATAGAAGTAGTTTCATCGGAATAGCCAAATGAAAAAGGTATCTGTATGCTATATTTTCCTTCACTTATAATCCTTTCGTAGGAGAAAGTGAAGTTATTTATAGCAAAATCAAGAAAATGAAAAGTTATAAGGTTCCTACCAATATCAACTTGTGTTTTAGTCTTTTTAATCTCATAGAGACTAATCGTTGAACCGTTTATATATGATATTGATGCTACTTTATTTTTTTGAAGGATTAGCATTTCTCCGCTATTATCATAATAATCCTGATACTTTACTTCTTTAGGAGTAACTACAATGTTTTTAGCATCAATGGTATAATTATTCTTAAGGGTTATAATATCCTGTGCTGTAAGTTGCACAGTAAATATTAGCATAAAAAGTAATAACTGTATATATGTTTTAAACATATTAATTTGGGTTAATCAATATTCATCATAACGAATATTTACTACATAAAGTATCGTAAACAAAAAAAGGTGACCAATATTGATCACCTTTTTTTTAGTTTTTATTAACTGCCAAAGTCATCGAACATTATCATTTCTTCAGGTACTCCTAATTCATCGAGCATCTTAAGTATTGCATCGTTCATCATTGGAGGTCCGCATAGGTAATATTCAATATCCTCAGGCTCAGGATGATTTTTAAGATAGTTGTCAAAAATAACCTGATGAATAAATCCAGTATATCCTTCCCATTTGTCTTCTTCAAGAGGCTCTGAAAGAGCTACATTGAATTTGAAGTTAGAATTTTCATTTTCAATTTTTTCAAAGTGATCTTGGTAAAAAAGCTCACGTTTCGAACGACCACCATACCAGAAAGTAGCTTTCCGTTTAGTTTTCTTTGTGTCAAACAGATCAAAAATGTGTGATCGCATTGGAGCCATACCGGCACCACCTCCTATAAACATCATTTCACGTTCGGTATCTTTAATAAAGAACTCACCATAAGGGCCTGAAATAGTAACCTTATCACCACGTTTAAGTGAGAAAATATATGATGAACAAATGCCAGGATTAACATTCATGAAGCCACCTTTTTTTCTATCCCATGGAGGTGTAGCTATACGAATATTTAGCATCACAATATTTCCTTCAGCAGGGTGGTTAGCCATTGAATATGCACGAGTAACTTCCTCAGGGTTTTTCATCTTCAGATCCCACATATTGAATTTATCCCATTCATCATGATATTCTTTTTCGATGTCCATACCCTTGAACTCTACTTGTATCTTAGGTACATCAATTTGAATATATCCTCCTGAACGGAAATCAAGTGTTTCACCTTCAGGCAGTTTAACGATAAATTCTTTGATAAACGAAGCAACATTGTGGTTTGAAACAACTTCGCATTCCCATTTCTTAATACCGAATATCTCGGGAGCTACATGTATGTTCATATCCTCACGAACCTTAACCTGACATCCTAAGCGCCAATTGTTCATTTGTTCTTTTCGAGTGAAGAACCCTTTTTCGGTAGGTAATATGGAGCCTCCGCCAGAGTTTACTTGTACATGGCACATACCACATGTTCCACCACCTCCACAGGCCGATGGTACAAATATTTTGTTTGATGCCAATGTAGATAGCAACGTTGAGCCCGGATCAGTCTCCAGTACTTTTTCATCATTAATAGTAATCTTAACCTTTCCTTGAGGCATTAACTTTTTTCGTGCAAAAAGCAGCAGCCAAACAAGTAAAAGCGTTACTAATAAAAATATGGCGATACTTATGCCAATAACTACACCTATTCCAACTTGCAGTAAAGTCATTTTATATAATGTTTAATTCTTTTATTATAATTTAATACCGAGGAAACTCATAAAAGCAATCCCCATTAATCCAGTAATTATAAATGTAATTCCTAATCCGCGTAAGGCAGGAGGTACATTTGAATACCTTATTTTCTCCCTGATGGCAGCAATACCAACTATAGCTAAAAACCAACCTACACCTGAACCAAGTCCGAAAGAAGTAGCTTGTGCAAGGTTCTGGTATTCTCTTTCTTGCATAAATAATGATCCACCAAGTATAGCGCAGTTAACAGCTATAAGTGGAAGAAAAATACCCAGTGAGGCATAAAGTGCAGGTGAAAACTTCTCAACTATCATTTCAACTAATTGAACCATT
This sequence comes from uncultured Lentimicrobiaceae bacterium, assembly GCA_964460905.1. Taxonomy (GTDB): domain Bacteria; phylum Bacteroidota; class Bacteroidia; order Bacteroidales; family F082. Next base: position 34,525 of record CAYWRM010000011.1, read on the forward strand.
GATGCAATAATTGCAATAAAAAGAATGAAACTTAAAAAGCTAAGGTCAACATCAGCAAAACTTACATCAAGCCATGCCAATGCACCGGGGGCTAGTACATATTCGTTAAGTAGATAATCAACAGGGACTGTAATTCCCAATACAAAAATAACTGCAAATCCAAGTCCTACAGATGTTTTAACAGTTTTACTTACAGCAAGGTACGAACACATGCCCAGGAAATAGGCAAATACCATGTTGTCGATAAAAATGGATTTTATAAATATGTTAAATATTTCTTGCATGATAACTTATTTTAAGTCCTTTACTTTAATTCTTTTCTATTAATTCGCGAGTGTAATAACGTTGAACCCAGATAATAACTCCAACAGTTATAAGTGCCATCGGGGGAAGTATCATTAGTCCATTGTTTTTATAACCAAATTCGTAAAATGTTTCGGGTATAACCTGCATATCCAGTATTGTTCCTGAACCTAAAAACTCACGAAGAAATGCTATTATAATTAATATCAAACCATATCCGAGACCATTACCTATTCCATCAAGGAATGCAGGCCATGGTTTATTGCTCATGGCGAAAGCTTCCAAACGTCCCATTATTATACAGTTTGTAATTATAAGTCCAACAAAAACGGAAAGTTGTTTACTTACATCGTATACAAATGCTTTAAGCACCTGATCAACAAGAATAACCATTGTAGCAATAACAACCAGCTGAACAATAATTCTAATACGAGGAGGTATTCCATCTCTAAGTAAAGAGATAACAACATTTGAAACTGCCATAACAACAATCACAGATATCGACATTACTATTGCCGGCATAAGTTTGGCTGTAACTGCCAGAGCAGAACAAATACCTAGTACCTGAACAGTAATAGGGTTGGTTAAGTTGATTGGAGTTTTTATCAACCTCATGTTTTTTGCCGAAAATAACGGCTCGCGTTCCTTTATTTCTGTGCTCATTTCTTTCTCTCCTTTTCAATATATGGTAAATAACCCTCAAGTACGTTTGCTATCATATCATTTACGGCATCACTGGTAATTGTACCACCTGATATAGCATCTACCCCATGAATCTGCTCATTTGCAGGAAGTGTTTTTGCACCACCCTTTTTAACTTTAATAGATTTGAAAGTTCCTGCTTTATCAAAAATTGTTTTTCCGGTAAATTGACTTGTAAATGCATCTGTAGTAATTTCGGCACCAAGTCCTGGAGTTTCTCCCTTATGATCAAAAGTAACACCTTTTATAGTATTAAAATCTTCGCCTAGAGCGATATTGCCCCAAACAGGACCCCATAAACCTGCTCCCCTCATTGGGAAAATATATGTTTTGGTTCCATTTTGATTAATGACATAAATAGGCAGTTCAAAACCGATACCTTGCTTCTTATTATAAAGCTCGGTCTTCATATTAAGCTTAAAAGCTTTTCCATTTTCCTTGGCACCTTCTTTGAAAGATTCAACAACATTACCGTCTTGATCAACTACAATCTCTTCAGTAACATATTTGTTGAAAAGTTCAATGGTGTTTTCAGTATTAACACCTTCGATTTGTGCAGAGGCTAAGATTCCTCCCATTTTTTCAATTGCCACATTCCTTTCCTGAAATGGTTTGAGTAGCATAGCAGCCGTGGAAAGCAAAGCAGCAGCAATGATCACCATTATGGCAGCGTATCTGAATATATAACCGTTAGTATACATAGTTTATATATTATTTGTTAATTTTTTAAAGCTAATTTCATTCGTTTCAGCCTTTTATTGATGTTCGATTCAACAATATAATGATCAATTAAAGGTGCAAAAACGTTCATAAGTAGTATGGAAAGCATCATGCCTTCGGGGTATGCAGGATTGAATACACGTATCAGTATTGCAATGATGCCGATAAGGAATCCGTATATATACATCCCATTTTTAGTTTGAGCTGCAGTAACAGGGTCAGTAGCCATAAATACAGCGCCAAATGCAAAACCTCCTAATAATAAGTGATTTATAGGGTTCATTTCCATATATGCATTGAGCCCCCACAGATTAAATAATAAACCCATTATATAACCACCAGCAAATACGCTAAACATTATCCGCCAGTTTGCAATGCCTGTTGCAAGAAGTATAACTGCACCAATTAGAATCATTAATACTGATGTTTCTCCGATAGATCCAGGAATAGTTCCAATAAACATTTCAAAAATTGAAGGCATTTCGTTTAAGTTGCCAACGAGTGCTTTACCAAGTGGTGTGGCTCCTGAAATAGCATCTCCCATTTCGCTAATCCAGACTTTCTCGCCTGACATATCACTAGGATATGCAAAGAAGAGAAATGCACGGGCAATTAATGCCGGGTTAACTATGTTCATACCAGTGCCACCAAATACTTCTTTACCAAAAATAACTGCAAAAGCTACAGCTATAGCTATTTGCCATAATGGTGTTTCCGGTGGGATAATCATAGGAATTAATAATCCTGAAACGAAGAATCCTTCGTTTACTTCATGTCCCCTAATCTGAGCAAAAACTATTTCCAAACCAAGACCTACACCATAACTCACAATTATTATTGGAAGCATTTTAAGGAACCCATATAGGAACATAGTCCAGTGGTCAGACGATTCTCCCAAAGATAGAAAGTGCTGGTAGCCAATATTCCACATGCCAAATAGTAATGCTGGTATTAGAGCAATGAACACCACAATCATTGTCCTTTTCATGTCAACAGCATCTCTGATGTGAGCGCCTGATGTAGTTACTTTATCAGGTACATAAAAAAGCGTTTCAACAGCATCAAAAGCTGACTGCAGCTTTTGAAACTTACCACCTTTTTCAAAATGCGGCTTTTGTTTATCTAAAAATTTTCTAAGTGCTTTCATTTACAACTGAAATTTTTTTTATTAACTCATTTCTTGACGCATCAAATCTAAACCTTTACGAATAATGGATTGGATTTCGGTTTTTGATGTGTCAATTACCTCACAAAGGGCAAAATCTTCGTTATCAATTTCATATATACCCAAATTTTCCATTTGATCAATATCTTCAACCAGTACAGCCTTTATTAGTTGCATTGGATAAATATCAAATGGAAATACTTTTTCATATTTACCTGTCATAACATAAGCTCTCACTCCTCCATGAAGGTTAGTGTCAAGTCTGTATTTTTTGTTTGGATTTAACCATGACAGGAAAGTATGCGAAAAGCTAAATTTATTAAATCCGGGTAATAACCATCCAAAAAATTCATGATGATTACCTTCGGGTATAACTGTTACTAATGAATCGTAGAAGCCTACAAATCCATCTTTTTCAATTTTTTCGCCAGTTAATATATTACCACTTATAAACCTGTTGTTTCCGTCAGTGGTGTTTTCGTAAACCATATTTTTTAACGATGCTCCTATAAATGTTTTATAGTATTTCGGATTCTTAACTTCTGATCCTGCAAAAGCAATAATCCGTGTTGCATCAAATTTACCAGTTAAAAATAATTTACCAATTGTTAGAACATCCTGTGGGTATAAATACCAAATAATATCACCTTTGTTAATGGGATCAATTTTGCTAACATGAACACTTACATTTCCAGATGGATGCGGACCTGAAAATTTGTTTACCTGAACGTTTTTTGAATTCAAAAATACTTTCGAGGTTGTTTTATTACTATCAACGTTTAAGTGAACATTACCTTCGGTTAGTTTTGTTAGAACATCAAGTCCTGCCTGAAACTCATCTCCCTGTCCGTGTACTATTAAATCAAAATCGGGTGCAAGGGGTGATGTATCGTAAGCAGCAACAAAAATTGCCTTTGGTACATCAACTGGGTTAGCAATAACTGAATATGGACGTTGACGCAGTAAAGGCCATACACCACTTGTTAGCATTTTCTCAACAACAGCTTCTCTTTTAAGATCGTTTATGTTGGATTTGCCAAAGTCAATAGTTTCATTTTTTCCGTCAGAATTAATAATTATTTCAAGCAATCGCCTTTTTGCTCCGCGCCTAATTGCCTCAACTTTTCCACTAACAGGTGATGTAAAAATTATGTTGTCTCTATATTTATCATAAAATAGAGGTGTTCCTGCTACTACCAAATCACCTTCCTTAACCAGTACTTTAGGGAAGCAACCAATAAAATTTGGAGGTTTAATGGCAAATCGATTAGCATTTAAGTCAACGATAGTCTTCTCAGCATCTCCTATCAGCTTTATATCCAGACCTTTTTTAATTATAAATGTAGTTGACATATGTGTAAAAATTCATGTGTTAATTGGTGCGCAATTTAGGCATTTATATTTTTTCTCGAGATGAAAACTGACTATATTGTGAAATTTTTAAAGACTCTAAATAAGTATAGTCACTTAAATGTTTGTATATAAGCAGTATAATTGTTTTGTTGTTAAGAGAATTGCATCAATTATTGATGGTGGATTTAGTTTCTATTTTTTGATTAAATAGTTTCTATTTTTTGATTATTTGGGTTGTAATAGTTGTGGAAGCAACTATTTTTTATCAATGTGCCTTTAATTGGAGAAATTATTAAATTTGAAAATCTTTTCATCCTAAATATTATAACTTTTTAAATATAAATTATGGTTAAGTATATTATCATTACTATTTGCTTTTTTGCTGCATCAGTTAATGTTGCTGCGAGTATTGTTGAGAATAAGGATTTAGTCTACGATGAAAATATTCATACTGTATTATTACATCCACCATCTGATCAATTATTGCTCCCTGTGATTAGGTTAAATTCAACTGACAAATTGCGTCTATCGTTTGATGATATGAGTGCTGAATCATATTTGTTTAGATATACTTTTATTCATTGCACCAAAGATTGGGAAATATCAAATCTGGATCAAATGGATTATTTGGATGGTTTTTTTGAAGAAGATATCACAAAATATGATTTTTCTGTAAATGCAATACCACCTTATATACATTATGACCTTCTTTTTCCTACTCGTGATATGCAAATAAAGATTTCAGGCAATTATATTTTGAAAGTATACCTTGACTCACCTGATGATGAGGATGTAATATTTACTAAGAGGTTTTTTGTTGTTGAGCCAATTGTAAGAGTTGATGTTGATATACCATATTATCCTAAGAATCTTGAATTTGTTAGGCACAAGCAACAAATTGATCTCAAGTTATTTACTCCTGATTTGTTTGCTGCTGAGCCAATGAAGCGGATTAATGTTTCAATTCAACAAAATGGCAGGTGGGATAATATTAAAGAGAATTTAAAACCAACGTCAATGATGCTAGACCAGTTGAATTATGATTATCGAGAAGGGATTGTTTTTGAGGGTGGAAATCAATATAGAAATTTCGATATGAAGAGTTATTGGTATCAGTCGATGTACATAAAGCAAATTATTAGTGAGGCTGATGGATACGATGTGATATTGCATACCGATTATCCAAAGACTGATAAACCATATAGCGCAAATCCGGATATACATGGTAAAAAGCTTATAAAGGCTCGAACAGGTCAAAATACAAATACAGAAGGAGAATATGCCTGGGTTGAATTTTGGTTAAAATATCCGAAAATTAAGGATGCTAATATTTATTTATTGGGTGCACTAAATAACTGGCAACTGGATGAAAAAAGTAAAATGAGATATAATTCACATCTAAATATGTATCATGGTAGATTGTTTCTAAAACAGGGTTATTACGACTATTTGTTTGCTGTTGTTCCTGATGGAAAGATGAGGGGAAGTGTATCTGTTATTGAGGGAGATCATTGGGAAACAAAAAACCAATATTCCGTTTATGTGTATTATCGTGAAAAAGTTCCTGAATATGATAGGTTAGTAGGGTACTTAACTTTTAACTCATTTGATGTAAGTACGGAATAGTAATCAATTTATATTAGTCAATTCTTCTTGACAGGTTGCCCGGTCTGTAATGTGAGACAATAACAATTATTAATATCAATAAAAAAGCAATAATCCAGTAATAATAAAAGCTACTGTAATTGCGAATTTCTATTTCTGAAGCATCTCCATTAATAATATAGCTTGACCAGAAAAAAGGATGAGATTTGGCCATATTTGCGTCCAAAAGAACGTTTAACTTAGCTTGTTGTAGTGCTATGTCCTTAGTCATTCCTTGGCTTAAGTAATCGTAATATTTATCCATAATAATTGATCCGCTAGCATCTTGAACCTCCCATAGAGTCATAACTATTGATGGTACACCTGCGTATATAACCCCCCTTGCCAGACTCATAATTCCTTCTCCCTTACTGAATTTGCCGGTTCCTGTATTACAGGCACTAAGTGTTACCATTGATGCATTTAGATCCATATTAAAGATTTCATGAGTAAACATGTAGTTGGATGTGGTATTACTATTGTCATTATAAAAAACCAACTTCGACTGCATGGGCAAGGAATCATTAATTATTGCATGCATAGCAAGGTGAAGTATATTGTTAGAGCCTGCATGTTTTAAAAAGTTCTCTTTTGTTGCTTGATCATCATAGAATGCCCTGCCACCCTGGTTATTAACAATACTTAAAACTTCTTTCTTAGCAAATGGAAGATTCATTAAACCAGAATTATTTTCGGAGTATAAAGGTGCAAATGCCAGTATGTTATGTGTTGGTTTCTTTTTTTTAGTATTAAAATAAGTATTATATTTTAATGTGGCAGAGTAGGAATATGAAATTGGGTGACTCTTAATAAGGTAAGGAAGGTCCCTATAATTTATACTATCAGTTTCAAAATCATATTCGATTAACAAATCAAAAGGGAGGTAGCCCAATAAATCATCAGGGATTATTATTAGTCTTTTATTATTCAGTAAACTATTAACAGGTTCAATAAGAGTTTTCCATAGTTTGTGAGAGTTATGCATAAATTCGTTAAACTTTCTATTGCTTTCACTATTGAGATCGATTTCCTTTATTGAAATAATGTATTTTAACGAATTGTAAAAATTTGTATCAATTGCTACTTCTTTAATATTAAAATCATTCTTGGTAAAAGTTAACAGATAAAGTACTGAATCTGCTAGCTGGTACTCAATAATTGCTTCATCATCTTTAAGGTTATTTTTAATATCAGCTACATTAATTACTGATCTGTCATATTTTACAGAATAATATTTGGGGTAATTTTGCTCGATAGCTAAAATAAGGCTGTCGTAAGTAACTATTAGATTAAGAAGCTTGTTTTCAAAAAAGTTAATCTTATTATTGTTTGGGTTTTCTTTTGTGTTTTCATTTTCAAGTAATTGACTTAATCCATTTATCTCATCTTTTAACAGATGTTCGTATTTAAAAGTATCCTCAGGTAAATCTGATGTTTTAAGTGCATTTTCAGTATTTACAGCTGACAATAATGCAGATGATTTATTTTTTTCAATGTAGTTAAATATATTCTCAATGTAAGATGTATCGTTTGTATATTTATATAATTCATACGAATTATTTATAGCCAAATTATATACAGGATCAATAAGTTCAATTAATAGTAATTTGTTGTCATTGCTTAAATTATTACGAATCTTCTCCATTTTGCTAAGCACTTTCATAAAAATTGTGTCGGCTTCAGTTAATTGCTCAATATTCCTGGTTTGCTTAAATTTTAGTAATAGTGCTGATGCATATCCAACTTGGGCTTCACCTTCTTGCACAATATTTAAGTTGGCACCCTCAGTATCACCCTTGTTTTTGTTGAAAGTGGAGATTGATTTATTATAATAAAAAATAGCAGAGTCAGCATTATTTATATTATTTAAATAAAAAGCACCAATTTGAGATAAAATATCAGCTGATTGGTCAGAATAAGATCCATAAAGCTGGTTAGCAGATTGCAGTGCCTTTTTGTAATAGTTTATACATAAAGAATTGTTATTTATATTATATAAAAAATCAGCATAGCTTGAATATAATTCTTGATAACGTTTTGGGTTAATATTTTCTTCTTTAAGAAGGGCTAGGGCATTTTCGAAATAGTAGCTAGCTTTTTCATTATCGCCAATTGCGGCATATGAACGGGCAATATTTTTATTTAGGATCAACTTGAGGTCGTTTCCAGGCAAATATTTAAGACCTGATAAGCAATAGTTTATTGATGAAATATAATCACCCATATCTTGACTGACCTGACTCAAGTTATTGTACATCCGGGGTATCCCTTCTATATTTTCATTATTAGCTATATAAATGTCTAAGGCTTTTTTATAAAAAAGTTCAGCTTTCGAGAATTCAAAATCATAATATGAATTTATACCCTTATTATTGTTTATCCCTGCCAGAATAATATTATCCCCACCAAGTTTATTGCTGTATAAAGCTTCTGCTTTTTCAAAATTTTCATTTGCTTCTTTTAGGTTGCCTGTTAGAGTTGTTAAGAGCGCATAATTATAATAGTATCCTGCAATAATGAGACTATCAATAATTTTTCCACTTTCAGTTAATGCAATTAGTGCTGTATCAAAATAATCAACAGCTAAATTATACTTTCCAAGACTTGCATGACTAATACCTATATTAAGAAATGTGTAGTAAAGGTTGATATCTTTGATATTGTTATTTATCAACTGTTCTTTGGAACTATTGCAATAGTATATAGTACTATCAAATTTTTGTAAGCCTAAATATCCTCTGCCTATATAATTAAGGGTTTTTGCCAACGATTTATGGTCATGTTGGCTTATGTTTTGTTTAATTAAAAGGGATTTTTTTAAGGCTTCAATTCCTGATTTAGATTCTTTCTTATTTATTAATACTTTGCCAAGCATGTGATAGGCATCTGCCAAAAGAATACTGTCTATCGGTTGATTTTTTGATATAGTATTAAAAGCTAATGAAATTAATGAATCAGATTTTTTTCTGTCTGTTGCCCAATAGAATTCACTAAGAATTACTAATTGTTCCAGGGTGTCACTAGAGTTTATTTTGTCATTTATCGGGTTATCATTATCTATGTGTTCAAATTCTGGTGCTGCTACAACATTGGATGATAAAATCAATAACAACACAAAGTAGCTAAACAATAATTTCAATAAATAAAATAGATTTTTTCCTCCAGCCAATATAATCACTATTTATTTGGATTGGTGATTTCTTCAACAAAAATAGCAATCTTATGAAATTCACAACAGGAAAATTACATTTTTTATACTTTAAGATGCAAGCTTAATTTTAAATAAGAAGTTGGGAAAAATAATTGTGGTGCTAAAGAATTGAACGGTTGGTTATTAAAACAAAAAGAGACCGTTTCCAGTCTCTTTTTGTTTTAAATATTTACTTTTGTTTGCTTGTTTGTCAGATATTTTTATGCAATTAATACAATTAATTAGCTTTCTGAAAGCGCCCTCTGATATTTTTATCACCTTGTAAATTAACTTTGTATAAATATTGTCCAGAAGGTAAGTCTTTTACGTTCAAGTTGATTAGCTGTGTCCCTTTGTAGATGTTTGCATTGTTGACTTGCTGAACTAACCTACCACTTAAATCATATATGAATATATTGGCACTATTACTAACCGGAGATGTGATTTTCAAATTAAGATTATTCATTACTGGGTTTGGATAGCTTGAGATTTCTAATTCTAATCTATTTCCTGCTGTAGTAATTTTAGGGAGAGTAATACTTATTTCGTCAATTTGTTTTGATTTATTATCTAGTACCATACCACCTTCTAATAAGGAGAAGATACCTTCTTTATTTTGAGTAGAATTGTTTGTTTGTTTAACTTTTACCCTAAAAAGAGTCTCTCCAAAAAACCTTGTGCCTGGTTTTTGGCTTTCGTCAAGCCATATAACTTTTAGCATACCTGTGTTTTTATCTATATTGAAATGGAAATTTTCATCAGGTCCCTTAACATCAGTTATCTCGATTAAGTTAACTGGGTACGTAAGGTTTAAATTAAAGCCACTAATTAGATCGTTGTAGCTTGAACCGATTTCCAGTTCAACTTCTTCTTTATCTATCTCAGTTATATATTGATTTTCTGTAATTAAATCAACTGATCTTCCTCCTGGCAACCATACTCCTTCAACATCACCTGTTGAAGTACCGCATACGACAACATCCGCGTAGGCTCTGGATGTGAGATCAACATTAATATCAATAAACTGCCAATCACCAGCAGGAAAAGAGTTACCTCCCATAAAATAATTTACAATAACAGTCACGTAGTCACCAAAAGTAATTCTACCATTATCATTAACATCGGCTGCTTCGAATTCAATATCATTAAATGTGATCCATCCAAATAAATATTGAAGAATTAATGAGGCATCTACTAAGTTAATATCACCTACCGGTAATGATGTTGATGACCTTAAGGAATATTGTCCATTTGGTATGTCTAAAAAAGCAAATTCTCCGTTGATATTGGAGAATGAAGTAGCTACAATATTATTATCTGTGTCATATAATTCCAACGTAACATCAGGAAGAGGATTTGATGGGTTATCGTGATAGTTAACAACACCAGAAATCTGATTCTGAGCAGTTACTGAGTTAAATATCAAAAACATAGCTATAATAAGTACGTTTTTAATTCTGTAATTATTCATGATAAAGTGGTTTAAATCATATAAAAAATAATTATTCTCTAATTAGTAGTACCTAAAATTCTATATTTTATACCATGTTTGTGAAAAAAAGTTGTTTTTTTTCAATTTTATTCATAATAACATGTATTTAAAGAGTTTTTCTTTAATATTTTTGGCGAATAATAAATCTAAATCAACTATATGGGAGGTATAATGAGGCTTTTTTTAGCGATCTTTATTGTTTTTGTGTCTATCGTAGAAGTAATTGCCGGTGATCAATATGAAGTAAAGATTCGAATACATGGTTATCAAGATAGTATTCTCATAATCACATCATATTATGGGAACAAAATAAAATTAGTAGATACCGTTTATTCGGTTAAACCAGGGGAGTTTGAATTTAAGGGAGATAATAAGTTGCCCGGTGGTATTTATATGGCTGTTAATTCGAATAAAAAAAAGCTATTTGAGTTTATTGTAAGTAGCAATCAGAAGTTTATTTTGCAAACTGATACTTTAAATTATACTCTTAATATGAAAGTGCGTGGTTCAAATGAGAATAAGACTTTTTATTCCTATATGAGGTTTAATGAGAAACAGTTTCAATTAAACAAACTACTTATTAAAAGTATTGACTCACTATCTGCTATGTCAGAAGATACTAAAAAACTGAAAAATAGTCTTGATTCTTTAAATGAAAGTGCTATTAAATATAAAATGAACATTATTGAAAATAATCAGGGAGTTTTTATTACATCATTATTAAATGCCATGCGTGATATTGATATTCCTGATTCAATAATAAATTCTCCAGATAGCACATTGTCGTTCAGATATTATAAGCAACATTATTGGGACTATTTTGATTTGAGCGATAGTAGTTTGTTGCGTACTCCAATTTTTACCAGAAAAGTTGATCAATATTTTGATCAGGTTGTGGTTTTTAATCCAGATTCAGTAATTGTCGCAATTGATACTGTTATTTCAAAATCAAGACCATCACAAGAGGTTATTGGATATTTGGTTTGGAGTTTTATCTCTGAATATCAAAATCCAAAGTTTATGGGTTTCGATAAGGTGTTTGTATATTTGGTTGATGAATATTTTAGTAAAGAATCTATATCAAATACAACACCCTCCGTATTGAAATCATTGCAGGATAGGGCTAATAAAATCAGGCCTATTTTATTGCAACAGCCAGCCCCTGATTTGTTATTAATTGATACTACAGGATCGCTTTTGTCATTTCGAACTATATCTAAAAATTATACAATTTTATTTTTTTGGGATACTGATTGTGGTATTTGCGGTAAAGAAATAATTGATTTAAATAAGTTGTACAATCACCCTGATTATGATATTGAGGTTTTTGCAATTAATATAAATAGCGATCTTGAAAAATGGAAAAAAGCAATAATAGAAAAACAGATGCCAGGAATTAACGTAAACGGTACTCGAAGTGCTACAAAAGATTTTCACGATTTATACGATATTTATGGCACACCTGTTATTTATTTACTTGATAAGGATAAAAAAATTATTGCTAAACGAATTGGAGCAAATAAAATTGCTGAGTTTATTGATAATTTTGAGAATCGATAGTTTGTTTGCACGAGCAAAGAACAAAATTACATAGCTTCTAAAAAATAAAATTTATGAAAAAGTTGTTATTTTTCACTATAATTGTTTTAATACCTTTGCTTTATGGATGCAGGGAGATATTAGTTAAATATTCTGATAATGGGAAAACAGTTCATATGACTGTCGATCAGATATTAAAAATCCAGTTACCTGCTGATGCAATGTCTGGAAATGATTGGAGGAGAATTGCATATGAAGACACTGTAATTATCAAAACAGGGAAACCTAATTACATGCTTAGTGACGGTAGGTTGGATACTCCGGGAATTTATAATTTTAGGTTTAAGACTATTGGAGCTGGCACTTCAAAACTTTACATGGAGTATGGATCAAAATATGACTCTAATGAAAAGCCGGTAAAAACATTTGAGATTGTTGTTATTGTGCATGAAAAAGGAAAATAGTAATTTTAGGTTTCAAGTTTCTCAAACATTCAAACAATAAAACAATCGAACAATTGAATCATTTTATCATACTATAACTCGCTAATCTTTATTATTTTTGCCACCTAAAAAATTATTAGAATATGTTTGAAGGATTAACCGACAGACTTGATAGGTCGTTTAAAATATTAAAAGGTCAGGGTCGTATTACCGAAATCAATGTTGCTGAATCGATTAAGGAAATTAGAAAAGCCTTAATTGAGGCTGATGTTAGCTATAAAATTGCGAAAGACTTTACAAGTGATGTTAAAGAGAAAGCTCTAGGTGCTAATGTGTTAACTGCCATTAAGCCCGGTGAACTCATGACAAAGATTGTTCATGATGAATTGGCATCTTTGATGGGAGGCGAACAGGAGGATATTGATATTAAAGGTAAGCCTGCAGTTATCCTTATTGCAGGTTTACAGGGTTCTGGTAAAACAACATTCTCAGCAAAACTTGCAAATTATCTTAAATCAAAGCATGGGCGTAGTCCATTGTTGGTAGCGTGTGATGTGTATCGTCCTGCTGCTATCGATCAGCTTAAAGTTCTTGGAGAGCAAATAGGAGTGGAGGTGTTTGCAGAAGAGGGAAATAAAAACCCAGTTCAAATTGCTAAAAATGCTATTAAACACGCTAAAGATAATTCACGGAATATAGTTATAGTTGATACAGCTGGTCGTTTAGCTGTTGATAAAGTGATGATGGATGAAATATCTTCCATTAAGTTGGCTATTAATCCAAATGAGATTCTGTTTGTTGTTGATGCAATGACAGGTCAGGATGCTGTTAATACGGCTAAGGCTTTCAACGACAAGCTTGATTTTGATGGAGTTGTTTTAACAAAACTTGATGGAGATACACGCGGTGGTGCTGCACTTACAATAAAATCAATCGTAAATAAGCCCATTAAATTTGTTGGTATTGGCGAGAAAATGGAGGCAATTGATTTGTTTCACCCTTCTCGAATGGCTGATCGTATTTTGGGAATGGGTGATATTGTTACTCTTGTTGAAAAAGCTCAGGAACAATATGATGTTGAAGAAGCACGAAAGCTCCAGAAAAAGATTGCTAAAAACCAGTTTAATTTTAATGATTTTCTAAAGCAGATCCAGCAGATTAAAAAAATGGGTAACGTTAAGGATCTTATGGGGATGATACCTGGTGTTGGCAAAGCTATTAAAGATGCAGATATTGATGACGATGCATTTAAAGGTATTGAAGCAATAATTTTTTCAATGACAGCTGAAGAAAGAGAAACTCCAAAGATTCTTAACGGTTCTAGAAGAAAAAGAATTGCCAGAGGTGCAGGTACAGATATTCAGGAAGTTAACAGACTTATAAAACAATTTTCTGAAACCAGTAAAATGATGAAAATGATGACTACCGGTGGTGGTAGAAAAATGGCAAATATGATGAATCAGCTGAAACGCTAAATTCTTATATTTTTTAATTTTTAATCCTTTAAATATTTACAATAATGTCCATACACAAAGCTGCAAAAATAATTGATGGAAAGCTTATTGCTTCAAAAGTAAAAGACGAAATTAAAGCTGAAGTAGCTGCTATGGTAGATAATGGGAAGGAAACTCCTCATTTGGTAGCTATTATTGTTGGTGATGATCCTGCCAGCCAAACCTATGTTGCAAGCAAGGAAAAAGCTGCTAAAAACGTTGGCATAATTTCTTCAGTATATAAATTTCCTGATGATATAACCGAAGAGGAACTGTTAAGTACCATAGATTTTGTTAATAATGATGATGAAATTAACGGATTAATAGTTCAACTTCCATTGCCCGATCATATAAATGTTAACAAAGTTATCGAACACATCGATCCAAAAAAAGATGTTGATGGTTTTCACCCTGTAAATGTTGGTAAAATGGCTATTGGTCAGCCTTCTTATGTTTCGGCTACACCTGCAGGTATCATGGAGTTACTTAAGCGTTATAAAATTGAAACTGAAGGTAAACATTGTGTTGTACTTGGCCGGTCGAATATTGTTGGGTCACCAATAAGTATTCTTATGTCGAAGAAAACTAATCCCGGTAATTCTACTGTAACTGTTTGTCACAGTAAAACTGTTAATATTGAAAAATATATCAAAGACGCTGATATTCTTATTTGTGCAATTGGGCAGCCACAAACTATTAAGGCCGATATGGTAAAGGATGGAGTGGTTGTTATTGATGTGGGTATTCATAGGATACCTTCTGATAATAAAAAGGGTTATGTAATTGTGGGTGATGTGGATTATGAAGAAGTAAAACATAAAGCATCATATATTACTCCTGTTCCTGGTGGTGTTGGTCCGATGACGATAGCAATGTTATTGAAAAATACCTTATTAGCATTTAATAAAGACTATTATTCATAGGTTTTGTTTTTTACGTTAGAATTAAGAATTGGGACGAAGGATGATCCTTCACAAAAAATTAATAATCAAAATCCTGTTTAACGATATGTATATAATACGTGTTTATACTATTTCTATACTTGTAATGCTCCTGATATATGGAAGTGAATTAAATGCTCAAATATCTGGCTGCACTGACAGTAAAGCAAATAATTTTAATCCCACAGCAACAATAAATGATGGTTCGTGCACATATAACGTTACTATTAGTAATCCACATGTAAAGTATTTGTTGCCTGACGAAATAGATGAGTCATCAGGGTTGGCATATTTAAATGGAAAGTTATGGACAATTAATGATAGCGGAGGATTGCCTGTTCTTTATGCGTTTGATACAATAAGTGGTCAAGTTATTCAACGAATTACAGTTTCAAACGCTGAGAATATTGATTGGGAATCACTTGCTGCTGATGATCATTATATTTATATTGGTGATTTTGGTAATAATTTAGGAAATCGTGATGATCTCGCAATTTATCGCATATTAAAATCTGAAATTCCAATGGAAGGAAATGGAATTGTTGAAAGCACTAAAATTACGTTTGCTTACTCTGATTATGCTGGTAAAATTGAAAAACGAAAGTTTAATAACTTTGATTGTGAGGCGTTTATTGCTTTTGGTGATTCATTGTATTTGTTTTCAAAAAACATTGGTAATCAACATACAAAATTATATAGATTACCCAAAACTCCTGGTGACTATGTAGCTGAACTGATATCTACTTTCAATACATCAGGATTAATTACCGGCGCAGATATAAATATTGCTAGCAATGAAATTACGCTAATTGGCTATGTTAATCAAAGTTGGGTTCCTTTTACGTGGTTGTTGTTTGATTTTGAGGGAAGTAATTTTTTCTCAGGAAATAAAAGGCGAATTGATTTTATAAATATCACAGCTACCCAAACAGAAGCTATTGCCTATTTAATTGGCAAGCATGAAGTGATTACATCGGAAGGTCATGTGTTGTTTTCACAAACAGCTTATGATTTTAATTCAGGTTTGTGGACTGATGGAAATCCATCTATGATTTCTGATGTTATATCTGAGAAATTTGATTTCACATTGAGCCCAAATCCAGTAAGTAAAAATAAACTTACAATTGACATTAATAAACTTCCTGTTGGAGATTATCAAATCGAGGTTTATGATACTCTCGGAAAATTGATAAAGGTTAATAGTTATAAGGTAAGCATAAAGGACGGAGCAAACCGGATTAAAATAAAGGTTGGTGATTATAAGCCAGGAACTTATTTTGTGAGGATGATTTCGGGTAATCAAGTGGTTGAAAAGAAGTTTATTAAGAAATAGTTTCAAAGGTTACTTAATGAAATGAATGTAACAATAATTGCAGCAAATGCATAAAGACAAGGATATATTTGAGGATGGCAGGAAACTCCCGGTTATGGAAGAGTTTTATACCCTACAAGGTGAAGGTTATAACATGGGCAAAGCTGCTTACTTTGTGCGTGTTGGCGGATGTGACGTAGGTTGCTCATGGTGTGATTCAAAAGAGTCGTGGAATGCGGAACTTTTTCCACCAATTGATGTTGATAGTGTAGTACAAAATGCAATAAATGCACATGCCAATACTGTTGTAGTTACAGGAGGAGAACCATCACTATATCCGTTAGATTATCTTACTTCAAAGCTTCAAAGTAATGGAATTTTAACTATGGTTGAAACTTCCGGTGCTCACCGACTATCAGGTAGCTGGGATTGGATTTGTCTTTCGCCAAAAAAATATTCACCACCTCATAGTTCGGTGTATAATGTTGCAAATGAGCTAAAAGTAATTATTCAGACTGAATCTGACCTTCATTGGGCAGAGATGAATGCTGATTTGGTTGCTGAAAATATTCCTTTATTTCTACAACCTGAATGGAGTGTAGCTTCGTCCTTAATGTCATTATTAACCAATTATATAATGAAAAATCCAAAGTGGCGTATGTCGCTGCAAAGTCATAAGTATATGGGGATTCCTTAGTTTCAATGATCTTACAGTGTGCGTAACTCCTGGAAGAGTCTTTTTCAATAATTTAGGGGAGTCGTTTTACAATATAACAACTCTTCCAGGTCTTTCATATTTTGGAAGGTTGTTGGAAGGTTGTTTATCTCATCAACAATTTCAAAATTTTTAATTTATTTCCATAAGGAGCATATCGGATAGGAATATCAAGCCAGGTTCCTTTATAAACAACAGGCTTTTGATTTGAGAATGTGTCAAATGAAAAACGCCCGTGATAGCTCCCAATGCCGCTATTGCCAACTCCTCCAAATGGAAGTTTATTACTTGCAATATGCATAACAGTGTCATTTATGGTTACACCACCTGCAGAAATGTTCTCAACAATTAATTTTTGTTTTCTTTTACTTTTTGAGAAGAAATAAAGAGCAAGAGGTTTGGGTCTGGAATTTACAATATCAATAACTTCAGAGATTTCATTATATGTAAGTACCGGAAGAATTGGTCCGAAAATTTCTTGTTGCATTATAGGCATTTCTAAATCTACATTATCAATAATTGTTGGTTCAAAGTACCTGTCATCTTTGTTATAATTACCACCATAATAAATATCAGTATTCTCCATAAGAACAGATAGTCTTTCTATATTGACCTCACTTATAATTCTTGGGTAATCAGGGCTTGTGGAAGCGTCTTTCCCAAAAAACTCTTGTATTACGTTCTTTAATTCTTCTAGAAAAACATTCTTTATATTTGAGTTAATAAGCAGATAATCAGGTGCAATACAGGTTTGTCCGGCATTTAGAAATTTACCCCAGACAATACGTTTTGCAGCTTGTTTTAAATTTGCTTCATTATCAACAATACAAGGACTTTTACCTCCCAACTCCAAAGTTACCGGAATAAGTTGTTTTGCGGCTTCCTGCATAATTATTCTACCAACACGCGGACTACCAGTGAAGAAAATATGGTCAAATTTTAGCTTGAGCAGTGATTGAGTGACTTTTGCATCGCCTTCCAATAAGTGGATATAGCTGGGGTCAAATGTTGTATTAATTATTTTTTTTAAAATACTTGATGTTGCTGATGATATTTCAGAAGGTTTCAGGATTGCTGTATTTCCTGCCGATATGGCTCCAACCAATGGTGCAATAAGGAGTTGGAAAGGATAGTTCCATGGTGAAATAATAAGCACTGTACCAAGTGGTTCACTAACCGTGTAACTTGAAGCCGGGAAATTGGTTATAGGTGTACATGATTTTTGAGGTTTCGCCCATTTTTTTAGATGTTTGATATGGTATCTAATCTCCTCAAGAACAAAGCCTGTTTCAGTTGCATATGTTTCAAATTTTGATTTACCTAGATCCTTATATAATGCTTCCGAAATTTCGTCTTCATGACTAAGTATTGCCGACCTTAATAGTTTTAGATTATTAATTCTGGTTTTTACATCTCTGGTTTTACCTGAATAAAAGTAGCTTGCATGTTGAGTGAAAAGGCTTTCGTAAGTGCTGGATTCCTTGTTCATGGCATTTTGTTTTAAATTGGGTAGTTGTATCTCATATCTTGTTATTATTCCACGATAAATTTCTCTCTAATAATAACTATATCTGAATAGAGCTCAATAATATACATTCCGCTTTCAAGCATGGAAATGTCAATCGAACTAGTTATTTTGTTTTTATTTAATACTTCTTGCCCAAGCTGATTGTAGATTGTTACTTTATTAATTGTTTCTATGTTTTCACTAGATAAAAAAAGTTTGTTTTTTGCCGGATTTGGATAAATGGTGAATACAGGTTTGCTATCATAACCGTGAACGGAAACAAAACAGGCTTCTTCAATTTCTTCTTTGCTGTTACATCCAGGAGCATTATCAAAAATGCTTATATATCCATTTGGGTTAGCAAGGTAGTCACAAACACTGTTTACTTCACAAGTAGATAATAACGGGTTTCTTCGTATACCTAGATTATTGATAATAGATGCCGCATCAATATTTGTTATACCTTCAATACTTGATAGTACATGGTTATTATCAATTGTTAGTGAGCCTCCAATAAAAGTTAAATTGTTAAGTCCTTCTAAATCTATTAATGAACTGTTTGATAATATAGTAACATCCCAGCCAATCGTAGTTAAATTAAATAATCCTGTTAATGTGGTTAATGCACTTATATCATCATTTTCGCATCCAATGAATAGCCTTTCTCCGATTGAAGTTAAATTGCTAAGCCCAACTAAGTTTAGTAATGCTAAATTACTGTAAATATCTAGTTCTCCGCCAATTGTAGTTAGACTTTCCAGACCTGTTAAATAGGTTAGTAAATTATTTTCTGAAATACGAAAATACCCTTCAATTGTAGTTAAATTATCGAGTCCAGATAAATTTGTCAATGAACTATTACCAATAATTTCCAGGTATCCATTTATTGTAACCAGATTGTTAAGTCCTGTTAAGTCTATTAACTCATTGTTATACCCAATAGCTAAATATTCTCCTATTGTAGATAAATTGTTAAGCCCGGCTAAACTTGTTAAAGCAATATTGCCGGAAATAATCAGATATTCTCCAATAGAAGTAATAGTGTTTAATCCATTTAAATTAGTTATGTCGGTTTGAGAAATCCAAACTCCCCCCTCAATTTCTGTACAACCAGGGTAATCATTTTGGAAATTGTCAATTTCTTCTTGAGTTGTAAATGTAATTCCATAGGGCAAACAGCCTTGAGAAAGAACTGTTGTTTTAATTAAAACGATAATCAGTAATAGAAGTGTATATTTTTTCATAAAAGTTGTTTTTGCTAAGATATAACTTTTATGAAAATATTTAACCTATGTTTAAGATGTTAATTGCTGTAAAGAAAGGATAATATACGGTTGATAAATAACCAATTACTCTGATCCCTTATAAACTCCTAACAATTCTATAAATCTACTGTCATCAAATAGGTTTGGAATCAGGTTGATGAGCTCGGTATGTTGGTCGTAATTAAGCTTTAGAGCTGTTTCAATATAAAAATAAGAGTCAAATTCTAATTGAAGTGTCTTATGATAATATAGCAACTCTTCCAGGTCTTTCAGACTCTGGAAGGTTGTTGGAAGGTTGTTTATCTCATCAACAATTTCAAAATTTTTAATTTTTTTCCGTAAGGGGCATATCGGATAGGAATATCAAGCCAGGTTCCTTTATAAACAACAGGCTTTTGGTTTGAAAAAGTGTCAAATGAAAAACGAACGTGATAGCTCCCAATGCCGCTATTGCCAACTCCACCAAATGGAAGCTTATTACTTGCAATATGCATAATGGTGTCATTAATGGTTACCCCACCTGCTGAAATGTTCTCAACAATCATTTTCTGTTTTCTTTTGCTTTTAGAGAAGAAATAAAGAGCAAGAGGTTTGGGTCTGGAATTTACAATATCAATAACTTCAGAGATTTCATTATATGTAAGTACCGGAAGAATTGGTCCGAAAATTTCTTGTTGCATTATAGGCATTTCTAAATCTACATTATCAATAATTGTTGGTTCAAAGTACCTGTCATCTTTGTTATAATTACCACCATAATAAATATCAGTATTCTCCATAAGAACAGATAGTCTTTCTATATTGACCTCACTTATAATTCTTGGGTAATCAGGGCTTGTGGAAGCGTCTTTCCCAAAAAACTCTTGTATTACGTTCCTTAATTCTTCTAGAAAAGCACTCTTTATTGTCTATTGTACTTTGTTTAAAAATAGTGGTTTGAATACATCATTAGCCTATTTTTCAATTATCAACTTTTCTCTAATCATAGTTCCACCAGAAAACAGTTCAATAATATACATTCCTTGACCAAGCATAGAAATATCAATTGAACTAAATATACGATTTTTGTGTAAGACTTTTTTTCCCAGCTGATTGTAAATAGTTACTTCATTAATTGTTACTCCATTTTTACTTGATAAAAAGAGTTTGTTTTTTGTTGGGTTTGGATAAATGGTAAATTCAGGTTTAGTATTAGCATCAATCGAAACCAAACAGGCTTCTTCAACTTCTTCTTTACTGTTACATCCTGGGGCATTATAATCTATTCCCACAT
Source organism: uncultured Lentimicrobiaceae bacterium (assembly GCA_964460905.1). Lineage (GTDB taxonomy): Bacteria > Bacteroidota > Bacteroidia > Bacteroidales > F082. The sequence goes on from CAYWRM010000011.1 coordinate 55,582, forward strand.
TACAATTTGGGCTGGCGATATAGTCGCAAACACTTTTTGCATCACAATTGGATAAAGAATGATTTGAGAGTATGAATATATAACTTATTGTTTCGGGATCAATATTATCTAATCCTTCTAATGTAATTAATCCACTATTATTATCAATAAAAATTGATCCACCAATTGTAGTTAAATTGTTTAATCCTTCCAGGTTTGTTATTGTACTATTGTAATTAATAGTTAGTCCTCCTCCAATTGAAGTAACATTGTTCAATCCATCTAGGTTTATTAATGAATTGTTACTATAAACCTTCAAAGCTCCACCAATTGTATTTAAATTGTTTAGTCCGTTTAAACTAGTTAGAGTGTCGTTATTTTCAATGCATAGAAATCCATCAATTGTGGTTAAATTGTTGAGACCTACTAAACTTGTTAGTGCATCGTTGTTAAAAAATGTAAGATCCTCTTTAATAGTAGCTATATTGTTCAGTCCTTCTAAACTTGTTAATCTATCGTTGCCAAAAAAAGTAGTGTATTCTTCAATTGTAGTAATATTGTTCAGCCCTTCTAAACTTGTTAATGCATCGTTATTAGTTATATCTAAGTATTCCTCAACTATTGTGATATTGTTTAATCCGGTTAAGCTTGTTAGCGAATCGTTGCGCGAAACCCTTATGAAACTGCCTATTGAAGATAAATTGTTTAGTCCTTCTAAACTTGTTAGAATATTATTGTCGTTAACAAATAGGGCTCCACCGATTGTAGTTAAATTGCCAAGGCCTGTAAAGTTTGTTAATGTGTCGTTGCGAAAAATAAATAAATCCCCTCCAATTGTAGTTATGTAGTTTAGTCCTATTAGGCTGGTTAAGTTATTGTTATCATAAATATAAAGGTCTTCGCCTATTGCAGTTAGAATACTTAATCCTGTTAAATTTGTTATGTTAGTGCCAGCAATATTTAAGCTTCCTTCAATTTCTGTACAGCCGGGAAAATTAGTTTGGAAATTGTCTATTTCTTCTTGAGTATTTAATGTAATTCCTTGAGGTAAACAACTTTGAGAAAATACTGCTGCTTTAAAGAAAAAGGCAATTAAAATTATGATTACCTGCTTTTTCATAAAAGTTGTTTTTTGCTAAGATATAACTTTTATGAAAATATTTAACCAATATACTAGATGTTGATTGCTGTAAAGAAATTATAACATGCAAATTATCAACTATTCAGAGCCTTTGTATACACCCAATAACTCAATAAACCTGCTGTCATCAAATAGGTTTGGTATCAGGTTGATGAGCTCGGTATGTTGGTCGTAATTAAGCTTTAAGGCTGTTTCAATATAAAAATATGCTTGCTGTACTTTTCCAGAAGCATGAAGGTATCCGGCAAGGCGGTACCAGAGTAATGCATTGTCTTTATTACTATCAATGGCTTCCTCAATTATCTCAATGGCTCTTTCAGTATCATCATTGGCAAAAGCACAAGATGAGTAATTTATCCAGGCATCAATATTTGATTTATCAAGTTTAACAACTTCTGTGAATGCATCACAGGCAACGTTATAGTTTTTCTCTTTAAAATAAATCATTGCAATGTCGTACCTGAATTCAGAATTTGAAGGCAATATTTCAACTGCCTTTTCATAGTAATTTATTGCAGTAACATTATTGTCCTGCCCAGCAAAAAGCCTTCCGAGTCCGGCCCATGCATCAGCTAGTTTATCATCAATTTCAAGAGCTTTGTTAAAATGGTGCATTGCATTTTTTATATCATTCATATTTTCATATGATTCACCAATATAATAATGAGTAATTGGTTCGGGGGCTTCGTACTTGAAGGTTTCTTTGTAGTATTCGATAGCTTCTTCATATCTGTTTAAACCTGAAAGAGAGTTTGCAATATTGAAGTATGCCGATGAAAAACCATCATCAATAGCCAATGTAAACTCGTAAGCTTCAATGGCTTTTTCATATAGCTCTAGTTGATTATAAAAAATCCCAAGGTTGAACCATGCAACTTTCGCAAAAGGGTTTGTGTCTAAAAAATCGTTAAAAAATGAAATAGCATCTTCCTCACGGTTTGTAATATCAAAGAAAAAAGCAATTTCATGAATAATATTTTCCGAGTCGGGTTTTAATGCAAGCGCATTTTTTAGATTTCTAATTGCATTTGGATAATCGTTTATGTTTTCGTACTCAAAGGCAATAACTGAATATATGTCTTCCGGGTTTTCGGTGTAAGGTATGGCTTTCTCATATTGTTCAATTGAGAGCTCATGTTTATTCATCATACTATATATTTCGCCTTTCGAAATATATAATTCATCGTTTGCAGTCTCTATTAATTCGAGTTGGTTTAATTGCTCTAACGCCTCGTAATAATTTCCACTTTGTGCCAGTAGCTTAGCACTTCTTATTTTAAAACCAATCCCGGATGGATGTTGCTGCAATGCTGATCTAACAGCTATTCTTCCTTTATCAAATTCCTGAAAATCAATAAAGTAGTCAATAATAACTTCAAATTCATTAACATCAAAGAAGAATTGCATATCTGCTTTAAGCATCTTTTGAAACCTGTTAACAAGTTCGTTAAGATTTGCATCGTCAATCCATTCGTAATCTTCACTCATGAAATAGTATAATTTTAGTTATTTAGTTTAAAATGTAGTTATTATTACAATTACGAAAATAGGTAAATAGTTATTCGTTTTGCCAATTGAAGGCTTATTTTATTAACCGTATCAAGTAATAATTGTTAATTACCTAAGATTTTGGTTTACCATTATTTTATCAGGGTTGCCTTAATTTACTATTGAGAATAACCTATTCCATCTAATTTTACCATCGAACAATGATTTATTTGGGTCTAAAGATAACCAAACAAATTCGGCTCTTCCAACGATATGATTTTCAGGTACAAATCCCCAATATCTTGAATCAGCTGAGTTATGACGGTTGTCACCCATCATCCAATAGTAGTTAAACTTTGGGGTGTATGACGTTGTTTCTTCACCATTAATTATAATCTTACCAACTGCAATTTTAAGATCATTGCCTTCGTAGGTTACTATCAGACGCTTATAAATTGGCAGATTTTCTATGGTAAGATTTATAGGTATATCTTTTTTAGGGATGTATAGTGGACCAAAGTTATCACGATTCCATTTATATGCAGAATCATACGGGAATATTTCCCGCTTCCATATCCCGGCATCCTCGTTAAAAACTTCAACACTCTTAACAATTGGCAGTTTTTCAATGCCTTGTTTTGCTTCATTAGTCAGCATAAAGATAAATTGACCTGGCCTATTACCTCTAAAAGTTTCAGTGATATCGTATTTATTCAAAATTTTCTGGTTTATACTGCTACCGCTAGTAGTAACCATATATTGATACTGTAATTTTTCAGGATTAATTGCTTTTTCTCCATTCAAGTATACTTGACGATTAGCTATACTAAGTGTATCTCCTGGTAAGCCTATGCACCGTTTTACATAGTTTTCACGTTTATCAACTGGTCTTACCACAATATCTCCAAAATTTTGTTTATCTGTCCATACTCTTTCCCTTCCATACTGATCAACAAGAGAATAATAACTCATATTACTTTGGAACCTTGTGGATACAGTATCTCCGGCAGGGTAATTAAATACTACTGCATCATTATGATCGATATTTTTAAATCCTGCAAAGCGATAAAATGGAAATTTAATCCACTCAACATATGATTTAATGTTGTCGGTGCCGGGTAATGTATGGTGCACAAATGGAAATGATATTGGTGTATTTGGTACCTTTGGTCCATAGGTAATTTTGCTTACAAATAGATAATCGCCAACAAGTAGCGACTTTTCCATCGAAGATGTAGGAATTGTATATGCCTCAAGTAAAAATGTACGGATAATTGTTGCAGCTACAACTGCAAATACTATAGCATCTACCCATTCTCTTGTAAATGATTTCTTTATCTTAGGTCTGTCAGCAGGATTAACATATACTTCATCTTCCTTAAAGCCAATATAAGGGAGATATACAAAAGGGAAAATTACACTTAGGAATTGTTCACCCAATGAAAATTTATTAAAACATTTAACTATCTCCACTAACATGAGCATGTACATGAATACGTTTAAGAAAGGGAAAAATAGTAATATCATCCACCACCATGGCTTTTTAATAATTTTAAGAAAAACATATAGATTATAATATGGAATGAGGGTCTCCCATCCCTGTCGGCCTGCTTTTTCGAAAAGCATCCAAGCAAATATAGTAGGTATAGTAAATGATAGGGGGATTAAAATTATCAATTCAAGCATGATTATTTAATTTATGGTTTAGTGCTTGCAAGATAGTTGTATTGAGCTAGCACTATCGTTAATTATTCTTAATTAATTTGAGCGGGCAAAATTAGGAAAAAATGAATTCTATTTTAGATTTTCTTTTAGATTTTCACTTATATCAATTAGTTATCAAAATGAGCCTTATAAAACAAAATATTTTAAGAAGAGAAGATGGAAAAAATAAATGTTTTAAGGCGCATCTTGGTAGCTATTTGGTATTAGTATACAACACACTTTTATCGGTACCTGACAACTTCAATAGTATTCCGTTATTTTGTTTGTATTCATCAAAAAAGCTAAGATTGTAGTATAGTTTCTGTTGAACAATTGCCTTGCAAGGATCATTGTCATTAAGTTGTAGTAATAAATTTGTTGTTGGTGGCATCGATTCGTAAACAATATCTGAATAGTAAAGCTTAAAATCAGAATCGCCGCAACCTCCAACATATGAAACCCATATGTTCAGGCAGTTATTGTCAATAAACAGAGTATCAATTGAATAATAATCTGTTGATATATTATCAACCGCACTACTGTTGTATGTCATTGACTCACAGAAATTATCAATATTAATGTTGTTTTCAACGGCTTTCCTGGATGATTTACATGATACAAGCAATATTATAACTGTGGTTGATATTATAAAAAGAACAATTTTCATAACATTTGTTTTAGTAAATCTTCCATATTAAAGATGCCATGTTTGCCCACTATGAATTCAACAGCTAATACTGCTCCAAGTGCAAAACCTTCACGGTTTTTTGCTTCATGTACTAATGTAAGTTTATCTTCGCCTGATTCGTAAATAACTTTATGAGTTCCGGTTATTTCTCCTTTTCTGGTGGAGTATATTGGCAAACTGTTAGTGCTTCCTTTTGAATTTAATGTCCAATTATTTAATTCCTTATGCTTTTCTATAATTCCATTGGCAACGGCTATGGCAGTTCCGCTGGGAGCATCTAATTTGTGTATATGATGCGTTTCATTTACATGAATTTCATAATTGTTAAAACCCGACATTAGTTGTGCTAAATATGAATTCACTTTAAAGAAAATATTTACACCAATGCTAAAATTTGGTGCATAAAATAAAGATCCATTATAATTTTTACATTGTTCACTTATGTATTCCAGTTCATCATACCAACCGGTTGTTCCGGTAACAATTGGTACTCCTAGTTTAAAACATTTTAAGTAATTATTTTTTGCCTCATTTGGCATGCTAAAATCAATTACTGCAGCACCTGAATAATCAATGTTGGATAGTTTTTGCCAGTCGGATTCATTATCAATGACTGCAATTATTTTATGACCTCTTTTAAGGCAAGCTTTTTCGACTTCTTTACCCATTCGTCCGTAGCCTGATATAATTATATTCATCTCTTAATTTTTTTTATGACTGATACTGAAGAATTTATTTTTATTCAGGTATTAACTTAAGTTATGGTGTGATTAAAAAAGTTTTTCCACATTACATAGTGGTTATATTATTGATTAATTAGAAACTAACTGTTATTTTTAACCCATTGTGATTGACACTATTATTAGGTATAATCGGAGGTATCTGTGACATTGATTGTTGAAATACGGGTTCCGCTTTAAGTGACAGATTTTCATTTACTTCCCAGTAATATAAATGTGCATCAACAGTTGCATCAAGAATTTGGAGAATATACCATGCACCCATCAGGATAAAAGAGAGCTCCATATTACGTCGGTAGTAATCACGTGCAGATTTAAGTTGATCAGAGTCATATTTAAGTGCAAGTTCGTTATCACAATTATCCGGATCGTTTAGTATACATACATATGCATCGTTGAATTTTAAATATTCTCCTCTGTTCCAAAAAGCAAAATATCCAGTTGCGGCAAAGCCTGCATAAACAATTGGCAGCTTCCAATACTTCTTATTATAAATTTGTCCAAGACCCGGGACGAGTGATAAATAAGTTGCTTTTTTTGGAGAATGTGTAAAGACTTCAGTTGAATCATTTTGAGATTCGTTTTGAGAGGACACACTGCTTACGGAGCAAACTAAAATTATTAGAATGATCGCAAAGAAATACGTACTGTTTAATGGCTGTTTCAAAATGTTCTTCTAGTCCTCAATTAACGAAATAATCTTGTCGAGATCTTTGTCGTTTTTAAAACTTATAACGATACTTCCTTCACCGTTATTGTTTCGCTTAAGATTAACTTTTGTGCCCAGTTTAGTGCTTAGTTTGGCAGGAGTATCTTTAAATCTTTCCGGAATTTTTGAAGATGGTACTTTTGGTTTTACAGGTTGTTTTGAGCCGGTTTTTCTTGCAAGCTCTTCAGTTTGTCTAACATTAAGCCTGTCACCTATAATGTTTTTTAGAATTTTTTCCTGAACTTTTATATCCGAGATTGTTATCAATGCCCTTGCATGTCCCATTGATATGAAGCCATCGCGCAAGGCTACCTGAACACTAGGAGGTAGCTTCAGTAGTCGTAAAAAATTTGTAATCGACGATCTGCTTTTCCCTAACCTATCACTTAATTTTTCCTGGGTAAGCTTAATTTCATCAATGAGTCGCTGATAGCTAATTGCTATTTCAATGGCATTTAGATCTTCACGGTGAATATTTTCAATGAGCGCAAGTTCCAGCATCTCCTCATCGTTGGCAATACGAATAAATGCCGGCATTTGTTTTATACCAGCCATTTGTGATGCCCTAAAGCGGCGTTCTCCTGCTATTATCTGATATTTGTCGTAGCCCATTTTCCGGACGGTGATGGGTTGTATTATTCCCTGTATTTCTATCGAATTTGCTAATTCTCTGAGCATCATTTCGTCAAAATTAGTACGGGGTTGAAACGGATTTGTCTCAATCTTGTTTATGTCAATTTCGGCAATTGCTCCAGCAACAAAACCACCTGAAATATCTTCAGATGTTATATCAGTATCCGGACTAGATAAAATTGAATCTAACCCTCTACCTAGTACTTTCTTTTTGTTTTTGTTACTCATTAATTATTTTATCAGCGTTATTTATTGTAGTTAAATCATTCTTTTGTAGTAACTCGCGGGCTAAATTAAGATAGTTAATTGCACCGGTGCTGTTAGCATCGTACATAATAATAGAATCTCCAAAACTGGGTGCCTCACTTAGTTTGGTATTCCTGTTAATTATTGTGTTAAATACCATCTGCTGAAAATGAGTCTTTACTTCTTCTACAACTTGTTTTGAAAGTCGCAATCTTGTATCAAACATTGTTAACAATATACCTTCGATGTCTAGTTTTTGATTTAATCTGGTTTGTACAATCTTTATTGTGTTAAGCAGTTTACCAAGTCCTTCAAGTGCAAAATATTCGCATTGAACAGGAATAATTACTGAATCGGAAGCTGTCAGAGCATTAACAGTTATAAGCCCTAAAGATGGTGAACAATCAATTATTATGAAATCATATTTTGATTTAACATTCTTTAGTACATTGAGCATCAGTTTTTCCCTGTCAGGCAAATTTATGATTTCAATTTCAGCACCTACCAGGTCGATGTGTGCTGGTAACAAGTCAAGATTTGGAGTTTTTGTTTGTAAAATTACATTTTCTACATTAAGTTTGTCAATTATACATTCGTAAATACTTGCCTGAATTTGTTTGGGATCAAAACCAATACCGGAAGTGGCATTTGCCTGGGGGTCAGCATCAACTATAAGTGTTTTATATTCAAGTATAGCAAGGCTTGCAGCTAAGTTAATTGAAGTTGTTGTTTTACCAACACCTCCTTTTTGATTGGTTATGGCAATTGTTTTCCCCATTATAATTTGTTCGTTTTACTAAGTAGATACTTAACTGACAAAATTAGCATTTAACATATTTCAAGCTTGACAAGTGAGATAAATTTATTAACAACCCAGCTTAGTTGTGAGTAAATAAATGATTATACAACGGAATCAACACCCAGATCTTCAAAGTTAACATCAACACTGCTGCTTATATCTTCCGTGCTGTCGGTCACAACTGTTGGTACTTCTTTACTTTCTCCGTTTTCAATAAATGAAATAGCAGTATTAAGCCCATTGGTGAATTTTTCAAAATCTTCACCATAAAGAAAAACTTTATGTTTTTCATAAAAAAATTTGCCTTGTTCCTCGTTGAACTTTCTTTTACTTTCAGTAATGGTTAGATACTGCTGATTTGCCCGTGTGGCTTTAACGTCAAAAAAATAGGTTCGTTTTCCAGCTCTTACAACTTCTGAAAAAAGATCATCCCTTCTTTCTTGTTTCTCTGTCTCCTGCATATTATTTTTAAGATTTTGCTCAAAATTATTTATCAGATTAGCATTATGTTAATCCATGCTCAAAATTAAAAACTTATATGAAATGGGCTATATAACTAAAAGTTTTTGTTGATAAATTATAACTTTTGTTAATAACCTACTCCCGGAAGGTGGTATGATTAGTACTGGTATAGTTGTTGTTCCCTTTGAAAGAAGAACAACAGTTTAACAAACTATTCTAATTCTTAATAATTTTAACAACGTCGGTTCTATGTTTTGTAATTACTTTAAGGAAGTAAACTCCTTGTGAAAGTTGAAGCAATTCATCGTTTAATTCAAAACTATTACTATATTTTGAAAGGCTAACTGTGCTACTAAGAACCAGGTTTCCAGCAATGTTAAAAATCTCAACACTAACATTTTCAGCACTATCTATGTTTACAGAAACATGCAGTTTGTTAACAAAAGGAACTGGTGATGCTTTAACAAATTCAGTGCTATATGAGGGAGGAGTAATTGCTGTTAATATTGAGTCGGCTTCGTTAAAGTTTGGAATTCCCCATCCCATAAGGTCGTTTGGATCGCTTACCAATGATCCACTTTCTCTAATCGACTCATAAATCTCCATCATAGTCATATCTGGGTGTGATTGCCACAAACATGCTGACATACCTGCCAAAATTGGCGAGGAAAATGATGTTCCGTTTCCTGTAGTGGAAATATTAGTAGTACCCGTTGCAATAGTTGCACCTTGTCCGCATGCCATTACCGTGGGTTTAATTCTTCCATCAGCTGTAGGTCCAATGGAACTAAATGATGCCCTTTGACCGTTAAGTTTAACTGCTCCGATTGTCAATACGCTATCACCATCAGCAGGAGCTCCAATCCATGGAAAACTAGAGCTGGATCCACTGTTTCCTGCACTATTTACAACAAGTATGCCCTTTGAGGCAGCAATATCAGCTGCACGAGTAATCACAGTAGAATCTCCATTCATTGCACTATGCGGATGATCAAAAATAGGATTGTCAAAATCGATATAACCCAGTGATGAGTTAATAATATCGGCACCAACGCTATCAGCAAATTCTGCAGCTGACATCCAATTGTATTCTTCAATAACATTTTCATGTGGGGATTCTTCTGAACGTAATAGCCAGTATTCAGCTTCAGGTGCTGTGCCAATCATTTCACCTGAAAGATTTGCACCCATACATGAAAGTACCATTTTGCCATGCTCACTATCGTTAAAAACGCTTCCTCCAATGTAAACAAAGTCTTTGCTGCCAAGTATTCTGTCATTTTCCCATAAATATTCTAGTACAGGATGGGTTAAGGCTCCTGTAAATCCTGCATCTAATATTGCTATAACCATACCTTCACCCTGATATCCGGCGTCATGCAGAGGAATACCATTGAGTTGTTCAATCTGTCCGTAAGCTAAACCATAATTCAATGAACTTGTTGAATTATTATTTCGAGATGAAAAGTTCCCATTTTCTAAGTCTACATCAATTTCTTTGAATTTTTCATTATTAAAATTCTCCGAATAATTAAATTTTACAGATCCGCTAACATATGGTAGAGCTTCAATTTGCTCAATAAGACCAAGGTCTTCAGTAAAAACTGTAACTCCATTTAGCCAACGTGTAGGGTTTAATATATCAACACCTATATCAGCTACACCCTGAATATATACTTGATTAACAGGGATGTCATTTTCATTGATAACTATCCCCTGGCGATTTCTGCGATCGAGGGCTCGTTGAGTTAAGAATTCGCCAGGATTATCAATGGAATATGGAGAATTGCTTTTATCGGTAAATTGAATGTAATATTTATCAGGAGCTATCTGAGCAATTGAATTAATTATAATTCCAATTAGAAATATTAGTAGGATGTTTCGTTTCATATCTATTTAACTATTTGTATTCATTTTGACAAAAATAATGTCGATTAAGTTGCACTTATTAATTTACTAATTTACAATTACTATTTCATTGTTTTCTTGAACAACATCTGGAATTTCCTTATTGCCAAGAATTACCTTTTGAATTTCCTTTTCAGGATTAGCTTGTATTATTATTGCTGGATCACCTGTACGCCAGATGGATGTGTTTACATAATACTCAGTATTTGTTCCATCTGTAAAATAGCAAGTAACAGCAACTGGCAAAGGTAAGCCACCATTATTTTCAATTACAACTTTATTGTTGAGTGTTACTTTTTTAATTCCTAAATCAGCGTAAGCACGATCGAAAAACCAGGGTTGAATATACCAGTCAAGATCTTGTCCGGTAACATTTTCGAACGTATTAAAGAAATCATATGGAATAGGATGTTTACCATTCCATCTATCCATATATGCGTGTAAAGCTTCCTTAAACAACTTGTCGCCTAGAGTATTACGTAAAAATGCATAGGCCATTGCCGATCGATTGTAAGCATGAACACGATATGAAGCATAGTCAGTAATTAGATTTGAAGGAAATATCAAAGGCACTTCTTTTTCTTTTCCACTTAGGTCTTGAAAACTATTTGATACATTCTCAAAATAATTATTATCAGGCTCCATTTGATCTAATATACCATATGTAAGCCATGTTGCCCAACCTTCATCCATCCATGCATATTTTCTTTCGTTAGTACCCATGTAAAACGGAAAATAACTGTGAGATATTTCGTGGAAAATTAGACCAATTGCTTGTTCTCTATCTGATGGATCTCCTTCATTTACCATCATTGGCGATTCCATTCCACCTCTTTTTCTTCCATTGCAAAATGATGTAATGTGCGAATAAGGAAACGGATATCCGGGTAAGCTGTCAACCATAAATTTAACACTCTCTTTGGCAAAATAAGCACCTTCATCAAATGAATCAACCGAATCAGGATAAACGACATCAACAAATACACGGCGACCTGTAACTTTGTCGGCAATTATAGAAGTACCATCCCAATTTGAATATTTTGAAACACCAAATGTAAAATCAGGAACATGATCTGCAATAAAATGCCATTGATTAGTTTCATTGCTTTTAAGTACCTTATTATTTTTTGTGTCGGAGAAAGAGAATATATTAATAACGTTGTCCGACTTTTTAGCTTTGTTGTAATTTTCTACTACTTTTTCAGTGTATAATTGGTTAATGTTTTCAAGTTCACCAGTTGCCCAAACCGTAAATCCGGGAGGTGTTTCGATGGTTACATTGTAGTTGTTGAAATCGTTATAAAATTCAACTGTTCCTAAATATTCAATCCTGTCCCAGCCGTCAACATCGTCATATACAGCTATTTGAGGATACCAATAAGCAATAAATAATCTGTCGTTGCCATAGTTTCCCATTCTTACCCAGCGCTTTCGCGGAATATTAAATTCCCAATCAATATCCAATTGTAATGAATCACCCGGTAACAGCTTGTTTTCAAGAAAGACATACATGTTAGTTGTTGAACGCCTTACATTCTTTGTTTCGTTAATGTTGATGTCATTTCCATTGATATTTAAACTTACAATTGAAGTACCATCGGTTAAATCATCATCACCAATTGCCCACGACCGTGAATTTCCTTTCTTATAAAAATCAGGATACAAACGTATTACTATCATTTTTAGCGAATCAGGGCTGTTGTTGTGATAGTTAATAGATTCGCTTCCAATAAGTTTGCTATCCTTCGTGTTAAGTAGTGCATTAATACTATAATCACTATAATTTTGCCAATAATTTGGTCCGGGGTTTCCGTCATTAGATCTTGTTCCATCCTGAAATGCTTTAGCAATTTCGAGGGGCATCTTATTGGTAGTTTGTGCTTCAGCAATTGTAATAGTGAAAACAATTGCAATTACAATAGAAGTTTTAAATATCCTAATCATATGAATTTGGTTTCTGTTTATTTTAGTGATTTAATTTGGTAAAAATAATAATAAATGATATGATGAAACTTGAGATGCTTTTAAGAAGTATGTTGTTGTCAATAAATAGCACACTTAAATAAAAAAAATGAGTTGAATCAAAGTTATCTTGAGCACAGTGAATATTGATTCATTATCAGTAAGCTAAGGCATAGGATGTCTATGTATATGCTCTGAAATAGGTAGTTCTTTTTTGATACTTAATAGCAATACTATTACAATAACAAATAGCAAAGAAATTGAACTCATTCCAATTATGGGGCTGGTATATTCAAAAATCTGTCCGATAACAAAAGGAATGATAATCCCCCCAATTGAAATTGAAATAAACAATATTGTATATGCACTTGACGAATGTGATTTTGGGTAAACAGCTGCTGCTGAAAGAAATAATGGGTTTATTCCTGAAATAAAAATCATAGCGATAAAGAAAAGTATAATGTTTATTATTACCGAATTAGGTAGAGGTGCTAAAAAAACAAACACTGTTGATACCGGAACTAAAAGAGTTAATGTACGATAAACTGTAATTTTAGGCGCTACTCTTGCCCAAATTTGTCGACCGATTACTGCAGCAATTCCCATAGTTGCAAGTATAATGTGAGAAGTACCAGGTGAAGTTCCCCTTTTATCCTCGAGAAATGTGATCAGCCAGGTTAAGAATCCTATTGCAGCACCAGATGAAATAATTAATGCAATTACCATTCTGAAAAAAAACTTTTTGTCGAAAGATATAATTTCTTTAACTATATGTGGAGTAAGTTTTTCTGCCTTATCAATAGGTTCATGCTTTGCAAGAATAATAGGTATTAATGCCGGGAGTATTAGTAGCCCGGGAAAAGCAAAACACCACCGCCATGATATGTCAAAGTATGAAATAATTCCGGGAAAAATGGGACCAATTACAAACCCCAATGCTAAAAAGCTAAAAATAACCGATTGTAATTGAGCACTTTTTTCACTATATATATTTGTAGTATAAATGCCTGGAAGAGTAACCATTATTCCATTTCCAAAACCGGTGAAAAAAGAGAGAATAGCAAAAAGTATAAACAGATGGCTTTGTGAAGCAATTATTAGTGAAGCCGAAACAATAATAGCACCCGATATCATAAGTTGTTTAACACTAAACTTTTTAATTAAATGTGTTATCACAAATGCACTAATCATTATTCCTGAGAAGAAAATAAGGGGAAGAATTCCTGCTTCACCCTCCCTGATATGAAAGTGCTTCATTAACATGTGAATTGTTGAAGGAACAAGTAATTGTACAAAACCGGTAATTACTACCATTGGGTAGAAGGCATACATTACTGCCATTGAACGGGATGATTTTTCTGTCATAGATGATAGTTAAATTTACGTCTTCCTCTTCTTCTTTTTAGCCGCTGGAAACAATACATTATTAAGTATTAACCGATAACCCGGTGAATTGGGGTGAAGGTTCAGATCGGTTTGTGGATCACCAATACGATGTTGATAATCTTCAGGGTCGTGACCGCCGTAGAAAGTCCAGAACCCTTTTCCAAATTCACCATGAATGTATCGTGCTTCATTTGCTGCTTTGTTTTCTCCCATAATTATAACATTCGACTGAATAAGGTCTTTGTTAAATGCAGTAGTCTGTCCCATAAATCCTTTTACTAACCGAACATGGTTTTGGCAAAGAATAGTTGGGATATGATCCCATTTAGCCGAAAAGTCAAAAAGCATAAAGTAGTCGTTGGATTTGTGGATTGATCTGGGACGTGTTTCAGTAACATCAATATTTGATATCTCGTACTTACCTGGGTTTTTCACAATGGTGAAATCTTTAAAAACCATACAATTGTTGTAATCAAGATTTTCTTGTGCCCCGGCAGACATAGGATCACCATCGAACATTACATCACAAATATCAACATTCTCGGCAGCAAGGGCAACATCATAGCTGTCGGTTGCCGAGCACATTGCAAATAAGTAACCGCCACCAAGAACGAAGTCACGAATTTTTTTTGCAACTGCAAGTTTTAATTCTGATACTTTTTCAAACCCCAATTCGGCAGCAACTTTTTCGTTGGCTGCCACATCATCTTTGTACCATGGGTAGTTACGATAATGTGACCAGAATTTTCCATATTGACCGGTAAAATCTTCGTGATGTAGGTGAAGCCAATCATAAGTTGGTAGCATTCCACTAATTACTTCCTGGTCGTAAACTACATCATATGGTATTTCAGCATATGTAAGAGCCAGGGTAACAGCATCATCCCAGGGTTGCTTGTTTTTTGGTGAATAAACAGCAATTGTTGGAGCTTTTTGCAATTCTATAATATCCATATTAACATCGGGTTGCAATATTTGCTGTTTTATTGAGGATGATTGAACATCTGTAATAACCTGAGATGTAACCCCTCTGATAACACACTCATCTTCAAATAATTGATGATATTTTATTAGGTAACTGCCTCCTCTATAGTTTAATAGCCACTCAACCTCAGCTCCTCGATCTAATATCCAATAAGCAACACCGTAGGCTTTTAGATGATTTTTTTGGGATTTATCCATGGGGATTAACAACCATGCTGCTTTTGCAGATGAGCTTATGCTAATTATTAAGACTAATAATATATATATAGTTTTTTTAATCATTATATAATTTTTCAAATGATTTCTGAATCTTTTTATTTGATTTTACTTCTTCTTTAATGTTAATTTTACTGATTGCCGATTCTACTAGTCTTAGATTATACTTGTAATTTTTAATTTTTCCAAGCCCCTGAATATCAGTTTTTATAATTTCATCTTTAGAGAAGGTTTTCTCAACTAATTTCTCACCGGGTTTCATACCAATTATGTCAACTACTATTTCTTTACCAGATTCTTTAATCATTATATTGGCCAAATCAATAATTTTAACCGGCTTATCATATGATACATAAACACCTTTGTTTATTCCGTTTACAATAAGATAAGCCAATAGTTCGGCAGCTCGCTCACCTGTTACAAACATACGACTCATATCAGGATGTGTTATTGTAATATTCTGATTATTTTTAATCTGCTTCTTAAAGATTAAAGTAACTGCCCCATTACTATCAATAACATTTGGCATTCTTAAACTTATAAACTTTGTTGTTTTGGAGTTTAACTTTTGAAAATACTGCTCAATCAAAAATTTTCCAATACCAACCACCGATACAGCATCCTGTGCTAGGTTTGATGATGTGAATACCATCGATTTCAACCCATATTTTATTGAAAGTTCAGCCAATATTATTGATGCAACATAATTTACTGTAATTACTTTTTCAGGATTGTTTTCCCCGTCAGAAACACGTGCCATGGATGCCAGATGAATTACATGAGCTGGTTTGTAGGTTCTAAAAATATTTTCAAATGAACCGGGCTTAAGCAAATCAGCTTTTTCAAAGTGCAACCTACTATTTTCCTTGTAGTTTCCTTTCTTATTTCTATAAGTAACAACTATATTAAAATTTGTTTCTTTAAGAAGCTTATCAACTAAAAACTTACATACATAACCTGTACTACCGGTTATTAGAATAGTAGGTTGTTTGTGACTTTGTTGTTGCATTAGTTTGGTTACTACTTGTTTAGGAAGGTTTAAAAATTAATATTTTCATAATTAGCCACTTCCAATAAGAACTTCTTTGCAAGTGGAGCTGACAGCGGATGTAAAGTGTCCATTGCTTCAGGATGCCACTGTACTGCCATTAAAAAATGACTGTTTGTTGTATCAGCCCATTCAATAGCTTCCGGAAAATTGTCTTCTGCATAAGCGGAAATAAGTAGGCTTTTGCCCAACTTCTCAATTCCCTGATGATGATGGCTTACTACATCACCTTTGTTGTTGCCTTTGCAAGTTTTATATAAACGAGTGTTAATTACTAATTCAATCGGATGATATGATCTGCTAAAATTAGGACTTCGATGCTTAACAATTGTATCATAATCGGTTGGAATATCAATATAAAGAGTTCCTCCTTGTGAGATGTTAAGAATTTGCTCACCTCGGCAAATACCAAAAATTGGTATTTTGTCGGCAATAGCGTTGTCTATCAATGCAAATTCAAGGCTATCACGATATCTGTCGAAAGTGCCACAGCGGGAAGTGTCATCAATTTTACCGTAATATCCGGGGAATACATCTTCACCCCCCGTAAGCAGTAGTCCATCACAAGTTTTCAATAACTTTACGGCAGAATCAATCCCCAATGGGTATAGGTTGTAGTACATAATGTCATTATTGTACCTCAACAACCAATCGGCATATTTTGTAATGCTTTGGTCAGACTTCTCCTTAGAGATTGCAATTTTTACTTGTTTAGGGCTTTTAGTTTCACATGAAGTGAAAAATATATTGATTGCAATTACAAAGCTTAGTGCGTAAATAATTTGTTTTAACATGAACTACATTTTTTAATTGAAGTTGTCAAAATTAATAATTTGATTGATGTAATAAATTTACTTTGGATAAAAGCAGAACAAATAACTATTTTTGCATGCAATCATAATATTCTAAATGGATATACAAGATAAAATAAAAAATTGGTCTCTTTTACTACTTTTAATATTTGTGATACAACTTATATCCTGTTCTGAGGATGAAAAATCACTGTCTGTTAGTAAATTATTTACTAGTAATAATGGTAAAGAGCTGGTCTCATCTGTGAACTATGCTGAAGGATTTGATATATATGAAATGGATAATATTAAAAAACTTGTTATTTATAATCCGCAAAATAAAGATAAAATACTATCTATTTACTATTTAGCAGATTCGGTTTATCATCAGGGTTATCCATCTTCACCCGAATTTCTGGAAATTCCAATTAACAATGTTGCTGTTTTCTCTGCAACTCAGCTAAATGCTTTTAGTAAGTTAAATATTCTTGATAAAGTATGTGCAATTAGTGAATCTGAATATATTAGGAATCCTGATATTAAAGAAATGTACAAAAATGGAGAGATAGTTGAATTAGCAGGCAATGGTAACTTCTATTTGGAGCGAACTTTGGAAGTAAATCCCAGTATTATTTTTTATTCTCCATACAATTTGGCTCAAAAACATCCCTTGGCAGCTACTGAGTTAACTATGATTCCGTTTTTTGATTTTATGGAATCAGATCCTCTTGGAAGAGCCGAGTGGATAAAATTTACTGCTTTGTTTTTTGGTAAAGAGACTGAAGCAAACGATATTTTTGATACCATTGTAGGTAAATATAATGTGTATAAAGAACTTGCATCAGGTTCAATAAATAAGCCCACAGTTTTTTCCGATAAGTATTATAGTGGGCAATGGTTTGTGTCGGGGGGTAATAGTTATATTGCTCAATTATTTAATGATGCAGGGGCTGATTATTTATGGAAGGATAATCAAAACACAGGAAGTATTAATCTTGACTTTGAAGTTGTTTATAGTAAGGCTCATGATGCTGATTTTTGGAGAATAGTTGGTACCTACTCAAATGGATTTTCTTATGAGAAATTGTTGGCAGAAAATGAACTTTATTATAATTTTAAAGCATTTAATGATAAACAGGTAATATTTTGTGATTCCAAAACATCTACTTATTTTGAAACGGGTACACTCGAACCACATTTGTTGTTGGCTGATTTTATTTATGTATTTCATCCTGAGCTAATGGAAGGTTACAAACCAAAATATTATCATCTTTGTAAATAATTAAGATCGCAAATAAGACCTTCCAGAGTTCGTAGAACCTGGAAGAGTCTTAAAGGATAACAGAAAAATAATGTCTAAAAAACATACCAAACTAATTTTTGTAGTACTGCCATTATTAATAGTATTTCTATTTCTTATAAATCTATGGTATGGTTCGGTAGTTATTAGCTGGATTGATGTTTGGGATGCTCTCATGTTAAATGTTAATGCTAACCAGGCATCAAAAATAATCATACTCCAATACAGGTTGCCTCAAGCCATTACGGCTATGTCGGTAGGTATTGGGTTAAGTATTTCAGGACTTTTATTGCAAACTACTTTTAGCAATCCACTTGCAGGGCCGTCAGTGCTTGGCATTAGCGCAGGAGCTAGTCTTGGTGTAGCAATTATGGTATTATTAGGTGGAGTTGTGGGAGCAAGTTTTAGTGGTACATTGTTGATACTTGGAGATATGGCAATTGTTCTGGCTGCTTTTGCCGGTGCTTTAGCTGTATTATTGATTATAATCTTTGTTTCAGGAAGGGTTGGCAACGCAGTTACAATTTTGATTATTGGTATAATGATCGGTTATCTTGTTTCGGCTATTGTTGGTACTATGCAATTTTTTAGTAGCTCAGAAGATTTACATGCGTTTGTATTGTGGGGTTTGGGGAGTTTTTCGAAGACTAGTATTGTTCAATCTATCTGGATATTTATTACAACAATATTAGTTTTGATTGTGACAATGTGGTTTGTAAAACCGTTAAATGCACTATTGTTGGGTCGGCAATATGCAGTTAGTTCTGGGTTTAATGTAAAATTCCTACAGTCAATATTTATATTAATATCAGGTTTTTTAATAGCATTGGGAACAGCTTTTACAGGCCCAATTGCATTTATCGGATTAGCAGTCCCACATATTGCACGAACTGTTTTTCGTACATCTAATCACAGAATATTGTTGCCCGCTGTTGTACTTATTGGTGCTGCATTAACCTTGGGGTGTAATTTCATATCAAAACTTCCCGGATATGATGCATCCTTACCAATTAATGCCGTTACGTCAATTGTAGGAGCGCCAATTGTTATTTGGGTTATAATAAAAGGAAGGAGAATGAGTAATGGATAGTTCCCATCTAACTAATCCTGAGGGGTTACAAACGGCCTCAACTTTGAATGACAGATTACTTCAAGTTGAAAACTTAATTACCGGATATAAACTGTCACGAAGTAAGATTTTGTCATTACATAATGATATTAACACATCTATTGGCAAGGGTGAACTTATTGCTTTGCTAGGTCCAAATGGAGCTGGAAAGTCAACATTACTAAAATCTTTAACAGCCATTATTCCTGTTCTGGATGGAAATATTTATTACAACGGTAAAAATCTAAGTAATTTATCAAGAAAAGAAGTCGCCAGACTGGTTGCAGTTGTGCTAACCGACAAAATTGATGACAAATATTTGACAGCATATGACATTGTTGGTACAGGAAGATATCCATATGGGTCCTTTACTGGAAAATTAACGAGTTCAGATAAACTAATAATTGAAAAGTCATTCAAAGATGTAGGAGCCTCTGAATTGAAAAATCGTTATTTCCATAGCTTAAGTGATGGTGAAAAACAGAAAGTTTTACTTGCTAGGGCAATTGCACAGGATACACCCATTATTTTACTTGATGAACCAACAGCTTATATTGATTCTCCGGGTAAAGTTATCATAATGAATCTCTTAAATGATCTTGTTCTAAAACAAAACAAAACAATATTACTTACAACTCACGATACTGAACTAGCTCTTAATTATGCAACAAGGCTATGGCTTCTGGGAAAAGAAAATTATTTTGAAGATGGTGTTCCTGTTGAGATGATTAAGTCAGGGTTAATTAATAATCTTTTTGATAGGGAAGGGGTTGTATTTAATAAAAGAAATAGGAGATTTGAAAAGGTTTGATTAAGTAGCAGAAGATTTTCACTAGAGCGAAACGTTTGGAAGAGTCTATTTGAATTTAGAATTTTGATATTAAAAGTAGAGTTAAATATAGCAAGACCTTGTCCTCCTGAGCAAAGCGAAGGAACTCAATCAAATATAGAGATTTTTCACTTCGTAAACTGGGTTCAGATCAAACATCACATTATATTTGTTGAATTAAATTGATTAAATAGTTTTAGAACAAATGGTCTTTAGCATGTAAACTTAAACCACAATAATAACAATATCAACCATGAAAAAATTATTCTCAAAATTCAGTACATTTTTATTTCTATCAATTATGGCAGCAATAACGGTAAATGCGCAAAAAACTAATGTAGATTTAATTGTTACAAATGCACATGTTTATACAGTTAACGATTCTTTTGAAATGTTGGAAGCCTTTGCTGTTAACAAAGGTAAATTTGTTGCTTCGGGGTTAACGGCAGAAATAATGTCAAACTATACTTCTGAAAATGTTATAGATGCAGAGGGTAAGTTTATTTACCCCGGTTTTAATGATGGTCATAGTCATTTTTTGGGTTATGGATTTGCTACTACTAAATATGCAAACCTGGTTGGAACAAGTTCGTATGACGAAGTTATTGAGCGTGCAAAGGCTCACTTTGAGAAATATCCGGGAGAATGGATTCTTGGAAGAGGATGGGACCAAAACGATTGGCAGGATATTTCTTTTCCTACAAAAGAAAAACTAGATAAAGCCTTTCCCAATAATCCTGTTGTGCTAACACGTATCGATGGTCATGCAGTTGTTGTTAATTCCAAAGCACTCGAACTCGCTGATATCAACTCAACTACAACAGTTAATGGGGGTGAAGTTATTTTGGAAGATGGCGAACCTTCAGGTATTCTTGTTGATAATGCGATTGAAATTGTGAGAAGCTTTATACCAGAATTTAGTGAGGAAGAAAAAACTCAAGCTTTGTTATCAGCTCAAAAAGATTGTTTTGCAGTTGGTCTTACAACAATTACTGACGCAGGTCTTGATAAACAAGATATATTATTAATAGATAAGTTACATAAGAATGGGAAGTTAACGATCAAAGTATATGCGATGTTAAGTCCTACAGACGAAAACTTTGAGTATTTTTTTAAAAATGATCCAATTAGAAATGGTAGACTTACTGTTAGTGCGGTAAAATTATATGCTGATGGTGCTCTTGGTTCACGGGGAGCGCTATTACTGGAACCATATTCAGATGCTCCAAATACACAGGGGCTGCAAATTGAATCCTTATCGTATTACGACAGTATTTGCGAAATGGCTTACAACGCAGGATTTCAGGTTAACACACATGCAATTGGCGATTCGGGAAATAGGATTATGCTTCGATCATATGCGAAACAGCTAAAGGGAAAAAATGATAAAAGATGGCGTATTGAACACGCGCAAATTGTTAGTCCTGATGATTTACACTATTTTAAGGACTATTCGATTATCCCCTCAATCCAATCGACACATTGCACGTCTGATATGTACTGGGCTGACGAAAGACTTGGCCCAGAAAGAATAGGTAACGCTTATGCTTACGCAGATTTGTTAAAGCAGAATGGTTGGTTTGTTAATGGAACTGATTTCCCAATTGAAAATATTAGTCCGCTGTTAACTTATTATGCGGCAGTAAGCAGGAAGGATTTAAAGGGTTGGCCCGAAGAAGGCTTTCAAATAGAAAATGCTTTGACTAGAGAAGATGCATTACGTTCAATAACTATATGGCCGGCAGTAGGAAGTTTTGATGAAGATAAAAAGGGTAGTATTGAGGTAGGGAAGGCTGCAGATTTTGTAATACTTGATAAGGATATTATGTTTATCCCTGAATCTGAAATTCCTGCAACCGATATTGTTGCAACTTATATTGATGGGATGCTTGTGAACGAATAATTATTTTTGATAACTTGAATTACAATGACTGTTTAAGATTCCTTTATTGGCTCCACATGAATAGTAATTTCAAGGTTAGGAAGTGTTTTTTTTAGTTCTTTTTCAATATCATCGCAAAGCTTGTGAGACTCTTTAACCGACATATTTCCGGGTACCTCAAAGTGAAAATCTAACTCTCTGTCGGAGCCGGCTTTTCTGGTCCTTACCATATGATAACCCATATTGTTCGACGTAAACTTATCAATTGTTTCAATAATTAATTTTTGCTCTTCTTCGGGGAGTGCGTTGTCAATGAGTGGTTTGTATGCTTCTACCAGAATTTCAAAAGCTTCTTTTAATATAAATGCTGCTACAACTATTGCTGCAACCGGATCTAAAAAATCCCACCCGGTAAAGTAAATGACAAGTAAGCTTATTCCAATACCAAGTGAGGTATAAACATGAACACTTAAATGTAGTGCATCTGCTTTAAGTGCTATTGAATCAGTTTCTTTGGCTACTCGGTACATGTGACGGCTAACAAATAAATCAACTAAAGCCGAAATAACCATAACAATAAAACCAAGTGTTAATCCGGTATGATCGATAGTATTTTCTCCTGAAAGCCTGTTAACTGCATGGTATATTATCCATCCCGAAGCCACAAATATTAGTAAAGCTTCAACAACTCCTGAGATATTTTCATATTTTCCATGTCCGTAAGGGTGCTCCTTGTCAGGCGGTGAATCGGCAATTTTCACTGAAAAGTAAGCCATAATGGCGGCTAGTAAATCAATAAAAGTGTGAATGGCTTCACTAATGATACTTACAGAACCACTTATTAACCCAACTGTGAGGTTTAATACAATTAGAAATGCATTTGAGAAAACTGATAATCGTGCTGCTTTTGCTTTTTTTCCTATCATAAAAAATTATTAATATTGTAAAAATACTATAAATTTATTTTGTTGTTAAAATGATATTAAAAGAAAGCAGTCTTTATTTTCAAGAAACTGGAAGCGGTAAGCCATTGATATTGATTGCCGGGTTGGCATCTGATTCACAAAGTTGGTTACCTGTGATTGATGGATTGTCAAAACATAACCGCTTAATAATATTTGATAACAGGGGAATAGGGCGTTCACCTTTAGATAATAAAGGTATCACAGTTCAAAAAATGACAGATGATTGTGTGGAATTAATGGAGTATTTAAACCTTCCATCTGCCAGTATTCTTGGGCATTCCATGGGTGGGATGATAGCCATGGATTTGGCTATTAGGTATCCGGATAAAGTGGATAAATTAATATTGGAAGCTACTTCTCCTTGCATATCAATGCGAAATAAAGAGCTTTTTAACGATTGGGTTACCTATCTAAAATCAGGAATGGAAAAAGAATTATGGTTTAGAAATATGTACTATTGGATATTTTCACCTGCATTTTTTAAGGATGAAGAAATGTTAAACCAAGCTGTACAGATGGCTGTTGATTATCCTTACCCACAATCAGCTAAATCATTTGAAAATCAAGTTAATGCGGTGTCGGTGTTTAATTATATTTCAGAAATAAGTAAAATACAATCTCCTACTTTAGTTATGTTTGGTCAGGAAGATTTGCTGTTTTCAGAATTGGAAACAGCTGTTTTATTTAAGGATCTGTCAAATTCAAACACTATTATAATCCCCAAAGCAGCTCATTCTATCCATATAGATAATCCTGAAGGATTTACAAAAGCCGTAGTAGATTTTTTAAGGGGTTAGTATTATCCTTTATGTATATTTAAGCATAGCTTTTAAAAAGTTTTTATGACTAATTATAATATTTTGGATAAGTTTTTAGTAGCTAAATAAATACTAATTTTGCAGCCCCAAATAAGAAACAGGAAAAATGCAGAATATCAGGAATATAGCCATTATAGCTCACGTTGATCACGGTAAAACAACACTAGTAGACAGGATGCTCCATCAGGTAAAGTTGTTTAGAGAAAACGAGGATGTAGGAGATTTAATTTTAGATAGTAATGATTTAGAACGAGAACGTGGAATTACAATACTCTCAAAAAATGTATCAGTAAGATACAAAGAGGTAAAAATCAATATTATTGATACACCCGGTCACTCCGATTTTGGAGGTGAAGTAGAACGTGTATTGAATATGGCTGATGGTGTAATACTACTTGTGGATGCATTTGAAGGACCCATGCCACAAACACGGTTTGTACTACAAAAAGCGATAGATCTTGGTTTAAAACCGATTGTGGTAATTAATAAAGTAGATAAGCCTAATTGCCGTCCTGATGAAGTTTATGAAGCTGTTTTTGATTTGATGTTTAACCTTGGTGCAACTGAAGATCAGCTTGATTTTCCAGTTGTATATGGATCTTCAAAGCAAGGTTGGATGTCTGATGACTGGCAAAATGAAACCGATAATGTTATTTATTTACTTGATCAGATTATTGAACACATCCCTCCGGCAGAATTTAAAGAAGGTACTCCACAAATGCAGATTACATCAATGGATTACTCTTCGTATGTAGGTAGAATTGCCGTTGGAAAACTACATCGTGGCACTATAAAGATGGGTATGCTAATTTCACTTGTTAAAAGAGATGGTTCAATTGTCAAGCAAAAAATAAAAGAGCTTTACTTGTTTGAAGGTCTTGGAAAAGAAAAATGCAAAACTGAAGTTAATGCTGGTGATATTGTAGCAATTATGGGCATTGAGGATTTTGAAATAGGCGATACTATAGCTGATATTGAAGAGCCTGAGGGTCTTCCTGCCATTAAAATTGATGAACCTACTATGAGTATGGTTTTTACAATTAATAACTCACCATTTTTTGGAAAAGAAGGAAAGTATGTAACATCCAGGCATTTACGAGATAGACTATATCTTGAAATAGAAAAGAATTTAGCATTGAGGGTTGAAGAAACAAACTCTTCTGATTCATATCAGGTTTTTGGCAGAGGAATTCTTCATCTGTCGATACTTGTGGAAACTATGCGTCGTGAGGGTTATGAATTTCAATTGGGGCAACCTAAAGTAATAATTAAAGAAATCGATGGTGCTAAACATGAGCCCATTGAAAGTCTTACCGTACTGGTTCCTGAGGATTTTTCTGGAAAGGTTATTGATATAGTAACTATGCGTAAAGGTGAGTTTCTGAATGTGGAACCAAAAAACGACAGGATGATGCTGGAGTTTAAAATTCCATCACGTGGGATAATTGGTCTGCGTAATAGTGTTTTAACTGCAACCGAAGGAGAAGCAATTATTGCTCATCGTTTTGATGCTTTTGAACCCTGGAAGGGAGAAATTAAAACACGTAATAATGGAGCATTAATCTCAATGGAAACTGGTACTGCTATTCCTTTTGCTATCTTTAAACTTATCGATCGTGGTAAATTTTATATAAACCCGAATGTGGAAGTTTATGCAGGGCAGGTAATTGGCGAAAATAATCGTGCTGGTGATCTCGTAGTGAATGTAAACAAAACGAAGAAACTATCCAACATGCGTTCTTCGGGTTCTGATGATAAGGTGCTAATCCCACCATCAATTAAGTTTTCACTTGAGGAATATATGGAAATTATCAGGAATGATGAATATCTTGAAATTACACCTCGTACCATAAGGTTGAGAAAGATCCATCTCAATGAAATTGAGAGAAAGAGAATGTCAAAGATTTAGGGAAATTTTCTTATCAAAATAATGTGTAAAAACTAAACTACATGAGAAAGATATTAATAATAGTTGCTTTTATATCTATCATAATCTCATCATGTGATGTGCTTGATCAGTTGGGAGAAGTGAACCGATTTGCACAGTGCGATTTTTCTATTAAGGATGTTCAAATAATTAAGTTGGGCAATATTGATGTATCAAAATACAAATCTGCCGGCGATTTTGGTTTTACCGAAATGCTTTTATTGGGTCAGCAATTGCTGACTAATGAATTACCTGCTGTTTTGTCGGTTAATATAAATGCTGTTAATAATCAGTCTTCTAAGGCTGCAATTTCAGGATTACAATGGCAATTGTTTATGAAGAATGAACAATATGGTGGGGGGAAATTAAATCAATATGTGGAGGTTCTTCCAGGACAATCCACAAGTTTTCCTGTTAACGCTGAGTTTGATCTTTTGAAATTACTCACTTCCGAAAATCTTCAATCTATTATTGATTTGGTTATGGATATGGAAAATAAAGAGAAGTTGGAGAAACTAGATATTATGCTGAAAGTTAAGCCATACTATAAAGCTGGAGATAATATTAAAGAATATCCAGGGTATTTAACCATAAGACCATAAAAAAGAGGCTAACCCAAACTTGAATCAGCCTCATTTATAGTCAAATTAGAATTAATTGTATTTATTTAGAAACCAATGGCTTAGAACAATCCGTCATTTTTATAGATTTCAAGCTGAACTTCTGAAAATGGGTCAATTTCTGAGCTTTTGTTTTTAGTTTTATTAATTATATTGCCTGTTTCAAAATTAACACTCAATATGTCACCATCCTCTAAATTAAGACTTTCAAGTGAGCTATATGTAAGTATTAGAAAAAGAGCACTAATATCATTTCTATTGTAAATGGCTCCATACGATGCTTCAATATTAGCCTGCACAAATATTATTTAATTTAGATTAACTCAATTCTTTTTTTTTATTGAAACTATCGATTTATGTAAATATCTAAATTCATCAAGGTGTGTAGTATTGAAAAAATATAGGTGATGAATTGATCATGAGTGATATAATTGCAAAGAGTACTTTGCAAATGGATTTTTTATATTAACTTTACCAAAACAAAACAATGAAATGCAATTGTGATTTGACTGTTTTTCTTAAACCCAATGATTCTTAAATCCGATTTATGATTTTCATCAGCTTCTATATTGAATGATTCCTAAATAATTTAATTAGTCAACTAATATCAATTTATTCAGGTTGTATATAGGAACATAGGGAATAGTAAAATATACAGATTACATTGTTTACAATTCAAGTAATAAGCGCTTTTTTTTTGATAACATAATATTTGTTGTAACCGCAAATTAATAATATTGCCATGAAAAAAATCCTTGCAATCGATGATAACGACAGGAATTTGGCTGCGATAGAGGCAGTATTCGACAATAGTTTAAATAATTACAAAGTTCTTTTTGCAAGATCGGGAAGTGAAGGCCTTCAAATTGCTAGAAAAGAACTACCGGATACTATACTTCTTGATATACAAATGCCCGAGATTGATGGATACGAAACATGTAGTAGGCTGAAGAATGACGAATTAACCGAGCATATACCTGTAATTATGATTACGGCGTATAGTAGTGATAAGGAAAGTAGAGTTAAAGCTTTCAATATTGGTGCTGATGTTTTTTTAACTAAGCCAATAGATCCAACTATGCTTATTGCACAAGTACAAGTAATGTTACGTATAAAAGAAGCTGAAGATCAATTACGAAAACAGAATGAAATATTGGAAAAATCGATAGGAAAAAAAACAATTGAACTTTCTAAAAATAATGAAACCCTACAACTTGAAATTTCAAAACACAAGCATACTAATGAGGCTTTGAAAGTAACAAAAGATCAATATAAATTGCTGTTTAATCATATTGCCGATCCTATTATTGTTTTTGATCAGAAGACATTGAGATTTATTGATTGCAATATTGCTATGGTTGATAAATATGGATATACACTAGAAGAATTATCTAACATGACACCACTTGATCTTCATTTGCAAGGTGAAGATAAAGAAAAAGTTAAGTTAAATATTAACGATAAAGAGGAAGATTCTCCTAATGAATACCAGCATATTGGAAAAGATGGCAGTATTTTTTATGTGGAAACACATACACAGGAAATTATTTATCATGGCAAGGAAGCCTGGATTTCGTCAATAAGAGATATAACAGAGAATAAGCGGGCTGTTGAAGTATTACGTGAAAGTGAAGAACGGTTTCGTTTATTATACGAAAATTCTACAATTGGTTTATACAGAACCACTCCTGAAGGGGAAATTATATTAGCCAATCCAACATTGATTAAGTTACTTGGTTATACATCTTTTGATGAACTCGCGAAAAAAAATGTTATTAAGGATTGCTATAAAAATTCAGAGGATCGAGAAGAATTTATTAAAACCATTGGGGAAAATAAAAAAGTGATTGGTCATGAATCAATTTGGATCACAAAAGATGGAACTACTGTTTATGTTAGAGAAAGTGTTAGTACAAACTGTGATTCTAGAGGAAAGACACTTTATTACGATGGGACTGTTGAAGATATAACAGACCGTTTGGAAGCTGAAAGAGAATTGAAAGATATAACCAAACTCTTGCAAAATGTTATGGATGCTGCTATTGATGAAGCAATAATAACAACTGATGATATGGATACTATTTTAAGTTGGAATGAGGGTGCCAAAAGGCTTTTTGGTTATGAACCTCATGAGGTAGTTGGAAAGATAACCTCTAAGCACTTCCAAACTAAGGAGTACTTGGAATCTGGCAAAATGGACGAGAATATTAAGGTTATGATATTAACTGGAAAGCCAATGACATTAGAGCTTGATTATGTTACAAAATTGGGCAAAACACTTCCTGTACAAACAATTATAAGCCCACGTTTTGATGAATATGGCAAATTTATCGGCATGGTAGGTATGGCACGCGACATAACGAAAAGAAAGATTAAAGAAGAGGAATTAGAAAAAGCCATTATAAAAGCAACCGAATCGGATCGATTAAAATCGGCATTCTTAGCCACAATGTCACACGAATTACGAACTCCGTTAAATTCAATTATTGGACTATCTGATCTCATCGATGAAAGTTTGCCTATGAATGATATACTATCATTTATAAAAACTATTAATGAAAGTGGTAATCAGTTGCTGTCAATAATAGAAAGTATATTTGATATTGCTTTAATCGAAACTGGTCACATAGACCTGAAAAGAGAAAATGTAAAATTGGATTCTGTTTTTAATGATATTAAAGAAATCATAAAACAGGAACAATTAAGAACAAATAAAAATCATCTTGCTTTAAAGATGATTATTCCGTCAAAGGGAAATGGCCTCATAATCAATACTGATTATTCAAAGCTTAAACAAATATTAATAAACATTCTAAAAAATGCCTTAAAATTCACAACACGTGGTTATGTGCATTATGGTTACGAAATTGAAACGATATCACAAAAGCAATATCTTAAATTTTTCGTTGAGGATACTGGTATTGGTATCTCTAAAAATAATAGTGAGCTAGTATTTGAAGCATTCAAACAGGTTGAAGGGTCAATTACCAAAGCTTTTGGTGGGTCTGGAATAGGGTTGTCAATTTCTCATAAGCTTGTTAAATCATTAGGAGGGGATATATGGCTTGAATCTGAATTAGATAAAGGGTCTGTTTTCTATTTTACCCTACCTTATGAAAAGGTTGAAACAAACTCAGAAACGGACTAAGCAATAACACAAAATGTAAAGCAAAACAATATTGATTGTGGAAGACGATAAGTCGAGTTGTGATTTTTTCAATTTAATTCTTTCAAAATACAATATAGTTACTATATGGGCTAAAGATGGTGAGTTGGCTGTTAAACTTTGCAATGAAAATCCAAGTATTGATTTGGTATTAATGAATATTAATTTGCCTTTAATGAGTGGTTATGAGGCAACCATGCAAATTAAAAAGGTTCATCCAAATCTCCCAATAATTGCTCAAACAGCCTATGCAATAGCTGGAGACAAAGAAAAAATATTAGGAGCCGAGTGCTATGATTATATTTCAAAACCAATTAGGAAAGAAGAGCTTATTGATAAAGTTCAAAAATTAATTGGTTTATGTTGATTTTTTAGTTTTTAAAATTGTACTATAATATATTGCAATATAGATATTTGTGATTAATGACAAAAAAATGCCAGCATGAATACTGGCATTTTTTATACCATGGATTAATTAAACCTGGAATATGCATTATAAAATCCACTCCGAACTACAATTACTGCAAAATATACCACTTCGTTAAGTTTTGAAGCCTCACCATAGCAGTGCTATGCTTTCATTTCAAAACCTTATATTTTATTGTATTTGTAGATCTCATAACGAAGTTCCAATGCATAATCCGGGTTAGACTAGAATAACCCGTCGTTTTTGTATATCTCCAGCTGAACCTCAGAAAACGGATTAATATTTGAGCTTATATTTTTTGACTTGTTTGCTATATCTCCAGTTTCAAAATTAACTTTTAAAATATCGCCATCCTCTATATTAAGACTTTTGAGTGAGCTATACGTAAGTATGGGAAAAGGAGCGTTAATGGCATTTCTTTCATAAATAGCACCAAACGATTCAGCAATAATTGCCTGTACACCAAGGGTTTTAAATCCATCAACAGCCTGTTGTCGAGAGCTGCCTGCTCCAAAATTTTTGCCCGTTACTACAATATCACCGGGTTTAGCTTTCTTTGCAAAGTCCTCATATCCGGCAAGGTTATCAAAAATATACTGCCCCATTTCGGCGGGATCTGTAATTTGAAGATAACGATTATGGAAAATCATATCAGTATCAATATCATCCTCTTCAATATACCAAACGCGTCCTTCAATTTCTATGTCATTATCCAAATTCTTATCGTGTTGTATTGCTTCTTCAATTCTTGAATCAAGATCTTTATAATCAAATGCCAGTGGCTCATCTGGAATATTGTTTTCATCAGTAATATAACCTGCAATTGAAGATGCCGCAACTGATGCCGGTGATGCTAAATAAACACTTCCTTTACCCTGTTTACCAGGAAAGTTGCGGTTACCTGTACTTATGGTTACCTCTCCGGGGCCATTTTGCCCAACCTGACCTGCAGCACAACCTGCACAACCTGCATTGGAAAATAAGACACCTGCATTTTTAAATATTTTAATTATTCCTTCGTCAAGGCATTGTTGCCAGATTTCGTCGGTTGCAGGAACAATTTTTAATACAACTCCCGGTGCTACTTTTCTGTTTTTAAGAATATTTGCAGCAGCACGCATATCCTCCATCCGTCCATTGGTACAGCTTCCAATAAATCCTGAGTCAATACGAACTTTTTTCTGTGTTGCAATGTCAACAGTATCGTGTGGTTTACCCGGACGACTTACCATAGGAACAAAAGTGCTAATATCAATTACATGATTGTCTGAATATATAGCATTAGCATCAGCTTCAATTTTGTCAAGTTTTCTTCCTGTGTTTTTTTCACAGTATTCCATAACTGCATCATTGGGAGGGAATAGTAGTATAATAACACCCATTTCTGTACCCATTGAGGCAATGGTAATGCGCTCATCAAGAGTTAATTTATCAATTTCTTCACCGTAAAATTCAACTGCCATACCAAGCAGAGTGTTGGCTCCAAATTTGTGTAGTAAATTAAGAACAATGTCTTTTGCGCTTACATTATCAGGTCGAGCTCCTGTTAAGATAATTTTTACCGACTTGGGTACTTTGAACCATACCTTTCCTTTATGGAAAGCAGCACTTATATCTTTGTCACCCATTCCCTGACCAAAAGCACCAATAGCACCTAATATGTTGGCATGCGAGTCGGTTGTAACTGCAGTAGAACCAGGCCATGACAGACCTTCTCTGATTAAAGTGTGAGTTCCAATACCATTATCAATATCAAATACTTTAATTCCATGCTTACGAGCATAGGTTCTTACAATTTGCTGGTTAACAGCATATTTTTGGTCGCTACCTGTCGGATTGGTATCAAACGTGAAAAAAGTTTTAGAAATGTCATCTATGTTAAGTCCGTATTCTTCAAGGTTCTTAACAACATTTGGTCCACCGAAATCACGGGCTACTCTTGCGTCAATACTAATGTCAACTATTTCGCCGGGAGCAACTGTATTCTTATTTGAATGCGCTGCA
Source organism: uncultured Lentimicrobiaceae bacterium (assembly GCA_964460905.1). GTDB lineage: Bacteria > Bacteroidota > Bacteroidia > Bacteroidales > F082. The sequence continues at coordinate 87,512 of CAYWRM010000011.1, forward strand.
ATTATTTTTTCTATAATGTTCATTTCAGATTTGTTTTTGTGAGTTCAAAAATATGATAAAAGAAAACAACTTATGCAGTATAGTTTGATTTTTTTATGAGGGTTGGAATAAGTTTTAAGAAATAGGAACCAAGAGCTAGTAGTAGTGAATATTATGTAGTCTGATTCTGGCTTCCTACATATTGATTCCAATTATTATATATATTTGTTTTTCTTTGAAATGTAAAATTAGCATGACATGAAAAAAAATAAAGGTTTAATTTTCGGACTTGATAGTAGTATCTTCCTGTTTATATCAATATTTGCTTTTATTTTCATATTTCCAATTATTGACAATAAAGTTATACATGATTTCTTTATTACGATTTCATATATACTTGTTCTATTATCAATATTTTCAATTATTGAGACACATACAAAGAAATTTTCATATCTGATTGTAATTGCAATTATTGCCAATATTCTAATGTATTTCGCAGATAATGAGTTTGTTAGAGTTTTTACATTTTTAATAAGTGTAACTACTTTCACAATAGCTACTGGTATATTAATAAAGCATGTTTCAATTAGTAAAAATGTAACGGTGGGTATTATTATACAAGCTATTAGTGGTTATTTACTAATAGGGGTAATTGGTGTATTATTAAATGCAATCCTCTTGGGTTTTGATGAGAATGCACTACTTTTCTCATCAGTGGGTAATAGATTTAGTTCGATTATTTATTATAGTTTTGTAACGTTAACAACTATTGGTTATGGTGAAATATTGCCACTAAGTGTACCTGCCAGATCAATCAGTATTTTTATAGGAGTATCAGGGCAGATTTATCTTACTGTGGTAATCGCAATGATTATTGGCAAGTTTTTGAGGTCAAAGATAATGAAGTAGTTTATTTAAACTTCATAAGAAAATTATCTACAAAATTTTTATATTGCTCTGAATGTAAGCCGTTTTCATCTCGTATAGTAATCTTTTCAACAATAACTTTCGATCTATTCTCAAATCGAAATTCCAGGTTAACTCTATTGGGGTTTTTGCCGGGCTTAGCATAAATTAATAACTTTCGGTAAAGATGCAGACCGTAACTTTGGGCTGTTTTAATAAAATCTGTAAATAAATTTACTGGAAGTACAATGTTAAATCTACCATCTTTAGTAAGAAGCTTTTTAGCACCTTCACATAGCTTGTTATGAGTTAGTTCGTTAATATGCCGTGCAGCTTTACGCGATGGGTTTAGAGGCAATAAGTCATTGGAAAAAAAAGGAGGATTTGAAATTATTACATCATATTTCTGTTCAGCACGTTTGACGAAGTCATTGAAATCGAGATTGTAAATATTTAGTTGTTTGCTATATCGCGAGCTGCTAAAATTTTCACTGGCCTCAGAAGCTGATAGCTTATCTAATTCAACAGCATCAATCTTTGCTTTTGATCGTGCTGCCATTAGTAAAGCAATAATTCCCGAACCGGTTCCTATATCAAGTATCATCTCAGCATTGCTAATATCACACCAACAACCCAACAAAATTGCATCAGTGCCAACTTTCATTGTTGAATTATGGTGGTTCAGACTAAATTGTTTGAAATGAAAAGGTTTCACTCTAGGTATATTTCCATATGATTCATTCACATTTCTTTCCTCATTCCCCAAGATATACATTCAACAATCCTTCTGGGGCATTTATAGTGATTACCTTTTGTTCTCTGTCAACGTTTAATATTATTTCACCACTAATGGGTATAAGTACTTCTTTTTCTTTGTAGAACACTTGTAGCACTGCCTGGTTAGGATATTCCAGCACTTCTTTTATGGGACCTAATTCACCAAAATTCTTGTCGACAACCATCATTCCCGGGATTTCGTGATAATAGAATTTGTTTCCAGATAATTCAGGCAGCATCGAAATGGGTAGATACAATTCCTTTTTAACAAGTGATTCGGCTTTTTCAATATCATCAACATCCATAAAACTAACAACTGCCTTATTGTTAAGAAGGCTTAGGCTTTCGATGAAATACGGAACCAATTTGCCACCCATATTAATATGTACTAGCTCTATATCAATATATTCCTGTGGTTCATCAGTGTCTAAATATATAGTTACTTTACCCTCATACCCGTGAGGTTTAGTAACTTTCCCTAAATAAAAATAATCTTTAAATTCATTCATGTCAATCAAAATTAATGTGAGCAAAATTACTGTATTTAGTTTAGATAATTGTGTTAAGGTTGATATTAAGGTTGAGGTTTAGGTTTAAAGGATTTTGTGTAACATGTTGTTGAATGTCTCAACCTAACCTTAATCTTTACTTCAACCCCACTAGCCCTATTTGTTTACTTTTGCACTAATGAAATTAAAAGCATAATTGAAAATTATAACTATTTAATGAATTATCTATCAGCAGAAAATATATCAAAGAGCTATGGCGAAAAGGTGCTGTTTTCAGACATTAGTTTTGGATTAAGTAAAGGAAATAAGGTGGCACTTATTGCTAATAATGGAACAGGGAAATCAACTTTGATGCGAATATTAACAGGAGAGGATGTTGGAGATACCGGAAAAGTTACTACTCGTACGGGAATTAAAATTTCCATGCTTCCGCAAGAAACATTTTTTGATGGTGATCTTACTGTAAATGAGGTAATTGAAAATGCAGATACAGGCTTAATAGATGTTATAAAGGATTATGAGATTGCCATACAGAATCAATCTGATAGTTTTTCTGATGACATACAAAATGCGCTTGAACTTGCCACTGCACAAATGGATATTCATAACGCCTGGGATCATGAAAGACGATTGAAACAAATTCTTGAGAAGTTCAATATTGTTGATTTAAATCAGAAGGTTTGTACTTTGTCAGGAGGTCAGATTAAGAGGTTGTCGCTTGCCATCACATTGTTAGATAATCCTGATATACTTCTGTTAGATGAACCTACTAATCATCTTGATATTGATATGATTGAGTGGCTGGAGAAGTACCTACAAAGTTCGTCGGTTACTATTTTTATGGTTACTCACGATCGCTATTTTTTAGATAGGGTTTGTAATAGTATTATCGAACTTTCTGATGGTGAATTATTTCGTCACAATGGAAATTATAGCTATTTTCTTGAAAAGAAATCGGAGAGGGAAGAAGTAACACGTGTTGAAATTGATAAGGCTCGCAAATTGATGAAAAAAGAGCTCGACTGGATACGTAGAATGCCAAAAGCCCGAACCACAAAATCAAAAGCCAGGATAGATAGTTTTTATAACATTAAGGATAAAGCAAATAGTGCAAAACCTAAGGAAGAATTAAAGCTGGATGTCCATATATCGCGAGTGGGAAATAAAATCCTTGAGATGGAAAATGTGAGTAAAAGTTATGGTGATATAAAAATACTAGAGGGTTTCGACTACACATTTAAAAGGGGTGAACGCATTGGTATTGTTGGAAAAAATGGTACCGGAAAAACCAGTTTTCTGAATTTGATTATACAGGATGAACATCCTGATTCAGGAAAAATAGTGTCAGGAGAAACAATTGTTTATGGTTACTATCGGCAAGAGGGCATTAACATTAAAGAAACTCAAACGGTATTGGAAGTTGTTAAGGATATTGCTGAAATTATCCCCACAGGGAAGGGTAGTAGTTTAACTGCCTCGCAGTTTCTTCAGCATTTTATGTTCCCGCCAAAAGTACAGAATGACTATGTCTCGAAGTTAAGTGGTGGCGAACGTCGAAGACTTTATCTGCTTACAGTACTTGTTAAAAATCCCAATTTTTTAATTCTCGATGAGCCCACAAATGATCTTGATTTAATAACCCTAAATAAATTGGAAGATTTTCTGGAGGGTTATGGCGGCTGTTTAATATTGGTTTCTCATGATCGATATTTTCTGGATAAGCTTGTGGATCATTTGTTTATATTTAATGGCGATGGCGTAATAAAGGATTATCACAGTAACTATACTGAATACAAATTAATGATAGATGAAAAAGATAGACTGTTAAAATCTGAGGTTTTATCTGAAAAGAAGGAAAAGAAGAAAATCGTTAAGTCAACCAGCGAAAAGAAAAAATTGTCATATCATGAAAAAAATGAATATGAAAAGTTGATGCCGGATATTGAGACACTTGAAGAAGAAAAGTTAGTGTTAGAAAGTAAAATTGGGTCGGGAGAGGCTAGTTATGAGGAGCTTGAAAAATTTTCTATTAGGATTGGTGTGGTTATTGAATTAATTGATGAGAAAACAATGAAGTGGATGGAACTAGATGAATATGTTAATTAGGATTTATTTGACATCGTTGACCTTCCAGAGTGCGTTCCCAATATCTATTGGGACCTGGAAGTGTCATACAGGTTGAATAGTCGACCCCTTGTTGACCTTCCAGAGTGCAAGACCCTCCTGGTTTTTTTCAACCAGTCGGGTCGAAAGAGTAAAATATAGCATCCTCGTTGCATTTGTCTGCCTTTGGCATGAAACGAGGACGAGAAAAAGGGTAAAAAAGGGTAAAAAAGCATTAAAATATGTACAAAATAATATCAATAATATTATTAATAACAATAGCTACGATTACGCTTGGGCAGAATTCAGATACAACTATGGAAAAGTCAAAAAAGAATACAGTTAAAACTGAAGTGCAGTGGCAAGAAGAGCTTACTGGTGATCAATATCGGGTGATGAGGCAATGTGGTACGGAGCCTGCTTTTACAGGAAAGTATTATAATACCAAGGATGAAGGAGAGTATCAATGTGCTGCATGTGGCCATAAGCTGTTCAGTAGCAGCACAAAATATGACTCTGGCTCAGGTTGGCCAAGTTTTTATAAACCCATGGATGGTACAAGTATTCTTGAAAAAGATGATAATAACTTTGGCATGGTACGTACTGAGATAGTGTGCAGTAATTGCGGTAGTCATTTGGGGCATGTTTTTAATGATGGACCAAAGCCAACAGGTTTAAGATATTGTGTTAATTCAATTTCATTAGATTTTAAACCTGTTTCGGATAGTTTATCAAATTCTGAGTAATTTTGATTAAAATCTGTACAGAATAGTGCTGTTCGTAACGGGTTTAATTAGATAGTTTTTAAGAGCAGACTGTTAATGAGAATATATTTACATATCGTAATAATTTTTAGTCTAATTGTGATTGTGCCAACAAAATCCACGGCACAGTTAACAAAAATTATGGGTATCGTTATAGATGCCAAAACTGGCGACCCTGTTTCATTTGCGAATGTTTTTTTCAAAAATACTACCATTGGTGTATCAGCAGGATTTAATGGTGAATTTTCGATAGAGGTTGACACGCCAGGTGATACTCTTGTGGCATCAGCAATTGGTTATTACCATGCGTATGTTAGAATAAAGAAAGGCGTTTTTCAGAAGGTCGAATTTCAACTCAATCCTTCAGAGTTTAATCTAAATGAAGTTGAAATATTTGCTGAAGCTAACCCTGCTCTTATCATCTTTAACAGGATGATTAAAAACAAGCCAAAGAATAATCCCAAGGAATTTGAATTTTTTGAATACCGGCTCTATAATAAGGTTGAAATTGACGCTAATAATGTTAATGATAGTTTTAAAAAAAGCCGATTATTAAAGAAACTTGAGGTCGTATTTCAATATATTGATACATCTACAATAAACGGGAAAGCATATTTACCGGTGTTTATTACCGAATCAGTAAGTAGAGTTTTCAAACGATCAAGCCCCAGCTCAACTAGGGAGGTTATTATTGCCTCACAAATGTCGGGATATGAAAATGAAAGCATGAGCCAGTTTATGGGAGGTTTATATCAGGAGGTAAATGTTTATGATAATTTTATCATGATCTTCGAAAAAAACTTTATCAGCCCTGTTTCAGATAATGGAATGGCAATTTACGATTATATTGTTTTGGATACAGTATCCATGAATAATAGTAATTGCTATCATCTAATGTTTAAACCTCGTCGGAAGCAAGAACTTACTTTTGTTGGTGAAATGTGGATTGAGGATAGCACTTTTGCTGTAACTCGTGTAGATATGAAGATAGCTGTTGACGCTAACATCAATTTTATTAATGATATTGCCATTAGTATGGAATATGATTTTGTTGATGGAAAATACTGGGTACGATCAAAAGATAAGATAATTCTCGATCTTAATGTGATTGAAAATTCAATGAAGGTTCCTGGTTTTTTTGCCAACAGAACCAGCTATTATTCTGATTTTAAATTTAATGAACGACCATCTGACAGTATCTTCTCTCATCCTGTTAAAGTTATTTTGTTAGATGATATTGATGATAAAACTGAAGAGTACTGGACCGAAAATAGGGATGTGCTCTTAACACAAAATGAAAGTGGAATTTATGAAATGGTGGATTCGGTAAAGAATATCCCAATATTTAATACTTACGTAGATGCCATTTATATGTTAACAAGTGGGTATTTAAAAATGGGTAAATTTGAATTTGGACCTACTTTTAAAAGTATTAGTTATAACACTACTGAGGGTGTTAGGATTCGGCTGGGAGGTAGAACAAGTAATGATTTCTCAAAACGACTAATGCTAAAAGGGTATTTAGCTTACGGCTTTCAAGATCAGCAAATAAAAGGTGGGGGTGGATTTTTATATATGATTGCTAAAAACCCGTACAGAAAGGTTGGTGCCGATTTTACTTATGATCTCGAACAGCTGGGGCAGAATAGTACTGCTTTTTCCGATGATAATTTAATAAGTTCAATATTTCGCCGAACCCCTAACGATAAGCAGTCGCTGGTTGAAGGATACAATATTTATTACGATCATGAATGGTTTACGGGTTTTAGTACAAAAGTGAGTTTCGATCAACGTAAAATGTATCCTGTAGGTGAGCTAAATTTTCAAATATGGGATGGCGATCAATTTAATACGCTTAGTTCCATTAAAACTTCTGAAGTTAGTATGAAGATTAGGTTTGCCTACAATGAAAAATATATAATTGGTGAGTTTAATCGAATAAATTTAGGTACAACCTATCCAATTCTTGAACTTAATCTTACATATGGAGTGCCCGGACTTTTTTCTTCTGATGATGAGTACTTTCGCCTAAGGTTCCAAACTAAGCATTGGTTTAATGTTTTTAATATTGGATGGAGTAGGTATGTGCTGGAATTTGGAAAACTCTGGGGAATTGTTCCTTATCCACTTTTAGATATTGCGCCGGGTAATCAAACTCTTATATACGACCAGTACTCGTATAACCTTATGAATTACTATGAATTTATTAATGATGAGTATGTGAGCTTGTTTTATATACACCATTTTGATGGTTTACTTTTTAATCACATTCCTTTACTTAGAAAACTGAAATGGAGAGAAGTTATTCATGCAAAAGGTATTATCGGTAATATTAGTGATGAAAATGCGCAGTACTCTGTTTTTCCTCCTTATTCCTATTCGTTATCACGACCTTATTTTGAAGTAGGAGCAGGTGTTGAAAATATATTGAAGATTGTAAAAATAGATTTTATCTGGAGGCTTAACCATCACGAGCACCCAAATACTCAGCAGTTTGGAATATTTGGATCCTTATATTTTTCGTTTTAATTTTTGTTGTCATTTCGAAGGCAGCTTTCCGCTTTAGCGGATTGCGACGAAAAATCCCCTAAGCAACTGGTACGTTTGTAGGAGATTTCTCGTCTCTCCCTACGGTCTTATATTGTATTGGAGAATAGCTCTGTTAGTGCAGAAGTAAATGTCCCAGTCGTCCCGGTTTCAGTTGTTTTACTATTAGCAGTTGTTGGATTTGTAATAGTATTCCAGCAAACTCCTCTTGCTGTAATAGTTGACCCTCCATCGCTGGTAACATTTCCTCCTGAAGAGGCTGAAATATCTGTAATAGATGATATTGAGGTTGTTGTTACTAATGGTATTGATGTAATAATAAACGTGGATTGAGTTGATGTATTACCGTGTGTTGGATAACTTGAATACCCATCTCCCGGAGAAACAGTCTAGTTACCTTCATCCTCGAACCAATCATAGTCTACAGTATATGTTCCAATTCCGGCTAATAGATCAGTGCTACCACCACACCATTGCCATCCTGAATTCCAACCACCCTTGGTAACTATATAATCGGATTGTTCGCCCCCATATCACACCCTGCCGTAATACTACCAACATTTTGACTATAAGAAGTATATTGAGAAAGAAACAGAAAAACATAGAGAAATAATACTAGCTTCTTCATAATCCAAATATTAGTGGTTTATTATTGTAGGATCAAATATAATAAATAATCCCTAATAATGGAAATATATAGATATAATAATATTTATATTTTGGATGACAGAGAGGCTGTGAATTAAAACGATGGCCTATTAATATCTTTAAATATGTTTTATTATTTAGCTTTAAATATTACTAATTATCAAATTTTCCTCTTTCTTCAGTTAACGAAGTAACGTGGTTGGCATAATAATCTACTAGTTTAGGGTTTATGACTTCAAAACTTAATTTATCTTCAGAAAATTTGATAATATCTCTAAAAGCCATTAATTCTAAACGGTCTTCAACACTAAATCCTTCAGTTTCGATGATTTTGATATTATCTTCATAATTGCTGATAACTTTTTGTGTTACTTCTAACAATTGTAGAAAATCTTCAACTTTTACATGTTTATTAATCTTGTTTAAAAATTGAACTGAGCTATAAAGTAAGTGTTCTTTAAAGATTGGCATCATACCAACCACTCTTGACCTTATCTCATTAACAATTCCAATTGCATAGCTATCATTTTCATCGGGGTCATTATCTGCAACAAATTGATTATAACTTACCGGATCTCCAAAACCTAAATAAACTCCTCTAATATCTCTTGACGAGTGTGTCTTTTTTAAATTTAAAAATCTAGTAATTAAATCAGTATCTTCTGCTTTTGTACTAATATCACCTGTAATTTTCTTCTCATCAGGGTTTTCCGACCAATTAATTGCAATTGGTATAAAAGTAATATCTTCTATTTCAATTTCAGGATTGTCTTTTATGTCCTTGAATAATTTCTCAATAGTTCCGATAATCCCTTTTCTAAATAAACCAATTTTTCCATCTCTTGGTCGCGTACCTTCCTGAAAAGTCATAAGCTGTTCTCCTGCCATTAGGCTTGCACCAAGATAGGATGATAGAAGTCGGTAATAATGCTCATCCGTAGAGTATTTATCCCTTCTTATTTTGAATGCCCCATAACTTTTCAAAACAAAATTCGAAGTTCTATTTTTAAAGAGGTTCTCTCCGGCTGCTGTTATTGGTATAGGTAATTTCTCTTTTATTAATGTAAATCCTAATATAAATTCATCCAGGTGAGATTTATGGTTAGGCATATAAATAACAATGTTTTTCTTTAAGTCTAACTTGGAAAAATCTATCCGTGATTCAAGAGTCATTCTTTTAGCCGTGGGAAGAATAAGTGGTTTGAGAATTTTAGTGAGCCTTATAAGGTTGCCTTTTTTATTAGCAGCTATATCTTTTATCTCTTTCTTTATCGCTCTAATCTGACTTCTGCTAAGATCTTCTGCTGTCTTTAAAAATTGATCTCTATTGTAAAGTTCTGATGCCTTTTTCAGTATTTTATGTAAACTATTTTTTGCCATATACTGTATATGTGTTTGCCTTAAATGGTAAAGGTATCAAAACTATTGAAAAAAGCAATAGTCGTTTTTAGGATTAATAGGGTGGGAGGGCGGTTCTTAAAATTAGTATGTAGTTATAATAATTGCTTCGTTATCATATGGTATTCAAATAATGTACCATCATGAAGTTCAACGAGTTTCATGGATTAATTATTAAGTGGTAAAATATCGAGTTAAGGTTTCATTCTTTTATCCAATCACTTCTTAAAATTCCATAAGCATTCACATCTTCCATCTTATCCCACTTTTTTACATGCTCTTTAAATGTTCCTTCCAGTTTCATTCCAATTTTTTGCATAACTTTCTCTGAAGCTTGATTTCTTAAAATATGTGTTGTTATAATTTTGTGTAACTCATGGTATTTAAAAGTGGTTTTTATATTTCACTCAACGATCTGAATAAACGCTCGTTTTAATGGCGTTTATTTTTTGTTAGCTGTCGTTTTAAATATAGCATATTGTATCATTCGATCCTTCTCTTTTGTTTGAAAGATTTGTATTAATTCGAACCTTTTATCGCTGGTTAATTGCTCCAGAGTAGTTCCTCCTTCCATTACACTATACCATTCATCCCATATAATGAGTGTTTTATTATCTATTTTGTCAGTCTGTAAATATTGTATTTCTCTATGTTGCTGTGAATCAAAATAGTCAACATTTAAGGCTAAACTCAAATAGGGATGAGAAAAATATATTGTATAAGCCGAATAATCCGAAAACTTCTTTTCGAGAAAGGGAACGATCTCTTCATCAATCAATCTGTTCTCTTCCAGTACAAACATCTTATATTCAAAGACAACACCTTCCGGACGATGAGTAAATGGATAAAAACAGATTAATAATGTAATTCCGGCTAAAAGTGAATATTTGAGTATTAAATTTTGAATTCTGTCAGTAATTGTTTGAAGACCAATTAAGGAAATGATAGCTATGAGAGGAACAATTGAAATCAATACTCTAGGTAATCCCATGGAATTAAAAATACCCAGCCACCAGAATATAGTATGCGCTAAAAATAGTATCAAAAAAGAGCCAAATATTAGTACCAATTTTATATTATTGTTTTTATTTAAGCCATTGCGTATAAGAGAGTAAAACAGGCTTATTGAACCAATTGCTAGTAAGAGATAGATTGGTTTTTCGATTACATAATTTAACCTGTGCACGAAATCTAATAATTCACCACTTCCATATGGGCTTCCAAGATTTGCATATGGAATTTTATTGATTACCCAGAGAAAATCTTTGTAGTAAAAAGCTCCTATAATGGTGTAAATCAATTGGCCTGTAAGTATATAAGGTAGTAATTTGTATTTTTTATTGATGAGACAATAAAGTCCAAATATTCCTATAATTAATAATCCTTCTGTGCGAATGAGAGGTAGAAACGAAATGATTATAATGGCAGAAGTATCTTTCGACTTGCTAATCATGTAAATTCCAATAATCAGGAAAAGACCAAACAAGTACTCAGTAAGTCCTGAAAAAATTAGTTTAAAATATAAGGGGGCAAAAAGTATAATTACAAAAACGAGCCAACTATTTTTAATTTTAAGGGTTCGAGTAGTATAGAAAGTGAATAGGGCAGTAAGAGTAGCACAGATACAATTAAACAAAATAATACCTTTAAATCCAAATTGTGCAAATGGGGTAGTAAATAATACAAAGACGGGTTTTGCCCAATGGTGCAAAAAGAAATGAGGGTACTTCAACGAATAATGTGAATACAGATAATGAGTAACACTATCGCCTGCATCCCCTGTTGTGTTCGTATTAAATGCGATTAAAAGCAATATTACAAATATTATCAGAGATAGAAATATTTCAGGTTGGACTATTTTTTTCATTTTTTGGTTATTATAGCTAACGTTAATTATGAGAATAGTAGCTGCCGGCAGGCAGGTTCGCATTCCGCCTCAGGCGGATAATCATTTTCTGTATGGTTTGCATAAAAAGTTTATGCTCATTTCATCTATTATTTAAAGATTAATATCAAACTTAGGTTTGCCTTTTTCTTTCGCCGGAAACTTCTTTTCATATTTATTTAATTCCTCTTCCTTTATTGTAAAGGCTTCGTCTTCAAAGAATCTGCCTTTTACATTAGCCAATCCATTTTCCTGAAGTTCCAAGGCCATAAAAGGTTCAAAGTTTTGATTATCTTTTGTTGTTATTTCATATTCCCTGGCATTTAAAAATCTAAAGCGATGATAATAATCAGGATTCCCGAACAAAATCATTCCTCTAAATCCCATTCTTTTTGCTTCTGAAATTGAATAGTTTAAAAGCTTCTTTCCTATCCCTTTGTTTTGAAATGAGGGAGAAACTGAAAAAGGACCAACACATAACACTTCATATTCGTTGCTCTGCTTATCAACAATTCGTGCTTTTGTTGATATTACATGTCCTATAATTTCCCCTTCATACATTGCTACGAGGTCTAATTCTTCAATATAACTGCTACTTTCCCTAAGCTGATGCAATATCAAATGTTCATTACATCCTGGTTTGTATAAATTCCAAAACGTTTCTCTTGTGATGTTTTCTGTAATTAGAAAATATGTTTTAATTGTTCTTTGAATATGTATTTTCATAATTGTTCTAAGTTCTTTTTTTGTTTTTGAGTTTGAAATTCATTTTCAAATTTACTATTTCTTTTCCAAACGAAGTAGTAGCTGCGGTGGGGTGGGTCGAAAACAGGATAGTGGGATTGGTTTTGCTGAGAAAGTAGTAGTAAGCATCTTCGTTGCGCTGCGCTAAACGAGGACGAGAGGGGTGTTATAGGCACATGCTTTACACTAAATTAGTGCTTAGCTTGGTTGATTTTTTCATTATTATTTTGAATCAATAGTATATGAATTCGATTTAAAGAATTATACCAATTATGATTCCATATTACCGATAAATAAATTGAATTATATTTTTCTTTATTGAGGCAGAAAATATTTAAATAGCCAAAGCTTTGGAAATATTTTCTAACAAAAAGAAAGGGAAAAGGAAACAATTTATATCGGTAATATGGGGTTATAGTTGGTATTACTCATACAGTGGAATAATTCTATCTACTATCAGCTCAAGTGTATTATACCATTGTTGATTAGTTATGGTGGTTGATACTCCTGACCAATTGTTTGTTGCAATAACAATCAAATTCAAATCAGGGGAAATAACAATAAACTGTCCTCCATATCCGTTAGCAAAAAAATATTCATGGGCGTTACTATATCCAATCCACCAGAAATATCCATAACTTGGTCCAAATGGCTCTATACCATTAGTAGAGATTTTAAATGAAGTTGCTTTATTTACCCAATCTTCTGAAACGATCCGAACGTCATTGTAAATTCCTTTATTTAAGTACAACTGCCCAAATTTAAGCATGTCGTAAGGTGTAAGTTGTAAACCGGCAGCTCCGTTATATAATCCTTGCTTATCTTTTTGCCAATATTGAATATTAATCCCAATAGGTTGAAAAAGGTATTCTTCTGCAAAATTGAAAACTGATTGGCCGGTAGCTTGGGTTAAAATACCAGACATCAGATGTGATGAACCTGAGTTGTAATTAAAGCTCTGACCGGGAGAACTATCCATTTGTTTATTTAATGTATATAAAATTTGATTTGGAGCGTTAATCCAATTGTTATATTCCGTAGGATTTGTAATTTCATTCCCAGAAATACCACTGGTCATTGAAAGTATATCACATATTCTAATAGTTGCTTTTATTGAATCAATAGAACTAGCATAATCACTTAAATAATCTCCAATTTCATTGTTTTCTGATGATATGATTCCCTTATCTATACTAATTCCGACTAATGTAGACATAACACTTTTGGTGACGGAGCGAACATCGTGTGTGGTTAAAGAATCACCAATTAAATATTTCTCTTTGACAATCTGCCCATCTTTATATACAATAAGACATCTCAGATTATCATTTTGAGCAGCATCAACAAAAATATTTGCAAGTGTAGTAGAATTTGGTTCTTCCTTTTTACATGAACTTACTGTTAAAAGGATGGATAACAGGAAGATGGTTAGTATGTGAGATTTCATAGCTTTATGTTAGTTAAAGTTTTCTTTTTTAAGA
>CAYWRM010000012.1:0-99083 GCA_964460905.1 uncultured Lentimicrobiaceae bacterium
GGCTTTGTAATATTGTTGGTCAGAATCCACTCTGGCATCGGTTGGAATTGTTAATACAGGAGCAGAAGATGTGGTACGTATGAAAAAGCCCTGACACATAGGTATGATGCCATCGGTAAGCGAACCTTCACCGGCAAGATTCCTTACAAGATAGTTACCGCTTCCATCCCCTGCACCAGCATCTTGCCAAACCCACACGCTACCTTCAAGGTTGGTACGTTCCCAAGTTCCAATGTCCCAGTCCAATGCACAGGAATAAGGATTGCCAACAAGGTTAAAGCCATTACCAACATCGGTAAACGCAAGAGGAGGTGTGCTGCTGCTGTTTAGTGTGAGGTTGTCGGTAAGGATATCTCCTTCGAACAATACGGTTATATCTACACCCGAATCATCTACCCAGTAACCAAAGCCTTTGCCTAAAGGCATGGGGGTGTTAAGATCTATAATGTATTCCCATTCACTTGGATTTCCTGATTCATGATATTTTTTTACCCAAACTTCAGGGTTTCCATTAAAATATAGGCTGTTTACAGTTGCATCAGCAACCGGCGAAGAAACAAGGTGCCATTGGCCATCGGTGAAATATTGTTCGATGATTATTTTGCCTGTACCGTTCTTTTGTACGTTTCCTATGGGAATAATATGTCCACCACCACCGGGACTCGATTTTGACCTTAACTCACCACCGTCATTAATAATAGTAGATCCAGTTATTGTTACACATTTTCCTGCTTCTACATATACAACGGCATTGTCTGCAGCACTGCCTGTTGTACTAACTGTAAAATTACCGGATACTTCAACATTGTTGCTTGCATTCATTGTGCCTTTATCTACTTTTAAGGTTGCTGCATCTAGGGCATCTTGGAGGGTAAGTTGTCCACTGCCACTTTTATCTACTACAACGGATTGCAAAGTATTGCTACCGGTTGTAAGTTCAGAATTTCCATCACCATTAAACTTAACTTCATTTGTATTAGTAATTGATCCACCTGAAAAATCGGCGTTGCCCTTGATTTCAATATCATTGTTATTTGCATTCAAACTGCCGTTAATTATTTGTAAGGCATCTGCCACCAATTCATCAAAAAGCAATACTTCTGCACGACTTGTTTTATTAATGTCTATTTCAGGCGAATTACCTCCGTTAGACGTTAATGTTGAATTGTCAGAACCGCCAATCTCTAAGTGACCACCAGCTAATTCACCACCATCGATCATTGTATAATCACCTCCCACGTTTATTGTATGTCCATTAAGTTCCATATCTCCATCAGATTCTATAGTAAGGTTATTACATTCGGCATCCCCAAGCAATAGCCATGGATCAAAATATGACCCCCCCCTACCAATAAAAACATTATGGTTAGCATTTGGAACCTCAAATAAACTCCAATTTCTGGGGTTATGCCAATTGCAATCACCTTCTATACCTGTCCAGTGATTATCCTTAATTAAGTCTCCATATTCTACTGCACCAGGGGTCGTAGGATTATTTCTATTATAATTGTAAATATCTATAATAACTTCAGGTGTTAGCTCAATAGTTTCATAAAGATTCTCATTTCCAATATCTGGCACCTCGCTTGTAACAAACCCGGGATCTTCTGAAACAGAACTTGCATCCTGACCGCTTTCTGTTTTCCAGGCATTAAAGTCTGAACAGCTAGTTCCACCCCAAGTTCCAAAAGTTGTCCAATCGGTGTACCAATCATTATAATTACTATTCTCTAAATAGCTATTGTCAACTGCTGTTTGATTAACAGACATTGCTTGTACATTACCAGTTTTGACAATATTATTTAATATTTTAAGATACCCAAATAGAGGGTCAGCCCACCAATAGTCAATTCCAACACCAGTTTGGTTTCCTGTTTTGTTGCCTCCTGTATTTTTTCCAGAAGTTCTGATGTTAATACTGTTATGATAAATTTTCTGATAACCACAGTTCATAAGATATATTCCTTCGGTGGTAACAGTAGCTTCTTCAAAGCTTACGTAATTATTTGCCATAAGACCTTGATCAGTAGCTGTACCTATACAAGTATATAAGGAAATACCGCAATTTTCACTCGTAGCATTAAGAAAAATTCGGTTTTGAGTCATTTCAATTGCATTATTGCACTCATTGGCAATAATCCCACTTGTGGAGGTACTTGCTTTAGCTGTTAAAGTATTTTTATTGATAATAACAGCATCCTGACATTCTGCATTAATTCCTGAATAATAGAAGTTGTTTAATACATTATTTATAAATGTATTTTGTATTTCCAGATTTGAAGCGTTGTCACCTCTGAAATAAATCCCATAGCTACCATTGGTAATGGTGTCGTTTTCGATATTAACATTTGAAGCCATATTATCGGCACCGGAAAAAGCATAAACAGCAGCATATACATCATCATCGGAACTTACATCAAAACCGTTAATATTGTTGTCTTTAAGGGTGATGTTTTGTGTTGTCCCCTTTAAAACAAAAACTCTTCCATAGGATGATGTCCCTGTGCTTTGTATCGTCATATCAAGGAAACTAATATAATCGCTTCCGTTAAGGCGAATTACATAATTATTTGTTGAAGTGGGAGTAAATTGTAGTGTTACATCTTCACGGTTACCGCTTGCCGATTGAAAAACAATAGTGTCGGTAGCAGAAGTCCCGCTGATTGCAGAAAGGGATATTTGCTCGGTGTATGTTCCATTGCTAACGGCAAAATCAACCGTGCTGCTTATTCCAAGTTCATTCAGGTCGTTAACAGCAGCGGTAAACGAAGCATAATTGCTTTTTGCCCCTATTGTATAACTTCCTGATAGCGGAGCCGCTAAGGTGCGCGAACCAGTGGGGGCGGTTATTGTAGGTGTTTCGGTTGAGCCTTCAATTACAAATGAAATGCATTCGGCATCAATCAGTTCTCCTAATGTTGCGCCAGTTTTCGTGTCGAAAGTCAACCAGAAATAATTTGTGCTTTCTGATAGTTGCTGTGTGCTCGTAATATCAAAGTTTGAGGTTGTTGGTGTGGTATAGGTTGAACCAAATTGGGTATCTGTTGTAAAGGTATTACTTGTTCCTGTATAGTATATTTTGGCATTTTCGATGTTAGTGGAAGAAGGAGTGCTTGAGCCGTTTGCATTTACTGTAAAACTTGTAATACTCATCGGATTATCTGATTCTGTTGTTACTATTTCTATGCCGATTATTTGCCTGTTTGTTTTTCCGGCTGCAATGTTGTGGGTGTTTTGTGTTGTGGTTGATGAAACGTATTCCATGTTGGGATAAACAAATATATCATCCATTTGAAGTTCTTCATAACCAGAATCGTTGTTAAAAGTAACTTTGATTACCAAATTATCACATGCCCCAACGGATTTAACAACTGTGTCTTTTTCAAAGTCATCAATAAGGGTATGAATGCCGGAACCATGGCTATTCCAGTTGGGTATTAACACAAAAGCACCTCCGTTAAGCTGATAATGCACATCAATATAATCATCGGCTTCCATACTTGAATATTCATAAAACTTGATGCTAAATGTTGCTCCTTCAGAGTATGTTGATAAATCTATGCTTTCACTTAACCATATTGCCGGACCATCTAAATCCTGTGATTTTAGTTTTTCGTAATCGGTTTTGATATAATCATCAGCATCTGCAAGGGTGCAGGCTGAAACATTCAATGTCCATTTTGTAACATTGGCCGGATAGTCGCCAATATTACCGGTACCATCAATTCCAGTGCCTTCAACATAGGTTGAAAAATCTTCTGACCAAATTTGTCCGTGGCAATTAAAGCTTAAACCAATCAATAAGCTAGTAAATAGCAATAATAATAAGGTTTTTTTTTTCATGATTAATTTTTTATAATTCTTAATATTATATTGTAACTGTACAGGATTAAGTTTGCAATAATTCTTTCTCTCAGTAGTTTTTGTTATTGGCCCACCTCGGGTGGGTATTTTTTCAATTTGTCGGATCTGATCCATTTAGCGAGTCCTTTTTTCGAGTCTGTCATCCTGAATGTAGCCTGCGGAATGAAGGAACTCACAATCATCAATAAATACAAGAGATTCTTCACTCCGCAGGCTCCATTCAGAAGGACAAAGTCTGCGAAATGGACTTGACCTGCTGCCGACCCAACGGTTTTTTTTCAACCCTGCGAGTTTTGTTTCCACATTATCACTTTTCAAGGTCTTCTTTTTTCATTATGTAAACTTTACGTGCACCATAGATCGCCCCCAAACCGAGCAGTACAAACAGCCCTCTGCCAATTGGTGCGCCCCCGCCAAGAGGTGGTTCGCTCTGCGGGTTTCCGCCCGGATCCGGTGGATCGCTGGCCAGGGTTACAAATGGTAAAGCCAACAATGCCAGTACAATTATAGTTGATTTTAACTTTTTCATAGTTTTTTTTTGATGAATAATATTTTTTTATAATTCCCCTCTCCTCTCCATCGTTGGTGTTCTCACCAACAACTCTAAGTCATCGAACCATTGCCCTGACGTACACTTTTTTATTGATTGCCGTACCATCCACAACAACCCTCACAACATAATATGCACTGCCTTTTTTTAAACGGATGCGGTTGATGCTTTGGGGCTGCAACATGCTTTCATGAACTATACATCCCCAGAGGTCATAAATATGCACAACTCCATTTTCGCTTATGTTTTCATCGGCTCTTACAATATATATTTCATTGCCCCAAGCATAAATACTAGTCATATGATTTATTTCAGAATCGTTTATTTGGGTGGTTATAGGGTTGAAATGTATGAGAAAACGGTTTGGGTCTTCATTTATCCATGCCTCAAATTCATAAGCAGGGAATTTGCGTAAATTCTGGATATCTCCTGTTTCAAGGTCTTCAAGAAGGATGTCTGTTTCGGGCAAGTGGTCAAGGTCGGAAATTTCAAGTATATGCACACCATCAGATCCTGCTTCAAAGTGCATTGGCACCAGCCTTGTTTCACCGTTTAATTGTGGAAGTGCATCTATGCAGTATTGTTCGTCCCCTTCAACAAGATAAAGTTGTGGGGCATTGTCGGAACCGGTCATTTCTCTCACGTCATGACCAATATCGAAACCATCTGTGTCTTCTTCTGCAAAGGTAAGCCATATGCCATCGCTACGCATTTCTTTGTTAACCGTAATAACTATATGTGGCGGTGCATTGCTTGTACCACGGGTGTTTTTGTAATATGCCTGTGCCGAGTGCACACGTGCATCCATGGGGATTGCAATAGAAGCCGTTGTGGCTGTTGCCTGTACAAAGAAACCTTGACCCATTGGTATTATCCCATCGGTAAGATCGCCTGCACCGGCACTGTTCCTTGTTTTGTAGTTTCCCGAAACATCGTCCCATACCCAAACTGTACCGGCCATATCGGTTTCGTTCCAAGAGCCCATGTCCCAATCGAGGGGGCTTGTAAATGGGTTGCCGATAAGGTTGAAGCCCAGGGGATCGGGGCCGGAATAGCTCAGGGGCGGAGTTGATGTTGAATTAAGTGTTAGATCAGCAGTCTGCAACGGGCCAACAAATTCACCTGTAACATCCGAGCCTGTTTCTACCCACACTTCAAAACCTTGTCCTGAGTGCATGGGCGTTGTTAATTGTGTTACATAAGTCTTTGTATTGTCGGGTTCGTTGTAGGTGCGCAGCCAAACATCTGGATTACCGTTAAAATAAAGGCTGTATACCGTAGCATTGTTTACAGATGCCGAAATATCGTGCCAAACGCCACCTGTAATATATCGTTCAACAGCAGCATCGCCATTTATCGATAGGTAACCATTGTCAAGCAATGATGCATCACCGGCAGCACTAGATTTTAAAGTAATATTATTGCATTCTCCACCCCGTGTTGAAATAGTTGGGTAATTGGTTAAACCTTCCGGAATATTTACATTGGTTATTGAGTAAGAAATATCGCTCGTACTCCAGTTGCTTGCATCATACCAGTTATTGCCGGTTGTTCCTGTCCAGTTTGCTGCTGCAGGGGCTGAATTATGGATTGTAACTTTATCGATTTTCATGTAATATCCTAATCTGCTTGTTGCCAAAAATCCCAAAGTGATATTGTCGCCACAATAGGCACTTAAATCAATTGTGTGTTTCGACCACCCGTCAGAGGTACTGTAGCGTGAAATAGGATTTCCGAAACTTTGCCATGCACCGTTATTTATTTTAACTTGCAACTGAATGTTATCGTCATAGCTTGAAGAACCATCATCATGATACATCCAAAACGATAGGAACATACTTGAGTAACCATCCATGTCAAAGTCGGGTGTTTCCAAGCGGGCTTTATCACCATTTGAGCATTGGGAAGAATTAAAAAATGCCACCTTATCATCACCAGAACTCCAATTGGGAGGAATTGCCCCACCCATATTTACCTGGCTCCATTCGGGACGATAACCCGAACCGTCATAATAAACTTCTGTAATATTCCAGCAATTAGGAGCAACGGCATCTTCAAAACTTTCTGTATATGGGAATGAGGTTATTGATGTGGAAAATATATCGGGACCTGTCCAATCGCTTGCATCACCACCGCAATCGGCACGTACATACCAGTCGTAAACAGTGTTTTCGGTTAAGTTTGTAAGTGTATATGGCTTGGCAGTGATGCCTGTAACAGTTGTGCCGGTGCCCTGATTAAAACCTGCAGGGCCATATTCAACATCCCATATTGTGGCACTTCCGTCTTCCGTCCAATTCAATATGGCAGTAGTATTGGTGTAATCGCTTGTTGATTGATCCATTGGTGGGTAGCAGCTTGGTGTTTCTTCAACTAAGAGATCGTCGAAAGTAATATATGAATTGTACTGGCCACCTATCCATGTATGGATGCTTACATAATACGTTCCTGACGTAGTAACGGAAAAACTCTCCCTGAAGCGTTGATAAGCTGTGTTGTTTACATTAGTTTGAGTAGTGCCTATCGCAACTGTCATTTCCCCCGTAGTTTGCCCTGTTCCGTATTTCGCTTCAAAATCCCACGATTGGCCGCCACTTGTAATATACCAAAACGAAAAATCGTAGGAAGCACCTGCCACAAGGTCGAATGGCACTGAAAATAACCAATCATTGGGGTGGTCATTTCCATTATTATAAATTGAATTGGTCCCCGTATGAGCCATCCTATTATAAGTAAGATTTTGGTCATTGGTTGTCCATTCATTGGGAACATCAATTTCCATGCAGGTTGGTACTACCTGATTGGCTACAAACACCATTGATTCGAAGCCTTCTTCCCATGGCAATGACCTTGATTCACATGGAATTGTAAACTCACTTAAACCTACCCATTCGCTATATCCGTTGGCACCACAATTGGAACGTACCCACCAGTCGTAAGTGTCGCCTTCAGTCAAGCCCGACCATGTACAAGGTTTTGCAACATTCTCGTTCAAAAGCGCATAGTTAAAGCCAATATTTTCAACACCGCGTTTTATGTCCCATGTTGTAGCACTGCCGTTTTCCGTCCAGTCCAAATCGGCTGAAGTTGTTGTGAAGTTACCCTCGGTTTGATTTGAGGGATCGCAACAACATTCTTTTATCGTAACATCGTCAATGCAAATACTTAACCCTCCGTTATCAGTACCTTCGAATGCTATTTGGTAAGTAGCCGATGGTGAGGGCAGAGCAAGTAATTCCAAGGTCCAGACTGTAATCTCAGTTGTATATTCACCACCCGGAATTAATACCCATGAGCCTCCATCGGTGGTTTTATAATAAACCCGTAATGCATTAACATCACCTTCCCAGGCTATTTGGGTATGCCAAAATTCCAGTTCAGGATTTGTAAAACTACTTATATCAAAAACAGGTGTTATTAACATTGTTTTATATCCAACATTTCCGGGGTCAAAAGAAGCATTGTATGTTCCACCATGGGCATTGGGAGGCTCACTTGATATTCCTCCTGTCCTGAAATCCCAGTCTTTGGTGCCTGTAACATATTCTTCTGACCAGCAATCTGGTCTGTTTCCGGCATTTTCAAAGTCTTCTGTCCAGGGAAAACTATTAATGGCGGCACAAAATGTTTGAGGTCCTGTCCATGTACTTTGTGAACCGCCACAATCGTCCTGTACATAAAAATCGTATAATGTATTGGCTGTTAATCCACTCAAAGAATGTGGGTTAGTGGTTGTTCCTATGATCATAGTTCCTGTACCCTGCACAAAATCTTTGGCACCCCATTCAATGTTCCATGTAGTTGCTCCGCCAGTAGTCCAGTTTAACTTGGCAGATGTTGTGGTAATGTCATTGACATAAAGATCAGTTGGCGGCAAACACGAGATAGTTCCGTCAACCACCACATCATCAATACAAACTCCCTGACCATAACCATCAGTACCTTCAAAAGCAACAAAATATGTTGCATTGGCGGATGGCAAACTAAGAGTTCTTTGTGTCCATGCCGATACATTTGAAGTATATGTTGCTCCGGGTATCAAAGTCCACGAGCCACCCTGACTGGTTTTGTAATATACCCTTAGTTCATCCTGATCACCATTATCTTCAACTTGTGCATGCCAGAAAGATATTTGGGGATTGGTTAAACTGCTTAAATTTAGTTCGGGCGTAATTAGCTTTGTTGATGAACCCGAACTCTGGTGCATAAAAATTGCATTGTAAGATCCCCCGTGGGCACTGATGGGATCTGTATCGCCCCCATCCTGAAATGCCCAGTCGTGCGAACCTACATTATACTCTTCAGTCCAGCAATCGGGGCGGCTGCCTGCGTTCTCAAAATCTTCTGTAAAAGGAAAAGAAGTTATGGCATTGCACAAAGTTGTAAACGAAGACGGTCCTGTCCATGAGCTTGTTGTGCCACCGCAATCATCCTGAACATAAAAATCATAGGTTAATCCGGCAGTCAAACCGCTTAAAGAGTATGGGTTTGTAGTTGTGCCCGTAATCATAGTTCCTGCTCCCTGTGTAAAACCGGTTGCACCCCACTCAATATTCCATGTAGTTGCTCCGCCTGTAGTCCAGTTAAGATCAACAGTAGTTTGGGAAATATTGTCAGCAAATAAGCTCGTAGGTGTCGGGCAGCTTGAAACAGATATTTGTACATCATCAACACAAATGCCATATCCATATCCATCCAAGCCTTCAAATTCAATGTAATAGGTTGATGAAGGCGATGGGAGGTTGAATGTTTCCTGCGTCCAGCTTGTTATGCTTGAAATAAATACCGCTCCGGGAATCAATATCCATGTACCTCCCGAAGTAGTTTTGTAATATACCCTTAGCTCATCCTGATCTCCATCCCAAACTGCCTGCGTATGCCAAAATGAAAGTTGTGGATTCGATTGTCCGCTCAAATCAAATTGTGGTGTAACCAAATTTGTTTTTGTGCCGGTATTGGTAGGTGAGAAACAAGCATTGTAAGTTCCTCCATGTGCTGTAGAAGGATTACTATTATTATATCCTCCTGTGTGGAAAATCCAATCGTGGGTACCAGATATATATTCCTGCGACCAACATGGTGGAAAGACACCATTGTTTTCAAAATCTTCTGTCCATGGATAAGTGGTTACGGTATTACATAATGTTGAAAAAGTATTGAGTCCTGCCCATGTACTTACGCCACTACCTCCGCAACTGGCACGAACATACCAATCGTAGGTTGTTGCAGAAGGTATACCTGAAAGCGTATAAGGATTAGTAACACCGGTAATTGTTGTTCCTGTTCCTTGTGTATAGCCGGTAGCTCCGTATTCAATATCCCATGTTGTTGCTGTTCCATTTTCTGTCCAGCTTAAATCTGCAGAGGTTTGTGAGATGTTTGTTACCGTCAAATTGGTAGGTGCAGGGCAAGCAGTATTTCCAAATTCAAGGATAATATTGGCAATATATTTCTTTCTGCTTCCAGAAGGTGGGGATGCAGGATTAATGTTGGTACTACCGTATTCAGATAATCCACGGTAATTTGCTACCGAGGTACAATAAAAATCATCAGAAAAGCCATTATCATTAGCAGCATTCTCATCCACAGCAATAACCAGGTTATCTGTATTATTATAACTAAAATCGCTTATGTCAAATGTTATCCATCCTGATCCTTCCGGATCAGCAAAAGTTCCACTCCATACTTGTGTAAGGGACGAAACAGCAATCCAATCGCTGGTTGAAGCAAAGGCTGTTTTAGTGGTATGACCGATGTAAATATCCCAGTTATTTGAATTACTTAAAGAGCTACCATAAAAATACCATTTCAAATGTGTAATATCCCCGGCAGTACTGATTTCGGATTGCAGATAGATTACCTGTGCATAAGTGTAATCATATGCGGGTTCTATTGGTATCCTCTGTCCTGTTGATGTTCCTGTGCCAATTTGAACTGTTGACTGTGTAAAACCCGAAAAAGAAAACATTGCAGCAAAAATCCACAATAATATCAATGATAACATTTGAAATTTCATATGAATATATTTTAGATTTTATTGGTGTAATTTCTAAATCAGGAACTATCAAAAGTAAAAAACAACATGCTTTTACTCAAATTTTTGTTGTCCGAATAGTGGGCTAAGTTATGGGGGTGTTGGTTTAAGCTTAACTATCAGTTAGTTTGCTAATTTGTTAAACTTGTCCGAATAAGGGATTATTATTACTTTTGTATTATAAGATAACAAAAATGTATCTGGAAAACCTTGATAGATCATTAATTATAATTGAAATTTACCAGCTTTTTTTATTTGCTCTTATATTATTGTTTTATGGTTATAAAAAAACTACATCAAAAAAGATATTAGCAGTTTTTTTTCTAGACGCCGGGATTTATTATCTGGCATTAGGAATGTATTATTTGGGGAATTATCAGATTACAGTTTTATTATATCACTTTTTTGTTCCGGCAATATTGGCATTATATCCACTTTTTTATTTGTATGTAAAATCATTAACCAACCAAAATTTTTCTCTTGATAGCAGAAAACTATTTCATTTTTTACCATCCTTGCTGTTCTTTTTGATAAATACTCCTGTTTTTGTAATGTTGTCGCCCGAACAATCGAAATGGTTTGTTATTTATGGATTTACAGAAACAGGAACCGGATTGTTATTGCAGCTCGTTACCAAAATTTATTATTTATGGAATTTTGTAGTATTTCCTCTTCAAATTATATTTTATACATATCTGATTATAAAGAAAATACGGGAACATAAAAATTTGATTAAGGAACTCTTCTCTAACCTTCAAAAAAAACAGCTCAATTGGTTGATATGGTGCATAACCCTGTTCTTTGCATTATTGGTGATAAACAATGCTCTATTGCAAACCGAAGCTTTGGATGATATAATTATCCGTGTAGGTTATAATATATCAATGATAGCAATAACTGCTTTTTTAGGTTTTGCAGGCCTGCGGCAAATTGATATTTATAAAGAAATTGCAGATGAAGAAATAAATCATATTGATAATAAAGATATTATATTGGCTGATCAGAATGAAAATGAAATACACCAACAAAATAATATTACCAAGAAAGGGCGCAATAATAAATATGTTACTTCGTCATTATCTGAAAAAGAAAAGGAAGAGATTGTTAGTGTTTTGGAATATATTATGCTAACAAAAAAATTGTTTTTAAACCCTGATTTAAAAATGACAGATATTGTAAGCGAGATTTCGTTGCCAAGAAAGCAAATATCACAGGTTATAAACGAAAACCTAAATGATAATTTTTATAATTATATTAACCGATACAGGATAGAAGAATCAAAGCGGTTGTTAGAAAATATTAAATTTGATCGATTTTCAATTGAAGGTATAGCAAAACAATCGGGCTTTAACTCGCGGTCGTCATTTTACGCAGCATTTAAAAATGAAACAGGAATAACACCAAGCCAGTTTCAGCATCTTTGCAAAACGTAAGCCCATTGTTTAAGTGATATTAAAGCACTACTATTCTTCCAATTTCTCTTTTCGCAGATCATACAGTTTCTTACCACCATAGGCTGCTCCTAATCCCAAGAGGATAAAAAGACCACCTCCAATGGGAGCACCAGTACGTGAGGTATCATCACCCCCTGTTCCATCCCCAGCACCGGAAGATCCACCTGGCGGTGGTGGTGGTGCAGTTTGAGCAAAAACACTAAAGGATAGAAAAATTATTATTATTAGTAACCCTTTTCTTAATAGTCGTATTAGTAGATTTTTCATGGTATTAATCTTATTTAATGAAAACTTTTTCTGTTTTAATGCAGTTGCCTTTTTTAACTCTTACCAATAAATATGAGTAAGCGTTTTGAACAGGGATTACCGTTATATCTGATTTGTCTAACTGTTGTTGTAGTATTTTGCGACCATAAATATCGAATACTTCCAGAATACCTTCTTTATTTATAGCACTACCGCTTGCTTGCACGTATATGTTTTTATTATAGGCATAAATGTGAATATTATTATTAGTATTATCAAGTTCGTCAACACCAAAAGCGTTTGATTTAAAATGTAGTAAAAAACGATTAGGATCATCTTCAGTAGTAGCATTGAAAGTATAAATGGAATTATTAACCAAATCTTGTATTGTTCCATCAAAAAGATCCTCAATACTCACATCATCATCAGGTAGGTTATTGAGATTTGCACTAATAGTCTGTACACCATCTACCCCGGCAGTAAAACTCATTGGAACAACCTGTGCTTCTTGTCCAAGCGTATATAGATAATTAATACTTTGCATTCTTTCTTCCTGCATGAGATAGAGTTGTGGTGATTCTTCCCCACCGAAAATTTTGCTTGCATCAAAACCATTATCAAAACCATCACTACCATTACTTCCAAATCCAACCCATACACCGTCTTTTTTTCCATCTTTAGTGGCAGTAAAAACAGCATATGTTTCATATCCATTTTCCACAACACCATTTTTATAAAATGCCTGTGTATTATGTGTGCGCGCATCGGCCGGTATTGTTAATACTGATACTCCATCATTATTGCTACGCACAAAAAAACCTTGGCCAACCGGAATTATTCCATTATCCATGTCTCCTCCACCAGCTGTGGTTTGGTATAAATAGTTATCTGATCCATTATCCCATACCCACATAGTAAGCTCCATATTTGTGCGTGTCCAGGTACCGGATTCCCAATCAATGGGAGAGGAAAATGGATTACCAACCAGGTTCTGTCCCATATCAGTGGTATAGCTTATTGTTGGAGACAAATCACTTGCACGTATGGTGCCTTCCATGGTTGCTGTGGCATCTAACTTTCCTCCATCTTTAAGCCATACCATATATCCCTGCCCAACATTCAGACCCTCAGTTAAGGTAGTCATGTACTCCCAAGCGCTTGTTGATTCTGTGTGGTTAGTGAGCCAGGATTCCGGCGCATTGCTCCAATGAAAATCCGCAACTGTAACACCTGTTGTGGATGGTGTAACACCGTGCCAAGAATTATCAGCTAAATATCTTTGTACTGTAGCATTTGGTGTGCCTGAACCAAATATCAGTGAGCCTGTTAAACTTGCAGATGTGGATTCAATAACCAGTCCTGCGTTTACGGTATTCGTAACCGCTCCCGTATCAGTTAACTTTGCATCACTTTCTATATTGAGTGTTGAGCCACTGGCAATTTGGAGTGAAGCACATTCCCGTAAGGTTGTTCCGCTAATTATTGGATAATTAGTTATAACATTAGGTATGTAAACGTTGGTTGATGCGGTGGGAATGTTTCCATCAGCCCAATTTCCCTCGAGATTCCATACTGATGAGGTGGTACCCGTCCAATAACCTTCAGCAGGTTGATCTGTTGTTTGAAACCCTGATAAGATAATACTGGAAGTAGTTAATTCAACACCTCCAACAGTTTTATGTCTGAGGGAAGCAGTATATGTTGTACCGGTCGATAAACCTGTTGCTAATCCAACAGATGCGCCAGATCCAGTATCGGTATTTGAAGACAATGTTCTTCTTTGGTCTTTTGAACTATAAAGAACTGTTGTCCCATCACTTAAGGCTACATCAAAACTTGGGGCATCTATAGCAGAAACTGTAGATGACATATTATATTGAGCATAAAAAAGCATATCAGTTAAACTTGCCGGTTCACCGTCTTCACTCACTGCATCAATAAATGTATTTGAGCTTGTGGTTATAAGATCTTTACTTTTTGAAAATGCAGGAAAAGCTCTACCCTCAGTTCCATTATCATATGCTAATGCGACAGAAACCAAAGTGGTGTTTTCTGTGATTAATGTGGTTCCTGCAGAACCTCTGCATCGTAATCTATAGTAATAATTACCTCGAGGCAAATTTGTGGATATTAAGCCTACAGAGGCAATTCCATAATCCTGATTGCCTGAGATTGACCTAGAGATACTTTTTCCAACATCTGCCCAATCGCCATCAGAACCATATCTTTGTTGAAGTTTCCATTCTCCTGTTTCATCTGCCCCAGTAGTTAGTTCATTATTTATAGAACTAACTACTAAAATGCTACCTGAAACAGGTAAAGATATGGCATTAGTAGTAAGTACATCAGCAAATGTATTATCCCCGGCAGACACTTGACCAACCGTGTTTTGTATATCATTACTTAAATCTATTTTTCCGGTAGATGTACTTAGGGCAATGGCAACAATTGTCCCTGTTGCATCATTATCATAACTACTATTATCTGAAGCATGCTGTAATTTAAATTCTAATGCACCATTATCATTGCCAACATCAAAAATATACACAACCGAGCCAATACCTTTATCATAATTTTTTTCAAGATGTCTTTGAAGTATTTGACTAGAAGTATTATTTTTTACATCATAAATTTTAAAATATGCTTCGTGTGCTTGTTTGTCTGTTGCTTCAACTTCATAAGTAGCGATAACTAGCACTTTATCAACATCTCCAACAGTCGTAATATTTAATGTTGCAGAAGCTACGTCAACGTATGTATAAGCGGTAGAAGTAGTTGATGATCCCTCACCTGTTGCCGTTTTTAGCTCATCCCCCAAAGCATTATTACTAAAAGCAAGGAATGCAAGCATTAAAAAAGTTGAAAATAATAGGCGGAAGTGAGGAGTAATTTTGTGTTGTGTGTTAATTTTTTTCATAGCAGTGAGTTTTGTGAAGAGTACAAATGTATGATATATATCATAAAAAAAAAAAAATTTTTTACATAAATTATACAACCGATACGCACAATAGTCAGATAATTAATTACTTAGCTGTTTTTAATATTTGTAGAAAAGGAAGGGTTTTAATGTAATGGGCTAACAAAATGTAATAAGTACATTTGCATAAAATTTATCCCTTAATGATAAACTTTAACTTCCATCAACATAGCAATTTTTCAGATGGGGCAAATAAACCCGAAGATTATATAGTGAAGGCTATTGAGCTTGGATTTTCGGCCATTGGCTTTTCTGAACATTCCCCTTTATCTTTTGAAAACCCGTTTTCACTAAGAGCTGAGAATGTTGAGAATTATGTAAGTATAATTGAGAGTTTAAAATTCAAGTATAATCATAAAATTAGTATTTACCGTGCCCTTGAAATGGACTATATTCCGGGAATTTCTCAAGATTTTAATTTTTGGAAAAATCAATGTAAAACAGATTATCTGATTGGCTCAGTACATTTAGTTAAGCCTGCCGGAACTAACGAACTGTGGTTTACCGATGGGCCAAAACATGAGATTTATGACCAGGGCCTGAAAGAGTTTTTTGGTGGTGACATGAGGCTTGCGGTAAAAACCTATTATAATCAGGTTTGTCAAATGATAGAAACTCAGGATTTTGATGTGGTTGGCCATATTGATAAAATTAAAATGCATAATCAAAATCGTTTCTTTACGGAAGATGAACAATGGTATCAAAAATTAGTAGATAAGTGCCTTGATCTTGTTAAACAAAAAGAACTAATCATAGAGATTAATACTCGTGGTATCTACAAGAAAAGGTTTCCTGGTCTTTTTCCGGATGGTATTACATTACAAAAAGTTAAAAAATCAGATATTCCAATTATTATATCTTCTGATGCTCACCAGCCACATGAACTAAATTTGGGATTTGAAAATGCATTATCAAAACTAATAAAAACAGGATTTAAAGAGGTGATGTATTTTGATAATGGAGAATGGTGCCATAAACCGATAATTTAATATACATTTGAAATCCATCTTCTTTGATGGTGGTTATGAATTGATTGTTTAATATGATATTCTCAACTGGAGTACTGGATTATTGGAGTATTGGAAGTGCTCATCAAGCTACATTAATATTTTTTCTTGTTTCCATTTCAATCTTTTAATGCATTGATAATTTTCTCTATCACTCCAATAATCCATTACTCCATAACATAAGTTCATAATATAGAAGCACCCTATGGATGCAAACCAGGTTCACCTTATTTGATGGTGGATTCTTTAACTGGATAATATTTTATATTTTTATGGTTTAAATTAAAGGAACATGAAACGAGCATGTTCTTTATTTATCATAAATAGCACACAAGTGTATGATTAAAAAAGAATATGTGAGTTCCTGAATGTGCAATAAATTTTTTGCATTTTCAGCAAACAAAAAATTTTAAACAGATGAAATATATAAAGATTATTAAAACTATTCTGCTTGTTTTATTAGTTGGGTTTTTTGCATTTTACTTTTGGGCACGGCAATCAAACTATAATGTAACGGAATATTCCAGAATAATTGAATTTTCAAATGATTCAGATCGGGTTATTGGAGATACATTTTCAGTAATAACATATAATATTGGTTATTTGTCGGGGATGACAAATAATTTGGCAATGGACAGGCCTCGTGATTTGTTAGATTCTAATTTGAAAAAAGCCATATCCTTACTCAAATACAAAAACCCGGATATTATTGCATTTCAGGAGATTGATTTTAACTCTTCAAGGACTTATAGCATTAATCAGCTGGAACAACTTGGGTTAAATGCTAACTATGAATATGGTGCTGAGGTTGTTAATTGGGATAAACAATATGTACCTTTTCCGTATTGGCCTATTCGTTATAATTTTGGCAGGATGCTGTCGGGACAAGCAATACTTTCTCACTCAACAATCATTTCAAATAATAGAATAGTACTACCAAAACCCGAATCCAACCCGTTTTATTACAACGACTTTTATATTGACAGGTTAGCACAATTAGTATGGGTGGAAACCTTACAAGATAGTATGTTATTCATAAATGTTCATTTTGAAGCATGGGATGGGCCTACCCGAGAATTTCAGGCTGAAATCGTATTGGATATTTATAAGAAATACGAACAAGATTACCCGATTATTTTACTGGGAGATTTTAACTGTACACCTCCTTTTGCTAAAAATGCTTTTGATGAAAAAACCATTGATATTATATTAAACCATCAAAGCATATCAATGGTAATCGAAAAAACAGAATATTTATCATCTCCTGAAACGTATTTTACTTTTGATAGCGAAAAGCCATACGAAAAGATTGATTATATATTCTACAATAACAAGTATTTAGCATGCCTAAGCGCAGAGGTGTTGAATGAAGCCGATGAAATTTCAGACCACCTGCCTGTGAGGAGTGTATTTGCATTTATTCCTACTCAATAAAAAAAGCCACCGAAAACCTGACACATTATTTTTTTTCACGCAAAGGCGCAACGGCTGTGTTTTAATTTTATGCTTCAGGAAACACGGAGCTTTGCGTCAAATCACAATTCCTTGTAAATGGTTTCTGCTTTAGGCATGTGATAGAGTTATAAAAGCATTAATTTCTGCGTCTTAGCGTCTTAGCGAGAAATAAAAAAAGCCACCTGAGAGACAGATGGCTTGTAAATTTTATTTGTTGAGACAATTATACCAAATATACCCCATAATGTCGCATATAAATTGATCCTTTTTCCCATATTCTTCAGCTATAAATATTTCCATAGCTATGGCTATGCAAAGATTTTCAACTTCGCATATAAAAAAAATCACTCAATTTCTTATACGTTATTATGAAATATAATTGGTATTACTTGCTATCTCCATCAATTGCCCATTTCAAATAAATTGAGCCCCAAGTAAACCCTCCGCCAAAAGCGGCTAGTATAAGGTTGTCACCTTTTTTCAATTTTGGAGCCCATTCATGAAGACACATGGGAATTGTTCCGTTTGTAGTATTACCGTATCGCTCAATATTGATCATCACCTTTTCTTTTTCCAACCCCATACGACGGGCAGTAGCTTCAATAATACGCATGTTGGCCTGATGAGGAACAAGGTATGCTATATCTTTTGATTTTAGGTTATTCTTTTCCATTATCTCAACAGCAACATCGGCCATTTTAGTAACGGCAAACTTGAAAACAGCCTGTCCTTCCTGATAAATATAATGTTCGCGAGCATCAATAGTTTCATGAGTTGGAGGGTGTTTTGAACCTCCTGCTTTTTGGAATAAGTGTTTCACACCAATGCCATCGCTATATAGTTTAGAATCTATAATTCCTAAATCTTCAGTTGTTGGTTCCAGTAAAACAGCTCCTCCTGCATCACCAAATAATATACACGTAGTACGATCAGTATAATCAGTAATTGAAGACATTTTATCGGCACCAATAACAATTACTTTTTTGTATTGTCCTGATTCAACAAATTTACGGCCTGTTTCAAGAGCATAAATAAACCCAGAACAAGCAGCATTTAAATCAAAGCTAAAAGCATTTTTAATACCTACATTTTCGCAAATAATAGTAGATGTAGCAGGAAAAAACATGTCGGGGGTTACTGTAGCGCAAATTACTAAGTCAACTTCATCAGGAGAAGTGTTGGTTTTTTTAAGTAAACCTTCAACCGCCTTAGTACCAATAACTGAAGTTCCTTTTCCTTCGCCTTTAAGGATATGTCTTTCTTTTACACCGGTACGAGACATTATCCATTCATCGGTAGTTTCTACCAGAGTTTCAAGCTCTTTGTTAGTAAGAATATATTCAGGAACCCATGCATTTATTCCGGTAATTGCTGCATTAATTTTTGACATATTTTGTTTTTTCAAATTACATAGCGCAAAAGTACAAATTTTTAATTCGGCATTATTTAATACCAACTATAACAGACAAAATACCTCTACATTATAGGTATAAATAAAACAAACTCCTGAATATTTAAAATATTCAAGAGTTTAGTATTACTTTTTTAGACCTAGTCAAAATGATAAATTCATTTGTCTGGTGAAATTACTGTTGCTAATTTATTCTGCTTTAGCATTTTCAACAATCAATTTACCTTTATAATACATATCGCCATCAACATAATATGCACGGTGATAAACATGTATAGTTCCGGTAGTAGAACATGTTGCTAATTGAGGCGTTTCAGCTTTATAGTGAGTTCTTCTTTTGTCTCTTCTGGTTTTGGAAATTTTCCGTTTTGGATGTGCCATTTTTTTATTTCTTTATTTGATTAATCTAGTCTAATTTTATGTTTTTTAGTGCATCCCAACGAGGATCACTTTTTTGTTCTGAATACTTATTTAATCGGTCTATCATCTCTTCATTACAAGTGCTGTTACCAAGCTCATCATCAGGATGAACTTTTTTAATGGGCAACATTAAATTTATATACTCGTAAATATATTGGCTTAGATCAATATTAGTTTCTGTTGTTGGAATAGTAATTACCTCATCGCTTACTTCCTCAAATTTTTCACCATATTTAACAATTAACCTGAAGCTTTTTTCAACATTCATGTTAAATTTATCCAAACAGCGGTCGCATTGTAATTCAACCCAGCCCTTAAAATGAAACTTGAAATCGATCAAACTTGATTCTTTCATAAGATCAATTAACAAATCAATCTTCACATTGCTGGCTTCAAAGTATTCAAAATTACTAAAGAACGCATCATCAATTTCATATGTATAGCGATGATTTCCCAAACTCAAACCTGCAACAGGTATAATATATTCTATCATCTTTTTCACCCACACAAAAATCGGGCGGCAAAATTACATATTAATCCCATTAAATACAAACGATTATATAGGTTTTTAGATGAAATATTGTTTTGACAAGTTAGGTATCCAAGTAAGGAGGGGTTAAAGAAAATTAAATGAATAAAAATTGGATATTATAATTCATTTGAACACTCATTAGTATTCACTAATTTCTGTATTTATCTGTTCTTGCATTTCTTTTGCATGGGTTTCAACTGCCTTATTATGAGCAGCATCACCTGCTTTATTAGCTTTTCTGCGATCAAGTTGTTTTATTGCCACTTCTTTTCCATAAAGAATAAGAATATCATTAACATGAATAATAGTTTCGTAACCGGGAACACCAACATATGTAGAATCGATTCTTTCAATTCCAAGTATTGATATTCCCTCTTTTCTTAAATCAGACTCGTTGACCGTTTTTTCAGCAACCCAATCTCCTTTCTGAACTTCAAGTTCAACAACACGATAGTCTCCGGTTAGTTTATATAATGAGTTAAAATCTTGGTTCTTCATGTTTGTGTATTTTCCAAGAGCCTTATCAATAACCTTTGTTAACCATGTATCAATTCTATTGCTTGATGACAGAATTGAAAGAATAATTATTGCTCCTAGAATTATTCCTATATTATAGTACCAGGGTATTATTTTTTCGTTATGGTTTACGAAAGTAAGAAGAATAGACGCCATTACTGTTACTATTCCGGCATTGCCAAGTAGCATTAAGTGAAAAATAATTCTTCTTCGTACAGGATGACGTGTAACCTTTTCCGATTCGAATGTTGTAAAGCCAGAACCGGTAAAAGCAGAACGAGCCTGAAACCGTGCCATATGTGTGGATAATCCTGTGTTTACTAACATGGCGGTTGCAATTTTATTAACTATAATCGAAATAGTTATAATAACAATTACTGATAATAAGGCTAACATAAAGCTTAGGTTTTATTTAAGATGACTCAAAAATAAGGATTTAATTATTTTTAATGAATTTTATAATGATCTTTTTCACAAGTAATTAACAAAATCGTTATTTGTTACAGGTTTTGTGCGCTCCAACGGCATTATTTGGAAATGATTTTAATGATCAAATTCAAAAATAATCATAAGATGAACAAATCAAAGTTTTCTTCTTAACCCGAAACCTCAAACCCAAAACCCGAAACCTCAAACCCGAAACACGAAACCCGAAACCTCAAACCCGAAACCTCAAACCCGAAACCCGAAACCTCAAACCCAAAACCCGAAACTCGAGACCCAAAACTATTTAAACGCCTTTTCCAATAGTCCGTCACCAGTAAGTTTCAATCTTTCAAAATAATCGGGAGTTTCTTTTCCCATCACCTTGTCGACGTATAACTTAGCAAGATATTGTCCAAGCATAAAGCCTTGACCTCTTAATCCTAGGAATAGTCCATTATCAGTATCAATAACCATTCTTGGTTCAACATAATATCCCGACCAGATTGCCTGGAAGCCAACAGAAGATAATTCCGGAATCCAGTCAACAAATACTTCACTTACAATTTCTATGAAATCTTTGGAATTTATTTTAAGGTTTTCGCCAGTCTCCAGATATTCAATACCAGGTGAAGCACATCCTATAATCTGTCCTGTTTCGGCTAACTGTTGTCCGTATACCGCTGAAAAACCTTTGTATTTTCTACGATCGATAACCATTGGCAATGGTGTATTATTTATTCCCATAAATGGTAAACGACGTGTAATAAATGCCTGATGTTTTACAGGGAATAAACCTGTTTCAAGTCCTAATTTCTTGGCGAATTTATCACCTTCAGGACCCATGGCATTAATGAATTTTTCTGTTTGGTACTCAACATATACCTTGTTATGATTCTGAACAAGAACATGATAGGTGTTTCCTTCTTTATTAACATCTACTAATTTGCAATCTTCCAGAACTTCGCCACCTTTTTCAATACCAATCTGTCGGATCGAATCAATAACCCTACCGGGAGTTGCCTGCCAGCAGTTTTTTGTAACGAGAGCTGATTTATAAGTATCAAGTTTTGGATTGAAATAAGGACTAATGTTTTTCTGGAAATCTTCAGGTTCAATCATATATGCATCCGACCAAGTTATTGAAGCTTCCAGAGCCTTGTACATTTCTTCGTCATGTGCAAAAGTTACATAATCGATTTTCCGGAAATCAATATTGTTAATCTTTTGAAGATCTTCAAAAATCTCCAAGTTTTTAGTTGCAATTTCTGATAGTTCAGGAATTGAGAAATTAGGACGTCCACCTGCAATATTTCTCCATGAAGCACCACGACCAAAGTTAATCATAACAGGTTTTGTACCTTCTTCGGCGAAATATCTGAATAATGCACTACCACCAATTCCACCACCGGCTATAAGTGTGTCAACTTTAACTATTTTTCTTTCCTTACCTAGTCCGGGTGCAATAATTTTTTCATGCTGATTCGAAGGGTAAGTCTCACCCATCAACACCTGGTTTGAAAGAGGACCACGGGGAGTTGCATCACCTACAATTGAAATACCATATTGCTTGATGGTTTGTTTTAAGCGTGGAATACATCTTTTTCCTCTACAGGCACCCATTCCAAGGCGTGTTGTATGTTTTATTTCATCAACAGAGATAAATTTTCTGTCGCCAATAACTTCCAGTATTTCATCAATTTTAACATCATCACAATGGCAAATATATGTTTCTGATTCTATTTGATGATCTGAATCTTTATATTCAATTTCTTCAGGATAGCGATCCTTTATTATAAATCCACGAACGTCGGTTAGTTCATTGCCTTCAAGATCCAAAGCTTTAACTCTGGCAATGTTTGTTTTATTTTTCTTTTTAAGGATTTTTTCAATAATACCTTCACCAAGTTTGGTACCATTATTATCAACTAAATATACCTCAGAATCAACCTCTGCTTCATATTCAATGGGTAAAAACAACCAATCTTTTTTCTGGTTATAACCGAAAATTGCAAGTCCGGGACATTGATAAACACATTCCATACAACCCACACATTTATCGAAATCAATATGAGGAACAGTACTGGTTGATGTTTTGGTAATTGCACCATGAGGACAAGAAAATTCACAAGGATTACATGCAAATCCATAAAGGCAGTCGATAAGAACAAAAGGTTTTTGGTTTGCTCTTTCTGCATCTGGCATATATGGTTTGTCGATTACTCTTTTTGGATGTTGTTGCGAGTCGATATACTCTTTAGAAACGGCAAGGTATTCATCATAATTCATAGGTTTAGCCATTGCTTGAATAATTTCATAGGCAACTTGTTTTCCTCGAACAACAGCACTTGTACCTTCGCCTATTCTGATGGCATCACCTGCACCAAAACAGTTTCTTCCAAAAATTTCATTTCCTTTAATAAGTAATTGATCATCAGGAACTAAACCTGTGCAAATATTTATTGCATCAATTCCATCAATTATTTTTTCCGTTCCCGGGATAGGTTGGAAATTTTCACATTTGGCAACAACAGCACCAACAATACCTGTATGATCTTCGTTAGGTATTGCTTTTAGCAGAATTGTGGACATTTCGATAGGAATTCCAAGACGGCGTACTCTGTTTGCCTGCACCGGAAAACCTCCTTCGTAAGGCATTGCTTCTAGAATGGCTTTAACTTTAGCCCCAGCCTGCATTAATTGATATGATGTAAGATATCCGATATTTCCTGCACCAATTGTAAGAACATTTTTTCCTAGAAGGGTAAATTCGGCATTCATCATTTTTTGGACAACAGCAGCAGTGTAAACACCTGGAAGGTCATCATTTTTGAATGTTGGCATAAACGGAACAGCCCCTGTAGCGATTACCAAAAATTCAGCATCTATATAATATATTTCGTCGGTGCTTGTATTCTTAATAGCAACGCGGTTTCCCTCAAGAATATCCCAAACTGTTGAGTTTAAGAAAATACCTTCCTGTGATTTACCGGCAAGTGTAGATGCAATATCGAAACCACGCATACCACCAAATTTCTTTTCTTTTTCAAAGAAGAAAAACTGATGGGTTTGCATTGGAAACTGACCTCCGATTTTATCGTTATTATCAACAACAATATTTTCAATATTATGCTCAAGAAGTTTTTCTCTTGCTGCAAGACCGGCAGGACCGGCACCAATTATAACTACACTTGTTTTATAGATAGTAACAGGCTTTTCTCTGTTGATGGTTGTTGGTTCGGGCTTATAATCCTTAGGAATTTCATTAACTGTTGAAATATTATTCACTTTTGTGATACAGATTCTTTTAATTTGTCCGTCAACCAGCATTTCACATGCACCACATTTTCCTATACCACACTCCAGACTTCGTTCACGGTTTTCAATACTGTGACTATGAACAGGATAACCAGCTTGGTGAAGAGCGGCTGCTATTGTAAAACCCTTTTCACCTTCAATTTCTTTACCATTGTATATAAACTTTACTTTATTAGTTTCTGGTACCTCAAGAATAGGATGCTTTTCTATTTTATACATATGCTTATCTTAACAAGTTTATAGCTATTGTTAATAATTTAACAGGCAAAAGTAAATTTTTAAGTAATTCCATTATGCAAAAAAAACAGAATACTTTTTGAAAATTTTAAACTATCTCATAATTTGTATTTTTGCAGCTTGTAATTTGGTTAATTTCAAATAGTTTTTATAAAACTAATTACATTGATAAATACAGTTATATTACTAGTAATCAATTAAATAATAAACAATGTTCAATAAATTAATTGCTTCCATACTACCGTTTCTACCACAAAAATTGGTTTGGATTTTTTCAAAGAGGTATATTGCTGGTCAAACACTTGATGAGGCTATAAACGTAGCCAAAAAATTAAATAGTGAAGGAAATATGGTTACAATCGACTTGCTTGGCGAGTTTATTACAAAAATGTCGGAAGCGGAGAAAAACAAAGATGAGTATTTTGAGATAATCGATAGAGCTGAAAAGGAAAAGATAAGTGGAAATTATTCAGTAAAACCAACCATGTTTGGACTGTTAATTGACAAAGATGCGTGTTATACATTAATTCAGGAAATAGTAAAAAAGGCTGTTGAGAATAATAATTTTGTTCGTATTGATATGGAAGATTCGCAATGCGTTGACATGGAAATTGAACTTTTCAGAAAACTGAAAAAAGAGTTTCCTAAAAATGTGGGATTGGTACTTCAAGCATATTTACACCGTACAATTGTTGATATTGACGATATGATGGATATGCATTCTGATAATACTTCTATCAATTACAGATTATGTAAAGGCATTTATGTTGAATCAGAAAAGATTGCATATAAAAAGCATAAAGAAATAAACGAGCATTATCTTGAAGATCTTGAGTATATGTTTAAAAAGGGTATTTATCCCGGTATTGCCACACATGATGAAAAACTTGTGAAAGGTGCTTATGATCTTATTGAGAAATACAAAGTACCAAAGGATAAATTCGAATTCCAGATGTTATACGGTGTAACTCCAGGATTACGCAAGTCAATTCTTAAAAAAGGATATAAAATGCGTATTTATACTCCATTTGGAAAACAGTGGTTTGCTTATTCTACCCGAAGGTTAAAGGAAAACCCAAAAATGGCACAGGAAATTATTAAAGCGTTGTTTGTGAGGGGTTAAGTATTGAGAGAGTTATTGGAATGCAAGATGTGCTGTTATATTGAGGGTTAACATCTGCCCTAGGCGGACGTACATTGAAATAACACTTGTCTGCATCTGTCATGAGAAATTCTAGCGCTTCCTTGGTATCGTTTTGGTGCTCGCAGAAATCTCAATAATCAAATTCAAATCGAAAGAAAAACGGAATATCGAATAAAGAATTATGGATACTGAATGTTGAATAAAATTGCAGACCCAGTTCGACATTCAATATTCAACATTTCCCAAAAGCAAAAGCATATAAGATTAATAACCAGGGATTTCCTGTCCTTCTATCCATGGAGCTCCGGCATCTATAAGTTGTTTTTCAAGTATTGGAAACTTATTTTTGGTAATATTTATTAGTTCAATTTGGATTTCGTTAAATTCAATTTTAGCAATATCTAAACTTTTGACATGAGTGGGAGTAGGTCCATATGTTGAGTTTCGAACCCCCATGGAAGCGGCATTTAGCCTATTCATAATAGTGGGGTTATTTTTTTCGCCAATTTCATGTTTCGATTTATTACCGTACAATTTCTGTTCAATATCAAGTAGTTGTTGGTTTAAGGTATAAATTTCTTTATCAATTTTTCCTGGAGTAATATTCGTAGCAGCTAAAGCTTTTTTCATTCCGGCAATTTTCATCATAGCGTTATTTAGTGAAATCCTCAAGGCAGATATTGCCATTCTCATATTATCAATCTCATTCCAAAAAGCCACAGTTTTTTCTGGTGAAGAACCGTCCAATGTACCTTCATACATTCTATTAATTTTAAAAGTAATTGGTTCAGACAACTCAGTTATTTCACCATTGATTTTTTTTGATATGCTTACAGAATATTTTCCGGGAAGAACAAGAAAGCTTCCGTTGGTTGAAGGAGGATTAAAAACCGACTTATCATGAATGGTAATAGCTCTTGCTGCAGGTTTCCGCAGATCCCAGGCAACACGATGAAATCCTTTTCCTATAGGTCCTTCTAAGCGGCGGACAATATTTCCTTTACTATCTTTAATGGTTAATAATATAATTGGAGTTTTTTCTGTTCGTTCTTTTTCAATTTCATTCCAATCTGGAAATGGAACATCCTTTTTTTCCTTTATAAGATCCTTTTCTAGTTTTATTCGAGCTGTTTTTTTTGTGCTGTATTCTTCCGCAAGATAATAAGTAAAAACGGCTCCAAAGGGTGGGTTAGGTGCAATAAAATATGAAGCGCCTTGTGACCCCTTTCCACCAAAAGTAGTTGATGATCGAGGGATATACCACCATGCATCACGAGTAGGGAAAAGCGTTGCTTCTTCTTTGAGCTGTTCAGGACTAATATGTCGTAGCGGGCTATAATCATCCAACACAAAAAACCCTCGCCCAAATGATGCTCCTATTAAATCATTTTCACGTTTTTGTATTACCAAATCACGAAAAGAAATTGTAGGGATATTTCCTTTAAGTTCTACCCAACTATTTCCGCCATCTATTGTAAAATAAATACCGAATTCGGTGCCTGCAAACATAAGTTCGGGTTTAACATGATCTTGAACTAATCGCCAAACCATAGTGCTATCAGGAATATTGCCTACTATTGATTTCCAATTACTACCACGATTTGTACTACGTAAAATATATGGATTAAAATCGCCATATTTATGGTTATCAAGAACAATATAAACGGTATTAGCATCATGTAAATCTGCCTTAATATTATTAATAAATGCCGTTGCCGGGACTCCCGGAAGATTGTTAACTTCTATTTTCTGCCAATTTGTACCGCCATCTTCTGTTACCTGAATCAGGCCATCATCGGTTCCCGCATAAATCAATCCTTCCTGTAAAGGAGATTCCGACAATGAAGTTATGGTATTGTAATTCGACATTGCATATACATCCCAGGGTGAATCCCAACTCCATGTTTTATCCATAACAGGCAAGGTTAGGCGCTTTTGGTTTAGTGTAAGATCGCCCGAAATCGGTTTCCAGCTATCACCCCTGTCATCAGAACGCCAAACACGTTGTGAAGCAAAATATAATCTTGATGGTGAATGTGGGCTAACCAAAATTGGTGCATCCCAATTATAGCGCTCATAGTCTTCACCGGCTTCTGCCTGAGGCTGGATAAAAACAATCTCACCTGTGCTTTGATCAATACGATTAAGATTACCCTCTTGCCATTCAGCATATACAATATTAGGGTTTCCGGGCTCTGTGGCAGGTTGATGCCCATCGGCAAACAAAGTCATATTCCAATCACTGTTGGTAATACCACTTCGGTTATTGGTTCTTGATGGGCCTCCTTGTGTACCATTATCTTGTGTGCCACCGTAGATGTTATAGAATGGTAAAGCATCATCAACGGCTAATTTATAGTATTGTGTAATCGGTATATTAGCCATAAACCTCCAGTTTTCAGCTAAATCAAAACTTTCATAAACGCCACCATCAGTACCTACAAGAAGATAGTCGGGCTCATCTTTTCTAAAGGCAATAGCGTGATTATCAGAATGCTTGCTCTGCTCTTTCAATCTTCGAAAATTTTCACCACCATCGTCAGATACCTGAATTCTTACATCAACAAGATAAATTTTATCAAATTGGTGTGGACTTGCATAAAGTTCCTGATAATAATGTGGTCCGGTTGCACCTGAAACAGTATTTGATTGTTTTGTCCATGATGCACCTCTGTTGTCAGAACGATAAACGCCACCTGTGCGGCGATCAAGTTCAATGGCAGCATAAAGCACATCGGGTTTTTGTGGTGAAATGGCCAGACCTATTTTCCCAAGATTTGATGAAGAAAGCCCTACTGTTAGTTTTTTCCATGTGATTCCACCATCGGTTGAGCGATGAATACCCGAACCAGGCCCTCCTCCAATATAAGCTGCAACAGTTCGACCACGCTGCCATGTTGCAGCATAAATAATATCCGGGTTGCGAGGATCTATTACCATGTCTGTTACACCTGTCCACTCATCATCACCCAGTGTTTTGGTCCATGATTTTCCACCATCAATCGATTTATATAATCCACGATCACCCCCTTTAGACCACAAAGGTCCTTGTGCAGCTACCCAAATAATATTCGAATTTTCGGGATGGATAATAATTTTGGATACATGTTGTGATTCTTTAAGCCCCATGTTTTTCCATGTTTTTCCATCATCATCACTTCGGTAAACACCATCACCAAAACCAACATGACGACCACCAACATTTTCACCGGTACCTATCCAGACTATATGCGGATTATTGGGGTCGATTGTAATACAACCGATGGAATAAACATCCTGATTATCAAAAACAGGAGTCCATGTAGTGCCAGCATTACTTGTTTTCCAAACACCTCCCGATCCTGCACATACGTACCACAGATTATTATTCTCAGGATGAATTGCAATATCAGATATTCGTCCCGACATAAGAGCCGGCCCAATATTTCTAAACTCTAAACCTGCAAAGGTTTTTTCATTAAGGAGCTCATCTATATTGTTTTTTTGGGCTGTAATACTTGTTGAAAGGGCAATTAGGAATATAATTGAAAGAAGCTTTTTCATTGGGGACTAGTTTTGATATAAATATGAGATTTCAAATATAATAAAATTTGACCCGAGGCTTATTTTGAAATTTATACATATTGATAAATTATAATTATTTCTCACAACACACGTTTTTAATAATAAACTAAATTTGCCCTACATAAGTATTAGCTTATCTACGGCTAAAAATGTGATTATATGAGGAAATTTATTTCAATTATTTCGTTGTTATCTATACTTGTTTCAGTCAGTAGTGCCCAATCATTTAATGGGTTTACTGAGGATGAAACAACACTATATGCCATGAATAAGCAGGTGGGGCAATTTATTCATCGCTTTAATATGGAAGAAGATAATCTTGGAAAAATTCTTCCCATAAATGACATGTCGTATCATAGTAATGAATTAAGAGAAAAGTTTCTTCCAGGATTATTTGATAAGTCAAATCCCCGTACATCAGGAAATTTAAAAAGATATTTTATTGATGATGTTACAAATAAAGAGAATCCTGTATATCTGAATTTTTTAGATAATGACTGGTATGCTGAAGTTTCAGCAACGTTTTTGCATAACGGGGAAGAAGAAAATCTAATTCTTTTTTTAACAGTTGAAGAGGAAAACCTTGGTTCGAAATGGGTGCTTAGCAATGTGTATTATCGCAACCTGTACAAGTTTTTTCCAAAAATTGATACTACAGAGCAGAAGAAATTATTTTTACACCCACAAAGTCATGAATTAGATTTTATGAATCTTCATAAGGCACTTGAAAACTATCAACAAATTGAGTATTATGCTTCAAAAAACTATCAGCCTGATTATCTTACCCTGTTCTTTTACTTAACAAAAACAGGTCAACTTAAATTTAAAGAAATTGATAGTGTTAAATTTCACTTTTTTCAAATTAAAAACTGGTATTTTGAGTTGTCGTACTTTAACAGAAACAATACTAATTCAGGGTGGTTAATTTCTAATCTTATGTATGTTAAAGAAGAAAATAAGCATGAATTGATCAGAACATATAAACTATGCGCTTCAGAATAATTTTACTTACTGTTATCAGCCTAATTGTTTTCTCGGGTAATAATATTGCCCAAAACGATAGCATATTAACTGCTGAAGAAATTAATAGCTATTCTGTTCAAAGCAAACAGCTTGTGAGCTATCTGGAGGGGACATTAAACTTTTTGGGAGATTCTGATGAATTGCCATCTGATAAGGACATTATTTTTAATGAGAGTTTTTTGAAAGTTTTCGCTAGTGATAAAGTACAAGTTGAAGATGATCTTGATGAAAATCGTGAGATGCCTCTAAATAAAGATGTTCAGGCTTATTTAAAAGATATTGATTTCTTTTATAAAAATGTAAATTTTACTCTTGATGTTGAAAAAATAGAGCAACTGGTTACCGATAGTGGCATAATAGTTTTTAAACTTACATTAAACCGACATCTTGAAGGGATTACTGTAAATAATGATACTGTTGATAATAATCAATTGCGGTATATAGAAATTAATCTTGATCCTCTGAAAAGAGACTTAAAGATTGCAAGTATTTATACAACAAAGATAAGGGAGAAAGAGGAGCTGAGATATTGGTGGAATGATATGTCTGCTGAATGGAAAAATTATTTTGGCAAGTCGGTCATTGTCTTCGATACACTTCCATTTAAGAATATTATCTGGTTTTCTGATAGTTCGCTGGTAAGCGAGAAATGGAAAGA
Organism: uncultured Lentimicrobiaceae bacterium; assembly: GCA_964460905.1. GTDB lineage: Bacteria > Bacteroidota > Bacteroidia > Bacteroidales > F082. The sequence goes on from CAYWRM010000012.1 coordinate 30,834, forward strand.
AGTAATTACAATTGATACAATCCACGTTAATGTGAATGACTCCCTGTTGCTTTCTGACGATAATATGGTTATAAAAACTGACACTGTCTTTAGCCTGATTCCTGATACAATAATTGTAAATACATCAACAATCTTCAGGTTGCTAAAGTCCTTTAGAAAAATCAATTTTATTGATTTATCGAATAACTTAACTATTAGTAATCTAATACCCCTTTCTGAGCTTACTGAATTGAAGGAAATTAATATTTCAAACACTTTAATTGATGACTTAACGCCAATAAGAAATTTAAATAAACTTGAAGTATTTAATTGCTCCGGAACACCCATGAGCAGTATTGAACCCCTAAGATATACTACTGCTATAAAAGAACTTAATTGCTCTGATACACCAATTGAAAATGTTAGGGTTATTGCAAACTTGCGTGAGTTAACTGAGTTAGATCTGTCAAATACCAGTATATCGCAACTTAATGCATTATCTGCATTAACGAATTTGACTCATTTGAAAATTTCAGGGACTAAAATTAGCGATTTGACACCTCTAAAGAATCTCAAACGGCTCTCGGATTTAAATTTATCAAATACACAATTACAAAATTTAACTTCAATTGACTCGCTTACCAGCGTACAAAATATTAATATTGATAGTACTAATATTGTAAGCCTGAACTCGTTATCAAACTTTAGTAAGTTAACAGTATTACAGGCAAATTATACTTCTATTACCGACCTCAGTCCGCTAAACCATCACCCCTCATTAAAAGTAATTTATTGTGATAATAGTAATGTTACAATGAATGAAGCCAATGGTTTTATGGATTCTAATCCACAATGCCTTGTAATATATAATTCGCAGGAGCTCATTAATTGGTGGAATGGGTTAACTGTTGAGTGGAAAGATATTCTGGGTGCTAAATGTAATTTATCATTACCTATTACAAAAGAAAAATTGCACCAACTTATAAATCAAACAAGCATAACAGTTGCTTTTAACAGGAATATTCGTTCGGCCGAACCATTACTAATGTTACATCGTCTTGAAGAACTTGATATTCAACATACATCAATTTCTAATTTGGCACCTTTATCGGGATTAAACAATTTGGAAATCTTAAACCTAAATAATACGAAGGTTAATACACTTTCTCCTTTGTCATTACTACACAATTTAAAACAAATTAGCTTTGAAAATACGGAAATTGATGTGTTAGCACCTCTTTCTAATTCCCACAGCATTGAGAATATTTATTGTGATAATTCAAAAATAACAGAAGAAGAAGCTATTAATTTTAAGAATTTGCATAATACGTGTTTGATAGTTTATCAGAGTTTAAAGTTGAGGATGTGGTGGGACAATCTTGATGGTGAGTGGCAACAAATGTTTAGAAATCAATTTAGCTTAGCGTTAAATCCATCAAACGAAGAATTACAAGAACTTGTTGATTTAACAGAGCTTGTTATCATAAATAATTTATCTATTAATAATCTAAATCCATTACATATTTTTACCAGACTTGAAGAGCTAACCGTAACCAAGACATCCATAACAGATTTGTCACCAGTTTTATCGCTTACGGGACTTAAAAAACTTAATATTTCCAGTAATCCTGTTTTTGAATTGGGATCGATTTCCAATCTTACAAATTTGAGCGAGCTGGCAATTGAAAATACTTCTGTTGAAGACCTTGAACCAGTCTCAGGATTGGAAAATTTAGTGAGTTTAAACATTGCCGGAACCAGAATAAAAACATTAAAATATATTCAAAACTTAAACAATCTTGAGAAATTATATATTAATAATACACGTGTGAAGAGCATAAAACCACTGATGACATTATCGAAGCTGGAATTATTACAGTGTTATAATACCTCTATTAAGAAATCAAAGATTTATGAGTTTAAGGCATTACACACAAAGGCGGAGGTCGTTTATTATTAAGTACAGGCTACAAAAAATGTCATTCATTGCATGGCAAATAATTTAGTAAGGTTGATTAGTTGTGAAGTTAAACAGTTTAAAATTCTAATATTTTGAATATCCAAATTACTGACTATAAACAGGGCGACTACGACACTTTAATTAAACTGTGGGAAGTAGCAGGATTGCCATATAAACCGCTTGGTCGCGATAGTCACAAAAGTATTGCAAAAGAAATTGATAATGGCATAAGTAAATTTTTGTTTGCACAACTTTGCGACAAATATATTGGTTCAGCGTTAATAACTCATGATGGAAGAAAAGGCTGGATTAACCGGGTTGTTGTGTTGCCTGAACACAGAAATAAAGGCATAGCCCGGAAATTAGTTGAGGCTGGCGAAATATGGCTAAAACAACAGGGGATAGGAATATTTGCCTGCCAGATAGAAGGATACAATAACGACTCATTTGAAGCATTTAAGAAAATGGGATACATACCGTTTGAAGGTATTAAGTATTTAACAAAGAGAATACATCCTGATATTTGAAGAGTGTAATCATTGTTATCGTTGATGTCGATGCCTGCCTTCTAGCAAGGTCTGTTGTCGGATTAATTTGCGGCAATTTTCTTTTTCCTTTTGGAGGACAAAACAGAAACTATAACAATTCCAACAGGAAGTAACAGCATCGATAGTTCCCAGTAGCCTGTATTAATAAATGTAACAACGGTTGCTAATACAGCGACAAGCGGCTCTACTGTCATCTCTTGATTTATAGTTTTAATCTGTTCCTTAGTTATTCCTTTGTAAAGAAGCCTATGGTTATGTGAGGCATAATACCAACTCAAAAAAGCAAATAAGCCAATAAAAAACATATCGAGATTAAAAAACAATTGAACATAAATATCATCACCAAATTGCATGCTTAGTATATTTGTGAAGGGAGAAAGAGCAATAAAAAAAAGATAAAGAACATTAATCCATATATAAGGCTGATCCACCCTGGCCATATATTTCGACTGATTATAATTAGTAACCCAATATAGTGCTATAAACAGAAATACCAGAAAAGCTGTGACAAGTTCTGATATACTATTTATGATAAAGGCAGAGGGATCTTTATCATATTCGGCCCAGTAAGAAGGATCATTAAATGACATCATCCCGGAGATAATAAACAGTACCATTGAGACAGCAAAGACTATATCGGTCATACGCTGTATGCGTTCTGGTGATTGAATTATAGAATCGGTTTCAGTTTTCATATTAATTAATTTAATGGTTTATTTATTTTTGATTTAAGTCCGACTAAATGTCCAATCATTATAGCAATATATAAAACCCCAAGCACTGTTTCGAACATAACTACAACCTTAGCAACTTTATGAACCGGCAATATGTCACCAAAGCCAAGAGTAGTTAGGGTTACAAAACTAAAATAGATCATATCACCACTAATATCCCCAAGTTTGTCAATATTATAAACAATTGATCCGGGTATTATTATTTCAATAAAACTATATAGAAACCCAAATGTAATCCCAATTAACAAATAAACTGAAATAGCATTGCTAATATCTGAATATGAGCTAACGTCTTTTGACATAATCAGGTAAAACATAATAGAAGTATATATTGAAAAAAGGATTGCTAAACTTAAATACTGTGCAGCAAGCATGTTAGAATCATCAAAAAAATGAGTGATATAAACAAACCCCATTATCGATATACTGATAATTATCATTATCCAGAATAATCGTTTATTAGCTGCTATTAATGAAAGCCAAATGATACCGCTAATTGTTAGAAATAGGAGGGAGATAATAAAACCACCACTAACATCCTCCATAAAAGTGTCCAATACCATTAAAACAATAAGAGATAAAACGAATAAGTGGCTCTTTATGAACTTCATGATTGTAAGTTTAGGTAGACAAAATGTTCAGGTAAAATACCAGTTGGTTTTTTTGATATTCATTCATTTTGCCAAAGTTACTAATTTTATCTACTACCCTGACAACCCGTGATGTTGCCCCTTTTTAATTCTTAATAATTTTGCAATAAACCTGCAAGTTATTTGCCTGCAACTTAATTATATACATGCCGGGGCTTAAGTCTGAAATATCAATTTGTTTTGAATATGTTCCACTCGGTTTCACACCTTCATTATATTGTTTTATAACCTGTCCGTTTAGATCAACAATTGGCACTATCTGTGATCCAATTGTATCAACAATCATTGTGTTTTGGTAGGGTGTATTCGACCATTGTGCAATAGTTATCATTGGTATTGCACAAATTAACAGGGAAATAGCAATAATTTTTTTCATGCTAAATAGTTTTTAGGTTTAGATAAAAGGTTTACTTAATTTTCTATTTAATAAATGATACTTTATTCATCCATGCATCTGTCTCAATACAAAGCTCCCAAAGTTGTCCACCATCGGAAGTCTTCATTATTTTCCCATGGTTATAATTATATGCATCCACACCTACAATAACACACAAATCGAGTCCATAAGAATCAATACCTACCAAAAACATATTTTTTGGTTGAACTGAATTTTGCTTGCTCCATGAATCCCCACCATTCTTTGTGATATAAATTCCATCATAATCAAATGCTCCCCACCATGTTTGGGCATCTAGCATTTTCAGGCAGTTAATATCACCTCCATTGGTTTCTCCGGTTATCGAATCATTTTTCCAGAGTTGTCCACCGTCATTGCTATAGATGTAATGCGAACGTTGTCCGTAAATAACAATATTGGTTGGATCGGATGAGGTAACACCAATCCACCTGTTTTTGTTAAAATCATTTACCGGGACAATAGAATCCCATGATTGTCCGGCATCGGTTGTTCTGGCAATAAATCCATCATTATTGTTTTTACTATCATACCCTCCTGTAACATAAACAACATTTGAATTGATGGCATGAATACCCTGCAAGGCCTTATCTTTTAATACTTCCGAATTAAATGCAACCCATGTGTTTCCTGCATTTGTTGAATGGTAGACCTCTCCGGAGTGCCCACTTATCCAGATATTACCAGAGCCGATTAAGGAAATAGATGCCAATTCAACATTTATACGCTGGGAAGGTGCAGCAACACGATTCCAGTTTATTCCTCCATCGGTGGTTTTTAATATCACGTTTTGATTGGCAACAGCCCAAACAGTATTTTCATCAACAGCCCATACATCGTTCACATCAATACCTTGTAATGCAGTCTGGTCTGCACCCTGCCTCACCCAGTTCTCGCCTCCATTGTCCGAAAAATAAATAAGGCCATAATTTGTACTGTCGGCATTCCCAACAGCCCATACATATTTCTTTTTATTGGGATCATTATTGTCTTTTTTACATCCTAACAGAATAATCAGCGAACAGAATAATACAAAGAATAACGCTAAAGAGTATACAGATTTTGTTTTCATGATAATTTGTTTCATTTTTTAATTTATAAGTTTGTTTTAAGCGGTTAAAGTTACAACTTGCAAATGTCTTTGTCAAGAAAAACCCTAAAACCTAACAATGGTAACAATGGTAACAATGTCACCGTTTACATCCATTAACTATCTTTGCATATTCTTTCTAATAAAAATAAATGAAGATTATCCTTTCCATTATCAAACAATTTTTGTTCTGGATGCTGATATTTGCTATGTCCAGAGCAATTTTTTTTATTTATTATTCAGGAATACTAAAAGTTGAGAATATAGAACTGCATGAAGTATTTGCTTCATTTTGGTATGCATTACCGCTGGATATTGCAACTACGAGTTATATTTTGATTATTCCTTTTTTAATTCTGTTGGCACAATCTTTATTCAATGCTAAGTGGTTAAATTACTTAAATTTAGGATATACATTTATAGTGTTATTTGCCTATATAATTATTACAACTTCAGAAATTGGAATATATGATGAATGGAAAACAAAATTGCATTACAAAGCGTTACACTACATCTCAAATCCTGACGAAATTTATAATTCAGCTTCAACAGCGATATTTTTTACTTTGATTTCGATTTTCATTTTGCAGGTTGTTGCAGGGTACTGGTTTTATCGACGGTTTGTTTTTGTTGAAATAGCCCGCGTGCCTAAGAATTTTTTATTTAGCGGACTGTTTTTTTTGATAGTACCTTCATTGTTATTTCTGGGGTTGAGGGGGGGCATTTCCGAAATCCCAATTACGCAAAGCAGTTCCTATTTTTCCAAACATAATTTTGTTAATCTGGCTTCCATAAATTCGGGATATAGTTTTATGGTAAGCACAATGCAAAACTACAATTTCAGAGACACTAATCCCTTTGAGTTTTATAAACCCGAGGAAGCCACAAAACGCGTTAAACAATTACATATTATTGATAATGATACTACAACATATATTCTTACAACTAAACGACCGAATATTGTATTGTTATTATTGGAAAGCTGGTCGGCAGATCTGATATCATCGCTAGGGGGCAAAGATGGAATTACTCCTGAGTTTCAGAAACTGGAAAAAGGAGGCTTGTTATTTACTGATTTCTATGCAAGTGGCAATAGGTCACAACAAGCGATGTCATCAATTTTAGGCGGATTTCCTTCAACACCAATTACAGCGATAACCCATAATCTTGAGAAAATAACCAAACTGCCAAGCTTAACGAAAGAATTGGAAATAGAAGGTTATTCAACGTCATTTTATTTTGGGGGACAATTAAATTATGGCGGAATAAACTCTTTTATTTCGGTTAATGGATTTGATAAAATTAAAGAAGTGAGCGATTTTGACGGTGATATTCCAAGGGGCAAGTTGGGCATTTATGATAAATACATGTTGGATGAGCAAATAGTTGAGTTAAACTCAGAGAAACAACCATTTTTTTCCGTATTGTTCACTGTGAGTACACATTCGCCTTATGATCAGCCCATGGAAGATGTGATTGACTGGGCATCAAACGCAAACCAAAACGGATATTTAAATTCGGCTTATTATACTGATAAATGTTTGGGTGAGTATTTTGAAAAAGCCCGAAAACAATCGTGGTATAGTAACACTCTTTTTATATTGGTTGCCGACCATAGTCATAATACATATAATAACTGGCCCGTTTATTCCAAAGAGTATCGGAAGATACCATTATTGCTTTATGGCGATGTAATAGCAAAAGAATATATCGGCAAAAAAATAAGCCGAATAGGATCGCAAACTGACATAGGGGCTACTTTGCTTGCGCAGATGGATATAGGTACTGATGATTTTTTCTGGAGTCGTAATTTGTTTAATCCAACCACCCGGGAGTTTGCGTATTATGAAGCTACAGATGGAGTAGGGTGGATAACGCCAAGGGGGTATTTTGTTTATAGCAAAACTATTGATGACTATCATGAAATGCAAATAGAACCCCAGCTAAAAGACTCAATTATAAAGGACGGAAAATCGTATTTACAGGAAGTATTCAGGCAGTTTATGGAATTTTAAAAACAAATGTTATGGCATTAACAAATAATGATATACTAAAGAAATTAAGAGTAGCGCTAAAATTTCGAGATGATGATATTATAGAAGTATTAAAGCTGGTAGACTATAATATTTCAAAAAGTGAGTTGGGCGCATTTTTTAGAAAACCTGATCACCCCAAATATATGCAGCTCCAGGATCAAATTTTGAGAAATTTTTTAAATGGCTTGATAATCTATAATAGAGGCATTAGGGAGAAGAAGACTGAAGAGTAAGTGCTGTTTTCTGATAGTTATGCTTAATTTGGCCATGAGCCTTAACAAACATATTATACATACAAATCAGCTTCCTCTAATTCAAAAATGTCGTTAACAGTTTAATTAAAGACATTTGCACTTTCCGCCAAATGTATTATATACAGTGTTGTATCTCATTTTCTGAGTTAATATACTTTGTAACTGATGCTATAATTATTATTTAAGTAAGTATCACCTTTACGCTTCTATAAACTAGACCTTACTTATTTTTGTAATACTGCACTTATTTCAACATCAAAATCTTTTAAGGAAGATTGGACTACAATCCTGGCCGGAAGGGGTTCTATAAAAAAAGTTTTATATACGCTTTCAAATTCATATTTAGATGCAAGGTCGTTTAAGTAAACTGTCAGGTGAACGGAATTTTCTAATTTCATTCCAGCTGATCGTGCGATCTCTTGTATGTTTTCAAGGACTCTTTTTGTTTGTTCTTCAATACTGGCATTTACCAATAATTCTCCATTTGGAAGTCGCGGTACTTGCCCGGAAACAAATAGAAATGGTCCATTTGATAAAATTGCTTGACTATATGTTCCTGCAGGTTGCGGAGCATTTGGCGTATTTATTACTTTAAAGTTTTGCATCACCCAAGTTGTGTTTAATTGCAAGATTATTTAATACATCTACCATTTTGTCTAAAGCTTTCTCCCAGATGTTTTCATCACGTGCATAGCAGACACGAAAATGTCCTTGACCCTGATTCCCGAATTGATATCCAGGACTTACTAATACAGAAGCATCTTTCATAAGTTGTTCTGCTACTGCTGAATCTTTCATGCCTAGTGCAGAAATATCAGGCCATGCATAAGCAGTACCTTGTTGAGGTTCTAGTTTAAGCCAAGGCAATCTCTTGAAAGATTTGATTGTTATGTCTCGTAAATTTGTAAATGTTGGCAAAAGTGAATTTAACCATTCTTGATCTTTGGACAACCAATGAGATAAGAGGTGCTGAGCATAGGCAGGAGCTCGTAATGCTATTACTGAAAGAACATTTTCTAAACTTGGCATCAAATGAGCTGGTGCTACAACTATTCCAAGTCTGTACCCACTTAATGATTCTGTCTTGCTAGGTCCAAGTAAGGTAATAACACGATTTTTCATTCCAGGAAGAGATGCCAAATGCGAATAAAGATGACCATTGTGCAAAAGTCTGGAATACAATGAATCGATCAGTACGGTAATATCATATTTCTCAGCCAGGGTTGCAATTGTTTTAAGTTGTTCTTCACTATATACAAAGCCAGTTGGATTGTTAGGGTTTGATAAAACTAAGACTTTGGCTCCATTTTTCGAAAATTCTTCTTCTAATATTGAAAAATCGGGAGCTGGATTAGTGCTGCTTTCGTGTATTGGAACATAACCAATATTGGCATTCAAAAAGTTCAGGATTCGTGCATTAAAAAGGTAATCAGGACACATTAGAGCCACTCTATCACCTTGCTCCACAATAGAAGAGAGTGCGATGAACAATCCCGCTTGTGTTCCTGGTGCAAGAATCAGATTGGATGGTGAAAATTCAGCTCCCATAAAATTGGAAAGGGATTCACTTAGATTTTCTAAAACATCGCTATTACCACGGTATGGTGTGTATGCTAATGCCCCATTTTTTGCTGCCGTATCAAAAACTTCTCTTGCCCAAGATGGTGGAGGAAATCGAACAGTATCAAAGTGTGTAGTATCTAGGAAGCCTTTCGGTGCTAAACTCAAAAGTTTTAGATCAGCTTGTCTGGCACTTATTGTTTCTTCTCTGTTTTGTATTTCAAGTTGAACAACTCTGTTTGGAATTTTAGAATTCATATCCCTGTCTTAAAAATTAAAATATTGGTATTACACTTATGTTTGCTATATTTTAATTCAAAAGTATATTCTATCTAATAAAGCACATAATTGATTAATTATTTTATGTTTATATTTACCATTGAAAAATAGTATTTATGACAAAAAAAAGATTGATTTAATGGTAGATGCTATCGATAAACAATTATTGGATATTTTAAAAGACAATTCCCGCTTGTCTTTTGCTGATTTAGGAAGAAAAATAAATTTATCACCTTCAGCAGTTAGAGAGAGAGTCCAAAAGATGGAAGACATAGGTGTTATTCAAAAATATCATATACAAATTGATAATAAAAAACTAGGATATGAATTGGAGGCATTTATTTTATTAAAAGTTTTTCCCGGGCAATTAAAGCATGTTCTTAAAAAAATTACAGATTTTCCTGAAATAAAGGAAGCACATCGCATAACAGGGAATCAAAACTTACACTTAAAAGTTGTTATTAAAAATCAACTCTGTTTACAAAAACTATTAGATCAGTTAATGATATTTGGTGATACAAATACATTTCTTATTCTATCTGAGATTTAATTTAATGAGATACAACAAAGATGTTATTGTAATTATACTAGCTTGTAATTTTTCTTTGTAACTAAGAACCAGCAGTTTCGCTTATCTATGAATAGATTTAAGGTATAATTTCTCCACTTTTTCACGAGCCCAGGGAGTTTTTCTTAAAAATTTTAAACATGATTTTATTGATGGGTTGTTTTTAAAACACTTGATATTTATTCTTTCTGCTAACTCATCCCACCAATATTCTGCCACAAGATATTCAAGTATGTCATGGAGTTTAACACCGTGTAACGGATTGTTAACCTGTTCATTTCCTTCTGGTTGCGTATGGCTGCCAGAACCCTCAATATTTTTTTTTGACATAACTTAAGCCTGTAACTATTTTTTCTTTTTTCCCTTATTCATTTTCTTATCACCTCTTGTTTTAGGGTTTTTGTATTTTTTCATCTTCCTTAAATACGATCCTCCCTGGTTTATTTTCGTGTTTTTTTCTTTCTTCTCATGAAAGGCTGTTTCTTCAGTTTTTAATTTAGTACTACGAAAATATTTATCAACTATTTTTGGACGCTCTTCGGGTGTTAACTCTTTGGATATTTCAACCTCATCAGGGAAATCAACAATGGGAATTTTATAATTCATTAGCGATTCTATTGCTGCCTTAGATTGTTTTTCATTCTCAGTATAAAACAGTAAAGAATTACCCTGTTGTTCTGCCCGTCCTGTTCTGCCAATACGATGCATATAATTTTCCGGGAAACCGGGGGTGTCAAAATTTACTACATGAGTTATTTTTTCCAAATCTAATCCACGAGCCATCACATCAGTAGCTACTAATATCCTGTTAATTCCTTCATCAAATTGCTCAACTGATCGAATCCTGTAATTTTGTGACTTGTTGGAATGTATAATACATGTTTCCGAACCATAATTATCTGATAAGGCTTCAAATAGAAAATCAGCATTTTTTTTGCTTGAGACAAAAACCAATACTTTATCATATTCATCTTTATCCTTTAACAGATGGTTTAACAAATTTATTTTTGTATGGAAATTTTCTACAGGATAGCATTTTTGAGAAATATTATTTAAAGGAGTTCCGCTAACAGCAATTGAAATTTTAGACGGAGCAATAAAAAAATCATCAATTAGTGTATCAACCTCCTCCGTCATAGTAGCCGAATACATTATATTTTGTCTGCGTTCTTTTAGTATGTCGAAGATATTTGTTAATTGTGGGCGGAATCCAAGATCCAACATCACATCAACTTCATCTATAACCAGTTTTTTAACAGCTTTTAATTGTAACACTCCGGAAACGGCCAAATCATATAATCGTCCCGGAGTTGCAATAAGAATATCGCAGCCTCTGGCAACAGCTTGCTTTTGTGTGTTAATATTAGTTCCACCATATACACCCAATACCCGTACATTAATATATTTAGCAAAACTTTCTATCATCTCAACCAATTGTAATACCAGCTCTCGCGTGGGAACTAATATTAATATTCTTGGGTTTATTTGATTTGAAAACTTCAACTCCTGAAGTATTGGTAGCATGTAAGCTAAAGTTTTGCCTGTACCTGTTTGTGCTATACCTACAATATCTTTACCCGATAGAATAACAGAAAAAGATTCTTCTTGTATTGGGGTAGGATTTTTAAACCCCAGTTCGTCAATTGCAGTTTGTAATTGTTTAGAAAGATTGAAAATTTCAAATGTATTCATCAAAAAGATATTTTTGCAAAAGTAATGGATTAGTTTGTTATGATTAGTTTATGGAAGGAACAATAAGAAATAACATTGAAGTTGGAATGTTAGTCAGGATAGTGCTAAAAAAAGATCAGCGAAGCGAAATCCTCACAGAAGGTGTTGTAGATAAAATACTTACAAAATCCTCAGTTCATCCACACGGCATTAAAGTACGCCTTGAAGATGGACAGGTTGGGAGGGTTAAAGAGATTGATGAATATTGAATTGAAGCTTAGTATGATTTTCTTTTTGTCATTCTGATCAGAGCGACAAGAAAACGCTATATGATTGGCATAACACCAAATTCTAAGCACTCCAAACCCTAGGCACTCCGAACTCTAGGCACTCCAAACTTACCCTTAATCCACAATCACAAAATTCAACTGTCTTTTCTCCATGTCCACATCTTTAACAAGCACATGAACTTTATCACCTAACCGATACATATTTCCCGATTGTCGCCCGATTATCCGATAATTATCTTCATCAAGATAGTAGTAATCATCTTTTAGTTCATTGAAACGAATTAGCCCCTCACTTTTAGAAATATCCAATTGAACAAATATTCCCCATTTACTCACCCCTGAAATAACTCCATCAAACACTTTTCCTTTTTTATCAAGTAGAAATTCAACTTGCTTATATTTAACTGAGTCGCGCTCGGCTTGTGTTGCCTTGCGTTCCATTTCCGATGAGTGTTTACACATTTCTTCATAAGGATCTTTTTTAACCGATTTTCTCCCTTCCAAATATTTTTCAAGTAACCTGTGAACCATCATATCAGGGTATCGCCTGATAGGAGAAGTAAAATGTGTATAATATGGGAATGCTAATCCGTAATGACCAATATTATCAGTCGAATATTCGGCTTTAGCCATTGTTCTTATGGCGATGGTTTCAATCATGTGTTCTTCACCTTTTCCGCTAATTCGTTCAAATAGATTGTTGTATGAACTTGCTAAAGTTTGACGGGAGCTAACATTTAATCCATAGCCAAGTTTTTTAAGAAACTGCACAAAAGTGTTTAGTTTTTCGGGGTTTGGCTCGTCGTGAATACGATAAACAAAGGTTTTGGGCTCCTTACCTTTGTCCTTTGGTTTTCCAATTAATTCAGCCACTTTTTTGTTAGCCAGTAGCATAAACTCTTCCACCAGATGATTGGCTTCTTTTTGTTCTTTAACATAAGTTTCAATAGGTTTCCCCTTATCATCGAGTTTGAACTTAACCTCTTCGGAGCTAAAATTGATTGAGCCGTTGTTAAATCGTTTTTTACGAAGTATTGTAGCAAGGGCATTTATTGTGTTTATCTCCTCAGAGTATTCACCCTGGCCGGTTTCAATAATTTCCTGGGCTTCTTCATATGTAAATCTTCTGTCGGAATTAATTATGGTTTTACCAAACCACTCAGCTATAACCTCGGCTTTGTTGTTCATTGTAAAAACAGCCGAAAAGGTAAGTTTGTCTTCATTGGGACGTAGTGAACATACATTATTTGAAAGCACTTCCGGAAGCATTGGAATAACACGGTCAACAAGATAAACAGATGTGGCACGCTTAAGTGCTTCATTATCCAGTGCTGTGCCGGGGGTAACATAATGGCTTACATCTGCAATGTGAACGCCAAGCTCGTAATTGCCATTTTCAAGTTTTTTAAATGAAATAGCATCATCAAAATCCTTAGCATCATAGGGATCGATTGTTATGGTCCATGTGTTTCTAAAATCTTTACGTTTTTTTATTTCAGAAGCTGATATTGTAGTCTTTATTTTGTCGGCATCTCTTTCAACATTATCAGGAAACGACAATGGGAAACTATAATCAGCCAATATAGATTTCATTTCTACATCATTATCTCCGGGAGTGCCTAATACCTCAATAATTTCCCCGAAAGGGTTGTTGGACTGCTCTGGCCATTCAGTAATTTTTACCAGGACTTTTTGGCCATTGAGAGCATTTTTAATTTGGCTTTTACCCACAAAAATATCGTAAGGCATTGTTTGATTATCGGTTACAACAAACCCGAAATTTTTACTCATTTCCAGCACACCAACGTAGGTGTCTTTGGTTCTTTCGAGTACTTCAACTATCTGTCCTTCCGGCTTATGACTTTTTCGCTTTGGAAACCTAAATACTTTAACCTTATCGTCATGTAAAGCATGTCCAACATTATTTGAAGCTATGAAGATATCATCACCACCTTCATCAGGAATAATGTATGCTTTTCCGGTTTTCTTCATGTCAACAGTGCCGGTTATATATTTTTTGATATTGGTAAGCTCTTGAATCTTTTTAGGGTTAAGTATATATTTACCCTTTTTTATTTCGTTAAGGTCTTCTGCCGTTGTTAATTCTTCAAGTACGTTTAGTAGCAAGTCGCGGCCTGCTTTATCTTTTACCCCAATTAAATGGCCAACTTGTTTGTAGTTATATGCTTTAAAAGGGTTTTCTGTAAAGATGCTTAGTATAATTCCTGTTAAGGCGCTTATTGGCCTTTTGGTTCTATTTTTCTTTTTCATATGTTTTATTTTTGAGCCAAAATGAAAGAATCAGGTTGCAGGACCGGGAAGAAGCATGATTTTGTTGTGCACGATTCTTTATCATTATGCTTTTTTACTATCTGCAATATACAGATTAGTTTTATTTTGAATGGTTTATTTGTAAAATTAATTTATGGAGGGAAGTAATGTTCAATTATTTTGCAAAAGTAGTAATAATTAAGACAATGAAATAATATATTGAAATCGAATAACAAAAAGTGCTATATATTCATTCTGTAACCTCAACAACAGCCCAGCCCATAAATTCACCATTGGAGTTTAGTATTTTACATAATCCCTCCCAATAATCATGTACTATATTGGAGTTAACATCATTTTCGCATAGAGGTTCTAATGTGTATTCTTGCTCTTTAAAGGGCATATTTATACACCATCCATGCCCAATTTTTGTTTTTTTAAATTTTATAAATTTATTGGCATTATAATTAAAATCATTAAATAGTATTGCTGAACCATCTTTTGTGATAAATGTTGCTGTTTTATAATCTGTATCAGGGAAACTATAAAACATTACTTCTTCACCATCATCAAATCTTAGCGAGAACCAATCCCAGGTTTCCTTTGCAAATTCACCCCATTGCCTGTCAAACCATGTATTGCCTTCAACGTTTAAATTTATGCGTTCACCTTTTTTATTTATGAATGACACTGATCCTGTTGTGTTCATATTTGTAAATGAGTAGTAGTAGCTATTTTTATTGGGTTTATCAGGATTACCCATGGATATAACGCCATCTCTTCCATGCCAAACAGCTGGTTTTGTGCTTGTTGAAATCAGGTTAAATTTTATGTTTTTAGAATCGACATCAATTATTATTTGATCGTCTTTTAGTGAAATAATATTTTTCCCAAGCTGAATTGTATCATGTGTAAATTTGTATTTTTTTAGAGGAAAGTAAATTTTTTCTTCAAAAAAACGTTCTTTAGCTTGATAATCAGAGATGGCAATATGTGTTATATATAACTGTGCACCAAGCCTAACCGTGTGAAAAATAGTAAACTGATAAAAATATAGACCACCATTTTCATCCGTAAGTTTTCCAGAGGCATACCACCACTCCGTTTTTGAATCTTTAGGTTTCCAGTTTGAATTAGGTGTTTGATGCTTTACCGTAGATGAACTATCGAGGTTTTTATATTTTGGAAGGAGGGTACACCCAGATATAAATACTACTAAGAGAAAATAACAATATGTTGTGCGGCAGGGTTTCATTTTTCTTTTACAAGCCTAAAAGTACAAAATATTATGTAAAGAATATTTTAATACATTATTTGGGTGTTTTGATGATTGTAGAACGGAAATTGTTATTGTTAAAAATGAACGTGTTAGGTTACATAATTTCCCATTACAATGTTCTCCAAAATAAATGTATGGAGCTAACAGCATAATGACCTCTTTACTAAGAATGGCGATGGCTTATTTATTGCTTATTCCTGACATAGATTAATATTAGAAATTATACTTTATCTTTGTATAAATCATCGAGTTATCATCATAACGGCCAAACATCCCCCTTTCATCCCCAACAAAAATATTTGAACCTAACAATATTGAAAAGCTGTCGCTGAAATCGTAGGTAACTTTAGGCCGTATTAAAGCATCGCCATAATTAAGACCAACGTATGAAAACAGCTCAAGGTGAAGTGTTTCGCGCATTGCATCATAACGGGCAAGGAAAGTCATGGTATTACCAAATTCCTCTTCATCGATGAAATTGTTGTAGTCCATAATGTATTTTTGGATAAACTGGGAGCTTAGTTTAAGACTTCCTATCCCATAATCGATGCCAACAACATAATGTAAATAGTTTTTTTGAGTAAGGGCTCCGACAGCTATTGGGTCTTCAGTTTGGAAATATTTTCCATCATAATAGGCCGCTTCTCCACGAATTACAAAACTTTTAATTGTTGACGTAAATGAACCACCGGCAATAGTTAGTCGGTTAATTTCAGGAGTAACAAGTAATCCGGTAAGTACCGGACTCCCTGTTGCTGTATCAACTGCAAATTCCTTTTCGATATACATATTTGGTGTGGCATCCCAGGTGTAGGCCGCCATCAAATCAAAATCTATTGCCGATGAGGATAATGAGTATTTTAAGTAAATCTCACTATTTTCAAGGCTGGGATCGATTTTGTTTTTTGAGTAGTCAAAAGTTGCAGGAGCAGGAAATTCCGGTGGTTTATACCAAATTGAACATGGTCCGGGAAACTTATTGCCGGCATAAATAGGCTTCAATATTGCTTCGATAGTGCTACTTCCAAAATAGTAGTTAATCTTGGCAGCATATACGCCTATTCGTATTTCATCAAAATCGGGGAGGAGAAATTCAGTGAGATTGAGTGGCGAAACAATATCGGTAATAAAAACCCCATCGGCTTTCCCCCAAACAATTTGTTGTTTTCCCACACGTATGTCAAAATTACTGAAGTACAAGTCGAGGTAAATCTCGCGTAAGCGGAAATCAAGGCTGTCAATTCCGTATAAATAAAGCATTGGGTTAGCCTTAAAGGCAACACGATCACCTATTTTTTCAAAATTTAAGTTAAGTGTGTTTTGAAGCATGTTAAACTCTCCGGTATTGTATAATACACCTGTGTAGTTTCGTGCAAAACCACTTATTTCAACGCCTTGCGAAAATGATAGCTGGCTTGTGACCAGAAATATCATAGCTAATATTAAACTTTTAGATTTCATTTCTTTAATGATTTAATGGGGCAATTATATAATGGTACAATGATGTAATGGTATAATGCATTTTTTAAATGAAACATTGTATAATTTAACCATTAAAACATTGTATAATTCAATTATATCCCTCTCATCATCATCCTTTCGGAGAATTTAGATGAAGGTATACTTGTGTTAATTTCTATATTATCCAGAACCATAGTGGTGCGATGATTTTTTTGAACATTCTCCATTTCAGAATTTGTGATAACTAATAATCCCGAAATTTCTTCAAATTTCTTAATCTTAAGTATTTTCAACAGGTCTTCATCTTCATCATAAAATTCTTTTTTTAAACCTATGAAGTTGTCTTTACGAATCCAGGTTTTGGTTTTTGAATACATATATTCTTCATCAACCGGAGTGCTTTCAACAACATAATAATCAACGCCATTAATATTCTCCTCACCAATAAGATTGTGTGTATCATCGTCTAATTTACGGTCGCCAAGATCGTCATAGGTAAAGTCGGACCCCATGAAATAATCGCTTTTGCTGTCGCTGGAAATTCTTTTGGTTTTCTTTAGCGCAGGAAGATAGATCCATTGATCATCGCTTTTATCTGAATCGTATGTCCAGCTCATGAAAGAAGTGTTTTTTACATCTGCAGGCGACTGGAAAAACATAATGCTTTTTTCCATCTCACCAAGGTCTTTTGTGAACTGTTTAATTTTCCTGATTCTTTGTTTACCACTTTTGTTAATAAGGGTCATGGTGAGGTTGGAAGTTTGGTCTTCACCTGTTGGAAGATTATAAACTTTTTCTACGATCTCTCTTCCTGTCATTTCTTGTGCCGTTATTATCGGGCTGAATGCAAATAATGTTGCAATTAATACTGATGTGATTTTTAGTGTTTTCATTTTATAATTATTTAATGGTATAATGATATAATTGTTTAATGATTTAACGATGACAAGTTTTTTATGAATAATTAAATCATTGTATAATTTACTTCCCACTTACAGTTTTAAGTATTGCTCCAATAATTCTCAGTATTTCATCAATATCGGTTAGTAAGCTGGATGCTAGTTTAGAGTCAATATAATCACTGTCTCTCAATAACCTAATCCAATAATGAGTTTCTCTTGCTTCTTTATATGCAATAAAAAATTTAGCTCTGAAATCTTTCTTTGAAATACTACCTGCAGCCTCTTCAGAATTCGCACCAACGGATGTTCCACTTCTAAGAATTTGTTTGGATAAAGTATATTCTTTCTTTTCTTTACTTAAATATTTGTAAAGTTCAATAATGCGTAAAGCAAAATCGTAAGTCTTAGATAATATAATGTTTTCTTCCATGTTCTTTTATTTATAGGTATAATGATATAACGGGACAATGTTTTATTGATGTCAAATTACTTATTTTATTATTAAATAATTGAACCATTATATAATTATTTTTACTTTTTATTAAAATACAATTTCGAAACATTAAGTAGCACCAGCATAATAGTAAGTGTGCCGACAAAACTTGTAAACATATTTAGTGATACTAATGCACCTAGTTCACGGTTTGGTGGAAATACTGAGAACAACAACACTAAAAAACCAGCGATTACAACAATTGCATTAAATAAAATGGCTCTGCCTGAATGCGACATCGTTTTTTGAGCTGTTACTTCCTTGTCTCCGGTTTTAAGAGCATTAACTCGATATTGCTCAATGAAGTGGACTGCGTAATCAATTCCAATTCCAATGGCAATGCTGGTAAGCAATGCGGTAGTTGTGCTAAGGGGAATATCCAGAAACCCCATTACACCAAAACTTATTAATGCAGTAATTAGAATAGGAACAGCCCCAATAAGACCGGCTTTTATGTTTCTGAACATAAACGATAATAGTATAACCACAATAATTATTGAGAGAATAAGACTCATTATTTGACCTTCTAAAATTAAGTCGGTAAAAATCAATCCCTTGTAGCCACTACCAGCATATTTCATAGTGATTCCCATACTAGCAAAATCATCTTCATAAGTTTCTATTATGACCAATGCCGAATTAATGGCTTTTGAATTATCACTTTTTAGTTGAAATGTAACATTCAGCTTCTCGTAATCATAGTCAACTACTTTATTTAGGTTTTCGGGGTCACCCGACATTTCATAAAGAAGCAAATATTGAGCAATCATATCCCTGTTGTTGGGAATGGTATTGTAAGCCTCATTATCAGCATTCATTACTTTATTCATGCGGTTTACATAATCCACTAGTGAAAATGATGTTCCAACAACTTCGAGGTCATTATTAAGCTGTTTTTGCATTTTATCAACCAACATAAGTGCTTTAGGATTTTTGAAAGTGTCTTTTTTGCCATCAGCATCTAATATTAGATTTAATGAAGTTGTGCCACCAAAATGACTATTGATAAACTGATCGGTAAGTACAATATCACTGTCGCGTTCAAACTTATCCAGGAAACTTGAGTTAATCCAAATTTTTTGCATTCCTACAATGGATAATATGATTATAGCTGCCGTAGCAAATATTGAAACGTTTTTATGCTTGATAACCTTTAATGCAAAACTTTGGTAGAATGTTGAGTTGCTTGTTGATTTCTTCTTTTTAACTTTTTTAAGTTTTGGAAGACCAAATATTATAATTCCGGCAGGTATTATTAGTAATGACAGGATCATGGCTACCAGCACACCAAAGGCTGTAAAAATTCCGAAATACTTTATAGGATATACTTGTGATGTTAGCAATGAAATAAATCCAACGGCAGTTGTAATGGAAGTCATTACCACCGGACTCCACATTTTTTTAATCATGTCGGTTACGGCTTCTTTTTTGCCTGCATCAGGATTTTTGCGCTGAAATAGCTGAAGATGACTGTACAGGTGGATTCCATCGGCTACTCCTATGGCAATAAGCATAACAGGTATCATTGTGGAAACTGCGTAAATAGGAATATTTACCCATGCCATTAAACCAAATGTCCATAGGGTACTAAAAAACACAACCGACATTGTTAAGATCGTGCTTCTAACGCTCTTTAACATTAAATAAAGAACAATGGTGATTACAAGTAATACTATTGGCACCATCCGCTTCATGTCGGCAGGGCCTAGTAATGCCATTGTGCCTTCTACAATAGGGCGACCGGCAACATGAATTTTTATATCGTTTGTTTCAAATGAATCTGCCATTTCAAGAATTTCGTTGTAAAACTCCTGTGTAAATACGTCATCTTTAATTTCGGCAATTACAACAGTAACGGTTTCATCTGTTGAAACAAGACGACCAAAAATCATTTCGTTATTTCGTACATTTTGTTGTAGCTCGTTCAGTTTTAGTTCAGTTTTTGGCACCCTAGTAAAGAATCGCTTAACATCCATACCTTCTTCATCACCAACTATGTTGTCAGCAGTATAAAGAGATGTAACATCAGCCTTTTCAATTTCATCCATTTTTTGTAACGTTCTGGTCAGCTGTTTTAAAGTATCAAGGGTTGCCTGGTTGTAAATTCCATTTTTATTCTCAATGGCAACAATAATTCCATCGTTTATTCCAAACCATTCTTCAGCCTGATCGCTATAAACAAATGCCGGATGATCTTGTGGCATATATTTATCCAGATTGGTTTCCATGCTTGAGTTTTGGCTCATATAGTAAAAGAACACAACACTTAATAGTATTGTTCCTGCTATTGAAAGCCATGGTAGATTTAGTGATTTTTTAAGTAGTTTTTCCATTTCTTAATCATATTAGTTAGTATTAACTATTTTTCTATTTACAAAAAATTATTCAGGTTTCGCCCAACCTTTCTCATTAAAGTTTAATATCCTGATAAGCAAGTATTTTATTCAGGCCTTCTAACAATTTGTGTCCTTCTTTACGGAGATCAAAATTATGATTGTTCAAATCCCAGCGCTTAACAAGTAATCTAAGGGAGCCCATTATGATCAATGCAAGAGTTTTTAGTTCGATGTCTTGTCGTACATTTTTTTCTTTCTGACCGGTGGCAATTATATCTTCTATTGTTTGCGCATGCAAGTTTAGTACTTCAGTTATTTTCAGTTTAAGTAATTCTTCATTTTTAAATATTTCTTCTGAAAAAATTACAGAAACCAATGAGGGTGTTTCAGAAAACAGGTCGAGCATACGTGAAAACATAAAGGTAATTTTTTCAATTGTTGTTCCTTCAAAGTCCTTCATCAAACCTGATAATACAATAGCCATATCCTTAAAATTATTAAGAATAGTGAGCAGAATTTCAGTTTTGCTCTCAAAATGTCGGTATATACCAGGCTCACTAATGCCAATAGCTTTCGAAAGGTTTTTAATGGTTAACCCTTGTATCCCTTTTTCATCAATTATATTGATTGACTCTTCTATTATCTGTTGTTGCCTGTCAGAAAGCATTTTAATAATGTTAGTTAGTATTCGCTCGCAAAATAACAACTAATATTTTAATTGACCAAAAATTTTTAACATTTTTTACATAATTGTTTTTTTGGGGGGCGGCAAACCTGTCTTCATTAAAAAATTTCGGCAGGTAACGGTTCGTATAATCGTAGTGCGGGTTTGTTTTTACTATACTTTCAATTTTACACCGATCTTTATTTGTAGTTAAATTATCTATATTAAGTATTTTACCCCACATTACGTTTATACATTGTTACTTATTGGGCTTTCTTCATTTCGATTACATTATTTTCAATCTAGCACTGTCCTAATTTTGGTTTTTAGGGTCGGCAAAAAAGCGTTGGCAAACAGACAAACTCTTTTGCAATTTTTGGTTTTAGCGTTTGCTTGTGTGAATTGCAAATGTATTTGGCTGTGTGCGTTGGCATTATTCTTTAAAACCTTCTACTTTCAATTTCTCTAAATAAATTTTAATGTTTTTCTCATGGAAGGAATTTGTTTTTTTTAATCCATAAGCAAAATCTGTTAAATAGCTTCGTTGATTTACAGTTAAGATTTTCACTCTCGAATCCCATTCTATCATTTTTAAAATCAGTTTCTCATTAATCTTTGAGTTAGACTTTGTTTTTTTTCTTGTTTCACTTTCTTCTTCAGGCTGTTCTGATTCCAATAATTCAGGTGCGTCATGAACTACTAGTTCTAATATAGAAATCCCTTTCTTTCTTAAGTTCTCACTTATACTTCTATTATTCTTTATTGAAACTGACAAATTAAGAGCAATATCTTGAAGATATTGACTTAATAGACCAGTCTTTGCTCCCCAACGTTCAATTATTTCCCAATTCGCTGGAGAAATTGATTTAATAAGGGCTATTTCCTGATTTATTATTTTCTGATTTACATCATCATCAGATAAACTTTTTCTTATTGGAGATTTTGAATCAATGAAATCAGATTTTAATTCGTCAACACTTATTTCAATATCACTTTCTTTAAGCATTATCCAACACTCTTCTTTTTTAGCCCACTCTCCGTACAATGAACCAGGAGCATTGTTTTTAATGAAAGTTTCAACTTCTTCCATTAAATTAAACAAAGTTGTTTTTAATGTTTCGCTCAATGATTGTTGTTTCCATAATTTATATAAATCAATTTTATACTCCGACTTAATGTGTAATAATGCAACGGAATAAGGAACAGTTATATATCTCATGTCACCAATTGCATTAGGTTTAACGCCATACAATTTTTCTGCTGTTTTAAACATAATAGCTTTTGCAACAGTATCTTCATAGAAAATATTGTCTGGTTTTTTTGGCATATTGTAGTTTAAAAACTGTACATAGTTTTTTTGACTACCCCTTACAACTATGTGAGGGCCAATTACTAACTTTTTTCCATTCCATATTTCCTCGTAACTGTTTACATATTTCGCAAGCAATTCTTTTGTAATCATCTGTCCTCTAGGATTTCTAATGTCAAATGCCTTTCTTCTTGCTTGGGTAAATCCTTCTTTCAATCTGGCATTTTTATACTGACCACGAGCCCTTTCATAAAACCATCTGGTTTGAATATTAGATCCTTCAATAGGAGGAGACCAAATAGAACGTGAAATTTTCTCAAGGTCAACATGAAAAGGTTTATTTGAACTTAAATCAGAAGTTGAAACCTTGTTTTGAGTATTTGCATATTCAGCAATGCGATTTACAATCTCATCAAAATTATCACGTTTTTTTACAACTGTTAGTTTGGTCTGAACATAGATTTTATCTATATCAACCTTGTCCTTTTTCCATGTATGATATATTGATGCAGTTGTTTGTCCTCCATTAACTATTTGAAAGTCTTTTGCCCAAACAATTTCCTGTTGCCCATCAGGTGATGAAATTATTTCCAATTCATCTGCTGTTGCTGCTATACCATTGTTAAAGGCAAGAAACATATGAGATTCCTCTTTGATAGTTTTACGTATGCCTTTGTTAATTTTTCCTGTAAACTGTAAAAATGAACGTACATTTTGTTCCAGTAGTCTGGAACCATATTTTTCATATATATTCGCAAGGGTTACACCTGGAATTAATGCAAGATATGTTTCATAGTCTTCGTTTTCACCAGGTGATTTCAAGCAGGGTATTGTCTGTCCGTAATTTTCAAAATTTATTTCAATTGGAACACGCGACTGGTCTGAAAGATTAAATAAATATTCGATATCAATTACACGTGTGAAAATAGTATAGCCTGAAATTACTTTAGTGTTTTTTATATCAGATTTGAAAATACCATTTGTCAGAATATAAATATTAACTCTGGATAAATATTCTTTAACTTCTTTAACTTCGGCAAGGGTATGTGCCAAGTCAAATACTTCAGAAGACTCTTCTATTTCATTAATATAATCTTTGTAAACCGCATTTCTGAAAAAACGTTCAACTTGGTTATTTGAAGATTCAGCATCTTGTTTTGTTAATGTAAATGGGGCAGAAATTCCCTTAAATACTGTGATAAATAAATCCAGTGTTTCATAATTTTCTGATAGGGCATATCCATTTAATTTATGCATAGTTCTCCCAAGTCTGTCTTCTTTTCTGTCAAAACAAATTCTTGTATTTTCAGTCTCACCTGCTTCTGCTAATAAGTCAATAGCTAATTGTGTAAATATTTGCTCCTGAACGGCTCCTTCCTCTTCTGAGACTTGGGTTGTCTTAATTTCCTGTAATAGCTCGTTATAAAAATTTTCAATTGTCATGTTAAATCCAGATTTATTAAAATCTCCTTAAAACTTGTTTTATGTTTTTCTGTGTCTGAGGTTAGAATTATTGAATATTTAACGTCACCAACTCCTTTCATTAATTCCTTTTCTTCAATTCTTGGAAAACTTTTTTCTATTTTATAAAAGTCTTCTTCACGAATAAGAAAGGACATATTTTGATATATAGACTGATGATGATCAAAATAGCCAGCACTAATTAACTTTCGTTTTAGAATGTTACCAAGAAGTTTGTTATGACCTAATATGGAATAAATCTCTTCAACGATTGTGTTTAATGTATTCTCATCACTGTTTCGTTTTTCAATAGACAAGTGAAACAGAAACAAATACTGAAGTAATGCCGTATCCAATTGTCTTTCACTACTTATCCTTATTTTTTGATGATTATGGGTGTGTGTTGTCTTTACTTCTATAGCACTATTATTCTTTTCAAAATCTCTAATTCCTTTTTCAGGACCAGTCCATATGGATAAAATTTCAGCAAACAATCCAGTATGCAGAAAAAGTTTTTTTAGAAGATACAATTCACCAAAAAGACCAATTTGTTTTTCCAGGCTAAGGCCTGGTCCTTTTGCCAAAATAAATAGTTCCTTCCATTGAATAAAGCGGTTTTGCAGTGTTTGGATAAGAACTAATTCTTGTTCAATATCAGAAACAGTTTTAAATAAATCCTCACATAATACAGCGAAAATTGAGGATAAAGAATTATCTGCAAGGCTAATTAAAATAAGTGATTTGTCTTTATCTGTTTCATCAGGAATTATTTCAGATGTAATATCTTTTAAATCCGATAGAGATGAAATATCGATTGATTTAGTTGAAATTAAGAACGCAATACTTTTAACTTTTTCGGGCATTCTCATTGACACGAAACAATCTGGAATAATGTCCGCAGAATAGCGTTTCAAAATAACTCCGGTTCTTAAGGAATTATTTTCTATAAAATCTTGCCAAATATTTTCAATCTTCGTCTTCATATTCTTCAAAATCAAAGTATGGAACCTGGTCTTTATTTATTGCAAATCGAATACTTGATATTTTATTACTTCCAGGAAAACTGATTGCAAATCCAACAAATGGAATAGCAATATTGCTTATGCTTGCTTCAGCAGGGTTTAGCAAATACAGCATAATTAGCGGCTTATCAGGTTTTCTAAACTCATTTCTAACTAATTCACCACTTGGATTTGTTGGTTTTGGTTTGTTTGAATTAGATTTTTGCCAATTCTCAATAGTCTTATTAAGAAAATTTAATTTTTCTTCCTCATTAAGATCAATAAACTCATCTGGACGAGAAGTAATATTACTTTTATTAATATAATAACTGCTTTCATCTGTATTTTCTTGATGTTTCCTATTAAACCAACCGATTGAAATACCATTTATAGTACTTACCTTGCTCGTCTTTCCTCTTGACATTAAAGCTAATCTCCAATTTTGTAATTCACCAACTTTATTAGCTTCATCAATATATCTTATTAAATTTCCTGGAGAGGCAGATAGTAAATCACCTTGTACTCTAAAGCCTTGCAGGAATTCTTTAATGTGATGAGCGTCTAGATTATACCAAATTCTATTATTGCCTTTTGAAACAAAATTATTATTTAGCTTTTTTAGTAAGTTTTCAATTGATATATAGTTACTATTAATAATATCTTCATTCTTACTTAAATGGTAGGACTGAATTAATCTTCCAGACCATGTTAAATTCACTTCGATTGCTTTTCTAATTTTATTCTTAGCCGAAATTTGTAGAATTCTATCAGGGTGTGTTTTAACTCGTAAAGCAAATTGTTCAGGAGTACTGCCTGCTTTATCTGTCATATAATCAAATTCTTTTCTTAAATCTTCTGATGCCTTGGTTATATGACAGAACCAACTAATTAAATCTCCTGAAGTAAAGATTCTAACTAAATCAACATACCCGGGCCGATATCCAAACCAGCGCCCCATTTGCATCAGGGTATCATACATTCTAGTATGCCTTAAGTAATAACTTATTGACAATCCTTCCAATGTTAAGCCCCTAGACAATTTATTACCACCAATTGCTATTACAGATAACCCAGCTTCTTCATTTTCATTAATATTTGTTTTATCGTATGCTTGATAATCAAGTATATCTTTAGCGCCTCCATGTATTTCTTTTACTTGAATTTTTGAAGCAGCTGGATGAAGCACAGGAAGAATTTCATACCAGGAACATGTACTAATTCCAGGGTCAATTCCACTTAATTTTGAATTAATTATTTGTTTTGTTATTGTCAAATATGAACGATATTTGTCTGCATCTTCTTCGAATATTTTTCGCAATTCGTTTATTATACCGGAATTATTTTGCTCAATTCCCATACGGTAAAAGTTAAATACATTTTCAACCAGCTCTTTTATTTTTGCTTGCCAAATTTGAAATCTAGAAACATGAATTAACATTGAATTATGCTCATTTTCTTGCCCTCTTACTCTCCTTATTGCACACGTAATTATAAAACACTTAATTGCTGTTTTTAATGATTCTGGAATTTTTGTAGGTAAAGAATCATCTTTTTTATGTTTATCAGGTGTAAATAAATGATAATCATCAATCCTATGAACAACGGGTAATGTCGAAATAAGTTTATCATCATCCAAAGGATCGAAACCAAATATTTTATCCGGACCTATATAATTATCTGGAGCTTTAAGGTTAGTAACGAAGTTTCTTGGGAATAGATTATCCTTATCTAAGGAGATAAAAATATTGGCAAAAGGAGTAGCCGTATAGCCAACATAAGCACTCTTGTTAAATAATGATAATATATTTCGTATCTGACCATTGATTCTTGTAGGATCTAATTCCTCTTTATTAGTATTAATTGAGGCATGATCGGCCTCATCATCAATCACAATTAATGGTTTGTTTGAAATAACTTTAACACCATCTATAACTTCATTTGCTTGCGCTTCAAGCCATGAAGAAAGCTTGTTTAATATAGTTGCATTCTTTTTAACAACTGCAATTATTGGTTCATCTGTATCAAAATTAATACCGATTGAGTTTGCTGTAGTTGTATTGAAATCACTTTGAGAAGTTGTAATTGAATGGGCAACAGTTTTTTTACGATATTCACGAAAATTACCTACACCAACATATTTTATTTCCTTATTTATTTTGTAGTGTTGATTATCATATCCGAGAAAAGCTTCGTCAATTCGAATCTGAGTTTGAGCTCTTAAACTATTATGTATTCCAGCTAATACAATAATAAATTTGTAGCCTGCATCAGCAGCTTTACAAATTAAACCTGAAAAATTAGCGGTTTTCCCAGATTGGACATGCCCGACAACCATACCCCTTTTATCAAATCGCTCATTTGCTAAGGGATTGTGTAAATGATCTAAGGTGACATCAGTCGAATCATCAATTTCTTTTAGTGTATTTGCAGGAAAACCTTTCTTTTCCTCAATATATTTCTTGTAGCGAGGCCAAAAACGCCAATTTATTGAAGCTTTCTTTGCCTTTAACCAAGGATTATAATCCAGTGAAATTGTATTTGATGTTTCGTGAAAAACAGCATAATGGAATTCAATATGTTTTTTCAATATTTTTTGATCAACATCAGGAAATATTTTAAGGGTATCCTTAATGACAATATCAAGTTCCATTGGTGTAATAAAATCACTGAACCCTTTAAGTCGTAATAAAAATTTTGCTTGCTCAATGGCTAGTTTAATCATAGCTTTTCAATTATATTTTCTACATATTGTGGATACTTATCAAATGGCTCAATCGAAAGTAGAGTAGCTGCTGCTTCCTCTTTTGTTTTTCCATTTTTCATCAAAATATGTAAAGTATTTTCCATTTTTTCAATTAGCATTTCATGTTTTAAGCTTTCGAACGGAGTTCCATGAGATTCTGGATTTTCACTTTCCTTTATCGTTATTAAGGGAACAGGTACAGTTTCCTCGATAAATTTTAACAAATCATTTATGTTTTTTTTAGACGGTTCTTTTATAATCTCTTCGATTACAGGATGTTCTTTGTTTATTGAATAAAAACGTTTGCCTTGTCTCTGTTTCTCGAGCCATACAGGTATAAACTTAAAAGATGGGTATTTCCTTTGTAAGACCTTTCCCTTATGTCTATATACACTTACTGCATGACTACGTATCGAATTTGCATAAGCTTTTAACTGATTATATATTTGCAAAGGAGGACGAGCCACTGATTTTTTTATATCAATCTGCCACCTGTCATCTAAAGTGTTTGGTAAATCAATCATTATTCTACAAAGTTTGTAATGCTCTTCCTTTTTAAACATTCCAAGCCATTCACCAGCAACTAATAACCTTTCATTTCTATAAATGTAGAAACCTTGTTGAGCATTCCATCCTTTGGGACCAGCAGCCTTACTGAATACTTTCTTAGATATTTTTGATTTATGTGGTAATACATAACCTTTGACAACAACATTTCCATTATTGAAATATTCTAATGCACCAGATTGAATTCCGTTCTCACCTCGTAAAAAAGGATCCCATGCAACAATTTTTCTATCTTGAAACCATATTGCAATTTTGCCTTGTTCCAAGAATCTATGAAATACCATCTCAAGATGGTTTTTCACACTTTCCATCAATTCCATAAATTTTCCTAATGCGCCAGAATCATCTTCTTTAATATCTTTTAGATTTCTATCTAAGCAATACCAAACTACACTTGTACCTGAAACTTGCTTGTCGATTTCTTTTACAAAATCTAATGAAGGAACATATTGTATTAACTCCCAGCTTCTGGTTTTATTCACATGGTCTAAATCCCATGCCCAAAATATTGTATTAAAATCTTGCTTTTTAGAGATGGTAGTAAACTTCCTTGTTTGAGAAAATGATGCAGTTTTTAATCCCAAGCCAAATCGTCCTAAATCGCTGTTTGACCTCTCTACAGAAGGGTGTTTGCTTCCTGGTCGCATTGCCTGAATCAATTCTTCACCATTCATTCCAAAGCCATCATCTTTTATCGAAATGATTGTTTCTCCGCCTTTCCAATCATAGTTAATCCATATGTTTTTTGCTTCTGCAGATATTGAATTATCAATAATATCAGCGATTGCAGTTTCCATTGAATATCCAATGGCTCGAAATGTTTCAATCATTGAACTAGCATCTGGTTCTGCCTTTATTGTTTTTATCTTTGTATCATTCATCATTCAATAATATTTCTTTAACGATATCCCCAATCTGACTTGATAAATATGGTGGCACTGCATTTCCAACTTGTTGATATTGAGCTGTTCTGGAGCCACAGAAAAGATAATTATCAGGGAAGGTTTGTATTCTTGCTGCTTCCCTGACTGTTAAACTCCTGCATTGATCAGGATCATAATGAATGAAATAATGTCCATCTTTTGAAATATGACTTGTTACTGTGGTTGCTGGCTCATTTGGTAATTGAACCCTAAATCTATCTGCAAACTTTCCAGTTCTTGCACTTTTGTGATCGGGTAACAAATCTTCATTATGCTTTTCATAATCGTTCATTCTTGGGAATCTTCCTTCACTTAAAGTAAAGATAGAAGCAAACATATACCTCTTTAAATCCTCTAAAAGATGGCTTCTTGACTGATGATTTGGAATTCCATTTAAATTTTTATCCAGATACCAATCCGCAAGAATGTGATTTCTGTCAATTGTATTTACTGCTGGAACAAATTCAGCACCTACACAAATTTCTGGTGCTATTACCTCTTTTTTGTTTTTGTAATTTGATAATCCATTCCAAGAAATAATTTCTTTTTTGAATCTGTTAATATGGTTCTCCCAAATGCGAGAATTATCTTGCAGGTTCTTGTATCTTCTTTTTTTCTTGCCGTCAATAATTTTAGAATCAATAAATTTTCTGTTTATACTACTTCTTATTTTGGGTAACTTATCAATAACAGACTTTAGTGTTACTTTTTCCTTCTTATTTAAAGTTTCGGGTATGATTTTTAAGTCTTCTCTTATTCCTAACAAAATAACTCGATGTCTTTTTTGTGGAACACCATATTCTTCTGTTTTAATTAGATAATCCTTGTCTTGTTTAATATCAGATTTAACAAGTGAGTACACTTTGTATTTAGTGTTAACTGTATTTTTAAATACCGATGAAGGATTCTGTAAATCACGCAAAATCCAACTGAATATTTTTTCTCCGTTAAGGCTCGCAGATAACAAACCTTTTACGTTCTCCATTACAAAAATTGCCGGCTGGTGTTCTGCAATTATTCTTAAATATTCTTTATACAAATAGACCCTTTGATCATCTTCATGTACGCCTCCAACACGTGATCTGCCAACAAGAGAAAAAGCCTGACACGGTGGTCCTCCGATAAGTACCCAGTCCTTTTCTTCTTTTAGAACTTCTTTTATTCTCTGGTAAACAAGTGATGGGGGATAATTTTTGTTTCCTAACTCAGCAAGCCAAGCTTCTTTTTTAGCTGCTGCATATTCATTATTAAATTTTTCAAATAACAAAATTTTCTTTTCTTCTCTTTTCTTTAAATCATTTTCCTTTAATACTTCATAATATTCTTCTGGTAATTCGTCTTTTGGGAACTGTCTACAAAAACTTCGTAATTCAAGTGTTTTATGTGCACTTTCATCCTTCTCAATAGATAGCTTTATATCAAAGATTCTTTGATTTTCCTTTATTATCGAGGAAAACCCTTCAGCTAAACCTCCTGGCCCAGCAAACAAATCTATGACAGGAATCTTCTTTTTCATTATTCAATTTCTGTGATTAAACTTTCTAATCTATTCTCAACATTATTCTTTAGTTCACATTCCCAAATTACAATAATATTCCAATTAGTTTCACTTAATATTTTATAATTATTCTGGTCTCTTTCTTTCGTCTTCTTTATTTTGTCCAGCCACCATTTAGTTCTAGTTTTTGGTACAACAAAATATTTGCATCCTTCATGTCCATGCCAAAAGCATCCATTAATAAAAATTGCAGTCTTGAATTTTGGTAAAACAATATCTGGTTTACCAGGAAGCTTGGAATAATTCAACCTGTATCTAAATCCATTATTAAAAAGAAATTTTCGTACTATGATCTCAGGCTTTGTGCCTTTGCATTTAATCATAGACATATTAAAACTTCTGGTTTTTTTGTCGTGCACATCAGTCATATACTGTATTTTTTAGCGAGGGCAAGATTGCACTCTTTTGCAAATTTTGGTATGTGCGTGGGCTTCCTTTTTATGCGGGTCGGGAAAAACAAAATTATTTATGTAAGTCGATTTCCAATTATATGTTTAAATTCTCTTTTCAATATTTTCAATTTATGTTCTGCTGTTTTTCTTCCTCTGTCTTGCACCCAACTATAGTATAAGTATAACGAAACTATCTCACCTCAACAACCTTGTCAATATTTGCAAAGATGATCGGTGTTTATTTACTACGGAAAGATAATTTAATGGTTTTTGTGTATTATCTTAAGTTAACAAACTCCCAGGCTTTATCAATATCTTTCGCGTCAAAATACTTCATAGCCCTTCCTTTTTTGGATTTGTTATAATCCAGGCTTTCCATTCCGATAGCAATTTTTTCCACTTTTGAATGCCCTACCATAGCAATATGCTTACAATGCTCAATGTTTTTCATCGAGAACAAAGCATCGTTAATAATTGTTTTAAATGAAATATGGCTTACGGGTAGTTGATCGATTTTAAACAGAATATTTAGTTGTTGTTGTCCATCGTTCAGCATCTCTTCGAACCAATTTTCAAATTGTTGTAGGTCTTCCTGAATGTATTCATCTACAATTTCTACAGCAAGAACATATTCACGTTCTGATTCTAATTTTTTAATCATAATGGTTTCTTTAATTAGTGCTAGTTTGTAAAATTACTAAAAAACACAAGAATTTCAAAAACAAATCAAGATTTGTAAATATGTTTATGAATGACATCTTCAAATGTTAAACATTCATAAGTTTTTCCTTTAAAAATATAAATTGATTGTACATTTGCAATACGATAAAAAAGAAAAAGATTATAAATGATGAAACAATTTTTTAGACTATCTGGATTAATGATTGCTTTGGCAATATTCTTTAGTTCATGTGGTGGTTCTCCTGAAAGCAAACTAATTGGAACCTGGAAAGCTCAAAAAGTAGAAACAGATTTTGACGAGCAATATACAACTCCCGAAATGTTACGTCAGGTTGTTGAAATGCAAAAGGAAACATATTTTAGAATTACCGATGATTCTACATTAGTTATAATCTCACCGGGTAATACTCATGAAACCAAATGGACACTCAACCCTGAAGATCAGGCCATAACATATTTTTTTGAGGGTAGCCCTAACTATCTTAATAGCCTTGGGACACTTACTGAAAGTAAAATTGTTAGTAAATCAAAAACACCCCTGGGTATTATTACCATATATTACGAAAAAGAATAAGAGATAGAAGTTGGAAGTTTAATTCGGTTTTCTAACTCCTGACTTCTTCCGTAAATATCCTTGTGTAAAAGCAATTAGAATTAACAAGGCGCTCACAAAAGCCGAAGCTCGCGCAATATAATCTCCATTTTCTGTATAATAAGTTTTTTGATAATTGGCATTTAATGTTTGCTGAATTACAGCAGGTTCCCAATATGGAGTTTGTTGGAGTATATCACCACGCTGGTTTATAAAAGCCGAAATTCCTGTATTTGCTGATCTTGCAACACTCCGTCGGGTTTCAATTGCTCGAAGTACTGAAAACAAAAAGTGCTGTTTGTATCCGGGAGTATTTCCCCACCAACCATCATTTGTAATAACAAATATTAAACCTGCACCCAGATTTATCGAATTGGCAACAAATTCGCCATAAACAGATTCATAACAAATTATTGGTGAAATGCTAATGCTATCGGAGTTTGACATTATCACCGGATGGTCTTCTCTACCCAGAGTTCCTGTTGTGCCACCCAGATCAATAGCAAGTTTCTCAATGGGTTTAAGAAACCACCATGAAGGCATAATTTCAACGCCAGGAGTTAATTTTGACTTATGGTGTAATTGAAAATCTTGATCATCTTCAATAAGAATAGCTGTATTAAAAGCATAATAATAACCGGTGCTTTTCTTGAATTTTCGTGCCGCATTAGTCATCTTTTCATCTTTCTTAACCAGCTTATAAGTTGTTCCGCCAATAACAATTGATGTTTTGGAAAATATTGTCAACGCTTTTTTGATTGATCGTAAACTTACTGATTTGTCCAGCCACTCTTCCCAAATATCCTCTTGCAATGCTGACTCTGGAAATATAAGAAAGTCTGTGGTATCAGTAATTAATCTGGAAGCCAGCTCTAAATTTTTATCTAATATTTTTTCATAAGGCATGGAGTATTGTTCATTATATGGATCAATATTGGGTTGAACAACAACTATATCTACAGGGTTTTCTTCTTCATGATAATTATTATAGATACTGACAGAAAAAATTAATGGTACAAGAATTACAATTACCAAAATTGATACTGATATTGCTAATTTAATATTGTTAACCTTGTGAATGATGCTTGTAATAATATTGTAAATAATGATATTTACAATTATCACCCAAGCTGTACCGCCAAGGCTTCCAGTGTATTCATACCACTGAATCCACGTGTGCTTAGTAGCAAATACATTACCCAGGTTTAGCCATGACCATGTAAGATCCCAGTTCATATGAATATACTCCCAGGTTACCCAATAAAACAATAGGATAAATGCGCCCTTTTTGTTGTCAAATAGTTTTTTTCGGGATATATGATATAACTGAAAAACAATTGCAGTAAACAATGAATTCAAAATAAATGCCATTAATGCACCGCTTATTGTTGAGTTCCATATCCACCATGTAGTTAGGATATTCCATAAAAAGAATGTAAGCCATGAATACCAAAACATTCCTTTTTTGTTATTATCACCAAGATATTGCTGAATAAATAATAACGGAACTAATGCTACAAATATCAAAGGTGTAAATCCGTTTACAGGCCAGGAAGCAAACAGTAATAGCCCGCTTAATATTGATAATAATAAAAGAAATTTGATTTTCATCTAGTCAATTTTTTATGCTGTAAAATTATAACTGTTTTGATTATTGAAGCTTGATTATTGTTATTTATTTATTCTTGGTTATTAAGTGTTGTATTTTCATTTGAAGATAAAAAATTAATCACCCTATCCCAAAATCCATTCTCATAATGGCAGTTACTATGTCCTTTACCCTCAATGGCCCATAATTTTGCCTGCCCGTTATTTGCTGCATTAAGTATTAATTTTGACTGTGAAAAAGGCACAACCTTATCTTTTGTTCCGTGAATAAGAAGTACTTTGGCCCGGGTTTTGAATACGTTATTACAAGTAGAAAGTTCTTTGAAGCTACTACCAATTCTTTTTTCCATAACTTTAAAAGCGAGCCATATTATTGGTTTGGGAATGTGCTTTTTGCGTATGTGCATTGTCATAACATCTGCAGGGTTTGAAGGGGCACCAATGGTAATTATTTTTTTGATTCTTGAATCGGCAGCAGCAGCATAAATTGATGCTGCACCGCCTATGGATAATCCAATGAGGAAAACATTATCTTTTTCAGTTATTGGATCGGCTTCAATAAAATCAATACTTGCACTTATATCCTGAGCAAATTTCACCATTGATGAAAATTTATCATGGTCACTATTACCATGATGTCGTGTATCGAAGGCCAGCAGATTGAATCCATTGTCCTGAAGATTTTTTATATAAGGAATAAGTCTTCCTGCATTTCTTCCCCAACCATGCATTAATATTATTGTTGGAGCTTTTTCTTCTGCCTTTAGCCACCATCCAAACAGTCTCTTATTATTTTTTGTTGGAATACTAACTTCCTCAAATTTAATACCCTCATCCTTAGGTGTGCTAGAGTGCCTCTTATGAGGTTTGCTGAAGCTGAGAATAATTATAAACCCCAACACTAAACCTACAACTAAAATAATCGTTATAATTGATAAAATAATCATTTGAAATATAATTTATATCGACAATGCAATAAATATTTGGGCTCCCCAATAAGTTGTATGAATTAGCAGGGAAGATAATTTGAAGCTTTTAATAAATCTGGCATAAGCCAGAATAGAATCGGAGATAACAAATAAAATTGCACCTATAAAAACATAAAATGCTGATGTTTGAGCCAGATAATAATATCTCCCGGTGGCTTGCCACATAAAAATCATCAATATAAATGCATATATAATAACCGGCAACTTCATTTTTCCGGTTTTGGGCAATAGTACCCAGAGGAAAAGAGTAGTATAAATTGCAGCAGGAATTAAGTATTCAAGATCAAGAAATGGACCGAAACCTGAGCTAAAAGCTGCTATATAAAAAATGTGTGCAATAAAAAATGATGCTAATCCAACGACAAACTTATCAGTTGGTAACATAAGGAAGATATCACCAATGAGTGAAAAAGTCAATCCGGCTAAAATCAGAAAACCATATAAATCAAATACTTCAGATTGTTGAAGTAACGCCAGCACAATAATTAGTATTGTGGTTAGGGGTTTAAACACATATTTCAACATCTGGTTTTTTGTGATATCAAAATAGATATATAAACCTGCTGAGATTAAAATTGTTATTATAAGTAAGCTCATACACAGTAACTTAAAAACTTAAACTTATTATTAGTAAAGAAAATTGTTATACGGGTATCGAATAGCATGAACCTCTTTAATATTATCATAAAGCAGAGCACGGAATTCATGATAGTTTTCCTTTGTTTTAGCACTTATAAAAATGCATGGATGATTGTCCTTAGCCATCCAGCTGTTTTTTAAATTGGGGAGACTAATATTTTCTTTGGTTTCAGGCAGCAAGTCATCTTCTTCTTTTTCAACCCATTTGTATGCATCCACCTTATTAAATACCATAATAACCTTTTTGTCACCAGCGCCTATTTCACTTAGAGTTTGGGTAACTGTTTTTATTTGGTCTTCAAATTCTGGATGACTTATATCAACCACATGTATTAGAATATCTGATTCTCTAACTTCATCAAGTGTAGACTTAAACGACTCAACCAAACCATGGGGAAGCTTTCTTATAAAACCCACAGTATCAGACAGCAAGAAGGGTAGGTTGTCTACAACTACTTTGCGGACAGTTGTGTCCAGAGTGGCAAACAATTTATTTTCTGCAAATACTTCTGACTTGCTTAATAATGTCATAATTGTTGATTTCCCAACATTGGTATAGCCAACAAGGGCAACGCGAATTAATTGTCCCCTATTTTTACGTTGTGTAGCTTTTTGCTTGTCAATTTGAATAAGCTTCTTTTTTAGGAGGCTTATTTTATCGCGTATAATCCTTCGGTCGGTTTCAATTTCTGTTTCACCAGGACCACGAAGTCCGATTCCACCACGTTGCCTTTCAAGGTGAGTCCACATTCCGGTAAGTCGTGGAAGGAGATATTGATATTGAGCCAGCTCAACCTGTACTTTTGCATGAGCCGTTTGAGCTCGTTTTGCAAAGATGTCTAAGATGAGGTTAGTACGATCAAGGATTTTACATTCCAGAGCTTTTTCAAGGTTTCTGATCTGTGATCCACCCAATTCATCATCAAAAATAACCATATCGATTTCAGCAGCTTTAACATATTGCCTGATTTCTTCAAGCTTACCTGTGCCAACATAGGTTCGTGAGTTTGGAGAATCAAGACGTTGTGTAAACCTCTCAACGGTAACTCCCCCGGCAGTTTCAACTAAAAAAGCAAGCTCATCGAGGTATTCTTGTACTTTTTCTTTTTGCTGGGCATTGGTTATAAGCCCAACCAGAATTGCTGTTTCTGGCTTTTGCTTAATTGTTGTATTTTTTTTCTCTATCAATTAACCTGTTTAAAAGTATTTTCTAAAACCAATTATTTTTCTAACTTCATTAATTGTTTTACGACCGCTTTCACGAGCTTTTTCGGCGCCCATATTCATTACGTTTTTGATATAATCTTCATTGGATGAAAGTTCGGCAATCTTTTCGCGAAAAGGTTCAGTAAAAGCAATCATATCTTCTGCCAATTGTTTTTTAAGATCACCATATCGGATGGTGCAATTGTTATATTGATCATTAAAAAATTCAACAGCTTCGGGTTCAGAAACTATTTTCATTAATGAAAATAAGTTCTCAATGGCTTCGGGTTTTTTTTGATTCATTTTGGTCGGACCACTGTCAGTTACAGCACGCATTACTTTTTTTCGTAACTTTTTCGGGTCATCATTAAGGAATATGGCATTGCCTTCACTTTCCGATTTACCCATTTTACCCGATCCATCAAGCCCGGGAATTTTAACCAGCTGTTCCCCAAAATTATATGCACTCGGTATTGGAAAAAAGTCAGTATTATACATATTATTAAAGCGCCGCGCAAATGTTCTTGTCATTTCAAGGTTTTGTTCCTGATCTTTACCAACGGGCACTTTTGCAGCTTTGTGAATAATAATATCGGCAGCCATTAATGTTGGATAAGTTAGTAATCCAGCGTTAACGTTATTAGGCTGTTTTCTTGCTTTTTCCTTAAAAGTTGTTACTCTTTCCAATTCTCCCATGTATGCATTCATGTTAAGGAAAAGGTAAAGCTCAGCTGTCTCAGGCAAATCACTTTGTAGATAAAGTGTAGCTTTTTCAGGATTAAGCCCGGCTGCTAAATATTCCACAAGTACTTGTTTAACGTTGCTTTGCAAGTTGCCTGGGGTTGGGTGGGTTGTAAGTGAGTGATAATCTGCTATAAAAAAGAAACACTCGTTAGTTTCTTGCATTTTCACAAAATTCTTCACCGCACCGAAGTAATTACCCAGATGCAAGTTACCTGTTGGCCGTATACCACTTAATACTATTTCTTTGTTGGTCATTCTATATTAAAAATTTAAGACTGCAAAAGTAGTAAAAAAGGTGAAGGTTGGTAAGATTATGCTTGAGGGTAAGATAGTGTTAATCATCTTTTTCAAACAGTTAATGCCCCAGACTATCTAACAGATCTTCATTATTAATAATAAAAAACCCTTCTATTCAGATTATAGAAGGGTTTGAAACTTAAGTTATAATGAGTGTGGACTACAAGTCTCTTTTAACCAGATAAAAGTCAACTTTATCATCAGATTTTAAATCAACTCTTTCTTGCATCTCGTCAAGATCCTTTGGTGGAGGAACAATTACTTTTTCCCCTTTAACCCAGTCAAGAGGTAGAGCAACTTTAAATTTATCTGAAATTTGTAAACCTTCAAGTACACGTAATATTTCATCCATATTACGCCCTACATTTAATGGGTAATACATTATCAGTCTGATTTTATTGTCAGGATCTATAAAGAATACGGCACGAACAGCTGCTGTTTCACTTTCATTTGGCTGCAACATTCCGTAAAGCTTTGACACTTTCATGTCGATATCAGCAATAATTGGGAAATCAAAATAAACTCCGGTATTTTCCCTTACGTTATTAACCCATGCTAAATGCGCGTGAATACTGTCAATACTTAACCCTATTAGTTCAGTGTTTAATACGTCAAACTCACCTTTTCTAAGAGCAAAGCCTGTCATCTCTGTTGTACAAACAGGAGTAAAGTCGGCAGGGTGTGAAAACATTACTTTCCATTTTCCCGGTGCATAATCCGAAAATTTAATTTTTCCTTTTGTTGTTACTGCTTCAAAATCAGGAGCGATGTCGCCAATACGTGGCATTTGGTTTACAATTACTTCATTTTCCATTTTATAATTTTTTAATTTGATTAATAATTTTAAATAATTTATGAAGCAAAAATACAGCCATTACTATCATTTGTCAAATCAATTGTTTCTATAATATGATAGAATTTATCTATATTTGTAATATGATTACATTGATACAATTAGAATATGTAGTTGCTGTTGACACTTACAGGCATTTTGCTACTGCTGCTGAAAAATGTTTTGTAACTCAGCCTACACTAAGTATGCAGATAAAAAAACTTGAAAATAATCTAGATATTATTTTGTTTGACAGAACGAAACAACCGGTTATACCAACTGAGTCAGGGATAAAAATTATTGAGCAAGCCAGAATTGTACTTCGCGAATCAAATAGGATAAATCAGATAGTTAATGAAGTAAGAAATAATGTAAGCGGTGAGTTGCGTATTGGTATAATACCAACAATTGCTCCCTATTTATTGCCATTGTTCACCGGCAATTACAAGCGGTTATATCCAAATGTAAGATTAAAGGTTGAAGAAATGGTAACAGATAAGATTATTGATAATCTTAGTAAAGACCTTATAGATGTTGGAATATTAGTTACTCCTTTAAATGATAGTACCATTCTTGAAAAGCCTCTT
Organism: uncultured Lentimicrobiaceae bacterium; assembly: GCA_964460905.1. GTDB lineage: Bacteria > Bacteroidota > Bacteroidia > Bacteroidales > F082. Next base: position 70,403 of record CAYWRM010000012.1, read on the forward strand.
TACTATGAAGAAATGATGATTTATACAAACACTGATCACCCTCTTGCAACGCAATCTATTATTAGAATAAAGGATATAGCTACTCCGGAAATATGGTTGTTAAATGATGGTCATTGTTTCAGACATCAAATAGTAAACTTATGTGATTTGCATGACATAGAATCTGATAGTTTGCCTTTTGAGTTTGAAGGGGGATCACTGGATACACTGATGAGGATTATTGATAAAGAAGGAGGATATACTTTGATTCCTGAACTTGCAGGTATTGATTTAGATGAGCGAAAGCAAAATCAGCTCAAGCAATTTACAAATGTTGTTCCATTGCGTGAGGTTAGTCTTATTACAACAAGGCAATTCGCCAAAACAAAGTTAATTGAATTACTTGCCGAAAGCATCATGAAATCAGTTCCAAATAAACTGTTGAATAAGGATAGGGGTACTGTTGTTGAATGGAAATAAATCTAGTTACTTTTAAATACTATCAATAATAGAATTCATTGTTTCACTTGGGCGCATAGCCTTAGTAGCCAATTCATCGTTTGGCATAAAGTAACCTCCAATATTAGTAGCTTTACCTTCTGCGGCAGCAATTTCTCTCAGAATTTTTCCCTGGTTTTCTTTAAGCTGTTCAGCAACCACAGTAAATTTTGCTTTTAATTCAGCGTCCTCATTTTGCTCAGCTAACTGCTCCGCCCAATACTGTGCAAGAAACATATGACTTCCTCGGTTATCTATTTCACCAGCTTTACGTGAAGGCCCTTTTTTATTATCCAGATGTTTGGCAATTGCCTTGTCAAGTGTTGTTGAAAGTAGTTGTGCACGCTTATTATCATAATTGTTTGCAAGATGTTCAAGCGAAACGGTCAAAGCAAGAAATTCACCAAGTGAATCCCATCGCAGATGTCCTTCAGAATTAAATTGTTGTACGTGTTTAGGGGCTGAACCACCTGCACCGGTTTCAAATAATCCACCACCTGAAAGCAGAGGAACTATTGAAAGCATTTTTGCGCTTGTTCCCAGTTCAAGTATTGGAAATAAATCAGTTAGGTAATCTCTTAGTGCATTTCCTGTGACGGAGATCGTGTCTTTTCCTGCTTTTGCTCTTGCAAGAGTAAACTTCATAGCATCAACAGGAGACATAATTTGAATATCAAGTCCATCTGTATTATAATCCTTTAAATAAACATTAACTAACCTGATTAGCACAGCATCATGTGCACGGTTACTATCTAACCAGAAAACAGTAGGGTTATCGGTTGCTCTGGCTCTGTTCACAGCAAGTTTCACCCAGTCGCGGATTGCAATATTCTTTGTCTGGCAACTTCGATAAATATCGTCTTTCTCAACATTATGTTCCATCAGAATATCGCTATTGCTATTTACAATACGGATTGTTCCTGTTCCTGTTACTTTAAATGTTTTATCGTGTGAGCCATATTCTTCGGCTTTTTGAGCCATAAGACCTACATTGGCAACATTACCCATAGTAGCTGGGTCGAAGGCGCCATTTTCTTTACAATAGCTTATTCCTTCCTGATAAAATGTTGCATAACATCTATCGGGGATAATTGCTTTAGTATCCTGAAGGTTCCCACTTGCATTCCACATTTTTCCGCTATCACGAATTACGTTTGGCATTGATGCATCTATAATAATATCGTTTCCGGCGTGCAGGTTAGTGATACCTTTATCTGAATCAACCATGGCCAACGAAGGGTTTTTAGCATAAACTGCCTGGATATCGGCTTCAATCTCGCTGCGTTTAGCATCATCAAGTGATGATATTTTTTTATATAAATCACCAAGGCCCATATCAGGCACTATACCCAATGCTTTAAACGTGTCAGCATGTTTATCAAACACATCTTTAAAGAATACAGAAACAAAGTTTCCAAAAATTATTGGATCGGAGACCTTCATCATTGTTGCTTTAAGGTGTACAGAGAAAAGCGTGTCGTTTGCATTTGCATCATCAATCTGCTCTTGAATGAAGTTGCGAAGAGATATGGAACTCATAAATGTGCCATCAATAACTTCATCTTTTAATAAAGCAAGACCCTCTTTTAATACAGTAACATTTCCATTAGCATCAACAAATTCATAGTTTACCGTATCGTCTTTATCCATAACGATGGTTTTTTCATTGCCATAGAAATCCCCCTCATCCATATAGGCTACATGACACTTGGAATCAGTTGACCACGCACCAAGTTTTTTTGGGTTTTTCATTGCATATGCCTTTACCGATGGTGCCACACGGCGATCAGAATTACCTTCTCGGAGTACTGGGTTTACTGCACTTCCTAAACATTTGGCATATCTGGTTTTTATTTCCTCTTCTTTATTATTTTTTGGATCTTCGGGGTAATCAGGAAGATTATATCCTTTTGCCTGAAGTTCTGAAACTGCTTCTTTTAACTGTGGAATTGAGGCACTAATATTCGGAAGCTTAATAATATTGGCTTCCGGTTTTTTTGCCAGTTTTCCAAGAAATGCCAACTCATCATCAATTTTTTGCTCATCGGATAGCATTTCTGGAAAAGTAGATATAATGCGTGCAGCCAATGAAATATCCTTTATCTCAACCTCAACTCCGGCGGCATTAGTAAAAGCATTTACAATAGGAAGCAATGAATATGTTGCCAAAGCTGGTGCTTCGTCAATTTTTGTCCAGATAATTTTTGTGTCGCTCATGATGATAATTTGATTTGAAGATATTATTAAAAAGGCTTAACTTTTGTCATAAAAATTAAAAGAATGCAAAGGTAAGAAGTTTGTAGCTGTGCTGAAGTTCTAGCACCCAATTTAGAACTGTTTATATATAGTAAAAGGAATATTGTTTTGAATTAAAATAATAGAGGATTATTTTTTGTATAATAGCAAGTTACAAGTTTTTATCGCTTTCTAAAAACTTATCTAATATATAATAACTTAAAATTTAGATGCGTTTGCCCTGAAGGATTTTACCTGTATCAGAAGAAAATCAAAAAGAATAATCTTTTATCTGACTTAAACCAGCACCAACTTTTTAACCGGTTTAACATATTTGGTCACGTCAAAGTCTACAGGCATATCATCACTATTTCTAAATACTTTAGCCGTTAATCCGCTTTGGTGCCATTTTCTGGCTCCAAAATTTAAACCAAAGTAGAGTGCTGCATCGGTAACTCCTGTAAAAGCATTTGGGAGCGATCTGCTTATTATTGAACTGTAACTATAGGTCTTGTCTTTAATAGTTGAATAACCATCTTGCAACTCCTGGCAGGTCATGCTGTTTGGCTTAATAATTACCTTCTTTGCGTCAAACTGTCTCCAGTCGTCGGTAAGTATTCTTTTTTCCTGTTTCATTTTTTCAAAAACCTGTGTGCCTGGGTATGGGGTTAAGGCACAAGCCTGAAGAAAAGCAGGTTTTGCTTTTTCAATAAATTTATAGGCTGTATCGAATACAGTTGTATCATCCCCATCCAACCCAAAAACTAAAGATGCCATTGTTTTTATGCCATTGTCCTGTAGTATTTTAATGGCTTCTACATTTTTGTCGAAACTGGCAAATGTTTTTCTGTATTTGTTCAGCCCTGAATCTGTCATCGATTCAAAGCCAATAAGCAATCCTTTACATCCCGATTTACGGGCAAGTTTCATCAATTCTTTATCGTTTGTGATATTAATGGAAGCTTGACCTACCCAGCCTTTTTTATATGGAATCATTCGTTCAAATAATTCTCTTGCAAACTTTTTATTAATTGTAATATTGTCATCCAGAAAGAAGAGGTTTTTTTCTTCTATTGTTTCAATATCATTAATTATACAATCAATTGATTTATGTCGCTGTTTTGACCCAAAAGATCTGGGCACAGTACAAAAATCACAATTATACGGACAACCTCTTCCTGTTTCAATTGGTGCAATTTTAAATTTTCCTGCAACTTTTTGAACCAGATCACGCCTTGGTTTAATATAACGGTTAAGCTCAGGATATTTATCTAATTTATAGAATTCTTTAAGGCTGTAGGTTTGAATATCATGAAGTACCTGTTCCCACAAGCCATTTTCTGCTTCGCCAATAACAACCGCATCACCATACATTATAGCTTCCTTTGGCATTACTGTGGCATGAATACCACCAAATACAATTGTTTTCCCCCGCTTTTTAAACTCATTTGCAATTTCATAACCTCGTATTGCCGTTTGGGTCATAATTGAAATTCCAACAACATCAACTTCCTGTTCGAAATCAATTACTTGGTTGAAAACCTCCTCTATTATTTTTACTTCGTGTTGTTCAGGCGTTAAGCCTGCAATTAATGATAAAGTTAGTTGAGGGATAGCCATCGAATCATGACGTTGATTGTCATCCGGGCAAGGTGAAATTAGTAGTATCTTCATAAAATGGAATTAAATTTAGCTTAGCTCCGTTTTAATGATACCAATGCCAAAAAGAATTGGCTAAGTTAGTTAGTTTTTATAACTCAGGCTTTCCGGTTAACACTTTTTAACTAAGCAGAAGAAAAGAAACAATTTGTATAACATATTTGGGGCATGTTTGGCAACTGGATCATGTTTTTCTTTTGGTTCCAGCACAAGATATTGTTGGTGAATTTTTAATGACATTTAAAGAATTTCTACCTCGTATGAAAGCTGCTAGCTTTAGCCTTGATCAGGTAATGGAAAAATTATCAACTCCAACAAGCAATTAATACTAACCGTCCAATGATTTATACACTTTGTTAGCAACTGGACGTTCATTTTTTCAGTCAGTCAGTCAGTTATTTAATTCTCATTAATGGTCTTTTCAGGGTTGCAGTAAACTTTCAACGGGACACAAATTTATTTTGTTTTTTTTGTAGGTGGGCAAGCCTAAAACCGCCCTTAAAGACGGTTACCTGGGCTGGCTTTGTATGCTCTTTGGCAAGCTTTGGCTGTGCGTTGGCTCGTGAGGCTTTTCTATGCTGCTGCTAATTCGCACGAATCAGTCATTTGAATTTTAGGAAACTGCTTTTTGAGTGGGTTCAGTACTTCTAAATTGGTATCGCATACCAGAACTGATGACAGTTCGATTTGTTTGTTTGCCAACACTTGCAGAAAAATTTTAGTAATTCTTCCGCCACCAATAAAACCGAGTGATTTTGTTTTCATAATTTTTATAACAATTTAAGAGCCATTTTAACAGCCATAATTAGTAGAATAATTGCAAGAATCTTTTTCACTATTTTCGGGTTTAACCGCTTTTGCATGAATATGGTTCCAATAGTTGCGCCTGCAACACCGGCAAGTGAAGTTATTATCAATAATCTCCAATCAACTGCGCCAATTGACCAGTAGGTAAGAAATCCGGATAATGAAGAAAAAGGAACAACAAAAGCAGTTATTGTTGTGATTTTTTTTGGATTAAAACCCATCATTAATAAAAGCGGAGAAATAATTCCACCACCACCAATACCGAGCATGCCTGATATTAAACCTGCAACAGCACCAATTAATGAAAGTGGAAAATAGGGAATATCTTCTCGAAAATTTGTTTTCTTTTTATTCTTAAAAAACAGAAACATAAAGCCTGAGAATAGCAAGAAGGAAACGAACATGAGCAACACAATATATGATGCAATGTATTTTGATAAATAAGCCCCAACAATTGCGAAAAGAAATGAGAATATAATAATTGGAATGCCTAATTTAAAATCAAGTCGTTTGTTTTTAATGTTGTTAACACTTGCTCCGGTTAAACTTATGGTGTTGTAAAATAAACCAACAGGTTTTGCCACCGATATAGGAATCCCGAAAGCATCCATAATTGGAATCAATATGATTGCTGCCCCTACACCTCCAAGAGAGAAAATAAGGGCAGCAAAAAATGAAATCGCTGCTAAATAATATTCCACAATAAGCTACAATTTATTTTTCTGAACAAGGAATACATACTCTTTTACCATCAATAATTTTTGATTGATTGTCGAATACAATCTCATTACATTTTGAGCAATTATGCCATTCAAAAGTTCCTTTCGGTAATTCTACATTTTTCTCGAAAATTTCACTTATAGAAAATAGCACATTCTCGTCCATTTGTTCCACATTTTCAATAAGCGGCATTACCAATTCGGGTTTAATATCTTTAGGTTCAACTTTTTGTTTTCGGAGCTTTACAAATTCGGAGTTCAACGCTTTTTCAAAAAATGCTGGTTGCATGGATACTCTCACTGCTTTCTTTGTTTTTAAATCAACCAATACAATCGCATTTTTCCCATAATTTAATTTTTCTGCAATTCCTTTTCCATAGGTACAACCCGTTGCAGCCATTACTCCATCTAAAAAGCAAGCGGCGGCATGTGCGGGGCCGTTTTCACAATAAAGATATAGCTCTTTGTTGCTGGCTTTTTCAACACCAAGTTTTTTCATTGCGGTTAACCCTGCCCGGTAACCTATTGGCATTGCAGGACATTTATGTCCGTGAAATTCAAATGCCCATTCTGGAATTTGAAATTTTTGTGTATTCATGATATTCGTTTTTAAAATCTATATTCCATACTTAATAAAATACTATTCTCATTTGTGTTTGTCGTTTCGTCAGGCAGCCACTCCTAATAATTTAACGAAATATTTACCCCTTCTGCATCGACAAACGTTATTTTCCCAATAGAAGTTGCCCTACCTCGGTCAATAATGATTTTTGAACTTCACTTTTCATTAAACTGGTATTGAAATTCCAAATGTGCACGACCAAAACTGTAAGAATTATTCTTCTTGACATTACATCACATAATTTAAAATGAACCCAACAATTACAATTCCAATGGCAACAATCCCAACAAATACAGTGATTAATTGCCATTTCAATACTTTTTTCAGGATAATAATTTCGGGTAGAGATAAGGCAATCACCGACATCATAAATGCTAAAGCAGTTCCTAATGAAACGCCTTTTTCAATTAATACGCTCACAATGGGGATAATTCCTGCTGCATTGGAGTACATCGGAATACCCATTAAAATTGCCAGTGGAACGCCATACCAATTCTCCTTGCCCAAAAGCGACCCCAGGAAATCTTCTGGAACATAACCATGCGCACCTGCACCAACAGCAATACCAATGATAATATAAATCCAGATTTTGCCTACAATTTCCTTTACCGATTCGTAACCTGCCTGAATGCGTTCATAAAAGGAAAGTTTAACAGCCAGTTGGCTTTCGTGATTGACTTTTACTTTATATACCCATTCGGCAACGTATTTTTCTAATCCGAGTTTACCAATTAACCATCCTGATAAAATAGCAATGGTAAGTCCTGTCACCATATATATTATGGCAACTTTCCATCCAAAAAGACCAACCAATAATACCAATGCAACTTCGTTAATCATTGGGGCGGCAATCAGAAAAGAGAAGGTTACTCCCAGAGGGACTCCAGCTTCAACAAAACCCAAAAACAATGGGATAGCGGAACACGAACAGAAAGGTGTTATTGTTCCAAGCAGTGATGCTAAAATATTACCTGTAAATAAAGATTTTCCTTCTAATATTTTTCGTGTTTTTTCAGGTGTGAAATAAGTTCTTAAAATACCCACTCCAAAAATGATAAGCACCAACAACAACATAACTTTCGGAACTTCAAAAATGAAAAAACGTAGCGTTTCTGTCAGGTGTTTACCCGATACCATGCCGAAAATGTCGTCAATTACAAAGTCGGCTAATGGTTGCAAGTTCCAATAAATTAATATCCATAAGGGGAGCAGAAGGGCAGGAACAAACCATCCATTCATGTTACGGTTTAATGCAATTACTTTCTCTCTCATTTTTCCCCTCTGTTTTCTATTTGTAAAAAAGCGAACTATATTTTTAATTTTTTTTAGAAATAAATAATGAATATGTAATAGACCCCAACCCCGATAAATAAAACCGCAACTACACGCCTGAACCAAAGCTCAAAGGTTTTCAGTTTGTTGTAAACATTACCAATTGAACCAACGCTAAATGCAATGAGCCATGCGAAAATTATTACGGGGATTCCTGTTGCTATCGCAAAAAACAGGGGTAAATACAAACCGCTTGCGCTACTGATTGTCATGGGTATGAGCATGCCAAAATAAAGTACGCCACTGTACGGACAAAACGCCAGGGCGAAAACTACACCCAATAAAAGAACGCCCCAAAAACCGCTGTTCGATTTGTTCTCCATTTTTTCGGTTAACGAACCAATGCCATGTATTTTGAGTTTTAAAATTCCAAGCATAAACAAGCCGATTATGATTAAAAGCGGACCCAATAATTTTTCGCCCCATTCCTGAAAAAACCCTGCAAACTCGAACTGGCTTGCTCCAAAAAAGAAAAGTAAACCAATTGCGGTATATGAAATTGCCCGACCCAACGTATAAACCAATCCGTTAATAAAAACCTTACGTTGGCTTACAATATCCTTGCTGATAAAGCCGATAGCTGTGATGTTGGTTGCTAAAGGGCAGGGACTTATGGCAGTCATAAGTCCCAGAATAAATGCGGTAAATATTGGAAACTGCGATGTTTCCAGAAAATTTTGTAATACTTCCATATTTACATCATTGCATCAATGGTCGATTTCAATTTGCTTTTTAATTTATCGGGATTGGTGCGTGCATTTAAAAATGCATTGTTGGTCAAGTCCACTTTTTTATCTCCGTTTATGATTAAAAGTGTTTGTCCGCTAATTTTATATTTTGCCACCAATGGGTTATCTTTTTCTTCCTCTCTGTTAATGGATTCAAAAGTTACTTTGTCGCCATAATATTCCTTAATTGCCTCTTTGGTAACCGCTTCCACAGCCTGACAAGTGGCACAGCGTCGGGTTGCATGAAAATAGTAAACCTGTACTTCGCTTGTGGTTTCATTTTCGGCGGAAGCTACTTTGGTATCATCTGCCTGATCTGCTTTTTTATCATTATTATCTTGTGCTGTTACCGTTACTAATCCTACAAAAAGGATAAAACTTAAAGCGCTGATTAATTTTTTCATTTTACTGTATATTAATTAGTTAATAATTTTGATAATTCATCTACTGAAGGGACTTTCCCTTTTACTACAATTTCTCCGTCAATAACTAATGCAGGAGTTGTCATTACGCCAAACTGCATAATTTCAACAATGTCCTCCACTTTTGTAACAGTGGCATTTACCCCCGTTTTCTCAATGGCTTCTTTGGTTGCTTTTTCAAGTGCTTTGCATTTTGCGCATCCTGTGCCCAGTACTTTGATTTCCATGTTTGCAATCTTTAAATTTTTAAAATTCATATTATTTATCTTTTCCATTCGCTATTCGCAAAACAACGAACATTATTTGTAAATTTTTTTAGATTCCCAGAAATTGTTTAAAAAGTTGTTGTGCTTCTTTCCAGTTTTCTTTGTTAATGCAATATTTTATTCTTGGTGATTCAATTTCTCCCTGAATTAATCCAGCATCTTTTAATTCTTTCAGGTGTTGTGAAAGTGTTGATTTAGCAATAGGTAGTTCATCTGAAAGGTTGCCACTATAACAACAACTTTGGTTTGAAAGCAACTCCAAAACATACATTCGCACTGGGTGTCCCATTGCTTTGGCGTATCGGGCTGTCCTAATTTGTTTGTCTGTTGTAACTGATTTGATATTCATTTCTGTTCGTAAATTTGCGAACAAAGATAAATACTTTTTTCAGTTACAATAAAAAAACTTCATTTTTTTGCGTTTTTCTTGCTAATTCAAAAGAAATGTATATTTTTGCAAGTGATTACTCACTATTGAATATGATTGATAGAAAGGAAAAAATATTACAATCAGCACTTGAGCTTTTTGCAAAAGAAGGATTCACTGCAACATCAACAAGTAAAATTGCAAAACATGCCGGTGTTAGCGAAGGATTAATATTTAGACATTTTGGAAGTAAAGAGGGTTTATTAGATGCAATACTATTTGAAGGGGAGGAAAAAGCGAAAGTGCTTTTTTCAACCATTGTTTTTGAAACAGACCCCAAAAGTGTTTTATCTAAAACAATTGATATGGTTGAGGCTCTGGCTAGGAGCAAAGTTGAATTCGAATTCTGGAAGTTACAGTATAAAATAAAGTGGGAAACGGAGAAATACAATGAAAATAAAATGGAGGCTCTTCATTTGTCATTAACAAATGCATTTAATAAACTTGGATACGACTTGCCTGAAACCGAAGCAACTATGTTACTTATAACTATTGATGGGCTTGCTACCAGGCTTTGTCTTCAAAAAGATTTTCAAATAGAACCACTAATTTCATTTTTAAGAAAAAAATATAATATCTAAAAAAATTTAATAAAAATAATAAGTAAGTACTCACATAAAATTATGATAATATGAAAAAAGTAGCATTAATAACAGGAGCATCAACAGGTATTGGAAAAGAATTTTCACATATTCACGCTGAGTTAGGAGGCGATTTAATTATTGTTGCCAGAAGCCAAAAAAAATTAGATGACCTTAAAACTGAATTGGAGTCGAAATACTCGATAAAAGTTATGATAATTGTAAAGGACCTTAGTCTTCCTGATTCTCCCATGGAAATATATACTGAAGTAAATAATGCCGGTATCGAAGTAAATTATCTAATAAACAATGCCGGATTTGGTGGACTTGGTAAATTTCACGAACGCGATTGGGAAAAAGATTTAATGATGATTAATTTAAACATTGTTGCTCTAACTGCACTTACCAGACTTTTCTTACCCCAGATGGTAAAAAGAAATGAAGGAAAGATATTAAACGTATCATCAACAGCAAGCCTAATGCCCGGTCCGTTGCAAGCCGTCTACTTTGCTACAAAAGCATACGTTACATTTTTCAGCAATGCTATTGCAGAAGAATTACACGATACTAAAATTACTGTAACAGCATTATTGCCCGGAGCAACTGAAACAGAATTCGGTCGTGTATCTGGCATGGATAAAACTGAAATGTTTAGTAAAACTGCAAGTGCACGAGAAGTTGCCCAAGATGGCTATAATGGTATGCTAAAGGGTAAACTTGATGTAATATCTGGAGTTACATTTAGTCAGAAAATTATGATGTCAATGATACCTTTAACTCCAAAAAGAATGATTCTTACTCAAATTCGTAAGATGCAGGAAATTAAAAAATAATAACTCTATGAAAGTATTAATTCCAATAATAATACTAATTGTTTTTCTGAGCATTTTGGCAGGTGCCAATATTTATTTAGTAAGACGATTATCACAGTTCTTTAGTATATCAAACTTAACAATTCTCTATATTATATCCGGTTTCCTAAGCATATTTATGATTGCCGGGGTTATTGGTGCATCTAATTCCACTTCTACAATTGGTCATATTATTTATGTAATTGCTGCAATTACAATGGGCTTATTGCTCTACTTGCTAATTTCAACAATAGTGGTTGATATACTTAGTTTATTTACCAACTTTAAACCTTTAACATATGGAGTAATAGTAATAATAACTACCTTTATTATAATAAGTTATGGAACATGGAACTCATTTAATACCAAAGTAACAAATGTTGAAATTTCTGTATCTGGTCTTGATAACGACGTTAAAATAATGCAACTAAGCGATGTTCATATTGGTCATTTCAGAGGTGTTAAGTGGTTGCAAAAATTAGTTGATAGCATCAATAATAATGAAATTGATTTTGTGGTTATAACCGGAGATTTATTTGATGGAAGAATTAACCTAAACTATCAAACACTGGAACCACTAAAACAAATTAAGGTTCCTATTTATTTCGTTGAAGGGAATCATGACGGATATTCAGGCAGTAATGAAATTAAGACTTTGCTCAGGGATGCAGGCGTAATAGTTCTTGAAAATGAAATTACTGAATTTGCAAATTTGCAAATTATAGGTCTTAATCATATGTTAGCCGATGATGGTTCAGTTAATATGCATGCAGCTGGTAACCATCAAACAATAAAATTGGCACTTTCACAATTAAATATTAATAAAAATAAGCCAACACTTCTTTTACATCATAGTCCGGATGGAATTAAATACGCCAATGAAAACGGAATAGATGTATATCTGGCAGGACATACACATGCAGGTCAATTATTTCCCATAAATTACATTGCTAAACTACTATTTACATACAATAAGGGATTACATGATTACAACGGAACTAGTATATTTGTTTCTCAAGGTGCAGGCACATTTGGTCCTCCAATGCGAATAGGAACAATAAGTGAAATTTCGTTAATCACGCTTAAATCAACAATATAATGAAAAAAAAGGTAATAATAACAGGGGCTACAGGCATGGTTGGTAAAGGTGTTCTCCTCGAATGCCTCGACCATCAAGCCATAAGCGAGGTGATGGTTATTGGAAGAAGCAATGTTGGTATTAGTCATCCAAAACTGAAAGAATTATTACATCATGATTTCACTAATTTTGAAGATGTAAGTAATAGACTCACCGGCTATGATGCATGTTTTTTTTGCATGGGTATTAGTGCTGCAAGAATCAAAGAAGAAAAATACAAATTAATCACTTACGATTACACATTATCACTTGCCAGAACATTGTTAAAAAATAATCATGAAATGACATTCACTTATGTTTCAGGCCAGGGTACTGATTCAACTGAAAAAGGCAGAATAATGTGGGCACGTGTTAAAGGCAGAACAGAGAATGATCTATTGAATTTAGGTTTTAAACAAGCATTTATGTTCAGACCCGGAGCAATCATTCCATTACGTGGTATTAAATCAAAAACAAAAAGCTACCAATTTTTATATGATTATTTCATGTGGCTTGTTAAAGGTATTAAATTATTTTCCCCAAATTCTGTTGTAAACACAACACAAATTGGAGTAGCAATGATTAACGTTATGTTATTCGGTAATAACACAAAAGTGTTAAAACCAAAAGATATACTAGTGTTAAGTCAATCTCAAAGTGACGTCACTGCGAGGAAGTATGACGAAGCAGTCTCAATACCAAAGGACATATGACTTGACACTAGTTTTGTCAGAAAGCTTGTAATAACATTTTTAAGTCCACATTTATTAATTCATTATGTTATTGATGTTACAAATAACTATTTGATTAGAGAATTGGCATATGACAGGGAGTCACATATAGGACGTTTAAACAAGGGGGTGGGTGAAGCACTAGAAAAAGGGTGGCCTCTTATTGATATGGAAAATGATTGGAACGTTATTTATCCTTTTGAATTAAATAACAAGTAGTTTTATTTATGAGCATATTTAAAAACCTTATATCTTTGGGTAAATAAATAATCTTAAGCTCTCAATGATATTGCCCCTAAAAAAAAATAGCACTCAATATTTTCTGTTTTTATTTTCTCTTTTTATCATAATAAGTTCCTGTGATAGAAAACCCAAATTTATTGTTACTAAATCTTTGTTTGTAGGTAGTAAAACATGCATTGAATGTCATGAAAAAGAATATCACTCGTGGAAGCACTCTGATCATGACAATGCTATGGATACTGCCATTGTCACAACTGTGTTGGGTGATTTTAATAATGCAGAGTTTGAAAGAGATGGGTTTACAAGTCGATTTTATATTAAGGATGACAAATATTATGTTCATACACAAGGTCCAGGTGGTAAACCCGGTGATTTTCAAATTGCATACACTTTTGGCGTAAGACCCCTGCAGCAATATCTTATTCCATTTGAAGATGGTCGATATCAATGCCTGCAAATTACCTGGGATACCGAAAAGGGACAATGGTATCATCTTGGAGATTCTGTTTATAAAGATCAGGAAATTCTTCCTGATGACTGGCTATATTGGACCAATAATGCCCAGAATTGGAATGGAATGTGCGCCGAGTGTCATTCAACAAATCTTCAAAAAAATTACAACCTCGAAACTCATGTTTATACTACTACTTGGTCAGAGATTGATGTAAGCTGTGAGGCTTGTCATGGGCCTGGTTCAGAGCATAATAGGTGGTCTGAAATTGATTCATTAAGCCGACCCGAAATTGATAATTACGGACTTGCAGTACAAACTAGCAATATTACATCTGTTCAATTGATAAATCAATGTGCATATTGCCACGCCCGTCGTACATCGTTTGGTGATTTTATTCATCCGCATGATGAATTATTTGATATTATTAGTCCACAGCTTCCAATAGATCCTTTTTATTATCATGATGGACAAATAAAAGAAGAGGATTATGTTTATGCATCTTTCACCCAAAGTAAAATGCATAAAAATAATGTGCGCTGTACCAATTGTCATGATCCCCATAGTTTAAAATTAAAATATGAAGGAAATAAACTTTGTTATCAATGCCATAAGCAAGAAGATTATGAAGGATACAACCATCATTTTCATAGTATGTATAATGACGAAGGTGAACCATTGGTTTTAGAAAATGGAGAAGTATTAGATGTTGGAGAGGGCTCGCAATGTATAACTTGCCACATGCCTGGGCAGTATTTTATGGGCGTTGATTATCGTCGCGATCATAGCATGCGAATACCAAGACCCGATTTGAGTGATAAACTGGGGACCCCAAATGCATGCATCCAATGTCATACAGATAAGAGTAATAGTTGGGCTGCTTCATATACCGAAGAATGGTATGGCAGATCAACACGTTATCATTTTGGTGAAACAATGTTTAAGGCATCTATCAATGATACCACTGCTATTACAATGCTTATTGATATTCTTAACGATGAAAAATCATCAACATTAATAATGGCATCAGCTACAAGGTATCTTGCTAATTTCCCTGGAGGTGAAACACAAAAGTTAAATAGGGAGTTACTTTCAAGGGAAGGCCCTCTTGTAAGAAGAGAGGCTGTAAGAAATTTTGTTCCAGCTGATATTGAAGATTTAAAAACAATGATTTTCCCGTTGTTAGATGATTCTACCCTAATGGTCAGGATGGAAGCAACATCCCGGTTATCAGTTCTTAATTTGTGGGAACTTGATAGTTTAAAAGCCATTAAACTTAGCAACTCAATAGAAGAATATATATTGGCTTCAGAGTATAGTGCCGATTTTTCAGGTAGTCGACATAATCTAGGTAATCTGTATTCAAATATAGGAGAAAATGAAAAGGCCATTGAAAATTATAAGGAAGCTATCAGAATTGACAATCAGTTTTACCCGGCGAAAATAAACCTTGCAATGCTTTTTAATAGGATTGGCAAAAACAAGGAGGCTGAGGAATTACTAATGGAAGTGGTTGATGATAACCACGAAATGGGTGATGCCTACTATTCATTGGGACTTCTTCAATCTGAGATGGGGAATTACGATAAGTCGATTGTTAACCTAAAAAAAGCAGCTGAGTTGTTGCCCGAGCGATCAAGAATTTGGTTTAATTTATATAATCTATTTGATTTTAAAAATAACATTACTGAAGCTCAAAATGCTCTTAATAAGTGCTTTGAGCTAGAACCTCGAAATATTGAATTTTTATATGCCAAAATCGAGTTTCTTTTGAAGCAACAAAGAGAAAAAGAAGCAGTAGAAGTTGCAAAAAAGGTTCTTGAATATTATCCTGATACGCAGGATAAAAAGGACTTGCAAAATTTTATACATTTGAATAGTTAAACAATAAATTTTTAAATCATGAAAACAGAACGCATTTTCACAATTATTTTATCCTTAATATTCGTAATAACAATATCTGTAAAGGCTCAGTTTGTTACGCCCATAAGTAATATTACTGGTTCGGCAGAAGTTATGGCTGTAGATGGGAAGATTTACAATGGAAACTTGAAAAACGCAATGTTTGGTCCAAAAGGCATGATGAGTTTCAAGTTAAGAGATTATACCGGTGAGGATACAAAGTTTAAAGCCGGAGAGGTTGAACAGTTAAAAATAAAAGTTGATGGCTTAGCCAAACTCGAGATTATTAGTGAGCAATCATCTAACATTAAAAAGCTTGCCAATTCTAATTTTAAGGAAGTTGTGGATCGTAAATTTATATACTGGCAAAGGGTTAAATTCCCTGATAAAGATAAGTTCATACTTTTACAATTGTTAAACCCTGGATTTGACGACTTGCTCAAAGTATATGAAATTCCTAATGCAAAGACGGGTGAAACATCAATTGATGGGATTGCTGTTTCGGGAAATGAGGCTAAAGCTTATTATGTTGTTAAAAAAGGTGAAACAATAAAAATCACAAAGAAAAAGTATAAGAAACAGGATTTTAAACTTCTGTTTGGCGATTGCCAACAGATTATTGATAATAATGAACCTGATTTTAAATATTTTGCAGAGCATGTATTCTTTTACAATGAGCTTTGTAAGTAGCTAATCTATGTAATAGTTGCTTTTTTTTAATCCTGAGCAAAGCGGAGGATCACTATTCAGCTAGTAAACAGAAGGGTGAGACTCTTTTTTGTATTTAATTGGAAGGATTTAAATAGTCTCTAAAAAATTATAATATGAATAATTTGACTCGAAGTTTTATTTTGCTTGTAATATTAATTTTTATAACAAGCACTACTATTGCACAATTGTCATCACCTGAGGTTGATAGTATTGTGGAAAATGCAATACAGAAATTCAATGTTGCTGGAGTTGCCGTGGCAATCGTGAAAGATGGAAAAATTGTTCATTCCAAAGGTTATGGAGTAAAGTCAATCAATACAAAAGAAAAAGTAGATGAGCACACCCAGTTTTTAATTGCATCAAATAGTAAAGCTTTTACTACCGCTGCCCTTGCTATTTTGGTAGATGAAGGCAAGGTTGCCTGGGATGATAAGGTTGTTGATTACCTGCCTGAGTTTAAGATGTATAACCCATATGTAACAGAAAATTTCATAATTCAGGATTTATTATCTCATCGTAGCGGGCTGGGTCTTGGAGCTGGAGATTTAATGTTTATTCCTGATAGTAATGATTTTACAATTGATGATATATTAACTAATTATCAGTATTTTGAACCTGAGTCTCCGTTTCGAACCACATTTGCGTATAATAATTTATTATTCATTATGTCAGGGGAAATTATTGCACGAGTAAGTGGAATGAGCTGGGAGGAGTTTATCAAAGCCCGTATTCTGGAACCGTTAAATATGGATAATTCTTCAAGTTCTTTATCACAAATTATTGACAGAAGCAATTTGGCAGCTTCACATTCTACCAACAATAATACTCCGGTACCAATTAATCACTTTAGCGATATGGTAAACGGTGCAGCAGCAGGCATATATTCTAATGCTGATGATTTATGTAACTGGATGCTGCTTCAGCTTAACAATGGAAAATATGGTGATAGTTTGGAAAACCAACTGTTTTCAGAGGCAGCACAGCGTGAAATGTGGAAAATACATACAACACTTAATGCCAGTCGTAATCCAAGATATAATGCGCATTTTTCAGGTTATGGATTGGGTTGGGGTTTGTCGGATAATAATGGTAATCTGAGTGTAAGCCATACCGGAGGTATGCCTGGCATGCTTTCAAAAACTATTTTGATTCCTGATATTAACCTGGGAGTTGTTGTATTAACAAACACAACTGATGGAGGAGCTGGTGTTTTCGCTTCGGTTACAAATACAATTGTTGATAGTTATATGGGGCTGGATAATAACGATTGGGTTGGTAAATATTATGCTTATTTTCAGAAACGGGAAAAAAGAGGAGATTCAATAACAAATCAAGTTTGGGAAACAGTAAATTCCGCAGTTGATGATCATATTAATACAGAGGATTATATTGGAATATATGAAGATAATTGGTTTGGAAAAGTAGAGGTTTATCTTAACGATAATCAACTATGGTTCAGTTCATCTCGTTCGCCAAAACTTACCGGACCTATGTACTATTATAAGGCAAATACATTTGCTATTAAATGGGACTACAGGGATATGAACGCTGATGCATTTGCTATATTTAGCCTGGATGAAGAAGGAAAGGCACATAGTATAAAAATGAAAGGTATATCGCCTAATATTGATTTTAGCTTTGATTTTCAGGATTTGGATCTAAGAAGAATAAAATAGATTACTATCTTTATATCAGTTTTTGAAATATGCAATGAAATTTATCTTAGTGATAATAGGCTTTTTAATTCCTTCAATTATTTTTTCGCAGGAGTTGAACATTGGAGGCAGTGTTGGAACTTATGCAAATGATATTGATTACGGAATTGTAACTTTTGGAGCGAATGTAGAATACCGCCCTAATAAGTCTATTGTTTCGCTTAATAATGAATTAACCTTGTTTTATTACAACAGCCAATTGATATTAACAATACCGCTCTATTTAAAAATAATAATCGGCAATAAATTTAGAGTTTGTCCAACATTTGGAGGGTTTGTAAGAACAAATGACAACTTAGGATATATGGCTGGAATAAACTTTGAGATGGTAGTTAAAGAAAGGCTAATAATATTTGCTAAAGCAGATTATATGTGGGACTATTGGGATAAGTGGAATAATAGATTTGGAGGGTCAACTAATTATGAAACAAGCAGTTCAACAATTTGGATTAGCTTGGGTATCAAAAGAAAAATATTGAAATAAGTCTCACTGTCCTTTCAGGTGGCCTTGCACCTGAGGTCGAAAACCATAAGTTGCTTGATGTTCAACCTCAGGAAGAAAAAACCTGAAAGGTTAACCATTCAATAGTTCATTCAACAAATTTACTGATACATCTTATCTCTTAATGCCTGAATCTTATTATCCACAATATAATCATCATAATCCATAAGTTTGTCAATAATACCATTGGGAGTAAGTTCGATTATCCTGTTACAAACCGAATGTATAAACTCGTGATCGTGAGATGACATAAATATATTTCCCGGAAACTTCACCAGATTATTATTAAATGCCTGAATTGACTCAAGGTCGAGGTGGTTTGTAGGTGTATCAAATACGAGGGCATTGGCATCTGTAAGCATCATTTTAGATATCATACAGCGCATTTTTTCACCTCCTGAAAGCACACTTACCTTTTTTTGAATTTCATCACCGGCAAATAGCATTTTACCTAAATAACCACGAATATATAGATCGGTAGTGTCGTTACTAAACTGACAAAGCCAATCAAACAAGCTTAGTTCACTTCTGAAAAATGGCGCATTATCCAATGGTAAATATGATGAGGTTATAGTCTGTCCCCAAGTATAGGTTCCCGAATCTGGTTTTTGATTACCACTTATGATTTCAAAAAGCGCAGTCATTGCCCTGGTATCTTTTGATAAGAAAATAATTTTATCGCCCTTGTTGGCATAAAAATCTACTCCGCTAAAAAGCACATCACCATCTATACTGGCACTTAAGCCTGTTACTTCAAGAATTTTATCACCAGCTTCGCGTTCAGGCTTGAAGATTATTCCGGGGTATTTACGTGTTGATGGCTTAATATCACTTATATTAAGTTTCTCAATCATTTTTTTACGACTTGTTGCCTGTTTTGATTTCTTAACATTGGCGCTAAATCGTGAGATAAATTCCTGTAGTTCTTTCTTTTTATCCTCTGCTTTTTTATTCGCCTTTTGTTGTTGTCTCAATGCCAGTTGGCTACTTTGATACCAGAAACTATAGTTACCTGCAAACATTTGTATTTTACTAAAGTCGATATCAACAGTATGTGTACTTATGGCATCCAAAAAATGCCTGTCGTGACTAACAACGAGCACTGTATTTTGATAATTTGCCAGATAATTTTCCAACCATGTTACGGTATCAAGGTCGAGGTCATTAGTTGGCTCATCGAGTAATAAGTTATCAGGGTTACCAAAAAGAGCCTGGGCAAGTAATACTCTTACTTTTTGCTTTCCGTCAATATTTTTCATTAATGTATAATGAAGATCCTCTGTTATTCCCAAATCACTTAATAATGTTGCAGCATCACTTTCGGCATTCCATCCTTCCATGTCGGCAAATTTTTCTTCCAGCTCAGCGGCCTTCAGCCCATCTGCATCCGAAAAATCAGGCTTGGCATATATGGCATTTTTTTCCTGCATAATATCCCACAACTGCGAATGACCTTTCATTACAGTATCTAATACTGAAAATTCATCAAAGGCAAAGTGATCCTGGCTTAACACCGAAAGGCGTTCACCTGGATTCATACTTATGCGCCCTGAAGCAGTATCAATTTCACCTGCAATTGCCTTAAGAAGTGTTGATTTGCCAGCTCCGTTTGCTCCAATAACACCATAGCAATTTCCGGCCATAAACTTCATGTTTACATCATTAAATAATACTCGTTTGCCAAATTGAATTCTTAGGTCTGTGACTGTAATCATAATAAATAAATATTAATGCATTTTATGCTTTGAAAAAAGTTTGCAAAAGTAGTTTAAAATCAGTGCGATATTATAAAAAGTTCAGTCTGCTACTAAACAATTATTATTAGTTTTAAGAATAGTATAATTTAAGAAACTTTACTATTTGCTAAAGTCCTCTTCAGCAAAGTAGTATAAATTGGCTCATTACCAAGCTGTGCTGTTATTACAGATGCTGTTACTGTAGTTATAATTAGCGGTAGTATTAATTCATAATTTGATGTCATTTCTATTGCAAGTACTAATCCGGTAAGAGGGGCTCGTACTGTTGATGCAAATATACCGGCCATTCCGGCAACAGCATAAATGCCAGGATGCGAAACAAGATCAGGAAAATAATGTTGCATTACACTCCCGAATAGCATTCCAAAAACCACACCCAACGCTAGCATCGGCGCGAAAATGCCACCGGACACGCCTGTACCATAACTAAAAATTGTGAGTATCATCCTGCCAACAAATAAGATAATCAAAAAATAAAGGGTAAATGAATGATTTAGTACTTGACTTATGGTACCGTAACCTCCTCCAATCATTTCAGGATAATAAATGCCGATTATTGCGATAACAGTACCTGCAAACACAGCACCAAATATCAATGTAATTTTCGACAAGTTTTTAAAGAAATCTAATGATATTACCAATAGCTTATTAAATAAATACCCTACTAAGCTAAAAAATATTCCAAGTAGTATGAATAGCCAAATTCCTGATAAAGGAGGCCCTGGAAACACTGTCATTTGAACAACGGGGTCAACACCAACAATTACTCTAACTACAAAATCAGCGGTACCTGAGGCAACCATTATAGCTGCTACAGAAAAGAAGTTGTATTTGAAATGCCCATGCATTTCTTCAATAACAAAAATTACTCCTGCCAAAGGTGCATTAAAAGCGCTTGCAAGCCCTGCTGCTGCTCCTGCTGATACCAACGGGTTTGTTTTGTTCTCATGTTGTTTGAAAATATCCTTAGTCATTTTGCCAATATTGGCGCCAATTTGTATTGTAGGGCCTTCACGACCGAGTAGCAAGCCACTCCCCAATGAAAATAATGAAGCAATAAATTTTATGGGTAATACTCTCTTCCATCGGAGAGGTCTTAATTCATCTAATGCCCCTTCGATTTCCTGTACTCCACTTCCAGAAGTTTCGGGAGCAAATTTTTTCACTAAAAATAATGCAACACTTACTCCGATAATTCCAAATAATATTGGCCATAGCCAACTAGTTAAATCAGAACTGCTAACGCTTGCAAATAGGTTATTTCGGAAGTCTTCAATGTAACCAAGCGAAAGTCGGAAAATTCCTCCAGCAGCTCCTGCAAGTAATCCAACAACGAAAGCAAAAAAGATCAATCTGAAGTTTTTTGTATTTGCATCAACAAATCGCTGATCAGACTTCCAAGATCTCTTTTGTTTAACTGTGGGAGACTTCATTGATTGTTGAGTTTATACAAAAGTAGCTTATTTTTTGATATGTTAAAGACCTTCCAGAGTGCATAGCTCTTGGAAGAGTCTTTAGAGCTCCCGGAAGGGTATTTATTTGTTCTTAATAATAGAGACTCTGGAAGATCCGTTGGACTCTTCCAGGTCTGTTATAAACAAAAAAACCCCACTGTTTAGCAATGGGATTTGAGAGACAGACCTGAATAATAGGCCCTGAATATATGTTAGGGAGATGATTAACTAGCTTAATAGCTTAAATTTAACTTTTAGTAATACATTTTGCCCGGCGTATTGTGAAAGGCCTTCATTCTTAGTTTCTTTTATAGATTTAACTACGTGATCTTTCATATTACATGAACTACAGTTTGCAGTTTCAACATCCAATGAGCCATCTTCCTTTATCATAATACTAACCCAGACACAACATTCGATGTTGTTTTTAGAGGCAAATGAGGGATAACTGATTTCATCAGATAATAATTCTGTTACTGCTTTTGAAGCTGCTTTTGTTGCGGGTACGGGTTCGTTGGCCATAGCGGTACCTGCCATAAGTAAACCCATTAAAATTGTTAAGATTGCGATTCTTGTTTTCATGACTTTAAAATTTAATTAATAGAACATTAATGGTTGCACTGTATGTTCTCTAATACTGTGCCAAACTTTGTAACTACCAGATAATAAGCATTAAAACAATGTTGCAGATGAAATGTTGCCATGATGATGTTCAGGTACAACACACAATATGTACACAATCGAACATAACAACATGTTTGATAACTAACTTATTTATAATTATTTAACAATTAATCATGCAATAAAATAAATTATTTGGCGTTTCGACGCGTCTGCGCATACAAGCCATTGCTTTTCTAATTAATTTTGCATCTTTTACAAAAGACTTTTATAATATCAACACTTATGAATTTTCCTGAAAACGAAAAAAGATCACTTAACTTTATTCAATCAATTATTGAAGAAGATTTGGTTGAAAATAAAAATGAAGGAAGGATACATCTTAGGTTTCCTCCTGAACCAAATGGCTATCTTCATATAGGTCATGCTAAATCCATATGTTTGAATTTTGGTCTTGCCAACGAATACAATGGTTTATGTAATCTTAGATTTGATGATACAAATCCTGAAAAGGAAGAAGTTGAATATGTTGATTCAATAAAAGAAGATATTGAGTGGCTGGGTTTTAATTGGGAGGGTGAACCTCATTTTGCATCAGATTATTTTGGTCAGCTTTATGATTGGGCCGTTCAATTAATAAAAAACGGGAAAGCATATGTCGATGAGCAACCGCAGGAATTGATTAGTGAGCAACGAGGTGTTCCCACACGCCCGGGTGTTGAAAGCCCTTTTCGTAACAGACCTGCTAAAGAGAGTATTGACCTTTTCCAACGAATGAAGAATGGCGAGTTTGAAACCGGAGCTATGATCCTACGTTCTAAAATTGATATGAGCTCGCCAAACATGCATATGCGTGATCCTATAATGTATCGTATTCTACATCAGGAGCACCACCGCACAGGAAACGATTGGTGTATTTACCCAATGTACGATTGGGCTCATGGACAGTCGGATTATATTGAAGGAATAACACATTCAGTATGTACTCTGGAGTTTGAAGTACACCGTCCTTTATATGATTGGGCTTTGGATCAAATAGCTGAAGGCGCATATCGGCCACAACAAATTGAGTTTGCAAGGCTTAACCTGAGTTATACTGTAATGAGTAAACGAAAAATTATTGAACTTGTGCAAAATAATTATGTAAGTGGCTGGGATGACCCTCGAATGCCTACAATTTCAGGATTTCGCAGAAGAGGATATACCCCGGAGTCGATTCGTAATTTCGCCGACAGAATCGGTGTTGCCAAACGTGATAATGTAATTGATGTTAGCCTGTTAGAGTTTAGTGTTAGAGAACATTTAAATCAAATTGCACCACGTGCTATGGGAGTTTTAAACCCTGTAAAAGTTATAATTACTAATTATCCTGATAATGAGGTGGAGGAATTAGAGCTTGGAAATAACCCTAATGATCAGAAAGCCGGTACGCGTATAGTTCCATTTACAAAAGAAATATTTATTGAGCATGACGACTTTATGGAAGATCCACCTAAGAAGTTTTTCCGCCTTGGGCCAGGTCGTGAAGTACGTTTAATTGGTGCTTATATTATTAAATGTGAAGATTATAAAAAAGATGCTGATGGTAATGTAAGTGAAATATATTGTACCTACGATCCTGAAACAAAAAGTGGAGGAAGCGGTGCTCAAAGAAAGGTAAAAGGCACAATACATTGGGTGTCAGCTGATAAAGCAGTTAATGCTGAGGTTAGGTTATATGATCGGTTGTTTTTAGACGAAGACCCTGCCGGCCATAAAGATAAAGACTTTAAAGAGTTTATAAATCCTGATTCATTAAAAGTGCTTAATAATTGTAAGCTTGAGCCTTCACTTACTACAGCTAAATCTGGTGAGAAGTTTCAATTTCCACGGCTGGGGTATTTTTGTATAGACCCTGACAGTTCTGAGAATAAACTTGTGGTTAATCGTACTGTGCCATTACGTGATAGTTGGGCTAAGAGGAAGTAATTTTAATAAAAGGCAGCATGAAAAAATATAAAGTTGGGTGTGTTCAGGCTACACCTGTAATATTTGATATTGAAAAAACAGTTGATAAGGCGCTAAAACTGATGTCGGAGGCTGCTGCAAAAGGGTGTAAACTTGTTGTTTTCCCTGAGAGCTTTATTCCGGGATATCCGGCTGGTTTGGGATTTGGTACTGTGGTTGGAAGTCGTACAGAAGGAGGGCGTGATCAATTTGAAGAATATTGGAACAATAGTATTGAAGTTGGTGATGAGTATTCTAGCAAATTAGGAGAACATGCAAAAAAGCTAAACATCTTTTTAATAATGGGTGTTACTGAAAAAGATTCTGTAAGCAGTTCACTTTATTGTACTATACTATATTATGCCCCTAGTGGAAAATTATTAGGTAAACACCGTAAGTTAAAACCTACTGCTGCTGAACGTCTATTGTGGGGCGAAGGTGATGGCTCGACGTTGGTTACTTATGATACTGAATTTGGAAAGATAGGAGGATTGATTTGTTGGGAGAATTATATGCCTCTTGCCCGAATGGCAATGTATCAAAAAGGTGTTGAAATTTATGTTGCCCCTACTGCAGATTCAAGAGATACATGGCAATCTACAATTGAACATATTGCTTGCGAAGGCCGATGCTATGTAATTGGGTGTAATCAATACTTCACAAAAAATGACTTTCCTGAGCATCTTAAACCGGAACTGGCAACAGACAGACCTGATGTGCTTTCCAGGGGAGGTAGTGTTATTGTTTCACCAATGGGAGAAGTTCTTGCAGGACCTTTATTTGATAAGGAAGGTATTTTAACAGCTGAAATAGATCTTGCTCAGGTAGTTAGAAGCAAAATGGATTTTGATGTAATAGGGCATTATAGCCGTAATGATGTTTTTAAATATAGGGCAAAAGGACAACCAGATATTGAAAATGCTTAAAGAAAAAAATAACCAAAAATTAAGATTACAATATTAAAAGATTTTATAAATTTGCCGCCTTATTGCCCAATGGTGTAATTGGCAACACATTTGACTCTGAATCAAAAGAGTCCAGGTTCGACCCCTGGTTGGGCAACAACAATAAAACCTAAATGCTTATAATAAAGGCGTTTAGGTTTTTTATTTGCGACATGTTTAAACATAAATTTGAACAATTTATATGTTTTGTTGAGGGTAATACTCATAAATGGTTCTTATTCTCTGACAATTTCTATTTATGATGATGACTTTTCCGTTACCTTTACTAGTAGTTGGAATAGGAACGTAATATACTTAAAACAAATGTTTTGGTTAAACAATTATCTGCTTATGTACGATATTCTTTGTCTGGTTATTTTACATACGAGGGGACGTTATTAAATCTTTAATTCAGCGATGATATTATCTTTTAGTGATTATTGTCTTGTTTTTCAATCAGATTAAGAAAAATATTAATAGCAAAATGAGTTGAAAATGAAAAGCTCAAAAAAAACAAAATTCATAAATCAGCTTTAAAACTTTTTAGTGAAATTGGATATTTTCAAACATTAATTGCAGATATTTCAAAAAGTGCAAATATTTCTAAAGGGTTATTCTATCATTTTTTTTCAAGTAAAGAGGAACTATTTGCGGAAATTATACATGAAAGTATTGATTCCTTATTGAATTATCTTCCTAAAAAAAATGATAGAATAGCCCTTTAGTTAACCTATACTGCACACTATAATTGCAGCATGATTCATATATCCAAAA
Organism: uncultured Lentimicrobiaceae bacterium; assembly: GCA_964460905.1. GTDB lineage: Bacteria > Bacteroidota > Bacteroidia > Bacteroidales > F082. The sequence goes on from CAYWRM010000012.1 coordinate 96,437, forward strand.
TAAACCCTATTACAGAAAAGAAAGATTCATCCGGTGATGCCGTTCGCTTTTCTTTTAGAGCAATTACTCTTCAAGGTGAAATACTTGAAGGTAGCAATTGTATAGTTATTTCCTCCAATTATAAAAGACGTACCTGTAACATCAAATTTATTGATAGTGGTGAGTCTAGGAAATTGAGAAATATCTCATTCATTGAATTAAACGGTGTTGAAATAACAATGCTAAGTCTCAAAACCAAATTTTACCGGAAGCATTGCAATCGGCAATCATGTAATAAATATTTCCGTAACTACTCAGCCGCGTAAGTTTTATAATTGGATATCTTTTGAATTCAAAAAATATGTTAAAAATCTAAACATTTAAAACTTTAATGGTTTTAAAAGTTTTCTGTATATATTTGCAAAATATTTCTAAATCGAAATTATGGACACTAAAGAACGAATTATCATAGAATCATTAAAGTTATTTATGCGTTTCGGCATCAGGAGTATTACTATGGATACTATTGCCAAGAACCTCGGAACCTCTAAACGCACTATTTACGAACTTTTCAAAAATAAGGATGAATTATTAGAAAGTTGTATTGTTCATCGAATGGCTGAAGAAGAAAAGAATAATGCAGAAATAATGAAAAATTCGGCCAACATTATTGAAGCATTTCTAACACACATAAAAAGGAGTATTAATTTGATGAGTTCAATTAGTCCAATGTTTTTTCACGATGCCAGGAAATATCATCCTGAAGTTTTCAGATGCAAAGGCAAAGAGCGTGAAGAAAAAGATTACGATATGATTGTCGAATATATTAATACAGGTAAACAAGAAGGGTTTATCAGGCAGGAAATTAATGTTGACATAATTGCTAAACTTATGAAAGAACAATTTAAAATTATTGGAAATGATGAATTATTCCCTCCTGACCGCTATTCCAAATCTGAAATTTTTGAAAATATTGCTATTAATTTTATCAGGGGAATTGCTACTGATGAAGGTTTGAAAATCATTAACAAATTTGAGTTTTAAAATTTTTTATTTATCAGAAAACTTTAAATAATATAGAAGTTTTACAAGTATGGAAACAAAAAACAAAATTACAGATGCTGCTGAGAAGTTATTTTTTAAATACGGAATTACTAGTATTTCTGTGGATGATATAACACATGAATTGTCCATCTCTAAAAAAACATTTTACGAAAATTTCGCTAATAAAAGCGACCTGATTAACCAAATAACAATGGGATTTCTTAGAAAAATAGATAAGGTTTTGGATGATATTGAAAATCAGGAAGGCATTATTGACAAAATCATTGCACTATACACTTTCTTATTAGAATTATTCAAAACATGCAATGCGTCATTTATCTACGATATAAAAAAATATTACCCTGATATTTTTAAAATGTTCGACGAATATAAAGATAATATCCTAAAAAAATTAGTAATTGCATTAATAAACAAAGGAAAAAAAGATGAGGTGTTTGTTGATGATTTTGAACCGGATATTATTTTTTCAATGCATTGGAAAAGGTTTAATAATATAATTGAAAGAGAACTACTTCCCCAAAAGAAATTATTCGATCCTGTTTTCCAAAAAAATGATAAGATCAAGCCTTATTGGTATTTCTACCTTAAAAGGACATAAAATTATAGATGAAAAATTTAATCAATTAAATAAATCATAAAATGAGACAGTTGTTAAAAATAGTAGTATTATTATTTTTTGGTCTTGGAGCAATATCGATTCAAGCACAGGAACCGTTAGTTTTGTCGTTAGATAGCGCTGTAAATTATGCAATAGAACACAATAAAACACTAACTAATTCAAGATTTGCCGTTGACAAATCAAATCAGCTAATCAAAGAGGCGATTTCAAAAGGCTTACCTCAAATTGATGCTTCGCTTGATTATACAAATTTTCTGGGAGCTGAAGCATCGTTGCAGATTAACCCCGCAGCACCTCCTGCAATTATTGAGTTTAATCCCACAAGTAATTTTAAAGCTACTGCCAGCCAGTTACTTTTTAATGGTAATTATATTGTTGGCGTTCAAATAGCAAAACTTGCGAAAAGTATTACTGAGCAAAGTTATCAGAAAGACGAACTCAATGTTAAAGAGCAAACCATTCAAGCTTACTACGCTATATTGGCAAGTGGGCAAATATTAAATACACTGAAGGAAAACCTGAAAAATGCACAAATGGTTTATGAGCAGACATCAAATATGGCAAATGCAGGCGTTATTGAGCAAACTGAGGCAAACAAACTTTCAGTTATGGTAACATCTGTTGATAATGCAGTGAACGCTGCTGAAAGGAACCTGGAATTGGGTTATAATTTATTACGTTTTAATTTAGGTCTGGATCCTAATCAACAAATTATGTTATCAACTTCGCTGGATGATATTGCAAAAATGATTCAATTGGTTCCGGTTGATACATTTAATATAGAAAACAATATGGATTACAAATTAATATCCATGCAAATAGAAATATCAAACAAATCAATAAATATGGCTAAAGCAAGCTATCTGCCCTCTTTAGTAGCATTTTATTCCTATACTGAAAAAATTAAAAAACCACACTTTGATATGACCCCAAAAAATGTACTGGGAGTTACTTTAAGTGTTCCCATACTCTCAGGAGGTATGA
>CAYWRM010000013.1:0-97484 GCA_964460905.1 uncultured Lentimicrobiaceae bacterium
GTACAAATTTAGAAAAATAACTCTATTTATTTTTGGATTTTAACACAATTCAATAACAAAATAAGTTTGAAATTTAATTATTCTGTTGAAATAAAATCTGTACACTAAAACTCCTGATTTCCGTCAATACGTAAATTCTATTATTGCCAATGTTAAAAACCTGAGGAATGAAAAAAGTCTAGTTATGATTCTTAAGCAACTTTTTAATTAATTTTGCAATATGAATTATAATCAGATTGCCATCTTGTTTTTGCAGGGTACTTTGGTTGCCTTTGTAATACTCTTATTATTTCACCTTCGAAAACAGCTAGGAATCGGAATATTATTCGCTTGTTTGGGGTTATTTCAATTCATGCAGGTATTTCTATCAAGTACAGTTTATGTTTCAATTACTAACGGTTTTCTTGTTTCACCAGGTTCTTCCGTTTTATTTACGGCAACTCTTTTTGCATTATTAATTATCTATATTAAAGAAGATGCAAGCGAAACGAGAAAAATAATCTATGCTTTGCTAATAGTAAATATAGTAATGACAATTCTCATACAATTAATCAGTTGGAATCTTGAAGAATCATCAACATACAATCCTTTTAATGTTTCAACAAACCTTTTTAGTAATAACGCATGGGTATTATTTGTTGGTACAATAGCACTATTTCTGGATTCTTTATTAATAATAATAATTTACGAATTTATATCACGACACATACGATACATGTTCCTGCAAATTTGCTTAACCATGTTGATAGTTGTAAGTTTTGATACAATATTTTTTTCAATAATTGCATTTTGGAATTTCAACAACCTTAATGTAATTGTAATGTCAGGATTAATTTCGAAAGGCGTTTTTGTAATCTTTTACAGCATTATTTTCTATTTCTATTTACAGTATTTTGATTTAAGGAATAATGAATCAAGTGTTTTCAAGATAAAAGATGTATTTCACCTGCTGACATATAGGCAAAAATTTGAATCTGCGAGGCACGATATTAAAAAAGCATCAGAAGAAATAGAAATAAAAGATATACATTATAAAACCTTAACAGATATTTCCCCTGTTGGGATTTTTCAAGCACGAAACGATGGATATACAACCTTTGTAAATAATAGGTGGTGTGATATTTCAGGTGTAACACATAATGATGCGCTAGGATATGGATGGCTTAAAGCAGTACACCCTGAAGATAGACAAATAATGAAACATGAATGGGAACTAGCGCTAACCCAGAAAAGAAGGTCTGAAGTTAATTATAGGTTTGTACTAAGCAATGGCTCTGTTAAATGGGTTTTAGGGCAGTCGGTTCCTGAATACAATAGTCAAAGCCAAATAATTGGTTTCGTTGGAACCATTACAGATATTACCGAACTTAAACTTATACAACAGGAACAAATTGTGCTAAAGAAAAAAGCTGATGAAAGCTCCCGTCTTAAATCTGCCTTTCTGGCTAATATGAGTCACGAAATCCGAACACCAATGAATGGCATTTTGGGTTTTGCCGAATTATTGAAAAACCCCAACCTTACAGGTGAACAGCAGCAAAAGTACATCCAAATCATCGAAAAAGGCGGAGCACGAATGCTCAATATCATCAATGACATTGTTAGTATTTCGAAAATAGAATCAGGACAAATGGAAGTTAATATGCAGTTATCAAATATTAACGAGCAAATAGAATATATTTATACCTTCTTCAAACCCGATATTGAAGGAAAAGGCATGCAGTTTTCATTCAGAAATTCTTTACCTTCAGATGAAGCAATGATTAATACCGATTGCGAGAAAGTTTATGCAATACTTACAAATCTTGTAAAGAATGCAATTAAATACAGTGAAAAAGGCTCCATAGAATTAGGCTATAACCTAAAAAAGGATAATGAGCTTACCGAACTGGAATTTTACGTGAAAGATACAGGAATAGGTATTCCATTAGGCAGACAGGAAGCCATCTTTGAGAGGTTTATACAAGCTGATATTGAAGATAAAATGGCGCGACAGGGAGCAGGACTGGGATTGACGATTTCAAAAGCTTATGTAGAAATGCTTGGTGGTAAAATTTGGGTGGAAGCGGAAGAAGAAAACCTGTCGGACAAGCAAAGCAAAACAGGAGGAAGCACATTTTATTTTACTCTTCCATACGAGACCAAACCAACAATAGAATATAGTCATAAGAATAAAATCACACCTGCTGTTACAGTAATTCCACAAAACAATTTGAAAATATTAATTGTTGAAGACGATGAAACATCGGAAGAGTTTATTTCGATTATTGTCCAAAAATTTGCAAACAAGATTTTAAAAGCAAGAACAGGAACAAAAGCCGTGGAAACCTGCCTTAATAATCCTGACATCGATGTGGTGCTGATGGATATTCAGTTACCCCAAATGAATGGTTATGAAGCAACTAGGAAAATCAGAGAATTCAACAAAGAAGTAGTTATAATTGCACAAACAGCCTTTGCCATGAAAGGAGATAGTGAAAAAGCAATTGCTGCCGGCTGCAATGATTATATTACTAAACCAATCAAAATAGAAGAATTGGAAAAATTGATTATAAAATATCTGAATGAAGAATAATTAACAGTCTCTATTCCAAATTTATAATCTCATAAACTGCTCTATTAAAAGTAGTGTCAATACTATGATAAATGGGATAAAATCCTTTCTCATCAAGAACATTTCTTCCTACAAAAGCTCTGAATAGTGATTTGATTTTTTCTTTAGAAATTTCAACATCATAATCGACTTGTTTTATTCCTTTTTCATCTGCGTAAGCTACAAGTTCAAGGTAGGTATTATTATCCATTCTAAACTCTTTGTTAAATGAATCAAAATCAGTAAACTCATTTAGCCTAGGCCTGTTTCTATCTGTATAATCAAAAGCAAACTGAAAAATTAAACCTTTGTTTGCAAGTATATTATAATATGTATGGATCGAATCTGTTATCATCGGAACGTAAATATCGGGCATAATACCACCGCCTCCATAAACAGTTTTGCCCAAAGGAGTTGTGTATTTAAGAGAGTCGTGAAAATGGATGCTGTCTTTACTTTGCATTTCACCATTGAGATATCGATGGTAATATTCCTCATAATAACTCTCAGCATCGCCATTTTCATAATGCCGTTGAATACAACGTCCGGTGGGTGTATAATATCTTGAAACAGTAAGACGAATTGCAGAACCATCAGGCAAGTTTATTTGCTCCTGTACCAGCCCTTTTCCAAACGACCGCCTGCCAATTATTGTCCCCTTATCGTTATCCTGAAGGGCACCAGCAACAATTTCACTGGCAGATGCAGAACTCTCATCAATAAGAACCGCAATATCCAATTCCTCAAAATCTCCAGCTTCGGTTGCAAAAGCATGTCTTCGTGTACGATTTTTACCTTCAGTATAAACAATTAATTTACCATCTTCTAAAAATTCATCACTAATATCAATTGCAGCTTGCAGATACCCTCCGGGATTTCCCCTAAGATCAAGTATTAGCTTAGTCATACCATTATCCTTTAACTGCATAGCAGCCTTTTTAAATTCATCGTAAGTAGTGGCAGAAAATTTATTAAGCTTAATATAGCCAATATTTTTATCAACCATATATGCGATATCAAGGCTATATGTAGGTATTACATCACGGGTTATTATAAAGTCAATTAGCTCCGGCACACCTCTGCGATAATTACTCACCTTAACTTTAGTGCCCTTTTTGCCCTTGAGCTTCCTAATTGCATCATTATTTGTGATGCCAATGCCGGCAACTAATGTGTCATCAATATATACAATTCTGTCACCAGCCATAAGCCCAACCTTTTCAGATGGTCCACCAGGAATAGGATTTATAACAGTAATTGTATCTTTTTCAATCCGGAACGAAATACCAATTCCTTCAAAACTGCCAAGAAGAGGATCGTTTACATCATGAAACTCTTCTTCCGTTATGTATATTGAATGAGGGTCAAGTTCTTCAAGCATCCCTCGTATAGCAACTGTTTCAAGAGCTGTAAGGTTAACCGTATCTACATAGTCCTGAACTATATAATCAAGAACATCACCAAGTTTGTTATAAGTTTTATTACCTATTGGTAGTAAGGAGTTACTGACCTGCTTATTGCCAACAAGAAGTAACCCAATCCAAATTCCTATAATTAGCACAACCGAAAAGGCAATGGGAAGATATATTTGAAGAGTTTTATTTTTATTATTCATCTATAAATTTTTTACAAAATTATGAAAATGGATGTAATTAATGAGATTATTGAATAATTACTATTACATGTGTAATTTAAGAACACAGCAGGTCCTCATATTTTTGGATTAATTTATAAAAAACGTATAATGAAAAAAAGTAATGTAAAAATAGTTATAAGGTATAAACCAAAACTGTACAAACTTATACACAACCTGTTTGACTTCGAACAGTTTAATTAATTACAAAACAAATAAATTATTAATAACTACCTTTAAATGTGAATATTATAGGTTTCGGCACATATTTGGTGTAATTAAATATGAAAACAAATCTAAAATTTACTGCCATGAAATCAAGAATCGCAACCTACTTGATCGCATTGTGTATGTTCACTACTGGAACAGCCTTTGCTTCTACCCCAATGAAAAATAATAGTGAGGCTTCAGAAGCCATATCCTCATTATTAAAAAAAGAGTTAAAATATCCTAAATTTGCTAAAGAGCAGAAACACTATGAATGTTATGCATTAATACGAATTATTATCAACGATAATGGCTCAATCAAAGTTGACTGTATTAACTGTAGTAACTCAATAATGAAATCACAAATTACTGAAACCATTGAAAAAATCAGTAAAAAGGAGCTAAGTGAGTATGCTGGACAACAATATAGCTACAAAATTAATTTTAAGCTGATTTAGAATTCCACTTAAGATAATCCTTCCAAAATCGTGTACCAGCATCACCTGCTTGATTGATTAACTTCTTGAAAAGCAATTCATCAGAAGGGTGATTATCTGCATCCCATGGTGCTGAGATCACTTCTTTGGAGAAGTGTTCGCTATTTACTGTACTAATTATAACACGTGAAGGAAGCCGCTCCGGAAATAGTATATTATAATCATCATCTTTTTTAATAATTGTTTTATCTATCAAACTCAGCACTTTACTATTATTAAGATTTGCTTCAATAAAGTTCTTTGGTGTAACTTCGTTAAATAGTATTCCAATAGCAATACAATAAGGAAGATGAAACTGAGCCTGAATTGGATTTTGTGGGTAATTGTTACTAATAAGGTCAATTGCTCTTTTAAATATATTTACTTCTATTGTGGTGATTTCTTCAATATTTAAATCATGATCTTTTTTTATCTCCATTACTGCTGCTATGGCGCTGTGCAGCCATCTGCAACAGGCATAAGGCTTAAAATAGTTTGAGTTAATTAACCATGATTCACCTATTCCTTCCAGCAGAATATCTTTGTCATAATCATCATGATCATCAACAAACAGGTAAGGGCCCACAAATTCTTCTTTGGATAGCAAAGTACTTTGTAGCCCTGATTGAGCTGCCCAGGCTGCCCCTTCCTTCGACATTGATCCAGTACTGACGTCGGTTGATCCACCAAGCATTACAGGTGATAATATAGCTGCATTACTTAGGGCATGCATTGTTTGTTCAATGGAAAGTCCCAATAAATATGAAGCTGTAGCTGCAGTTCCAATTGCCCCCCATCTTCCACTTGAATACGTAGTTATACTTTCTTTAACCCTTGCATTACTGAAACGTGTTGCAATTTCATAGCCAATAATCACCGATCTAAGAATATCCGTCTTAGATACTTTCAAGTACTCACCAAATATAATTGCAACAGGAACAATCATGCTGGCAGGATGTCCAACAGCTTTTCGATGACCCTCATCAAAATCAGTTAAACTTATAGCCAACGTATTATAAAATACTGCCCCACCTAAGCTTGTAGTAATATCAGTACCAATAATACTAAAATCGCCTATACCAAATAGAATATTTTTATTAATTAATGCTCTTTGAAATGCTTCGGTTTTTATACCGCTATATATAGTTCCTATGGTATCAGCAATTACTCTTGCCGCCTGATGAAAAGTTATTTCATCGTATGCACGATTCCTGTCAACAATAACAGAAGACAGGCGATATAATATGGGAGCAGATTTATCCATTTTTTTCATGAAATAAAAGTAGTTAATTTATGAAATGTTAAACTGTATATATTTGCACAAATTTTTATTATTGTTTTTTCTTCTTCTAAAATAAAACTTCATGTTTAAAAAAATTCCACATACATACGTAATAATATTTAGTATTATAGTATTGGCCGCTATATTAACATGGTTTGTGCCGGGTGGCGAATACAGCAGAACGACAATTAGTGTTAATGGAGTTGAAAGAACTGTTATTGAAAAAGGATCATTTCAATATATTGATAACCAACCTCAGACATGGCAAATATTTTCAGCTTTCTTTCAAGGATTTGTAAATCAGGCAGGCATAATTGTTTTTATACTTATGATTGGTGGTGCATTTTGGATTGTAAACAGCTCAAAAGCTATTGATATAGGAATATTCTCTTTCTTAAAATTTACAAAAAAACTCGAGAAAAATAAGCTGCTTAAAAATATTGGAGTTAACAATATCATACTCACAATGATTATGTTGGTTTTTAGTGTATTTGGTGCAGTATTTGGAATGAGTGAAGAAACAATTGCTTTTATTATAATTCTTGTCCCACTCTCAATATCCATGGGTTACGACTCCATAGTGGGAGTGAGCATGAGTTTTGTAGCTGCCGGTTTGGGGTTTGCAGGAGCTGTACTTAACCCTTTTACAATTGGTATTGCGCAAGGTATTGCCGACTTACCCCTATTTTCAGGTTTTGGGTATAGATTGTTTAGCTGGTTTGTAATTAATTTAGTTGGAATTACATGGATACTTCGTTATGCAGCTAAAATCAGGAAAAACCCAAAGCTATCACCCGTATATAATACTGATGTTTATTGGCGTAACCGAAGTGCAACTGAAAATGAAGAAATTGTTTACACTACTCCACGAATAGCATGGTATGTATATATTTTTATTTCAATATGTCTCGCAATTTTTTCATGGATATATCCTCTTACAGAAATGAAAATTGGGAATTCTATAAGCATTTTTCCCGCAGTTCCTGTTTCAACAGTACTTTTTATTATTCTGGGAATTATCAGTCTTAGAAAATCGGTTCATTTTTTCATCCTTAACTTATTACTTTTTACAATTGTGTTTTTGATTGTAGGTGTAATGGGCTATGCCTGGTATATTGAAGAAATTGCAAGTCTTTTCCTTGCAATGGGTTTGTTTTCGGGAATAGCTTTTAAATATGATGGAAATGAAATAACAAAACAATTTTTGGAAGGCGTAAAAGATATTATGTCAGCAGCTCTGATAGTTGGTTTAGCAGGTGGTATACTGGTGATACTTGAAGATGGAAGAATAATAGACACAATATTATACAAAGTGTCAACATCGATGGAAGGCATGGGTAGATTAGGTACTGTAAGTGTTATGTATGTAATTCAAAATATTATAAATGTAATTATTCCTTCCGGTTCAGCCAAAGCAGCATTAACTATGCCTGTTATGGCACCATTCTCCGATCTTGTAAATTTATCTCGTCAGGCAACTGTAATGGCTTTCCAGTTTGGAGATGGTTTTACTAATATGATAACCCCTACATCGGGGGTTTTAATTGGTGTACTTGGTGTTGCTAAAATTCCTTACGACAGCTGGGTTAAATGGATTGCTCCATTTATGCTTGTGTTAATTATCCTTGGATGGTTATTACTTATTCCAACAGTTACAATGCAGCTTGAGGGGTTTTAGATACCTTACTTCTTCAATATTTTAGTTGTTAGTATTTCTTGATTCGTTTGAATTCGGATAATGTAAACTCCTGTTTCAAAAAATGATAATTCGATAATTTCATTTTGTTGCACTTCTGTTTTGTCAATAATGATTTTACCCGTTATATCATATATTCTCAGTTTTTGAATCTTGTTATTACCAAACTCAAAGTGTATTTTTCCATTTGTGGGACTTGGGAAAATACTTATACCTGCTCTTTGTAAATCTTCAACACCATCATAACTATTTATTGTAACAGTGAAACTGCAATTTGCCTGGTTTCCTACATTATCTTCTACAGTCCATAAAATTAATATTTGGCCTTCAGGCAGATGCTCGCCTTCTAGCGTTGATGTTTGATTGTAGTTGTTGATAACTGATGAAATACCACAATTATCATCTACCTCAACAGGGTCAAATTCTGTTCCGTTTACAATGTATTGATGTGTTTCATTGGCATATCTTTCTTCATCATTTGTACAAGTTATTTCGGGGTCTTCATTATCAATGATAAGAAATGCATTTGTAGTGCTGTCAGAGCCAGAAATATTTGAAACAACACAACGGAATTGATAGTAATTTACTGTAGGTATTACTTCTACTACTAAAGTGTCGGTTTGAGTACCTGAATAAGGGCCACCATTGGAGATATCAGTAAAACTGATACCATTATCTGTACTATGTTGCCATTGGTAATTAGATACATATTCAGCATTAATAGAAAAATAGACATTACTATTTAGGCAAACATTAAGTTGATTGTTTGGATGTGAGATAATATTTGGTAATGGTGTACCGAAAATATATGCAGAACCTGAAGAATTTCCGTTGTCACTATCTCCAAATGATCCAATAATAGCATAATCATCGGCAAAACAGACTGAATTGCCAAAATAATCATCAGAAGCAGCTCCGGAAGGTGTAATTTTTGAAATATTTTGCCATGTACTGGAATTATAATAGAAAACATAGGCTGCCCCCGAAAAAGAGCCATTGTCACTATCATAATATGCCCCAACAACGCTGTAGTTATCAGATATGCTGACCGAACAGCCGAACCAATCACCATTATCACCGTTAAGAGGGGCAATTTTTTCTTTTAGCTGCCAAAGACCAAACTTCTTGACAAAAATATAGGCTGAACCAGATCTTGTTCCATTACTTAGATTATAAGGTGCTCCCACAATGATATTGTTGCCAGAGATATTTACAGAAGTACCAAACCTGTCCTCTGCTACTCCATCAGAAGCAGTAAGTTTGCGTATTTGCAGCCAGTTGCCAGAGGTGTTATAGCAAATATATGCTGAACCGGATTTATCCCCATAAACGTCATCACCATATGCTCCCACAATGGCATAGTCTCCGGAAATACTAACCGAAGAACCAAAAAAATCATCCTCAGCACCATCAGAAGAAATAATTTTGGATTGTTGCTGCCATATGTTCGAATTATTAATAAAAATATATGCTGAACCAGATTGTACTCCGTTGTCGGCATCACCCCATGCTCCCACAATAGCATAGTCTCCAGAAATACTAACCGAAGAACCAAAATGATCATCCTCAGCACCATCAGAAGGCGTGAGTTTAGCAAGTTGTTGCCAAACACCAAAATGCTTATAGAAAACATAAGCTGCCCCTGAATAATTGCCATTTTCATTATCCCCTGGTGCCCCAATAATTGCATAATCACCTGAGATACAAACCGAAAAACCGAAGGAGTCATCAGCAGAACCGTTAGAAGGGATAAGTTTGATAACTTCCTGCCAGAAACCTGAATTGTTATTATATATATATGCAGAACCCATAACACTATTATTGCGTGCACCTACAATTGCGTAATCACCTGAAATACTAACCGAATAACCGAATTTATCATTCATCCCCCCGTCAGAGGCAAGCAACTTTTGTATTTCTTCAATTGGTTGTGCTTGGGATAATAATGATACAAGCAATGCTACGATTAAGAATAAGTATTTTTTTGTCATGATAATTGAGATTTTGAGATTATCTAAACTAACTTCAGATGATGGTTATAAACCATGATTTGTCAAATATAATGATAATAGGAGGAGAAGTCAACCCGGGGTGTTCGACAAATATCACATTTTCATGTTAATTTCAGATCTTTTGTCATTATTGAAAACAGTATTTTTTCATCTAATTTACCGAATTATCACCAAGCAAAGGAATTGAATTGATAAATATGCTGAGAAACAGGCAAATTGACTGGATGATCATATCAACAACCAAAAAAATTCTGCTGTTTTTGCTCAACTCAAAAAAGATAAATATCTATTTGTTTTAATCTACCGAAAATTACCAAGACTAACAACCAATTATGCAAGTGTTGACATTTTTAGAGGAGCATCAGGGATAACTCGCTCTTTAGGATTTCAAATTAAGGGTGTGAAATAGTAGTTAAAAAATAAGGTTGTTTCATATTTTAGAAGCCTCCTCCAAAACAAATATCAAGCCCACGTGCTTTTTTTATAAGTTTGTGGTCTTCAGGCACTAATCTTAGTTTGCTCCCAACATCGCTAAGAAGGATATCTTTTATCTTTTCACCTTTTTTAATAACCATTTTACCATAATCTTCATTAGCAATAAGATCCACTGCATAGGCTCCAAACCTGGTGGCAAGAATCCTGTCCATAGGTGATGGACTACCTCCACGTTGTATATATCCTAGTATTGTTTTGCGGGTTTCAATACCTGTACCTTCTTCAATTTGCTTAGCAATATATGACGCTGCTGATTGATCTTTATCAGGTTTGTCAATACCTTCAGCAACAACTACAATTGAATATGGTTTTTTATTCCTTGCCCTTGTAAGTAAATATTCATTAACAATGTCCATGTTATAATCTAATTCGGGAAGTAGGATAACATCACCCCCTCCTGCCATTCCGGAATACAGGGCAAGCCATCCTGCATGATGACCCATAATTTCAATCACCATGATTCGTTTGTGAGAGTTAGCTGTTGAGTGTAGCCTGTCGATGGCATCAGTTGCAATCCATAATGCTGAGTCAAAACCAAATGTTTGGTCGGTTCCCCATACATCATTATCAATAGTTTTTGGAATTCCTATAATGTTAAGCCCTTCGTCAACCAGTTTGGCTGCAGTTTTTTGTGTTCCGTTACCACCAATGCAAACTAAGCAATCGAGCCCAAGTTCATGGTAAGTTTCTACAATACGACTTGGTTTATCAATATCATGTCGTTTTGATTTTTTATATGGTTTTTCACGAGATGTCCCAAGTATTGTCCCCCCCATAGTAAGAATACCCGAAAGCATATGTTCTTCCAAAGTAGTATAATGTTTATCAATCAATCCTAAAAAACCTGATGAGATTCCAATTACTTCCATACCATATTTTACAATAGCTGTTTTACCTACTCCTCGTATGGCGGCATTTAACCCCGGGCAATCGCCTCCTGCTGTTAAGATTCCTATTTTTTTTGGTTTAGTCATAATTTATTAATTATATGGATATAAGAACCAAAACATCCATGTTAAGATCCTGATTCTTTTTCAGTATCCCGTATACTGGCTCTTAGTCCTTGATCCTTTTCTTACACCTTCAAATCCTCACCTTCTGTCTTTGCTATCACTACAGCCCCGCAGCTATCACTCCAAACATTGGTTGCCGTACGGAACATATCCAGAATTCTATCAACTGCAATTATTAGCCCAACCCCTTCAAGTGGAAGTCCTATGGCAGTAAGTATTACAGTCATCATTACAAGCCCGGCCATTGGTATAGCAGCCGCACCAATTGATGCTAGCAATGCCGTTAACACAATTATTAGCTGTTGCACAAAAGTGAGATCAACACCATAGGCTTGTGCAATAAAAATAGCTGCTATGCATTCATACAGTGCTGTTCCATCCATATTTACCGTTGCTCCCAATGGTAAAGTAAAACTACTAATCTTGTTTGACACACCCGATTTTTCCTCCACAGCAGTTATCGTTAATGGCAATGTTGCTGCCGATGAAGACGTTGAAAATGCAGTAAGCAAAGGTGTTGTCATATTTTTAAGATGCCTGAAAGGCTTAGATTTACCAATAAACCTCACAATTAATGGCAGGGTTACGAACGCATGAATTGACAATGCAATAATTACTGTCAACATATAAAGCCCCATACTACTTACTAATCCTGTAAAATCATCCTGATCGGCAACTGTTTTAGCAACTAAACCAAATACTCCGAGTGGAGTAAACTTAATTACAAAAAGGGTAATCTTCATCATCACTTCAAATATTGAAGTAAAAAACTGTTGTAATAGCTCGCTATGTTTTTTACCCACTTTTGTGATGAAAAACCCAAATAATATTGCAAAGAAAATAATTGACAACATATTGTTTTCAACCATTGCTGTTAGTATATTGTCTGGAATAATTTCCACTAATATCTCTCTAAAAGATCGTTGTTTTTCTATTAACCCTTCAACTTGTTGCACAAAATTTATTTGTGCTCCTACTCCCGGTTTAATAATATTAACAAGGATTTGTCCAGTAAGAATTGCAAAAAAACTTGTGCTTATGTAAAATAGTAAGGTTTTCCCTCCAAGTCTGCCCAGATTTGCCCCAGAGCCAATATTTGTAATTCCGGAAATTAATGATGAAAGAATTAATGGTATAATTAGCATCTTTAAAGCACGCATAAATATTTCACCCATCCAGCTAACATATTCAATAGCAGGATTTGAATATGCAGCCTGAATCAATAATACATTATATTTCTCAACCTGAGTATCACTGAGTTGATTTTCTAATGCAATATTATAATCAGATAAAGTTAAATAGCTGTACCCTTCAAGTGTACTAATTTTTGATATTACTTCATCCGGGACACTTTGTTTACTAAGGGTTTTTAGTGAGTTGGTTGTTATTTCATAACTTGTTGAGAAATACAAACCATATCCTATGGCCAGTAGTAACGCAATTAAAATCTGCCAATGCAGTGCAAGCTTTCTCATAAATATATTACCTTTGTGAATCCACCAAAATTACAAAATTATACAACCAGAGTTATGTTTTGGCTGTCTAATATATAAAAACTCCGACATGAATAAAATACTTTTACTATTAGCTTTGCTGTCATTTTCATTATTCGGTTTTTCGCAATATCAAAATGTAATGATTGCAAATTCAGGCAGTTCATTAAGTGAGCCTTCCATTACCATAAATCAAAAAAATACCGATCAACTTGTGGCAGGATCAAACTTAAAATATTATTATATCTCGGAAAATGGAGGACTAAATTGGACTACAGGAACTTTAACATCTCCTGAATACGGAGTTTGGGGAGACCCTTGTATTATTGTTGATACAGCCGGCAACTTTTACTTTCTTCATTTAGCCAATCCGGCAAACGGGAACTGGATTGATCGTATTGTTAGTCAGAAATTAGATTTTGACACATACCAATGGAATGATGGAAGTTATATGGGGCTTAACGGTACAAAAGCACAAGACAAAGAGTGGGCAGTGGTTGATTACGCAACCAACACAATTTATGTTACATGGACACAGTTTGATGATTATGGCACTTCTGACCCAACAAAATTCAGTAATATACATTTTAGCAAATCAATTGATGCCGGTGAAACATGGACGGAAGCTATACAAATAAATGAAATATCCGGAAATTGTGTTGATAGTGATTTAACAACCGAAGGTGCTGTGCCTGCTGTTGGACCTAATGGTGAAATTTATGTTGCATGGAGTGGCCCTGCAGGAATTGTTTTCGACCGTTCATATGATCATGGTGAAACCTGGCTTGATGAGGATATTTTTATAAACGAGCAACCCGGAGGTTGGGATCTGGATATTCCAGGTATAATGAGATGTAATGGAATGCCAATAACATGCTGCGACTTAAGTAACTCAGAATATAATGGAACTATTTATGTAAACTGGAGTGATCAACGTAATGGAGTTGACGACACAGATATATGGCTATCAAAATCAACTGATGGTGGAAATACATGGACAGAGGCATTAAGAATAAATGATGACCCTCCCGACAAACAACAATTTTTCACATGGATGACAATTGATCAAACCAATGGAGAAATTATTATTGTTTTTTATGATAGAAGAAATTATGACAATACAAATACCGATGTTTATATTGCACGTTCATCAGATGGGGGCGCAACTTTTGAAAACATAAAGATAAGTGATTCACCTTTTATGCCAAGCAGTAACGTATTTTTTGGTGATTACACAAACATTACAGCTCATGACGGAAGAATAAGACCAATATGGGCTCGAGCCGATGGAATTTCAATGTCAATATGGACTGCTATTATTGATGTAAGTACAGATATGGCTGAACCCAATGAGCAGATGCCCTTCAGCCTTGAGCAAAACTACCCAAACCCATTCAGAGAGTCAACATATATATCTTATAAAATTCGTCGTCCATCGTCAGTTACTCTTTCGGTTTATGATATTTATGGAAGAAGGGTTGGTGTTATTATTAATAATAAAAATAAAGAAACAGGAAAATATATAGAGCAATTTAATGCAGCAGAGTATAATATTCCATCAGGGATTTATTATTTTACTCTGCAAATAGGTGATGTTGTTAAAAAACAAAAAATGATTATTGTGGATTAATACCAATTAGTCACCAAAATAAGCCTTAAAATCTTTATCTTTTCCATCTTATCTTCTTAAAATATTTCTTCCGTAGCTATGGCTATGCAACAAATATTTTAAATCGATAAACAGAAAAATATTTTGTTTTACAAGGCTCATTTTGATAACTAATTAGTATAAGCTGTTATACCATTAGCTTCGAATAAAAAAAATACTTTTTGTACTTTGTTTGTTATAATTGTATATCAAATCAATGTATATATTATAAATAATAATAATAAAATCACGAGCTAGTTTGTATTTTTCTATTTTTGTGAAAAATTCCGTCGTTATATTTCTTTATGACAAAAGAACTTAGCTTGTTTATAGATAGTATTAGATCCCTTGCAAACACAGCGGGGCTTGAAGCTATTACACTAAAGAAGCTTAATTTGAACCCTGAATTTTCAAATGATTTACTCTCCAAATATATTAAAAACGACGAAGTACTAGTTAAGTATATACTTGAAAGTGAAAGGAATAAATTTGAAGTTATTTTTGTTGACCATGACTTTGATGGATATTTTGATGCTATTGATATTCTTTTTACTGTAAGTAAAGAAATGGCCGGAAAATTCTATAATTTAAGTCCATCAATAACTCATAGTTATCAGATTAAGTTTCCTGAAATTTATGAAGATCACTTAAAAAAGAGAATTGATTTCATATATGGAAAGATTCAAGTGAACCTGCAAAAAGGTATACATGAAGGCTTATATCGTGATGATGTTAGCATTGAATTAGTTGCACGAAGATATATTAGCAGGTTATTAGACCTGCATGATCCCGAGAATTTTCCTCCCGAAGAATTTTCATTTACCACACTATTTATGCAAATGTTCGACAGCTTTGTACTAAGTATAGCAACTGATAAGGGGATTAAATCATATAACGAAAAAAGAAAAACTATTAAGTTGTAGGTGAAATTTTCCTTTCTGAATTTATTTTTTAACTATCTTTTTAACTATCCTTTCATTTTCACTACTTGTAAAAACGGCAAAATAAATGCCACCACTTAATTGTCTTAAATTATATTCAATCTTGTTTTGACCTGCCGTTATTTTCCTTTTATCAATAAATACGGCAACTCCTGATATATTCATTATCTCAATTTTAACATCTGTAACAACACTTGAACGAATATTTAATTCCAACACTTCGGCTACCGGATTATTAGTTGATATTTCGCTAAACAATGTGTGTTCGTGTACACCTAACGTTTTATCAATACTTAATTTTATAGATATGGGAAGATGGTCAGAATTGCCATACAATGCACCAATTACATTAGATGGAGCACTAAGGTTTGTTGGAGGAGCATTAATTGATTGATTAAAATGCTCACCGTCTTGACCAATGGTTGTATATGACCCATCAACATATTTAACAGAGTTTGTACCTTGTTTAATATTATCAGAAATCAAAATAAAATCAAATCTGTCGTCCATGCCACCAGATGCCGCACAATCATTTTGGCCAGAGTGAGTTGATTGAGAATGAACATTGCTATAATAAGAATTATTGTTCCAGCTTCCTGGAGTGTTAATCGGATCATAGAAATTATATTCGGGATTTGTATAGTCTAACAGTAGTTGATATGCAGGCTCACTACTTGTGTAAATATTAAAATCGCCCATAAATAACTGATTAGTATTAATGTTATAATCATCCAGGTAATTCATGGTGTTGTTAACCATTGTCCTTCGTTTTTGCTCATTATCACTTCCATTACTCGATTTTAAATGTGCCACAACACAAACTATAAAGGCAGTATCACCATCATGTAAATCATCCGATCTGTAGTAGAGTTGATAAACATCAATATCACGAATATAATTCTGAGCAATAGTATGTGAGTGTAATGCTAATTTTTCTGAATTAAAGTATAACATATTTACTATATATGAATCAGCCACTTCGATAAAATTTGCCATTCTATAATAAACTATACCATTTACATTCAAATCATTATCTAATAATCGTTGATGTATTGCTTGCGAATTTGAGATTTCATTTACGCTAAAAATGTCAGGTTTAACATAATCGATTATGGTTCTTATATACTCATCCTTCTCATTTATATTATTATTAATTTGTGTACAATAACTTGTGTAATTTCCATAGTTCAGGAGATTATATTGAAGCACTGTTAATGTATCCTGAGCAACGAGTGTGTAGGATACAAAAAATAAAATAACAAGTGTAGTTTTCATATTCATAGTTCATTAGTATTAATGTAAAACAAAGGTATTAATTTGAAAGTATAATAATATGTTTTTGTGAAGTCAAATATTTTAGCATAAATTTGTTCTAACTTGTCTAAAAAAACAAAATCATGAAAAGATTAGTCCAAAGTCTGATATTATCCGGAATAATTATCATTACTGTAACTTCCTGTTCCAAAAAGTTTATGGTAATAGATTCGCCAACAGTTCAACCCAAAGCAAGAATACTTGAAAAACAACCAGAAGTGGCTCTGGTATTAGGTGGAGGTGCATTTCACGGGATGGCGCATGCCGGTGTTATAAAAGTACTTGAAGATGCCGGAATTCCAATTGATTTAATCGTTGGAACAAGTGCCGGAAGCATGGTTGGGGCTCTTTATGCAGACTGTCCAAAAATTGACTCACTTGTACCATTAATAAAATCAACAAAAACCAAAGATGTCTTTGATTTTTCTCTCTTTCGTTCCTCAGAAGGATTTGTTTCAGGCAAGAAATTGCAAAAGTATTTAAATAACAACCTTCATGTTTCAGAAATAGAAGAGACAACTATTCCGTTTGTTGCTGTAACAACCGACCTTGAAAAAGGAGGGTCTGTTGCTTTAAAAGCCGGGCCAATTGCACCATCGGTAAATGCTTCATGTGCAATTCCTGGGATATTTGAACCAGTAAAAATGTATGGAACAACTTTCGTTGATGGTGGTGTACTTGATGGGATACCCGTAGATGTGGCAAAAGAATATAATCCCAGAGTTATTATTGCTGTTAGTATCATGTCGTTTGACACAACTATTGACCTAAAGAACTATAAAAGTGTATTTGAACGTGCATATACTGTTGCGGCTCATAATTTAACAAGAGAAAAACTGATTGATGCCGATTTCATTATTGCTCCTGATCTAAAAGGGCTTCCGTTGATGAGTAGCAAAGACAATGAAAAAATGTATAAATTAGGCATCGCTGCTGCAGAGAAATTACTCCCGGAGATTAAAAAAATGCTTACTTACAAGGGGATTGATTTGAGGAAATAGGTAGTGAAAAAATATAGGGAAATATGTGAAGACCTAGTATTTGGGGAATAAAGGTATGTATATTATGTCTTACATTGAATTAGGTTGACACAAAAAGTCAGGAAATTTTAGGGCGGAGCATCCATATCCCCCCTTATTCCTCTTATACCTTTCCTTCCCTTATATCCCTAAACCCCATCAAAATACTTATCTAACAACAATTGCGCAACTTCATATGGATTAACCTCATCATTATATATTTGCCTACTATAATCATCAATGAGCTTTCTAATAGTGGGATTGGTATAAAAGCTATTTTTAAGGCTTTCATCTATGGTGTCATTCAATATAGATAAGGATTGCTCCTTTCTGTTTTTTTCAAAAAAACCATTTGCTTTAGTTTGAGATACAAACTCATTTATTTTTTCCCAAACCAGATTAATTCCTTTATTTCCTATTGCAGAAGCAGTAAGAACATCCGGCATCCAACCATTTGGCAATGCAGGGAACAAATGAAGAGCACTTTTATATCCGCTTGCTGCTAGTTTTGCCTTTGTTATATTATCACCATCGGCCTTATTGATAACAACCAGGTCGGCCATTTCCATTATCCCACGTTTTATACCCTGAAGCTCATCTCCACCACCGGCAAGCATTAGCAATAAAAAAAAGTCAACTAGTTGCGATACTGCCGTTTCCGATTGGCCAACACCAACAGTTTCAATCATTATAATATCATAACCCGCAGCTTCACAAAGTATAAGCGCCTCACGAGTAGCCTTGGCTACACCTCCCAAAGTACCGGTACTTGCAGAAGGCCTGATAAAAGCATATTTGTTATTGCTCAAAATTTCCATTCGGGTTTTATCACCCAGTATACTACCTTTTGTGCGCTTGCTGCTAGGGTCAATTGCCAATACAGCAACTTTATGATCTTCCTTGATAAGATTAAGTCCAAATGTTTCGATAAATGTACTCTTACCAACACCCGGAACTCCTGTAATACCGATCCGTAACGATTTGCCGGAGTGAGGAAGACAAAGTTGAATTAATTCCTGTGTAGCAATTTTATCCTCCGACAAATTACTTTCTATCAACGTTATACCTCTACTAAGTAATGTTCGGTCGCCAGTAAGAATTCCGTTGTATATAGTATCAATTGATAACCTGTCCTTCTTAAAGCGGTGACTTCCCGATGCAACTTTTGGGTTAATTTTAGAAGGTTGGTTGATCCCCTGTTGTACGTTTAAAGCGGTATCAGTATGATGCTTCTTTTTTAACATGCTAAAATTAGATTACTATGCAAATATAAGCAGTCTATAATAAATAAATATTATACTATTTGATAAAGTTCAAAATCTTATGAAAAATTTCATTATTTTGATAAATTCCTTTGAAATTTTCTGCTCCAGGACCAAAGGCCAATACAGGAATTAAAGTTGATGAATGCCCGTATGTTGCAAAAGCAGGTTTTATAGTTGAATAATCACCATCATTTGGAGCAAGTGTAAAACCACCTGTTTCATGGTCAGCCAAAACAATAACAAGTGTATTTTTATTTTTTTCTGCAAAATCCATCGCAACACCTACAGTACTGTCAAAATCCAGTACTTCAGCAATTAAATAATCTGCGTTATTTTCATGACCTGCCCAGTCAATTTGTGAACCTTCAACCATGAGAAAAAAACTTTTGTCAAATTGACTAAAGTAATCCAGGGCTAGTTTTGTGTATTCAGGAAGAAAATCACCCCTGTTTTCAAGCATAGTAGGCATACCATCTTCAGCAAGTAAAAAGCCATATTTACTCCCAATATCAAGTTGACTTTTAGTAATTTCGGGATTTATTACAAAACCATTATCACTTAGTTTTTTCATTAAATCAACACTGTCTTTTCTATTGCTAAAAAAAGAAGTGCCTCCTCCCGCAAAGAAATCAATGTCTGAATCAACAAGTTGCTTGGCAATTACATCCTGCATCCCTCTATTCACAACATGGGCATAAAAACATGCCGGTGTAGCGTGAGTTACTGATGATGTTGAAATAACTCCAGTATTATAGTCATCTTCTGAAAGTATTTCCACAATATTCGGCACTAAAATAGAATCGACAGTTACACCAATAGCTCCATTATACGTTTTTTCACCAATGGAAAATGCTGTTCCACCCGCACCTGAATCTGTTACTTTATGTTTTGCAGATGAAGTATTAATAAAGCCAATTTCCTTAAATCTGCTAAAATTTGATTCCATGTTACCATAATAATATGCTAAAGATATTTCACTTAACCCCATACCATCACCAATTAATAAAATTACATTTGGACTGTCATTTGAGACAACAGCATTGCTTGGTCTTTCTGTATTACATGAAATTATAGTTACAGAAACAGCCAACAGAAATATTTTACTCAAAAAATTCATGTGTATATTTTTTTATTACTAATAACTAATTAGTTATTAATTTTTTAATTATTGAATATTCAAAAATAATATTATTTGCTCTATCTCTCTCCCAACTTCAACGAAAGATCTTTTTCATCATCACCTCTTTGTATTTTAATAACAACTATATCACCTGGTTGATATTTTTTTAATAGTTCTGAATATTGTCTTAAGTCGGTAACTTTAACTGCATCAAACTCAACAATAATATCGTTGGTCACCAAGCCAGCAGTTGCCCCTGCTGAACCGGGCATTATACTTCCCACTCTTATACCTTCGCCTTTAAACGCAAAGTCTGGAATAGTACCCGTACTAACTCTACGAACAGCTTTGTTTTTCACAGATGTTGGAGCTGCTGTTTGGGCTGTGCCTGTATAGTTCATCGGATCTTCCCTGTCAGCAAGATATACTAGCACTTCTTTGGTAACTGTTGCAACTTTTACTAAGCCTTTACCATCTATCTTTTCGAATGTATCAGATGGACGATGATAATTCGTTGTTGGGCCTGTAAATAACTGAACAGCTGGAATCCCTTTTTCAATAAACGCAACCTGATCACTGGCATCTAGATCTTTGTCGATCACTTCAGATAATACACCTGTTGTATAGTCAGTTCCCATAAAAATAAACTTCCACTCTTTGGCTGAATTTGCATTTAGCACAATTAGCTTACTATCAAATAAACTACCATCGGTATCAAGATTAACATCGGCAAAAATCTCACCTTTAAAATAATCTTTACTGTTGGCGACAAAATAACGGGAGCCTATTAACCCTGCTTCTTCAGCAGTACAAGCTAAAAACACAATGGTTCGTTTTGGTTTGACTGTTTTTGCCATTGATTGTGCCAGTTCAATCATAATTGCTACACCGCTTGCATTATCATCAGCACCATAATGAATTTTACCCTCATTACCTTTACGAACATCGGGCCAGCCAAAACCAAGATGGTCATAATGAGCTGAAACAACCACAGATTCATCTTTTAGTTTAGGATCTGTTCCCGGAATTACTCCAATAACATTGGTAAGGTTTAATTCACCTTTATCTTTAAAAACATGAGTAAATTTTTGGAAATAATTATCGTCAATTGGCTTAAGTCCTGCCTCTTGAAATTTTTGAGCTATATAATCAGCAGCCTTATCAATTTCAGGAGTTCCCAAACCTCTTCCCTTTAATTCTTCCGAAGCCAGAAACTTTATATTTGACATCATTCTATTCTCAGAAAAGACCGGTTTTAAGTTTGCCAAAGCTTCTCTCTTTTCAGTAACAACTAGCTTTTGAGCATCAGGGCTAAACACTTTAACTAAAGGGGAGTTTAGCACCGGCCACTGTCCTTTGGCAATATTAGTAGGTTCATCGCCATTAAATGCCAGATAACTGTATTTACCATAATGAGGTAATTTTCTAACCAAACCTGCAATGGCAGCTTCATTATTTATAGATATAAATATTATTTGTTTATTGATATCCTCCGTATTAAACAAAGTACATACAAAGTTATTACCCTTTTTTAGAAGTTGCTTATTTTCCAATTTTACAGAATCAGCACTGAAATATGAATTATAATTAATAAGCTGTTTATTGATTTTCTCAACAAATTTATTTTCGAAACCAAGTACCCATACAGTTTTGTCAACAGGAAGCTTTTCGAAATCTTTATCGTATTTAATTGTAAAATTATCATTATCAGAATTTTGCCATTGCTCTGCAAACTTGGTATAAATTTCAGCTTGTTCTTTACTTGCTTTGGCAGGAAGAATAATCACATTGTTTTTACTTCCCCATATTTTGCTCAATGTTGGTGGAACTTCAGCAGGATTTAGTATTCTAAAAACATCATATTGAGGATCCACTACCAGCTTCAGCGGCTTGCTATCCAGAGAAATCTGAAAATCCTGTTTTTTCATGTGCATGTTAAAAACAAAAGTTTCAATTCCGTCTTTAGTGGCTACAGCTATGGGAATATCAACATTAAATGCATCGTCATTTTGCATTTGTTCAATACTTATGTTGACGCGATATTTGCCAGCATACATATCTGCACTAATATCTGCTATTCCTAATTCAGGAGCACCTGTACGGTTAACCCATTGGTTAAAAAACGGAGTTAAATCTACTCCCGAAGTTTCTTCCATGGCAATGCGAATATCATTATAAGAAGCAGTACTGTATTTATTATTTTCATAAAACAATTGCATGCCCTTAACAAAATTTTCATCACCAAGTTTCATACGCAGCATTTGCCACATCATCATAGCTTTTCCATAACCGATGGCTTCGCTCGGGCCATCATGACGTGAAATAAATTTATTTAATGGAAAATCATTTTCAGGAGTTACAATGTTGCTAAATTTTTGTAAGGTGGAACGGCGATATTCTTCACCTGCACCTCGCTGTTCTTTTATTAGATGATCAGCCATAAAAACTGTTGTTCCTTCACACCAGTTACCACTGTCAAAATCAACATACACACTATTTCCCCACCAATTATGCAATAGTTCATGGGGATATGATGAGTGTAGAATAAAAGGAAAACGGATAACTTTTTCGCCGAGGAGCGTAAACGAAGGCATACCATAACCTGTTTCCCAGAAATTCTCAACCAAAGCAAATTTTGAGTAAGGATAATCACCTAACAAATTTTGATACATCTCCATATATTGTTCCGTAACTTCCAGATATTTATTTGCCAGTCCTTCATCAGGAGTACGAAGAAAAGCCATTGCCATAAGTCCGCTATTCATATCATGTGAATACTCATTAAACTTAGCGGCTATCAGAAAAACTTCCTCTTGCGGACTATTGCAAACCCATGTGTCAATATGTTTGTCTGATTTTATTTCATCTAACAAGCGTTTTCCTTGGGTTACATTTTTCCATCCCTTGGGTAACTCAGTTGTTAAGGTGAAGGTCATCAATTTATCCTCAAATACCGGAACCCAATAAGTTGACCCTGCCATATAAATGCCTATTGTGTCGATAATACCCGGGGATTCAGAAAATCCTCTTTGATAATTTTCTTCACTTTGTTCCATTTCATAATTAATTATTCCATTGTATGAAATGACAAAATTATTTGCTGATCCAACAATTTTCCATCTGTTCAATTTTAGTTTACTATCTCCATCGGCATCATCCCTATCCATACCAACATCCAAAGCATTAGCGTTGTCACTTAGCTTTACTAAGGAAATATTTTTAGAAAGACTAACCGGTGTTAGATCAGCATTTAACAAAAATTCTTTTATGAAATCACCCTCAATATTAATCGAATCAATTACAGTAATTTCTGAAGTCTGAGGAACTATTTGCACAGTTAGTCTATGGTTTACAGATTCATTATTTTGAGAAAATGAAATAGCAGTAGTTATGAATAGAATTATAAATAGAATTGAATTTTTCATTGATTTAATTTTTTTACAAAAATATGAAATCAATGATAACTAAAAATACACTTAATTAGGTATATTTAAAATAGTTTTGTTCAATTGGATATTGAAAAATTGGAATTTACATACCCATTCCGCAGGCGAGTTTGTAATTTACCAGCTACAGATTTGTTTGAAAATTGCTATTTTGAAATTCATTAAAATACATATGGTATTATTTCCCGGACAACCACCATAACCAAATAGTAAGAATACCCGTCACAAAAAAACCAAATATATTTACCCATTCGGGGACAAACCAGTCACCAATCATAACAACTATTCCTGTTAACACCCGAGTTAGATGTAACAAGGCCACAATTCCAAATATAGTTCCTGAAATTCGAAGTGCAATTATCTTAGTGCTCATAATATTAAGTATTTAGAGCCAAAGTTACATAAATAATTACAATGATCTTTAAATCAATTATATAATTGCTTTCAATGTCAACTTTTCCACATTTCCAACAATCTCAATAAGTAACATCCCTTTGTTAGAGCCAAAGTGCTCACTAACATCAACTTGAGTTTTCCCTTTTTGTATTTGCCCGGTAATGATCGATCCCAACTTTATCCCTGAAAGGGTATAAATATTAATCTGGAAAGATTGCGGTTCAATATTTTCGATAATTATAACTTTCGATGATATTGAATTTACAATACTGGCAGTAAAACTTTGGTTTATAGCTTCATGTTCTGCGAAATCAACATGTAAATCACCCAAATTAACTTTGTATATGGAATTTCCATAGGTAGCAGCATACATCATATTAGTAAGAGGATTAATACGAAGTACTACAATGGGAGTTTGAGGCATATTCCCTGATGCATTTTGCCAGCTATCACCGCCATCTATTGTAAAATAGATACCTGCATCTGTTCCAACAATAATATTCGCATTATTCAAAGGATTAATAACAATTGTGTTTACAGGAATTTCAGGTAAATTACCACTGATATCAATCCAGTTTTCACCCAAATCAATTGATTTAAATACATGGGGTAGTGGTTCATCCCATCTAAAACCTGAAATAGTAACATAAATGGTTTCTTCTTCTATTGGATCAAACACTACACGGGTAATCCACCTATCAGGCAGGTCTGAAGAAATTAGATCCCATGTCAATCCTCCTGTTAAAGAAATATGCACATTTCCATCAGCACTACCTGCCAACACATAATTTTCATTAATTGATGAAACGTCGAGAGTTGATATGGTATTGAAACTATTATTGTTACCATCTGTTAAATCGTTGCTAACTGCATCCCAACTACTTCCATTATTAGTTGATTTCCACACACGATAAGAACCAAAATATGCAATTTCGTTATTTCCCGGAGTTAATACAAGTGGTGCTGACCAGTTTGTTCTGTCGCTCCACCATTGGGAAACACCAGAATAATTTGGATTACTTGACTGTGCATTAAAAGATCTGTATAGATTTCCCCATTGATATTCTGCATATGCAATGTCGTTATTCTCCTGGTTAATTGCACAATACATGCCATCACCACCCAGAACAACATCCCAATTATATGTATTTCCATTAATGGTACGAATGGAACTATTATCCTGGGTTCCTCCCATCATAAAATCGGGGTTGGTGTTACTAATATCAAAATCATAAAATTGTGTAATTGGCAGGTTATTGATTTTAGTCCATGAACTTCCATTGGTTGTGCTCCAATACAATCCACCATCATTACCAAGATAAATTCTTCCCGATTCTTCATCAAAAAACATTGCATGATGATCAACATGAACTGAAGACCCAATCTCCGACCAATTACTACCGCTATTATAGGTTCTATACATAATTTGACCCAATGTATAAACTCTATTTTCATCGTTTGGATCAACCCTTATTTGGCCAAAATACCAGGCAAATGTAGATCCCATTCCATTTAAATAATTATTATCTACCCTTTGCCAGCTTTCACCATCGTTGCTGGTTTTATATACGTACATATTTTCGTTCGGCATATCATACATGGCATATAATACACTTGGATTTGATTTTGAAATGGTTAACCCAATACGCCCTTTGTCGGTGGCACCAGGCAATCCATTGGTAAGTTCAGTCCAGCTATCACCACCGTCTATTGTCTTCCAAATTCCTGAAGAGTGACCAAATGAATTACGATAGGTAAGCCCTCGTTTACGTTCCCAAAAAGCAGCATACAGGATATCGGCATTATTTGGGTGTTGCACAAGGTCGATGGCTGCTGTTGAGTCATTTACAAAAAGCACCTGTTCCCAGCTATCACCACCATCAATAGTGCGATAAATACCACGACTGGTACTGGTTGAAAATAGTGTTCCACAAGCAGCAGCAAATACTCTTTCCGAATTAATATGATCAACAATTACCCTTCCAATATATGCCGATTCCTCTAAACCTGAATATTGCCATGTATCACCTGCATCAAGCGACTTGTAAATACCGCTGCCCAAAAAACTATAGCTCGATGAATTTGCTTCACCTGTACCTACGTAAAGAATATCCTGGTTTTGTGGATCAATGGCAATATCGCCAATTGAAATGGTTGGAACACTGCTAAACATTTGCTCCCATGAAAAACCTGCATTATTTGTTTTTAAAAGTCCGCCTGTGGCAGCACCAACGTAAATAGTTGATGACTGACCAGTGGGCATTTCAATATCCGTTATTCTACCTCCAATATTTGTGGGACCCACAAACTCCCAATCAATTTCTCCATCTCGCAAAGCATGCATTTCATTTGCTTTTTTCATTTCTTTCAGATAAACATCCTGCTTGATTTCATTATATGGATACATGCGTTGTACAGCCATCCAATCGCTTGGACCTGTAGTGCGTTGGTTAGTATCTACACCTTTTTTATCATTTTGTAAAACAATCATTATTACTAGCAAAAAAAGAAGGGCTGAAAAAATAAAATATGCTTTTTTCATGTGTTTTATCTGATTTAATTTTGATTTCAAAAATACAAATAACCTTTACATGAAAAACAAATGTAATAATCAGAGTGATCTACATTAAACCAGAAAATTATCGGCAAGATACTTTTGAAATTTCAATTTATATTGCTCACTAACAGGAATATAAACATTCTTATCAAAAACTATGCGATTACGCTCAACCGTTGTAATTTTATTCAGGTTTACCATATAAGAACGGTGTACACGCAAAAAGTCTTTGTCTGGAAGAAATTTTTCCATTTTTTTCATACTCATTAAGGTCATTATCGGATGTTGGTTTTCGATATGAATACGTAAGTATTCGCTCATAGATTCAATGTACTTGATATCGGCTAAATTTATTCGTAAGACCTTATATTCAGATTTGATGAAGAGGAACTTCTGGTTACTTTCAATTTTAGTGTTGGCAGATACTTTGGGTATAATTCGTTCTTTAGCTTTATTAGCAGCTCTCAAAAAATCACTGTAACCAATGGGTTTTAGCAGGTAATCAATGGCATCAACCCTAAAACCTTCGAGAGCATATTCGCTGTAGGCTGTTGTAAAAATAACCTTAGGAGGGTTGTTTAATGATTTAACAAAATCCATTCCGCTCAAATCGGGCATATTAATATCCACAAACATCAGGTCGATTTCATTTTCCTGTAAAAATGAAATAGCCTGCAAAGCACTTTCAAATTGTTCCATTAGCACCAAATACGGTGTTCTATCAATATATTTGGCAATCTGTTTTAGCGCAAGTGGCTCATCATCTATGGCAATGCAACTTATCATAACGGGATGGTTAAACTTACAGTATGTTCATCTTTTTTATCTTCAATTTTTAGCACATAATTTTCTCCATAAATCAAGTCAAGTCGTTTTCGTGAGTTTTCAATTCCAATACCCGACGCTTCTTCGTCCTTTTCTGAAGACATATTGCTGTTTCTAACCTCAAAACTTAAATTGTCGGATTCCACAAAAAATGTTATATTAACAAACGATGTGTGCTGGTAACTTATCCCATGTTTAAATGCATTTTCCAAATAAGAAGTGAACAACAATGGAGGAATCTTTTTGTCGGGTAATTGTTCGGGAATATTCAAATTAATTTTTACCCTATCGGAAAAACGTAACTTCATCAAATCTACATAATTTTTGATAAAATCTATTTCTTTCTGAATAGGTATTTTTTCTATTTCTGATTCATACAGTAAATGACGCATGAGCTTTGATAAACGGATAATTGATTCTTTTGCCTCTTCCGAATCAAAATCAATGAGTGAATGTATGTTGTTCAATGTATTCATAAAAAAGTGTGGGCTCACCTGATTACGCAAAAAAGCCAATTGTGTTCCCACATTTTCTTTTTCAAGTTTGGCTTTAGCTTTCTCTGTTTCTGCCAAACGAAAGGAAACCCTTAGTCCTGTATCAAAACCTATTAATAAAAATGAAAATATCAGTAGGTTGGCAAAAGGGGGCATAGGTCTACCTCTTAATGGTTCCATTGGTGGTGGAAAACGATTACCAGCAGGATCAAGATGTGGAGGTGGTGGCTGCAGTTGATTATTGATTTCATATTGAGGTTTACCATCTACAAGTTTGGAAGAGAAAAATAATGAGCCCAAGGAGAAAACCGCAATTAAGCCTGCAACTGAAATCAAATAAGAGAGCCTTCTTTTATTGAAAAGCAATTTAGGTACAAGTATGAATCGGTTTATGAGGAAAATAAAAAATAAGGGAATAATAGTTTCCATGGGATTTAAAAAATCCTGCCATTCCAGAGATTTATTTCCATTAAAAAAAACAGGGGCAGCTATCAGCACAACCCACACTAAAACGAGTAGTATAAGTTCTGCAAATTTTAATGTGTTAGTCTTTTTTATTTTAATATTATGAGTCATAATAATTTACTAAAATAATAAAATTGCACTGAGTTTGATAAAACAGACTTTATAATAATTAAAATCAAATTGTGAGACCTTTGGAAAGCTCATTGTTCTAATGAAGCTGTCCAAAAAGTTAATAACGTCTGTCATTCTGAGTGATAACGAAGAATCTAATATGTTGTTTAATTGTCACTTAGAGATTCTTTACTATCGTTCAGAATGACAAAAAACTAACTTCTTGGACAGCCTCATGACAACAATCTATTGGTACTGTAAAGACCTCATGTCGCTATTCTATTGAACTATCATTTTTTTCACTTCTGCTTGTCCTCCAACAGTTAACGAATAGAAATACAAACCACTAGGAAGCCCATCGGGTTGCCATGAATATGTATAGTTGCCGGCAGGCAGAAAACCAGAAACGAGTTTACGAATTACAACTCCGTATGGATTATAAATATTGAGAGAAATATCACTTCCCGCCTGAAGGCTAAATGCAATATTAGTAGTTGTGTTGAATGGGTTAGGATGATTTTGTTCCAATATAAATCCAGAATTGTGTGCAATATTTTGTTCAACTACAACACTAAGTAAATCGACATTTTCAGCTTCAAATGTCGGAAGCATTTCAATAAACACACCTGTTCCATTTAGATATCTTCCTGTAGTTGTATCTGCTTTCTGTTGCAGATAACTAATCTCGTCTATTAAATTCATATTTGGATCAGACAAAACAATAATTTCGCCTGAAGCTGACAATTTAAAATTAGCATGTAAACCTTCCTGATCTTCATCTTTATCAGCCCAAACTATTAAGTAACCACCTGACATGATAGTTGTATCAGGAAATACCCATTGATAAGGATCTGCAGCATCATCGGATAAATAATATCCACCTAAACTAATATCTTCGATTCCATTATTGTAAAACTCAATCCAATCATCATAATCACCATCCTGATCAGCAACAGTATTTTCGTTATCAGCCATAAATTCATTAATTACAAAGTCACCGGTGATGCTAATGCTGTAAAATTCGTATTCAGCTCTTGCTGGTGAAAAAGCAACAGCATCATCGTTTTCAGCATAAATATAATATTGTAAATCCGTAGACCCTACAATTATTGAGACTCCATAGGTTCCATCTCCTGCGGCTCCATCTTCGTGTATTCCGTCATCATACATATTAATTTTGTTGAAGATATCATATGTATTTGATCGATAGGCTAAAAAAGTCTCCGTTTCATTAACAAGGTCAGCAGTGAACCATACTTCTGAATTAGGAGAAACTTGTTCAGGAGAATGTACTACATTATTGATTTCCGGTTGAGAATACTGGAACTCGGTAAGTGATTGAAAATAATCAACCCTTGCATCCATTAATTGTACAATCCCGATAATCGACTGTGGACCTCCGCCAACCTGATTGTAAACATTGCTGATAAAATTGGAATAGGAATAAAATTTATTTTGATCTGCTTGAACATCGTCAGCAATTATTTCCTGAAGTTCCAATGCCCTGGTTTCATAATAACTATTTTCAAAATTCTCTTCCAGCATAGTTCTCATGTGTGCTACGTAAATTTTGCGATAAGCTTCATTGGTGAGTATTTTGCTGATAACAGGAAAATCACTCTCGTTTAAATTAACAAAAGGGCTAAATTGCTGTAACTGTACTGTGTTCAGTTGCCCCAAGGTTTGATGTGAAGTAAAAACACCAAAACTTTCGTTCAAATCCCATGGAATTGGGTTGAATCTACCAGCATCATCTTTATAGATATAATAATTCTGAGGATTATTGATGGGGCCATCAAGGTTAACAAAGAGATTTGAAAAAGCAAGAAACCAAAGATGACGATCGACATTAAGCACCTGCTCAACAGAGCTATTGTGATTATTTAAGGTGTCAAGAAAATTAATTAACTCACCCCAACCATAATCAGATTTCATATCGTAAAGGCCGTAATAACTGCTCGAATCATCACCATAATACTCCCAAACACCACCACTAGGAGAGCCTCCACTACTGGTGATTTCACCTTTGACCCTCGTATTTTCATCACTGGCAAAATGAGTACGCATAAAAAATTTATCCACACTCTGATCGCTGGTATATAGACCAAGGTGAGTGCCATTAATATAAACATTGGCATAATTTGCCTGACTTGCAGGTAAGTAACTACGAGCTATTTCATAACTCAAAACTTCTCTAACAAAACTAGGGTCTTTAAAAACATTAGCTAACTTTAGAGTGCCATACCCTTCAATTAGCTGATCATCAATAATATGATCCAGTTTAATATTCAAAGGATTTTTAACCTGGTTAGCATTATATGTGCTATTGCCTTTGTATCTTATACCCACACTATCGAAGACCTGGCCATTAACCGAAACTATCCCAACCAACCTTTCTTCATTGCCAGCAGCAGCAAGCTGATCAAGTAAATAATCCCAATTCGACTCTTCAAAAGTGATTTCGATGGTGTTAATTGTGTTGATGTCGTAAAAGTTTTGGCTGTTGATACTATTGATCATGCCAAAAACAATTAATAAAACAAAGTGAATTTTTTTCATATTACTATTTTTAAATGGTTTCAGGGTTAAGGTGATTTAATTAGCATTTCTAATTAATCTCAAATAATTATAAACTCAAATAACATCACAAAAATATGTCAAGTTTGTTGAAAAATTAAAATAAATCAACAGATCAGTGATATTTATCTACAAAAAGGCATTTTTAATCAACGAAGAACAATCTCAAATTAATAGTTCAACCTTAGTCTTTTTCCACTGGAGAAAAAGTGATGATATTTACAATTCTTTGCAATAAACAGTTAGATTAGTTATTAGCCTAATAACCAGATTGCTTTCCTGAAATTTCATGAATATCAATTTTCCAGAGTTTAACACTTTTTAGCATTTGCTCATTAAAATGCCATTCCTTTCCTGAATAATGCCGCATTATTTGATTTATGGCGTTTTTCTGTTCCTCAAATTCTTCAACCTCAATCATCTTACCATAACCAATCACGCTTTTATAGGCAGCGGTCCACTTACAAGCTACAGTTTCATCTTCTATAGTTTTTACGTCAATATCAAATTCAAAACAAACAAGATTATTTTTCTTGATGAATTCAATTTTTCTGCCAGTTGTGGCTGTATGCACAAAAATACTTTTGCCATTGTACCCAAACGAAACAGGAACGATATACGGAGTATTATTATGTGCGAAAGCAATTCTGCATACATCAGAATTATTAATTATATCATCAATTTCAACGCGGTTGGCTATTATCTTATCGTCTCTTCTCATAAATTAAAAATCTAATCGCAAAGATATTATATCTTTGATCGTTTCTTTTGATTAAAACTTGTTTTTTTGTATGCAACATAATCACTCACACCAAAGTCACCAAATCTCAGGAAAAAATATTGGGATTGCTATTTCCCTGAATATATTAATTACTATCTCTCAAATTGTAGGTGGAATTATTTCTGGTAGTGTAGCTCTTCTATCCGATGCCCTTCACAATTTTAGCGACGTTATATCCCTATTTCTAAGTTACTTTACAAACCGGCTTGCAAAAAGAAAATCAACTACAAAACAAACCTTCGGCTATAAACGGGCAGAAATACTGTCGGCTTTTGTAAATTCTGTAACATTAATTGCCATCGCAATTTTTTTAATTGTGGAAGCAGTTGAAAGGTTCCTAAATCCTGAACCTGTGAAAGCAGATATCGTTATTTATTTTGCGCTCGGCAGCATAATTGTTAATTTAATAAGTGTGCTACTGCTTCATAAAGATTCAAAAGACAACATCAATATGAAATCTGCGTATTTGCATTTACTAACCGATGTAATGACTTCAATCGCAGTAATGATAGGTGGAATATTGATGAAATATTTTGATATTTACAGGATTGACAGTATACTATCAATTTTAATAGCCTTTTATTTAATATTCTCTAGTTATAAAATATTGTGGGCTTCCATTAAAATTCTAATGCAATTCACCCCACATGATATTGATGTTATTGATATTAGTAAAGAAATTGCACGTATCGAAGATGTAAAAAATGTTCATCATGTTCATTTATGGCAGCTAAATGATAAGGACAAATTTTTTGAGGCGCATATCGATCTTGAAAACGATATTTTAATTACTGAATTCCAAAATATCCTCCCAAAAATAGAGATGGTACTACAAGTTAGAAATATTACGCATTTCAATATTCAGCCCGAATTCAACATAGATGACAGCAAAAAGCTAATTATACAACATTAAGAATTTTAGTCAAAAAAACTATGCACATGTATCAACGTTTGCATATTGATGCCAAATCTTAAAGAATATGAACCCTGTAACATCTGTAGCCATAAATTCGTCAAAGAATAAATATAAAAATTCATAAAAGAATAAATTTATGACTTATAGTATTTAATTTAGCAACAGCAATTATTTTTATAAAGCCTGATAATCCAAAAATTATGAAAAGGTGGGTTCTTCTATCAATATTTATTACTTCTTTATCATTTGTTAACTGTATATCTCAAACTACACAAAATTCAACTATTATTGAAGTTAACAAAGAACTAAAAGGATTCGTTATTGATATTGATAGTCATTCGGCCCTTCCTTATGCTAATATTTATGTACTAAACAAAAACAAAGGTGCAATTAGTAATGAAAAGGGATATTTCTCATTAAATATTACAAATTTGGATAAAACCGATACTTTACGTTTTCAATACATTGGATATAAAACTAAAAACATAGCTATTGGTGAATTGGACAGTTCTGGAATTGTATATTTGAAAGAAGATATTTTTAACCTTAGCGAAACATTTATTTTTGGCAATAAACTTAATGCTGAGGAAATTGTAAAAAAAATACTGAAAAACAAAGAGGCAAATTATAAAAAAACCACAACTAAAAATCAAACATTTATTCGGGAAAGATATACTTCTGATTTTGATGAAATCAAGCTCAGTTATAAAAAAAGCTCATTTGCAGAACTCGATAGAGATCTGTTAGATTTAATCGAAGAAAAAATGCCGAAGAATTCTACATCATATCGCGATTTTTTGGGAAACCTTTATTTTTCAGAAAATGAAGATGACTCAATTAATTTTAAAATAGATCCGATAAAAACAGTTTCCCTCAAAGAGAAAGATATTGCCGAACTAAAACAAATTAAGACAATTTTTGAGAATATTTTTACAAACACCAAAGAAAAAGAGTATTGGAAAATTAAAAGTGGAATTTTCGGCCAGAAAATTGATATGGATGATGAAAATGATAGAGCTGAAAATGATTCTCTTAAAGAAAATGAAAGAAAAATTAAACACTTTAACCGGAGAATAAAATATCGTCTTAACTATAGTTTACTAGATAATAAAAACGATTGGGAATTTTTACACAGCACTGGTAAATACAGGTACGTTCTTGCAGGAGGTACTAGCGTAGCGGGAGAAGAAGTATACATTATCGATTTTAAACCTAAAAGTAGCGGAGAGTTTATTGGCAGAATGTATATATCAATGAGTACTTTTGCTTTAATAAGAGCTGATTATGAATACGCTCCCGAAAAAACAGGAAAGGATTTTCACTTATTGGGTGTTGGATATACAGAAGATGAATATAGCGGTTCTATATATTTTGAGAAAAAGGATAGCACTTACAGTTTAAAATATTTCTCAAAAAAGGAGGGTTCATATGTTACTTTTGATAGAAGTATAGCACTACTAAAAAAAAGGAAAAGATTCCTTTTTGATAAAACGCTAAATGAAGCTAAAGTCGGAGTTGAAGTATCGTTAAGATCAGAACAATCATTTGAATTGCTTGTACTTAAAGGCAAAGAAATTTTGAAGAAACAATTCACAGATTTTGAAGAAAAGAAAGTTATGGAAATAGTTTATGTTGATCAGTTTGATGATAAACTTTGGAAAGGATATTCGATAATTGAACCTACTAAACAAATGCGAGAGTATAAAAAACAAGAAGTAGTTTATAATAAATAACTTTAAAAAGTTAAATTA
Source organism: uncultured Lentimicrobiaceae bacterium (assembly GCA_964460905.1). Classification (GTDB taxonomy): domain Bacteria; phylum Bacteroidota; class Bacteroidia; order Bacteroidales; family F082. The sequence continues at coordinate 34,527 of CAYWRM010000013.1, forward strand.
CATAGATTTACCCAATAAAAACTCATATGACAGCACAAGAAAGTTTAAACAAATTAAAAGAAGGCAATGCAAGATTTGTAGCTGATCAGCCAGATGGAAAATTAAAAGATGATGCAAGAAGAGTAGCTTTACTGGGAGGACAACAACCCTTTGCAATTATACTAGGATGTTCTGATAGTAGAATAGTCCCCGAACTTATGTTTGATACCGGCTTAGGAGAATTATTTGTTGTAAGAGTTGCTGGTAATGTGGCCAATACTTCTTCCATAGCAAGTATTGAATATGCAGTAGAACATTTAGACACAAAATTAATTGTGGTACTAGGCCATCAATGTTGTGGCGCTGTAACTGCGGCTAAGGCCGGAGGTGATAATGGAGCCAATTTAAACCATCTGCTATCCTATCTTGCTCCTGCAATAGCAACTTCAAAAAAAGGAGCCTCTGTAAATGAAGTAGCAAAGAAAAATGTTGAACTTACTGCTAAAGAATTAAAGACCAAGTCTGATATAATTAAAAATGCCGTTGAAAATAGGGGTGTCAAAATTATTCCGGCATACTACAGTTTAGATACTGGGAAAGTTGACTTTTTTTAGTAGCCTGAATTTGATTCAAAAACCCGTATTTAATCGTTGTCTATTTATAAAAAATAGTAATTTTGCCTCCGCTTTCTCTCCGTAGCTCAGTTGGCAGAGCAGCTGACTCTTAATCAGCGGGCCGTAGGTTCGAACCCTACCGGGGAGACTTGAAATAGAAACAATTACACTAATAAGTATTTGTTTCTATTTTTTTGTTTTTTAACGTGGCAAAATCCCTACTACTGAATGAATTTTTTCTCTGTGGTTCCATCACTATATAGAAAAATAATCAACTCTCCTTTGGTATTTGGTGATTTCTCTCTTCCCATTAAGTCATAAAGTCTAACAATTTCTTTGTTTTCATCATTAGCTTGCAAGCTATTTAACCCATTAGAATGATTCTAGATTAATCTGTTTGCTGAGCAAACGCATCTAAACAAATATTAAAACTATCTTTGTTTTAGTAAAACCATATATTAATGAATAATTTTGAAGGCAAAATAACCACCAAGTTACCACAAACCGGCACATCAATATTTGCTGTTATGTCAGGACTTGCCAATGAGTATAAAGCAGTTAACCTAAGCCAGGGTTTTCCAGACTTTCCGATATCGGCAGAACTTATTGAACTGGTAAACTATTATATGTTAAAAGGATATAACCAGTATGCTCCAATGCCTGGAGTTGAATCCTTGCGTAAAACTTTGTCTCAAATGTTCAAAAAAAATCATGACGCCAATTACAACGCTGACAAAGAAATAACCATAACTGCCGGAGCAACACAAGCTATTTTTACAGCAATCTCTGCATTTATTACAAAAGATGATGAAGTTATTATTTTAGAACCGGCTTATGACTGTTATGCTCCTTCTGTTACGGTTAATGGGGGATTAGTAAAATATTCGCAATTACAGTTTCCTGATTACAGCATTAATTGGGATGAACTGCCGCGGTTGATCTCAAGCAATACAAAAATGATAATTATCAATTCTCCTCATAATCCAACAGGGAGTATAATTAGCGAAGATGATATGCTTAGACTTGAAAGGCTTATCAGAGGTAGAGATATTATCGTATTAAGTGATGAAGTTTATGAACATTTAATTTTTGATGGTTATCAGCACCAGAGTGCTGCACGTTTTCCTGAGTTAGCCTCAAAGAGTATAGTTGTTGGTTCATTTGGTAAAACTTTTCACACTACAGGTTGGAAAACGGGTTTTGTGCTAGCTCCTGAAAATATTATGGCAGAGTTCCGAAAAGTCCATCAATTTGTTGTTTTTGCTGTTAATACTCCAATTCAATATGCTGTTGCAGAATATTTAAAAAATCCGGATAATTATACTACCCTAAGTAGTTTTTATCAGAAAAAACGAGACTATTTTCTGTCAACAATTGCTGGATCAAAGTTTAAACCTCTTATAAATCATGGTACATATTTTCAATTGCTAGATTATAGCAATATCTCTGATGAACCTGAGATGGATATGGCGGTGAGAATGGTTAAAGAATTTGGTATAGCAGCTGTACCGGTAAGTTCTTTTTACAGAACCAAAGAAAATAATCATACGCTTCGTTTCTGTTTTGCAAAAAAAGAATCTACCCTTAAAAATGCTGGAGAAATATTATGCAAGATTTAAAAATACTGGCATTACAAACTAATTTATTTTGGGAAGATCCCAAAGCGAACCTAACTAAATTTGAAAAACAAATTGGTGATAATTTTGATTCACACCACTTAATAATATTACCTGAAACTTTTACTACTGGTTTTCCGGTTGATCCTTACAAATACTGGGAAGATTTTAACGGACTTACCATCAATTGGATGCGCAAAATATCGCATAGATATAATGCAATTATCACAGGAACTTTGTTGATAAAGAACAATAATAGTTATGCCAATACTCTTATTTGGATGTTACCTGATGTTAGTTTTAAAAGCTACAAAAAACGTCATGTTTTCTCAATGGGAGGCGAACATGAAAAGATAACCGCCGGTAGCGAAAAGCTTATTGTAAATTTCATGGGATGGAAAATAAGACCAATGATTTGTTATGATTTACGGTTTCCGGTATGGAGCAAAAACCACTATGATGATGATGCAGGATTTGAATACGACATAGCAATTTATGTGGCTAACTGGCCTGCTGTTCGTAGCTATCCATGGAAAACACTACTTCTGGCACGTGCCATTGAAAATCAGGCATATGTTATTGGTTTAAATCGCGTTGGCACAGATGGTCCGGGTAATAGCTATAGTGGCGATTCTATGATTATTGACCCTAAAGGCACTGTTTTAAAACAAGGAAAAAGTTATGAAGATGAAACTCTTTCATGTACATTATCCTATAATTACCTAAACGAATTCAGAAAAAAATTTAATGTGGGACCTGATTGGGATAAATTTACTATCGAATAATAGTAAAATATAGAATATGTGAGCTTAACCCTTACAGTACCTGCGAACTCTGAAAGATCAAAAGCTTAACTAAAAGCCTGTAATTGTTGTAATTTACTATATACTCCATCCAACGATATGAGTTCGCCATGAGTTCCTCTTTCAACAATTTCCCCTTTTTTAAGCACAATTATCTCATCAGCATGTTGTATTGTTGACAGTCGGTGAGCAATAACTACTGTTGTACGATCTTTCATAACATTGAACAATGCTTTTTGAACCAGCTTCTCCGACTCAGTATCCAGTGAAGATGTAGCTTCATCGAGTATTAAAATTGGCGGGTTCGCAAGTACTGCTCTGGCAATACTCAAACGTTGTCTTTGACCTCCCGATAACTTCATTCCTCTATCGCCAATATTTGTTTGATATCCTTTTTCTGTATCAATTATAAATTCATGTGCGTTTGCAACTTTCGCAGCAGCAATAACATCTTTTTCAAGTACATTTTCCTCACTAAAAGCAATATTATTGAATATAGTGTCATTAAATAAAATGCTCTCTTGTGAAACAATCCCCATCAATCCTCTAGTATCGTTAATTTTTAAATCAACAATATTTTTACCATCGATAAGAAGTTCGCCTTTGTCAACATCATAAAATCTTGGTAATAAATCAGCCATTGTCGACTTGCCACCACCTGATTCGCCAACAAGTGCAATTACTTTTCCTTTTTCAATCTTCAAATCAATATTTTTAAGCACATATTCATTTTCATACTTAAAGCTCACTTTTTTGTATTCAATACATTTTTCAAAGGATTTTATTGATAATGCGTCAGGCCTTTCCTCTATAACCTCTTCAGCATCAAGAACTTCAAAAATACGTTCTGCAGAAGCTATTCCCTTTTGTATGCTGTAAAAACCTTGAGCAAAAGTTTTTGCCGGTGGTATAATTTGTGAAAAAACTACTATATATGTTATGAAATCGGCTGCTTGAATTGTAGGCGTATCAGACAACACCATTTTTCCGCCAAACCAAAGTACAATAACAATTACAACTGACGATAAAAATTCACTGAGAGGTGATGATAGGTCTCTACGACGATATATCCATATGAGCAATTTTGAATAATCATTATTTGCCCATTTGAATTTTTTGTCAGAATAATCAATGGCATTAAAAGCTTTTATAATTCTTAAGCCCGATATTGATTCTTCAATGGTTGACAGTAAACCTGCAAACTTTGTCATTCCAATTTTAGATTGTTTACGCAAACTTCTGCCTATCCTGCCAATTATAAAACCGGTAACTGGCAGTATTACAAGCACGAATATAGTTAACTGTGGACTCATACTAACCATAAAAGCGAAATACGCAATTATTGTAATAGGGTCACGAATTATCATCTCAAGATAATTCATAATCGAAAATTCAACCTCCTGGACATCAGTAGTAACACGCGCAATAATATCTCCCTTTTTGTGCCTTGTAAAAAATGAAAGGGGAAGAATTAAAAGTTTGGTATAAATATCATTTCTTATTCCTTTAATAGCACCAATACGTACATTAGCCATGTAGTACATTGCAAAAAATCTAGCAAAATTTCTTAAAAAGAAAGAAATTAATAATACAATACAAATATAAACCAGAGCCTGTATTTTACCATTTGATGATATCACCTCACTTATCTGGTAATTAAGGTATTCTAATAATGATTTTGTGTTAAATGCAAGCTCAGGTTTGTCAGTAACCAAATCATCAATACCAAATAGCAGATTTAAAAATGGTATAAGCAATGCAAATGAAAAAAGAGAAAAAACGATGGTAAGCAGATTAAAAATTACATTTAATCCGGCATAACCATAATATGGTTTTATGTAAGCAAGTACCCTATAAAATTTCTTCATTATACTCCTATGAAAATATTAAAACGCAGATGCAAATATACACAGAGTATGTTAATAATATTATTTGAATGAATTTGCATTATTGGCAAACTACTTTTCATGGATAAATTCAACAAATAATTGTACTTTTACCAGCTATAAATCCAAATAAAAAATGAAAAAAATAGTGCTACTATATTGGGGCAAAGGCGGAAACGTTGAAAAAGCAGCCCAGAAGGTTTATAACATGTTTGACAAAGAAATAATTGACATGTTTGATGTTGTTAGTTTTGACATTAATACAATTAATAATTATGAATTAATGGTACTCGGACATTCAACTATTGGTGCTGAAGACTGGTTAGATGCAAAACCAGACAATGAATGGAACAGATTCTTCAGAAAACTTGAAGACAAAGATAAAATTAATGTTTTGGCAACATCATTTGGCCTTGGTGATCAAATATTATATCCCGATCATTTTGTAGATGGACTTGGTATTTACAAAGATGAAATGGATAAATTAAATCTTAAAACTATTGGGCATTGGCCATCTTTTGGCTATAAATTTACCGATTCTGATGGGGAAAAAGATGGTTTCTTTTTTGGTTTAGCTCTTGACATTGATAATGAACCCGAACTTTCTGATGAAAGAATTAAAGATTGGACTAATGAAATTAAAAAAGAAATAGGAATTTAAAATATACTTAAATAACGATTAAACCCGTTTTGCCATACATTGAAATATTTGCATTACGGGTTTTTCTTTTCTATAATTTTAACACAAGCAACTAATACCAAATATACCCCATAATGTCGCATATAAATTGGTCCTTTTTCCCATATTCTTCAGCTAAAAATATTTCCGTAGCTATGGCTATGCAAAGATTTTTAACTTAGTATATAAAAAAAATCACTCAATTTCTTATGCGTCATTATGAAATATAGTTGATATAACTAACTTGTTAATGTTCAATAATAATATCACCACAATAAATATAACAACTATTTTACATATACTTTTGTAATCTTTTACGTTTATAGTTTTGTTACTTTTTTAAATTAGAATACAATATGACTTTTTTCAAAATTACTATTACTACTGCTGTTATACTAATAGCTTATATTAACCTTTATGCCCAACAAAACCAAGATACAATAACTATACATAAAACTGATACAGTTAGTATTATTACTGACTCAATTGCTATAATTATTGAAGATGAATCTATTAAAGAATTGTCAGCAACTAGTATAAACATAGATACCACAGGTGAGTTTAGCTTGTTAATTAAAGATTCACAAGTTCTTACCACTCTCGACAAACTTCTTTACGAAAAGTTTTACAAAAAAAACTTTTTTTATATTGACACAACCGGAAAAGGTAAACTGCATTTTACTGTTAACGAAATACCTGCTTATCCAGACTCAGTATATGCTCAACGAATTGAAGCCTTAAATATTGAAACTCCAATTGAGCTTACTTATAATAAAGAAGTTAAAAGCTTTATAAACCTTTACGCTGTAAAAAAGAAAGACTTGACAGCTAGAATGCTTGGCCTTGCTGAGATATATTTTCCATTATTTGAAGAAACGCTGGATAAATATGATATGCCATTAGAAATTAAGTATCTCGCAATTGTTGAATCAGCATTAAATCCGTCAGCCGGATCACACGCAGGAGCCAAAGGGCTTTGGCAGTTTATGTATGGTACCGGTAAAGTATACGGACTAAAAGTAACATCATTAGTTGATGACCGTTTCGATCCATATAAATCAACAATAGCCGCATGCGAACATCTAACAGATCTATACGATATTTATAACGATTGGTCGTTGGCACTGGCTGCATATAATTCAGGAGCAGGGAATGTAAACAGAGCAATTCGTCGTGCAGGAGGAACAAAAAATTATTGGGCTGTTTGGCCATTTCTCCCAAGAGAAACCAGAGGCTATGTTCCGGCTTTTATAGCTGTTAGCTATATAATGAATTATGCTCCCGAACATAATATTTACCCAATGCGTCCCAGCATGTTTTATTATGATATTGACACAGTTACAATTAACGACATACTTGCTTTCGACCAGCTAAATGAAATGCTTGGCATACCTATGGATGAGCTAAAATTCATGAATCCTCAGTTCAAAAAAAATATTATTCCAGCTTCTATTGGTAAAAAATACACCATAAGAATACCACGCGCTTATGTTGCCGATTTTCTAAATAACGAACAACAATTATATGCTTATAAAACCAAAAGTGGCATCGAACGCGATAAATTACTTGCAGAAGTAAAAAAAGCTAAAAATCGTAATATTCACATTGTTAGAAGTGGTGAAAGCCTCGGGCTTATAGCAAAAAGAAATAGGGTTTACGTTAGTCAGATAAAAAGATGGAACAACTTAAGAAGTAATACAATTTATCCTGGTCAAAAGCTTGTATTATTTGGTTCAGGAAGTAATAATTACTACCAAAAATCAAAAACCCCGGTAATGCGTTCATCCAAAAAATCGAGTCATATTGTTAAAAATGGAGAAAACTTAGGGCTAATAGCAAAAAAATATCAATGTACTGTAACCGACCTTAAAGAATGGAACAACCTTGGTAGTTCAAAAATATTCCCAAAACAAAAACTTATTGTTTACAAACCATCACAAAAATCTGACAGTTCAGTAAAAGAGGGTAAATACCTATATCATGTTGTTCGTAAAGGAGATACACTATGGGATATTGCCAAAGAATATGATGGAGTTACTGTTGACAAAATAAAATCTCTAAATAACTTTAGAAATAGTAACCGTCTTACCCCCGGACAAAAAATTAAAATTGCAGCAATAAGCTAATTGCAATATTTTTCTCCTAAATTAGTTATAATAGTGAGCAATTATGCTCATTTAAAAAATATGCATTATCAATTATTATTTGATGAGCATTTTTAATTGTAATTGAATTTAATGAAAATGAAAACATTCAAAAAACTAACTTTTATTGCGCTAGTATCTGCAATAGCATTAATGTCATCATGTGATAGTAACACTAATCGCTCTAATTTGCCACGATCAATTGGCAATACTTCAGAAGTATTAATTGTGTTGCAAAATGAACAACAGTGGGATAATTTAGTCGGGCAATCCATAAAAATGTCACTAGGGAAAGAGCAATACGGATTGTCACAATCTGAACCTGTTTTCGATTTAGCTCATATAACAGTAAACAACTTTTCGGATATGTTTAAAAAGCACAGAAATATCCTTATTGTTAATATTGATAAAAATGCAACATCAACAAAAGTTGAAAAATTTGAAGATAAGTGGTCTGCTCCACAGAAAATAATTAGAGTTATTTCACCATCTGCCTCAACATTTTCAAATGACTTTCCATCATTTGCCGAAGGCATTATTTACGATTTTAATGAAGCTGAGAGAAGCAGAATTTTGTCGGTATTCAGACCTAGTTCAAAAAACGACGTGCTTAAAAAAGTGAGAAAAGCATTTAACCTTGATATTATAGTTCCGCAAGGTTTCTACGTTGCTAAAAGCGAAACCGGTTTTATGTGGATAAGAAAAGAAGTTACCGATTATAGTCAGGGAATAGTGATTATTTCAGAACCTTATGAAGATGAAAAACAATTTTCGTCAGCAAGTATCGTTGCCCGTACTAACCGCGACTTAGAGCAATATATTCCGGGAGAATCGGAAGGAACTTACATGACCATTGACAGCAAATTTGTTCCTCCGGTAATTAAACAAATTGAAGATTTTACATCTGAATATACTATTGAAATGAGAGGTGTTTGGAATGTTGAACATGATTTTATGGGAGGCCCGTTTGTAAGCTATACTTTTGTTGATCCAGTTAATAACCAAATTCTTACAATATATGGTTATGTCTATCATCCAAACAAGAAAAAACGTAATCTGCTTCGTCAAATAGAAGCAATTATTTATTCCGTTAAATTCAGAAATTAGTAACATCTGTGAATATATGACCATTTTCAAAAATGACTCTAAGAAAGTGTCGTTAACTACATATTTTGTAATTATTTAACACACTATGTAATAAAGCAGTACACTTTTATTATTAATTTTGCAATTACTATGGAAGATGAAAAATTCAAACATGATCTGGATGAACTATTCAGGCTGTTTAAAAAACTTGTTGAAACAAAATCACTAGATGATGTTCCCGGAGTTGATAGTATGATGCTAAAGCAATTTCAGTTCTTTTTTACCAACTACGAAACAATGAAAGACCAAATAGGTAGTCAGCTACAAGGACAATTTGGTGAACCGGTTAAGCAAATGGTAAGTGATTTAGTAAAGCAACTTAAGGAACAAGTTGGCGAAGAACAATTTGATGATGTTGAACAAATTGAAGATAAAGAGCCTGAGTTAAAAATAGTTAGCAACAACCCATCAGTTGAGGAAATTGACCAATTGCTTAAAAACCCAAATCTAACAGAAGATCAAATTAATGAGCTGCTTGACAAAAGGGCAAATTTAATATAGCAGAAAAAATTGTGCAATTACAATAGTAGTGATGTTATATAAATACGTACTATAATATACTATCTAACAAAAAAATTATAATATTGTCAAGAATAAATATTAAAAAATACTTTAGCAACTATAAAAAGAAAAAGTGGTACAGTATTCTTTCTGATGCCGTATTTGTTATTATAATTGTTTTACTAATTATTCCTGCAACAAGAACCGATGTGGCTTCTTTTTTTATCAGGCTTACTTCTTTTCCGCCATCTACTTTAAATAATGATGAACAATTTAGCATTAACGATCAAACAAAAGCATGGCAAATTAATGATATGGAAGGTAATCAAGTTTCATTTGGTTCATTAAATAATAAGCCTGTGTTTATTAACTTTTGGGCTACATGGTGTCCCCCATGCGTCGCCGAACTTCCCGGAATTGCTGACCTTTATGAAAAATACCATGACGAAGTTAATTTTGTAATCGTGAGTAATGAAAGTAGTGCCAAGGTTATGACTTTTGCAAAAAACAAAAACCTTAATCACATACCATTCTTTCAAAACACATCGGTACCTTCCGATTTTAGTAGTCAAAGTATACCTACAACATTCATTATTAATAAAGATGGGGTTGTTGTTGTAAGTAAAAAAGGAGCCGCAAGATGGAATTCAGATAAGATTGAGGGTGTAATTGAAGAATTAATATCAAATTAGCAACAATCAAACAATTGAACTATTGAACACTTGAACAATCGAACAATCGAACAGTTGAATTAAGTATATTTGCAAAAAATTTAAATGCATGAAAAATCTAAAAATTATTATATCACTTTTTTTGTTTTTCCTATTCATAGGAAGTTCATTTTCACAGATAATTAGTGAAAACGCTAAACGAAAAGTTACAATTGGTGCAGACTTTTTTACAGACATTTGGCAAGGTGTGCCGGATTATATGGAACTGCGTACTGTAAATCAAGGATTCAACATCTTTGCTATGTATAACTTTCAGTTAGCCGAAAGTAACTCTTCATTTTCTGCAGGACTTGGTATCGATAATCACAATATGTATAGCAACACAAGAATTGATAATATAACTGCTGATACAATTATATTTACTCCAATTGATGATGTTTACCAAAGGAGTAAAATCAACTTGACATACGCTTCTATACCCTTAGAGTTTAAATTAAGACTGAATAGTGGTGTTAAATTTGGCGCGGGAGTTAAAATTAGATATTTAATTAGTGCTAAAGACAAATATATTGGTGATATTCCTGACGAACCAAAAGGAAGAACAAATGTAAAACGTAAAAATATTGCCAACACAGAAGATTGGGCTTATGGATTTACTTTTCGTGTTGGTTATAAGTCGTTTAATTTATTTGGGTATTACCAAATATCAGATGTTTTTGAAAGAGGCAGAGGCCCTGAATTGTACCCAATTTCTGTTGGATTAACACTTACTCCATTTTAAAATTCAAAAATAAATTCATAAAAAAAGGTGCTTTCCCAATTTGGAGAGCACCTTTTTTTATGATTATTCTTTAATTGAATAAAATTGTTAGACATCTAATTAGTGCTTAGCCAGAAAAAGTTAAGTTCGAGGCCTGCGAAGTACAGAAAATCAGGAGTTTACTTTTCGTAAATGACTGTTTTTCTGCACAAGTATAACAAAGAAATTAGCGTTTTGTGGTAAGCACTATCGCTGCGCGGGATTCCTGACTGCCGTCAGGCAGATGCAATCCCGTGCTTTACTATTTCTAATACCTATAATGATCAGCTTTATAAGGACCATCAACAGGAACACCCAGATATTCTGCTTGTTCTTGAGACATTTTAGTAAGAGTAACACCAATTTGAGCTAAATGCAAACGAGCAACTTCTTCGTCAAGATATTTTGGAAGTCGATAAACACCAACATCATATTCATCTTTTTTCTTCCAAAGGTCAATTTGAGCTAACGTTTGATTTGTAAATGAATTACTCATTACAAATGATGGGTGACCTGTAGCACAACCAAGGTTTACTAATCTTCCTTCGGCCAATAAGAAAATAGAATGGCCATCTTCAAAAGTATATTTGTCAACCTGGGGCTTGATATTTGTTTTTTCAGAAATTTTTTCCATTTGAGCAACCTGAATTTCGTTGTCGAAATGACCAATGTTACAAACAATTGCCTGATCCTTCATATTAGCCATATGTTCAGCAGTTACAACATGTTTGTTACCCGTGGTGGTTACAAAAATATTTCCTTCCTTAACAGCTTCTTCCATTGTTGTTACTTCAAAGCCTTCCATGGCAGCTTGTAAAGCACAAATTGGGTCAATTTCGGTAACAATTACACGAGCCCCGTATGAGCGCATTGAGTGTGCCGAACCTTTACCAACATCACCATAACCGGCAACAACAACAACTTTTCCGGCAATCATTACATCAGTAGCACGCTTAATACCATCCGCTAATGATTCACGACAGCCATATAAATTATCAAATTTCGATTTTGTAACAGAGTCATTAACATTAATTGCAGGAACTAACAAAATACCCTTGTCAAACATTTGATATAGCCGGTGAACACCTGTGGTAGTTTCTTCCGAAACACCTTTCCAGTCTTTAACAGCTCTGTGCCATTTTTGCGAATCTTCAGCTAGAGTCGATTTAAGCAACTTTAAAATTTCTTCTTCCTCTTCACTCTCAGGTTCATCGTCAAAAAATGAAGCATCTTCTTCAGCTTTAAAACCTTTATGCATCATCAAAGTAGCATCACCGCCATCATCAACAATAAGTTGTGGTCCTAATCCGCCAGGAAACGATAAAGCTTGTTTTGCACACCACCAATATTCTTCCAAAGTTTCACCCTTCCAGGCAAAAACAGGAGTGCCGGATGCGGCAACTACAGCAGCTGCGTGATCCTGCGTTGAGAAAATATTGCAACTTGCCCATCTTACATTTGCCCCAAGTTCTTTAAGAGTTTCTATTAATACGGCAGTTTGTATGGTCATATGTAATGAGCCCATAATCCGTACATCTTTCAACGGCTTTTCAGCTGAAAATTTAGCGCGAATTGCCATTAATCCAGGCATTTCTTTTTCAGCAATTTCAATTTCTTTGCGTCCCCATTCGGCCAACGCAATATCTGCAATTTTGTATTGAAGTTCATTTTCAACAGCTACTTCCGACATCTTTATATAGTTTAATTATTTAAAATTTTTGGGTTGCAAAAGTACTAAATATTTATGAATCAGCAATACAAATGATTTTTTGTGCGGCCATGCGGGCTTTACATTTGTAGTTGTTTCATACCGGTTGTGGTTTTGTAAGTAGTGCATGTGCTTCCTCCGTCAGCAAACACCTACTAACAAAATCATCATCGGAATTTCAACAAGCTACTATTGCAATCCCTGCCGCGGTTGACACAATCGAAAAAAAACCTTGCTATCATTTCGAAATTGGTTGTCATTTCGGAGAGAGAAATCTTCTGATAACCTTGCTGTCATCTCGACCGTAGGAAGACCTGCCTGCCGCAGGCTGGAATCTCCTGAAAACCCAGTTGTCATCTCGACCAACGGGAGAGATCTCCTGAGCAAAGGCTATGTTCTCAGGGGATTCCTCAGTCGTACCTCTTTCGAGATGACAACCGGGTTTTTGGGGGATTTCTCGTCACTCTCCGCCTAAGGCGGATCGTTTCCCTCCTTATGACAGGTTAGTTTCTGGAGGATGTCGTATCTGACTATTAGTATGGTATTATTTCTTCAGCCTACTATTAATTGCTTCAGTTTCTTTTTCAAAACCAGCCTTACCCAATAAAGCAAACATGTTTTTCTTATATGCCTCCACACCGGGTTGGTCAAACGGGTTCACTCCTAATATATATCCGCTCACAGCACAACCCATCTCATAAAAATAAATAAGCTGACCCAAAGTATTTTCTGAAATATTAGGAATTGTAATCCGTAAATTAGGAACTCCTCCATCAACATGTGCTAAAGTAGTACCTGTTTCTGCCATGTGGTTTACCTCATGTAATGGTTTACCTGCTATGTAATTAAGGCCATCAAGATTTTTATCATCCATCGGTACTTTTAGCTCATTATTGGGTTTTTCAACAGAAATAACTGTCTCGAAAATATTACGCAACCCCTCTTGAATATATTGACCCATTGAATGTAAATCTGTTGTAAATCCGACCCCGGCAGGGAAAATTCCCTTATTTTCCTTTCCTTCACTTTCTCCGTAAAGCTGCTTCCACCATTCTGTAATATAATATAGTTTTGGTTCATAGTTTACAGTAATTTCAATAGTTTTGCCGGCATTGTATAATGCATTTCTTGCGGCAGCATATGCCCAAACAGGATTGTTTTCAATATCTGGTGATGTTTCAATATGTGTTTTCATTTTAATGGCCCCACTTATCAATTCCCTGATATTAAATCCCGCAACAGCTATAGGAAATAAGCCTACAGGTGTAAGTACTGAATATCTGCCACCCACATCATCGGGAACAATAAACGACTCGTATCCTTCTTCATCAGCTAACTGCTTTAATGCACCACGTTCCTTATCAGTAATGGCTATTATTCTAGATTTTGCTTCTTGTTTTCCATATTTATTTTCCAGATGATTTTTAAGAAGTCTGAATGATACAACTGGTTCAGTTGTTGTGCCCGATTTCGAAATAACAGTTAGTGAATAATCATTTTTATCAAGCACTTCCATTAGCTCAGTCATGTAATCTTCACTAATATTTTGTCCAGCATAAACAACTATAGGATTACCATTTTCTCTTTCTAATTGTGAAAAAGAATTTGATAATGCTTCAATAACTGCCCTTGCGCCAAGATAAGATCCACCAATTCCAATTACAACAAATATTTGCGATTTACTTCTTATTTCAGTTGCAAGCTTTTCAATTCTTGTGATTAACTCATTATCTAATTCCTCCGGCAGTTCAACCCACCCCAGAAAATCACTACCTTTTCCTGTCTTATTTTTTAATGAGTTATAGTGATAATTAATTTCTTTCTGAAAATTAAAAATATCCTCTTTATTTATTATCTCAAGTGCATTGCTATAATCAACCTTTAGTTCTATCATGATTTTATGTTTTCAATATGAATTTAATTAAAATGTGAAATTATAATATTTTCAATTATAATTACATTTGATGTTGTAATATTTGGTCCATTGTAAAAACGTTAATACAAAAATCTTCTCACATAGCTATGTTTGCAATAGAGCATGTTATAATAGGTTGGTGAATCAAATTGGACACATATCTCCTAAATTTGAAGTATTTTTGCAAAAAAAATTTACAATGATTGAAAATTCAAATACAAAATTAACCCCTCTGTCAGAATTGGGTGAATTTGGACTGATTGACAAACTTACTTCCGATATAAAAATTAAGAATAGGACAACTTTACTTGGCATAGGTGATGATGCAGCTGTAATTAAGCCCAAAAAAGATATGTTGACTCTTGTTTCAAAAGATCTATTGCTAGAAGGTGTCCATTTTGATATGATGTATACACCACTAAAGCACTTGGGATATAAAGCCGCTGTGGTTAACTTTTCTGACATTGCTGCCATGAATGGGAAACCTAAACAATTATTAGTTGGAATTGGGGTTGGAGCAAAATTTTCAGTGGAAGCAATTGAAGAAATTTATATTGGCATTAAAAAAGCATGCGAAGTTTATGGTGTTGATTTTATTGGTGGCGATACAACATCAAGTGCATCAGGGCTAGTAATATCAGCAACAATTATTGGTGAAGTTGAAAAAGATAAAATCGTTTATCGAAAAGGTGCAAAGTCAAACGATTTAATATGCGTTTCCGGCGATCTGGGTGGTGCATATATGGGTCTTTTAATTCTTGAAAGAGAGAAAAAAGCATTTGAAGCTAACCCGGATATTCAGCCCGAACTAAGTGAACATGATTATTTGCTGCAACGACAGTTAAAGCCAGAAGCTCGTGTAGATGTTGTTGAACTTCTTGCTAAACACAATATTTCTCCTACTTCAATGATTGATGTGAGCGATGGGCTAGCTTCAGACGTTATGCACATTTGTAAAGCATCAAATACCGGTTGTGTTATTTCTGAAGAAAAAATTCCCATTGACCAAACAACTTTTGATTTAGCTAAGGAAGAATTTAATATTGTACCTACTGTTACTGCTCTAAATGGTGGTGAAGATTACGAATTACTATTTACCGTTAAACAAAGTGACTACGAAAAAATTAAGAACATAGAAGAAGTTTCAGTAATAGGTTATATGACTGATGTTTCAGAAGGTGAACGACTTATCACTAATGACAATACCTCAATTGAGTTAAAAGCTCAAGGGTGGGATGCGCTTAAGAGGAAATTCTAGAAGATAATAAAACAAGTTATATTAATTAATCTTTCATGCTTTGGTAGAAATTATTACACTTATTGTTGCAGGATTATTGGTGGGTTTTATTAACACATTAGCTGGAGGAGGAAGTATAATTTCACTCTCTGTTTTAATGATGTTAGGGTTACCTGCCCCCATAGCAAATGGTACTAACCGTATTGCAATAACAATTCAAACTCTTACAGCTACAACAAGTTTTAGACAACAAAAGGTGCTAGAAACACGTAAGGCAATCTACTTAAGCATCCCGGCAATTCTGGGTTCGCTTATAGGTGCTTGGTTTGCTGTTGATATCCGTGAAGATATTTTTGAAAAAGCTATTGGTGTGGTTATGCTGATTATGTTAGTTTTCATACTATATAAACCACAAAAATATATTTATGGAAGAACGGATATAAGTGAAAAACCACTTACGTGGAAAACATATATTGTTTTCTTCTTTATAGGAATTTACGGTGGTTTTCTTCATATGGGAGTAGGATATTTTTTACTGGCAGGTATTGTAGGTATGGCAGGTTTTGATCTTGTAAAAGCCAATGCGATAAAAGTATTTGTAGTACTTGCTTACGTCCCATTTACACTTATTATTTTTATTTGGTATAACCAGGTAAATTGGATGTATGGTTTAATCCTCGCAATTGGAGCTGTTGCGGGAGCATTAATTGCTTCACGTTTAGCAGTGTCACGTGGTGTAAATTTTGTAAAGTGGGTGATTGTAGTTGTTATTCTCATCACATCCGGCGATATGTTTGGCCTTTACGATTTTAAAACTGCTATTTCAGGTTTTCTTCATAACTAAAACTATAATTATGACTCAAATTATTATTGCTACCATTGCATTTGTTTTCTGCTTAAACTCATGCAATTACATTGATTCTAAGAACGAAATTTCTCCAAAATACGTGTTGGTGATTCACGGTGGTGCCGGCACTATTCTAAAAGAAAACTTAACGCCCGAAAAAGAGCAACAATACCTGGCAAAACTTGAGGAAGCATTGCTTACCGGTGCCGAAGTGTTAAAATCAGGAGGCACTAGCCTTGATGCTATAACTGAAGCAATAATAGTTATGGAAGACTCTCCATTGTTTAATGCTGGAAAGGGTGCAGTTTTCACCGAAGAAGGTGTTAATGAAATGGATGCGTCAATTATGAATGGTAGTACCGGTGGTGCCGGTGCTGTTACCGGAATTCATAATACTAAAAATCCTATTTTGGCTGCCCGAGCTGTTATGGAAGAAACAAATCATGTATTGTTAACTAGTAATGGTGCCGATGAATTTGCTGTTAATATTGGACTTGAAATTGTTGACAGCTCTTACTTTTTTACTTCAAACCGATGGAAGAGTTATGAAAAAGTAAAAGCAAAACAAAAAATAGAAAATGAAAATCATGGGACTGTTGGTGCAGTAGCACTTGATACATATGGAAATCTTGCAGCTGGAACCTCAACAGGGGGCATGACCTACAAAATGAAAGGTCGGGTTGGCGATTCTCCAATTATAGGAGCAGGTACTTACGCAGATAATAATACTTGCGCTGTTTCAGCCACAGGCCATGGTGAGTATTTTATTAGAAATGTGGTTGCTTACGATATTAGCGCTCTTATGAAATATACTAATGTTTCACTTAAAGAGGCTGCTAATTATGTGGTTTTGGGTAAGTTAAAAAAGATAGGTGGTGATGGTGGAATTATTGCAGTTGATAGTTCAGGAAATTTTGCAATGACTTTCAATACTGCCGGAATGTACCGTGGAGTTATAACCTCTGATGGATTAAAAAAAATAATGATTTATAGTAATTAATATGAATTTTGCTCGCATTTAAATTCTCTCCAATTAACAACCCGAATATTAAATACCAACAATAAAAATATGTATTTTTAACACCACAAATTAAAAAATCTCATGAAAAATTATTTATTCCCTTTGATTACATTTATTGCAATTCTTCTCTTCTTCGGATCATGCGAGAAAGATTGTGATATTCAGACTCCTGACATCTACGGGTCATGGACTGTGTTGCAAACCGACCAACAAGGCATCCAGTTTGATGTTGAACTTAAATTCAACACTAACAACACTTTTGATTGGATAGTTCTTGACACAGCTAGTGGTCATACAAGTTCACATGCTGAATTCATTCTCTCAGGAAACTTAATGACCATCACAGTAGATCCCGATTGTAATTCAATAGGTGAGTATTATTTATTTGCTGAAGCTAATAAGTTGGCTCTTGTTGCCAAAACAGAAGAATGTGGTCCAAGAGCGTCAGCTATGGAGTGGGTTTGGAAGAGGAAGTAATACAATGGAATTAAAGTAATACCAATTATGATTCCATATTACCGATAAATAAATTGAATTATATTTTTCTTTATTGAGGCAGAAAATATTTGAATAGCCAAAGCTCTGGAAATCTTTTCTAACAAAAAGAAAGGAAAAAAGAAACAATTTATATCGGTAATATGGGGTTATATTTGGTATAAGTTGGTTTCAATGGAAACTAATAATACTTGGAAACTTGAAGTCGGAAACTAGAAATTAATTTTCAGCATCGGTCTTCCATAAAAAAATTACTATTTCTTTACAACTATCTTTCGTGCTATTTCAGCACCATCAGTTTCAACCTTAATGATATAAACATTATTATTTAGCTCGGTTGAATTTAGTGCAACCTCAAGCCTTTGCTCGGTGTTCATTCCGTTAAAAAGTGTGTTAATAGTTTCTCCTTCTTTTGAAAAAAGAGTAACCAGGATATTTTTTTCGCCAGCACCAATTATTGCAATAGTTGCCGAATGTACAACCGGATTTGGATAAACAATTACCTTGATTTCTTCTTCCATTTTAAAAAAATCAGCTTCGGTGGCCTTGTCAGGGTTAAAAAGTAAAAAGGCAATTGGAGTATTTGATTTCCGCATATGTTGTCTTGTCATCCTCATCACATCATCAGCATTTTGATTATTGTTTTCAGCTATGATGATTAGTTCTTTCTCCCATTCTGTAACATGGCTTTTTATTCTATTAGTATATTCTTTAATTTCTGAACCATGAGCAATAGCAATTTCTCTAACCTTGGTCATGCTATTTTGCATATCAGTACGCATGCCATCAAAATTAGAATCTTTTGCTCGCTTGCCTGCTACAAAGTCATCGCTTTCATACCAATTTTTAAACATTAATTTTCTAACCTGAATTTTTTGTCTTGCCGTTGAAATGGCTTCTCTATCATTATTGCTTAGAACTTTATCAAAAGCTTTACGTTCCTCAGCAATTACCGGGATTATATTCTCAACTGCAAACATTTTTATTTCATCTCTTAATTGAGGGTTTCTATTTCTTTTTACAGATCCCCTTTTAATGTTATTATTTCCATCTTGCTGTCTCATAGCTCTTGATTGTGAAATTCGTGGATTAAGGGGATCCCACAATAATAACCAATCAGGATTTGATGCCCTTTCGAAAAACATATCAATACCTGTATGATCATCTTTATTACGCATTTGCTCAATGTTGTTTTTATCATGTATTGCTTTTATATCAATAATCCAAGCTTGCATATTTTTTTTGATAAACTTACTATAAGAATCATTTAATTTTGGATGTGCATTTGTGATCTCTTTAATATCGTTTTGCATATCATACCTCATGGACTTTTTAATATTTGCATTTTCTTTATTAGAATCTGATCTTCTATTATAATTTCCACTTTGCCGTGAAACCTTTTTTGATCCATTGTTAGTTTTTTCATTTAGAATACGAAGTTCCACTTTTTCAGCATCTGACAGTTTATCAATATATATGATTTGCTGTTTTTCCAATGCCGGAAAAATATTGCTATCAAAGTACTGCTTAACTTCTTCTCTGGCATTTTGGTATGAATCATTTTGAGAAAAGGCTACAGTTATAAAGCCAATGGCTGCTAGTGTAAATAATAAGGATAATTTTTTCATGCGATTGTTTTTTATATTTAATCATTAGACAAATGATTATCATTTTTTATTCCAACTTAAATTGACAAAATAATTTTATAAAACTAAATATTTAATATAAATATATATTATTTATCTGATTAGCTGTTAACAGCGTTTTGTCTTTATCAAATTATTAGTTAATAAAATGCAAAATAATATTATTCATTTTTGCTGAATCAAAACCAAATGTTCCTAATTTGGCTTCGCAAAATAATAGCTCTTTAAAAATGGAAATTGTAACCACAATTGGAAAAATATTAACTCTGATAGGATCCCTAGGGTTGTTTCTTTATGGCATGAAGATAATGAGTGAGGCTTTACAGAAAGTAGCAGGGGGAAAAATGAGACAAATTCTTGCTGTTATGACAAACAACAGGTTCAAAGGAGCATTAACAGGGTTTTTAGTAACTACTACCATACAATCATCTTCTGCAACTACTGTTATGATTGTAAGCTTTGTAAATGCTGGACTACTATCTCTTATAGCCGCAGTTGGTGTTATTATGGGAGCCAATATTGGCACCACCGTAACAGCATGGATTATTTCTCTTTTAGGTTTTAAAATCAGCCTTAGTTTTTTGTCACTTCCATTAATTGGAATAAGTTTTCCATTCTTTTTTTCAAAAAACAGCTTAAAAAAATCATGGGGAGAATTAATTATCGGGTTTGCCATACTTTTTATAGGTCTCCAGTTCTTAAAAGAATCCGTACCTGATATAAACAACAATCCAGGGATACTAAATTTTCTTTCTTCATTTACTGATTTAGGGTATATTTCTATCCTTATTTTTGTGATTATTGGAACAATTCTTACTGTTATTATTCAATCTTCAAGTGCTACTATGGCTCTAACTTTGGTTATGACGTACAATGGACTAATACCATTTGAATTAGCAGCCGCAATGATTCTGGGCGAAAATATTGGAACAACAATAACCGCAAATATTGCTGCTTTTGTTGCAAATATCTCTGCCAAACGTGCAGCGCGAGCTCACTTTATATTCAACACCTTTGGTGTAATTTGGATGTTAATAGTCTTCCATCCATTTTTAAGAGTTATTGACCATTTTATGCAACATTATCATAGCATATCCATTTTGTCAACTGACCTTTCAAAAGTCGACTATGAAACTATAAAACAGGAATATCCAATAGCCCTTTCTATTTTTCATACCAGTTTTAATATACTTAATACCTTGATGTTAATTGGTTTTGCATCATTAATAGCCAAAATTGCAACCAAAATGGTTCCTGGTGATGATGAGGATGATGAAGAATTCAGATTACAATATATAGATTCAGGACTGTTTTCAACGAGTGAGCTTTCCATTATGCAAGCAAAAAATGAAATTTCAAATTTTGGTAGCCGTATAGAAAAAATGTTCTTATTTATACCATCATTATTGCATGAGAAACGTTTAAAAAAATACGATAAGTTCCTTGCAAAAATTGAAAAGTATGAGCAAATAACAGATAATATTGAAATAGAAATTGCCACATATCTGACTCGAATTTCAGAAGATGAATTAACATATGACAGCTCGAAAAAAATCAGGGCCATGTTAAAAATAATAGATGATATGGAGAGTGTTGGCGATGTAGTATACCAGCTTTCTATAATCATCGATAATGGAAATCAACGGAAATTAATTTTTACAGATGAGCAGAATAACTCACTAAATGAGCTATTTGAAATGATAAGGGAAGCTTTTGTTGAGATGAATAAAAACCTTGTTAGTTCTTATCAGGAAGTTAATCCTGCTACAGCTTTTCTTTTTGAAAAAAAGATCAACAAGAAAAGAAATATGATGCGACATCAGCATGTTGACGATTTGAAAGAAAAAAAATACAAGCATAAAATTGGCACATATTATAGTGATGTATTTTCCCTAACAGAAAAAGTTGGGGACTATATAATTAACGTAACAGAGGCTATTGTAGAATATCAAGATATTAAGTAAAATTTGTATATAATTAGGTATATTTCGAACGAAATTAGTTTTAACTTTGACTACAACAAATAAGCTCAATTATAATGAAAAAGCTAATTTTATTAATTCTAATTTCAGTTACCATAAATGTCAGTCAGTTTGCCCAAAACATTAAATATGATGATGCATTACAAGTTGCAAAAAACAAAATCATCTTATTAGGCAACGATAATTCACACAGTATTTTTGGTGATATACAAATCTTCGAAAAAAAGGCTTCCCAACCATTATTCTTTGTTTTTAACCTGAAACCTGCAGGCTATATTGTCGTTACTTCAAGAAAAGATCTGCCTCCTGTAATCGCATATTCATTTGAAAACAATTATAATGCTGACAACAGCCTTCAAAATCCTTTAAAAGAACTGCTTATATCAGATATTGAAGCCAGAATTGCCTCAGTTGGTACATTGCACAAAAATACAATTGAAAAAATAAAACAGGAATGGGAAAATTTATTAATAGGTATTAATGATAGTAAAACAATATTCCAGCAATGGCCCGAAGAAGGAACAACCTCAACAGGTGGATGGCTGGAAACAAACTGGACACAAAGTTATCCTTATAATAAATACTGCCCTATTGATCCGGTAACATCACAAAGAAGTTATGTTGGATGTCCTGCAACAGCCATGGCACAAATAGTCAACTATTACGAAGCTATTAATTCAACTAAATTTACAGATGATGATGACTATTATCATTCGTATGCAGGAAGAAATTTTTGGATTGATGATGACTATGAGGAATATGGTTTCCTGTCTTTTCCAATTATTAATATCTTTTTAGAATCTATTGCCAACAAATATGAAGTTATCAACCAGCTAACTAATGATGAAAAAGCAGCGCTTAGTTTTGCATGTGGTGTTGCAGCAAGACAGGTATTTACTTCTGAAGGTTCAGGAACATTTGGTGTTAACCAGGCCCTTGATGCATATATGAAATTTGGTTATAATGAAGCTGTTTTGTTAGATGATAGCGATACAAATATGTTTAGTGTTATGTCGCAAAACATTATGGAAGCACGACCTATTCACTTTGCTGTTGTAAACCAACAATGGAATTCGGGGCACAATGTTGTAGTTGATGGCTATAATACTGATAACTACTACCATGTTAATTTTGGCTGGGGAGGTTCGTATAATGGCTGGTATTTGCTGCCTCAAGAATTTCCGCTACAGCTTACTGTAATTGAAGGAGTAATTGTAAATATTGCCTACCCACCAGTTTATACAGAGGTTTTTAATTCCCCAACTAATAGTATAAATAGCATCAAAATCTATCCAAATCCTGCAAAAGATTTCATAAATATTGAACTTAATATATTTGATGCTGAAAAAATTACTGTAAGCATTGTGGATATTTTCGGAAAAACAATCTACAAAGCAAACCAAAACATGATTAAAGAGGGGAAAAATAAAATACTATCACTAAATTTAAACTCTGTTTCTGGAGATAAATTAAGCCCGGGAATATACTTGCTAAAAGCAGAGACTAATGGAAAAACTACTGTTACAAAATTTAATATTCAATAGAATAAGAACCAATTAGTATCAAACCATATTCTTACAACCACTAATTTTTAACAACCTTGTAAAGTTTATCCCCGCGACGAACCATGCCCGTTACTTTAATGGAACAAATTTCACCCTTATCTACTTTGTTTACGGGATCTAAATCAAGTCTTATTTCATCAACAACAGCTTCATAAACACCTGTTGTTTCTCCAATTATTTTAATCTCATCATCAAGATTAAGATCATGAGTTTCAATTTTAACTTCTGCTACCCCAATCTTGCTAAAATAATTGGTTATTTTACCGATATACATTTTACGCTGAGTAGCTTGATTACCATAATCTTCAGTCCATTCGCCAAACTTACTGCCCATGTAATAACCATCCCAAAAACCTCTGTTATAAACAGTTGATAACCGGGCATTCCACTTATCAATATTTTCCTGATTATAGTTTCCGTCAAACCAGGCATCAACAGCCTCACGATATACTGAAGCAATTGTTTTTACATATTCCGGTGAGCGGCCACGACCTTCAAGCTTAAGAACTCTTACACCGGCATCAAGTATGTAATCCAGCAAAGCAACTGTATTTAAGTCCTTTGGTGACATGATATATTCATTATCTATTTCCAGTTGCTCGCCTGTTTCTTTATCAGTAACTGTATATTTTCGGCGGCATTGCTGCAAACACGCTCCTCGGTTAGCTGAGGAATTTAGGTTATCGAGGCTTAAGTAACATTTACCTGATACAGCCATACACAAAGCACCATGAGCAAATACCTCAATTTGAACTAAATTACCCGAAGGCCCGCAAATGTTTTGTTCGCTAATTGCGGTAGTAATTTCTTTTACCTGTTTAATTTCAAGCTCACGGGCAGTAACCATCACATCAGCATATTGCGAATAATATTTAACGGCTTTGATATTTGTTATATTGGTTTGTGTTGACATATGAATCTCTATACCAACCGAAAATGCATATTGAATTACTGATTGATCGGACGCAATAATTGCTGTAATATTATTTTGTTTGGCTGCATTAACAATCTCACGCATTGTTTCAAGTTCACTATCATAAATAACAGTATTCAAAGTTATATATGTACGAACATTATTTTCCTTACAAATATTTGAGATACTAACTAAATCTTCTAAAGTGAAGTTTTTTGAAGATTTGGAACGCATATTAAGATTGCCTATTCCAAAGTAAACCGAGTTAGCGCCACCTTGTATTGCTGCCATTAATGATTCATAGGAACCTACCGGAGCCATTATTTCAATATCGTTTGCTGTCATGTAGTTATTTTAGGGCTGCAAATTCTTCCTTTCAAAAAGAAGGAGATAAATTACTCCTACAGTAATTGACGAGTCGGCAATATTAAATATAGGTCGGAAAAATATAAAATGGCCATCATGACCATATAGCCATAAAGGAATCCATGACGGACCATCAGCTTGTACAAAATCAATGATTGGGAAATAAAGCATATCAACAACACGACCATGTAAGAATGAAGCATAACCCTGTCCTTCAGCAGCCAAAACACCCAGAGTATGGTAAGTACTTTGTGTAAAAATCAACCCATAAAAAGCACTGTCGATAATGTTACCAAGCGCTCCGGCAAATATTAATGAAATACTGATAATTAGTCCATTATTTCTTTTTTTCTTGACAAGTATTATCAAATATATTGCAATGGCAATAATTGCTAGTATTCTAAAAACACTTAGCGAAAGCTTTCCCAACTCACCACCAAATTGTAAACCAAAAGCCATTCCATTGTTCTCTGTAAAATACAAGTTAAACCAATTACCTAGCACAGGAATTTCTTCACCAAGGGTCATGCTTAGCTTAACCCATACTTTTAAAATTTGGTCTGCAATCAGAACAAACAATATTACAAAAACGGACTTTTTCAATTTCAGATTAATTTATAGGGTCAGGTTTTGCCATTTGGTTTTTTGCATCTATGCTTAAAGTTGCATGAGGTACTGCTCTTAGTCTTTCTTTGCTAATTAACTTTCCGGTTACTCTACATATACCATAAGTTTCATTTTCAATTCGAATTAAAGCATTTTCAAGGTTTGTCATAAAACGCTTTTGTCGAGCGGCAAGTCTACTGTTTTCTTCTTTTGACAGAACTTGTTGACCTTCCTCCAGCACCTTAAATGTTGGAGAGGTATCGTTAGTACCATGCTCACTATTATTACTATATGCTTCTGTTAACAAATCAAAATCTTCTCTTGCTTTTTCAAGCTTTGCAACTATTATCTGTTTAAATTCTTCAAGTTCAACATCAGAATATTTTGTCTTATTTTGCTCTTTTTTATCATTCTCTTTCATAGCCTTCTATTTTTAATCCTGTTAACAGGGTTTATTTTGACCGTATAAATATACACTATTTTTTAATTCTCAAATACATCCCTAATTCAGGTAAAGTTATTGTTTATTAATTAATAAAGATATTGAAATTCCTACAAGCAACTCAACTTCTTCAGTACAATCTTGCCCTATATTTTCGGAAAAACTTAGTTTAGCAAGAGTTTCCGAGCAAATATAATCATTAAATTTTATAAACGCATTATCAGATAAGGGGTTGTTCTCAACTATCAGGTTTATTCTGTCAGTAACTTCCATCCCTTTTTCTTTTCTAAGATTCTGAATACGATTTACAAATTCACGTGCTAATCCCTCATCCTGTAGTTCAGAAGTAACAGTAATATCTAAGGCAACAGTGAGTGTTCCGTCAGTTGCAACACTCCATCCGGGTATATCTTCGGTACTGATTTCAACATCATTAAGTGTAATATCAAATTTGTTATCATCAATTGTAAGAGTATATTCACCGACTTTTTCAAGCTGTTTTATACCCTCTTGATCAATGTTTTGAATAGCCCCTGAGAGCTGCTTCATCAGCTTGCCATACTTAGGTCCCAGAGATTTAAAGTTTGCCTTAATCTTTTTAACAAGCACTCCTGAATCATCAGTAATATAATCTACCTTTTTAACATTAACTTCTGAAAGAATAAGATCTTCAATAGCTTTAATCTGTTTCAAAGTATTGTCAGAAAATACCGGGATCATTATTTTGGCCAAAGGCTGACGAACACGCAAAAAATTCTTCTTCCGTAAGGATAATACCATTGATGATATTTTCTGAGCTAACTCCATTCGCTCTTCTAGATCTTTATCAATTAATTCATCATTACAAACTGGAAAATCTGTTAAATGAACTGATTCCTCTTTATGTTTTCCTCCAACATTATTTAAATCAGTAAATAACCGATCGCTAAAAAAGGGTGCTATTGGAGAACTCAGCTTTGCAACAGTTTCCAGCACAGTATAAAGTGTTTGGTAAGCCTCTATTTTATCTTTAGCATACGATCCTTTCCAAAATCTTCTTCGCGATAAACGAACATACCAATTACTAAGGTGCTCATTAACAAAATATTGAATTGCCCTGCCTGCCCTAGTTGGTTCATAATTTGTAAAAGCCTCATCAACATTCTTGACGAGCGTATTTAGCTCTGAAAGAATCCATCTATCTAGTTCCATTCTTTCGTTAACAGGAATTTCATCTTCGCTATATGTAAAGCCATCAATATTTGCATATAGGGCAAAAAATGAATACGTGTTATACAGAGTACCTAGAAATTTTCTTCTTATTTCATCAATACCTGCTTCATCAAAACGAAGGTTGTCCCAAGGTTGAGAGTTGGTAATCATATACCATCTTGTGGCATCAGGGCCATATTTGTCTATTGTTTTAAATGGGTCAACAGCATTTCCAAGTCTCTTGGACATTTTGTTGCCATTTTTGTCAAGTACCAATCCGTTAGAAACAACATTTTTATATGCTACTGAATCAAACAACATTGAAGCAATTGCATGGAGTGTAAAAAACCACCCTCTAGTTTGATCAACACCTTCTGCAATAAAATCAGCAGGAAAATTTTGTTCAAATTCTTCCTTATTTTCAAACGGATAATGAAACTGCGCGTATGGCATTGATCCTGAATCGAACCACACATCAATTAAACCAGGTTCGCGGAACATTTTTTTACCGCTTTCTGAAACAAGAATTATATCATCAACATATGGTCGGTGAAAATCAAATGTAAGATAATTTTCCTTGCTCATATTACCGGGTTCGAAATCAGCTAATGGGCTATTATCCATAAATCCGGCCGTCATTGATTTTTCAATCTCCGCTTTAAGCTCTTCTGCAGAGCCAATCGCTTTTTGCTCTAACCTATCTTCTGTTACCCAAATTGGTAATGGAACACCCCAATACCGGGATCTTGATAAATTCCAGTCAACAAGATTTTCCAACCAATTACCAAATCTACCTTCACCGGTTGCTTTAGGTTTCCAATTGATTGTCTTATTCAACTCAATCATCCTATCTTTAAGGGCTGTGGTTTTAATAAACCAGTTATCGAGAGGATAATACAATATTGGTTTATCAGTACGCCAACAATGTGGATAACTATGCACGTGCTTTTCAACCTTAAATGCTTTATTATTCTGTTTTAGATTTACTGCAAGGTCAATATCTAAAGTAGCATCTTTGGCATCAAGTGTTTCATCATATGCATTTTTTACATACCTACCGGCATATTCATTATATAACTCAACATTAACATTGTTTTTAACAAATTCGGCATCAAGATCTTCAATATTAAAAAAGCGTCCTTTGAAATCGACCATTGGACGACGTTCGCCATTTTTATCAATCAGTACCAAAGGAACAATCCCCATTAATTTTGCAACCCTATCGTCATCGGCACCAAAAGTTGGGGCAATATGAACTATTCCTGTACCATCTACTGTAGTAACAAAATCACCTGGAATTACTTCAAAAGCCTTACCCATTGGTGCTATCCATGGGAAAAGTTGCTCATAAGTAACACCCGTTAATTCAAAACCTTTACATTCACCAACAACTTTAAATGGAACTTTTTTGTCACCTTTTATATATTCATCAAAGGGAATGTCTTTATTCTTTTCGTTAAAATATGCGTTAAGTCTATCCTTGGCAATAATTACCGTTATAGGAATTCCGGTGTACTGATTGTAAGTTACTACTTTGACATAGTCAATTTTATCTCCAACAGCAAGAGCAGTATTTGATGGCAGCGTCCATGGTGTTGTGGTCCATGCAATTATATATAGGTCTCCTTCCACATCATTAAATACTTTATGAGGAGCTTCATTTCTTATCACTTTAAACTGTGCAATGGCAGTAGTATCGGTAACATCCTGATAACAACCTGGTTGATTAATTTCATGGGTACTAAGCCCTGTACCTGCAGCAGGAGAATACGGTTGAATACTATAACCCTTGTAAAGAAGCCCTTTTTCGTTGAGCATCTTTAGTAAATACCATACCGATTCAATATATTTATTATCGAATGTGATGTAAGGATGATCAAGATCAACCCAGTAACCAACTTTTTTAGTTAACTCATCCCAAAGATCTTTATATTTAAGGACTTCTGTACGACACTGGTTATTATATTCCTCAACACTTATTTTTCTTCCAATGTCTTCTTTGGTAATTCCAAGGGTTTTTTCCACACTTATTTCAACGGGCAAACCATGTGTATCCCAACCAGCTTTTCGCTCAACAAACTTTCCTTTAAGGGTTTGATAACGACAAAAAAGGTCTTTTATAGTTCGTGCCATAACATGATGGATTCCGGGAACTCCGTTCGCCGAAGGAGGTCCTTCATAAAAAACAAAAGGCTCATTTCCTTTGCGGTTTTCCATGCTTTTTGCAAACACATCATTTCTCTCCCAAGTTGCCCTAACCTCCTCAGCAAGTTGAGGAAGGTTTAATTGAGCATATTCATTATATTTTCTTCCCATTAGGAATTATTTTTTCAATTAAAAATTAGCCTGCAAAACTAATAAAAAATGAGGTAGTTAGGTTGTGATATTGAGGTTAAATATTATATGTGTTGGATAGTAAAAATCAGACCTTTGTCATTCTGAACGCAGTGAAGAATCTCTCAAGTTGTATTTTATATAGATTAGATTCTTAGCTCTGCTCAGAATGACAAGTACATGCAAAATCAATGTTTAGTTTCTTATTTACCCTCTATTACCAACCCCACAATCAGAGGATTAGTAATAATATTAGTGATTATATCATAACTCCCATATTCGCCTATTTCTTTTATTAATTCCTTCACTCTTCTTTTCTTTTCAGTCATACTATCACTTGATGAAAGAATTTTTGAAAGTTCTTTTACCTGAGAACCTTTAAGTTCATCCAATATAATATTGAGTAATTCACGTGATACAACATCTTTATTATTATTGTCGATATTTGGTATCCCATAAATTTTAAGTTCATCAATAGCAGCTTTTAAAACTTCTGTAGCCAGCCTTTTTGAACCCTCTTCATACGATTCATTTCCCGATGCATCACGTAATGACCATGAGCTAAATTCAAAATCAATATTCTTAAGCTGTTTAATTTTTTCATCATTATCACCAAATATTCTTGATAATATTATTACTGAATATTTCTTCCATGCTTCAAAATCAAAATCAGATGCACTTAATTTCTCTATTTGCCTCTCAAGTAGTTTTATCTCTTTATTTACCATCCTTTTATCATTTCTGTAAAGATATATAATTATTTCAATTGTTGTGTTGCTCATATATGTTAACAACAGAACTTTAGATACACAAATTTTTTGACTAACTAAGTACTTCACAATTAGGATAAATTATTATATTTGCGCCCACATTTTAATCCTTTAAATAATAGCTTTTTATGGATAAAAAGAACGTTGGTCATGTTGCACAGGTTATTGGTCCTGTTATTGACGTAGTTTTTGAGAAAGAAGAAAATCTTCCTAAAATATTTGATGCTCTCGAAATTACTCGGGATAATGGTGAAAAACTAATACTTGAGGCACAACAAGCCATTGGTGAAAACACAATTCGTACAATTGCCATGGACTCATCTGAAGGACTTAGAAGAGGCATGGAAGTGGTTTCTCTTGGACAACCTATTTCAATGCCTACCGGAGATGAAGTAAAAGGCCGTTTGTTTAACGTAATTGGTGATGCAATTGACGGATTAGGTGATGTAAACTCAAAGAAAAGATATCCAATTCACAGGGATCCTCCAAAATATGAAGAACTTTCAACAACAAAGGAAGTGCTTTATACCGGAGTAAAGGTAATTGACCTAATCGAGCCATATTCAAAAGGTGGTAAAATAGGTTTATTTGGAGGTGCAGGTGTTGGGAAAACTGTTATTATAATGGAGCTTATCAACAATATTGCCAAATCATATGCCGGTCTTTCGGTTTTTGGGGGTGTTGGTGAACGTACTCGTGAAGGTAACGATTTACTTCGTGAAATGATCGAATCGGGTGTTATTAAGTACGGTAAAGAATTTAATAAAAGCATGGAAGAAGGCGGTTGGGACCTATCAAAAGTTGATCGCAAAGAACTTAAAACATCGCAGGCAACTCTGGTTTTTGGCCAGATGAATGAGCCTCCCGGAGCACGTGCACGTGTTGCATTATCGGGTTTAACTATTGCTGAGTATTTCCGTGATGGAGATGAAAAATCAGGTGGTCGTGATATTCTCTTCTTTATTGATAATATCTTCCGTTTTACACAGGCGGGCTCAGAGGTGTCAGCACTTCTTGGTCGTATGCCATCTGCTGTTGGTTATCAACCAACCCTGGCTACTGAAATGGGTATTATGCAAGAGCGTATTACATCTACAAAAAGAGGCTCAATTACATCGGTGCAGGCTGTTTATGTACCTGCCGATGACCTTACCGACCCTGCTCCTGCAACAACGTTTGCCCACCTTGATGCAACTACAGTATTAAGTCGTAAAATTGCAGAGCTAGGTATTTATCCCGCTGTTGATCCTCTCGATTCAACCTCACGTATTCTTTCTCCTGATGTTGTTGGTGATGAGCATTATAATACTGCTGAAAGAGTTAAACTTATTCTACAGAGATATAAAGAATTGCAGGATATTATTGCAATCCTGGGTATGGATGAGCTAAGTGAAGAAGATAAACTAATCGTTCACCGTGCCAGAAGAGTTCAAAGATTCCTATCACAACCTTTCCATGTTGCTGAACAATTTACAGGACTTAAGGGTGTTGTTGTTTCCATCGAAGATACAATTAAGGGGTTCAATATGATTCTTGACGGAGAAGTTGATAAATACCCTGAAGCAGCATTTAACCTTGTTGGCACAATTGAGGACGCCATTGAAAAAGGTAAGAAGTTACTGGCTGAGAGCAAATAATTATTAGTTAAAAGTTATTAGTTATATGTTATCACAGTTTATAACCAATAACTACTAACATATAACATATATAGAAATGAATCTTGAAATAATCACTCCCGATACAACCATTTATAAGGGTGAAGCCGAATTGGTTCAACTACCCGGTATTGATGGATCGTTTGAAATATTAAATAATCATGCGCCACTTATTTCAGCTTTAAGACATGGTAAGGTTAAAATTAAGAAAAACGGTAAAGAAGAATTTTTTGAAATAAAGGGAGGTGTTATTGAAGTCCTTAAAAATAAGGTGCTGATATTGGCTGAATAAAAAATACTCACCACAAAAAATGAGGCTGTCTAAAAAGTTAGTTTTTTAGACAGCCTCATTTTTTTATTGCCACTAATAGGTATTATTTCTTTCCAATACCAACCGATGCAGGTAGGGATAAATGCGCTTGCACTAAAACCCAATCTCCATCAATTTTTTCAACTACCCCGGTAAACCTCATGCCTTCATACTTATGTGCCTTACCTTTATAAATATAGTTGTAGTTCAGAGTTTCGGCAAACCAGGCAGTATTTCCGGTACAATTTAATTTAATAAATTGGTTAGAGGCTGAAATATAGGTGTCGGTAATATAACCAAACTGTTCTTTAATTGCCTCTTCAATACTTTTCCAACCCATTAATCTTTCATCAGAATCCGTTCCATAAAGAATAATATCATTATCACTAGCCCAAATATCTTCAATAAGATCAAAATCCTGGTTTTCATTGGCAAGAATATAGTTTTCCAGTAAATTTTCGATTGCATCTGTTTCAGCTTCACAATTAACCTCCTTTTTATAATCGTTGCAAGAGACAGAAACTAGCATGATGCTAAGCACGATTGTAGTATAAATAATCTTCATAGTTGTACGTTTTTATTCTGTTTAAAAAAAAGATGTGTTAATAATACAAACCTTTGGTGTGAAATTACAATTTTTATTAATAAGAAAACAGGCCGATTTATTATTTAGACTGTTTTTAAATAAACTTATTTATATTTGCCTAAAATCCACTATATAAATTATTTAAAATATCATTTTTGTTATTCAGTATTTATTCGTAAAATTGCACCCAAATTAAACTATTACCAATTAGCTATTAAAATGAGCTTTTTAAATCAAAATATTTTTCTTCTTAATGAAATGAAATATTTCTTGCATAGCCTAAGCTACGGAAGAAATATATTATAAAGATAAGATGGAAAAGGTGAAGATTTTAAGGCTTATTTTGGTGGCTATTTGGTATAACTACATTCCTTTGTAAATGAGTAGTCTATTACACAAAAAAGTTGCTCTAGCACGAACTGCGTTTATCGCTATTACGATAATGTTTTTTACCTTCGGTCTATCAGC
Organism: uncultured Lentimicrobiaceae bacterium; assembly: GCA_964460905.1. Lineage (GTDB taxonomy): Bacteria > Bacteroidota > Bacteroidia > Bacteroidales > F082. The sequence goes on from CAYWRM010000013.1 coordinate 67,422, forward strand.
TCAACATAATGAGCATAATAACGAAAAAGAGGGTGAAACCTGGAAAGAAGATGTTCAGCATGAAGAATTTAAGGCCGGTGAAATGATTATTGAGCATATTTCCGATGCTTACGAGTGGCATCTTATTACTGCTTTTGGCACTCATTATGCTGTCCCTTTGCCAATTATGCTATATGATGAAGGAAAATTTCATTTTTTCATGTCCTCGGTATTCCATCATAGTGTAGAGCACAATGGATATACTATTTCTCACCACGAAATGAATTCCGGCAAGTTGGTAAGAAAAGATGCTACTGGCGAAGAAGTAAGACCTACATTGGATTTCTCATTTACCAAAAATGTACTTGCTATATTCATCAGCATGTTTGTCATGATTTTTGTATTTCTTTCAGTTGCAAAAACTTATAAGAAACGTGAAGGAAAAGCACCAAAAGGCTTACAATCATTTCTTGAGCCAATTATTATTTTCGTACGTGATGATATTGCCAAAGCCTCAATTGGTGAAAAAAGATACAAAAAATATTTGCCCTTTTTACTAACCGTTTTCTTCTTTATAATATTAAATAATTTACTTGGAATTATCCCGTTTTTCCCAGGTGGAGCAAACGTTACAGGAAACATTGGTGTAACTGGTGTTCTTGCTGCATTCACATTTATTATTACAACTTTTAGCGGTAATAAAAATTATTGGTTGCATATTGTTAACGCCCCCGGAGTACCTTGGTGGCTAAAAATACCTATACCGCTTATGCCATTAGTTGAGATTATGGGCGTTTTTACAAAACCATTTGTACTTATGGTTCGTTTGTTTGCAAACATTAGTGCCGGTCATATTATTATTCTTGGTTTTATTAGCCTGATATTTATATTTGGTGAAATTAATGCCGGTGCAGGATATGGAGTTGCTGTTGTATCAGTGGCATTTTCCATTTTCATGGATGTACTGGAACTGCTTGTTGCGTTTATTCAAGCATATGTATTTACACTTCTTTCAGCGCTTTACTTTGGTATGGCAACTGAGGAGTCTCATTAAAGAAATTAATCCATTTTTTAATTAAATAAAACAATAACTATGGAACTATTAGCAATTTTATTACAGGCTGTGGCCGACCTTACTCCTTATGCGAAAATGGGAGCAGGAATTGGTGCCGGAATCGCTGCAATTGGTGCAGGTGTTGGTATCGGACAAATTGGTCGTGGTGCTGTTGAAGCTATTGCCCGTCAGCCGGAAGCTGTTGGCGACATTCGTTCAAACATGATTGTTGCTGCTGCTCTTATTGAGGGTGTTGCATTTTTTGCAATCGTTGTTTGTTTATTGATTGTATTCTTATAAACAACAACGGAATGCTGTTGTGATGTAGCGGTTGGCTGCATCATAACAGTTTAATTTTGAAAGAAAAAGCCAATAACTTCGTTACGTTCATAATAAAAATCAATCATTTACTTTTCTGTAAACTTCTAATTTTTATTATTTCACAAGCCTCGTTCTTGACGTTTTCTTAAAAAAATTTGAAATTAAGAAAAAAGTTAACTGAATAAATAATTAAATTATGTCGTTAATTAATCCCGGTTTTGGTCTTGTAATTTGGATGACCCTTGCTTTTGGAATATTGCTTTGGGTACTTGCAAAATATGCATGGCCTGCAATTATGGATGCATTAAGTGAAAGAGAAAAATCCATTGAAGATGCATTGTTAGCTGCTGAAAAAGCAAGAGAGGCAATGGAAGATTTAAAGCTTGGTAATGAAGAGCTTATTAGAGAAGCAAAAGACGAAAGAGACAATATACTAAAAGAAGCCAGATCATTGAAAGACAAAATGATTAATGAGGCCAAAGAAAAAGCACAAGTTACAGCTGATAGTATTGTCGAAAACGCGCGTACAAGTATTGAAAATGAGAAAAAGGCTGCTTTGCTTGAAATTAAAAACATCATTGCCTCTTACTCCATTAATATTGCAGAAAAAATTCTTCGCGAAGAACTTAAAGACAAGAAAAAACAAACTGCATATGTTGAAAAACTGCTTAACGAAACCAGCTTAAACTAAAAGTTGCAGTTATGAGAATAAAATTATTATCAAAACGGTATGCGCAAGCATTATTCGACCTTGCAATTGAATTCAAAATTCTTGAGAAAGTAAATTCTGACGTCAAACTTATTGGTGATGTGTTGAGTGAAAACAGGGAACTAAGAATAATAATGAACAACCCGGTTATTGATACCTATAAAAAAATTAAAATCTTGAATAGTTTATTTGAAAAAAATATTCAAGAACTTTCGATGAAATTTCTTCGGTTAATCACTAATAAAGGCAGAGAACAATATATATCCTATATATGTGATGCGTTTGATGAAATTTACATGGAATATAAAAATATATTACCGGTAGTTTTTACAACTGCTCAAAAAGCAGATAAAAAAGCAACTGACAATATAAGCAAAAAGTTAAAAGATGTAACAAATATGAATATTGATTTAACCGAAGAAATTAATGAAGATATCATTGGTGGTTTCGTCGTTAACTTTCAGGATTATCAGTATGATGCAAGTATAATAAATCAATTGAATAAATTGAAAAAGAGTTTTTCGGTGAATCTATTCGAAACACAAATTTAATAAAGTAAAAAGAATATGGCAAATATAAAACCCTCTGAAGTATCAGCCATTCTGCGTAAAGAACTGGCAGGATTTGAATCGGAAGCAGTATTAGAAGAAGTAGGATCAGTATTGCAAATAGGTGATGGTATTGCCCGTGTTTACGGACTTTCAAATGTTGAGTCGGGAGAACTGGTAGAATTCGGAAAAACAGGGCTAAAGGGTATAGTGCTCAACCTTGAAGAAGATAATGTTGGTATTGTATTGCTTGGTGAAGCAGGAGATATAAATGAAGGCGATAGTGTAAAACGAACAAAACAAATTGCATCGATAAAGGTTGGTGAAGGGTTGCTAGGCCGTGTTATAAACACACTGGGAGAACCTCTTGATGGCAAAGGACCAATCACTGGCAAAACTTATGAGATGCCACTGGAGCGTAAAGCTCCTGGTGTATTATTTCGTCAGCCGGTAAACGAGCCACTACAAACAGGTATTAAAGCCATTGACGCAATGATTCCAATCGGACGTGGACAGCGTGAGCTTATTATTGGTGACCGCCAAACAGGTAAAACAGCTATTGCAATTGATACCATTATCAATCAAAAGGAATTTTACGAAAAAGGAGAGCCTGTTTATTGTATCTATGTAGCATCAGGGCAAAAAGGATCAACCATAGCCAATATTCAACAAACGCTGGAAGAAAATGGCGCCATGGCCTACACAACTATTGTTATGGCTACAGCATCCGACCCGGCAGCAATGCAATTTTATTCACCTTTTGCAGGTGCTGCTATTGGTGAATTTTTCCGTGATACCGGTAATCCTGCACTTGTAGTATATGATGATTTGAGTAAACAGGCTGTTGCTTATCGCGAAGTTTCTCTACTCTTACGTCGTCCTCCTGGTCGTGAAGCATATCCTGGTGATGTATTTTATTTACATTCAAGACTTCTGGAAAGATCATGTAAAGTAATCAATGCAGATGATATTGCCAAAAACATGAATGATGTTCCCGAAAGCCTTAAAGGAATGGTAGTTGGTGGCGGGTCATTAACAGCTCTTCCAATTATTGAAACTCAAGCAGGTGACGTAAGTGCCTATATCCCGACCAATGTAATTTCTATTACTGATGGTCAGATATTCCTTGAAAACGACTTGTTCAACTCAGGAATCCGCCCTGCTATCAATGTAGGTATTTCTGTTTCAAGGGTTGGTGGTAATGCACAAATCAAATCAATGAAAAAAGTTGCAGGCACACTCAAACTCGATCAAGCACAATATCGTGAATTGGAGGCTTTTGCTAAATTTGGCTCCGACCTTGATGCAGCTACAATGTCTGTTCTTGAAAAAGGAAAGCGTAATGTTGAAATCCTTAAACAGCCTCAGTATTCACCACTTACTGTTGGTGAACAAGTAGCTATTATTTTCTGTGGTTCACAAAACCTTCTTTCTAAAGTTCCTGTTCACAGAATTATCGACTTTCAAGATGCCTTTTTATTACACATGAACACACAGCATAAAGATGTAATTAAACAACTTGGTGAAGGTAAATATACTGATAAACTTACTGATGCTCTTACCAAAGCTGCTGCTGATGTAAGTTATCAATTTGAAGAAAAATCTGACATATAATATATTATGGCCAACCTAAAGGAAATACGCATACGAATTACCTCTGTAAACTCCACAAGGCAGATAACCAATGCTATGAAAATGGTTTCTGCATCAAAGTTAAAGAGAGCTCAAAATGCTATTCTTGGTATGCGACCCTATGCACAGAAATTGCAAAGTATTATGCAAGACATCAGTAGTGATCTTGATGGATCGGATGAGGGAATATATGCTGCCAACAGGGGGGAACAGAAGGTGTTAATAGTTACAATTACCTCAAATCGTGGATTATGTGGTGCATTTAATACAAATATTGTAAAAAGTGCTATAAGTCTAATTAATGATAAATACGCTGAACAATATAAAAATGGAAACGTTAGTTTATTGTGTCTGGGCAAAAAAGGTGCCGATGGATTAATTTCAGCCGGATATAAACCAATTGATATAGTTACTGATATTTTTGATAACCTCTCATTTGATAATACAATACCAATTGCCGAAGAATTAATGCAATTGTTTGCTAATAAAGATTACGATAAAATTGTATTGGTTTACAATCAGTTTAAAAATGCTGCTGTGCAGTTACTTCAAGAAGAACAACTTTTGCCCGTTACAGAATCAGCTGAAGATGATACAATTGATCATAAAGAATCACAAGCCAATTATGTTTTTGAGCCAAATAAGGAAGAAATTCTTGAAGCATTAGTTCCAAAAGCAATTAAAGTACAATTGTACAAGGCACTTCTTGATAGTTTTGCTTCGGAACATGGTGCACGTATGACAGCAATGCATCAGGCAACTGAAAATGCAGATGAAATGATTAAAGACCTTAAACTTACATACAATAAAGCACGTCAGGCATCCATCACAAATGAAATACTTGAAATTGTAGGTGGTGCCGAAGCATTGAATAATTAATAAACAATGAAACCAGTAAGAGGGCGAGCCCCAATATTTGGTGGGTTGTTTATCTTGATTGGTTTGAGTGCCGTTTATAATAGTAAAAAAATAGTTAACCCCTCATCCTCTTATCAACAAATAACCCCATTATCTTATTAACTTATCCATTTTATTTTTTGAAACACCTTTTTGTTAACTTTGAGGAACTATCTTTAAGTTAAAATTTTAAATGATTTCTAACTACTCATTAAATACTTTACGCAAATCATATTGGATTCTGACAGGCATTGTTTTTATTCTATTATACACATTATGTAATGGTTGTTATCAAAATGAAAACGATATTACCTCTGAACAAAATACCTGTCCAAATGAACAAATAACAACCGATTCCAACCTTGTGACTATTGTTGATAAGTTCAATTATATCAAATTATTATACGATTCATTAGTGTTCTTCAATAAAAATGAAATCCACCCCGAGGTATGCCGTATTAAAACTGAAATTGCCGAAGAAATGAGAAAGTCAGGCAACTATTTTGAGGGAATTACACTTTTTAATGAAGCTCTAAAACAAAATCGAGAAATAAATGCCACAGAACAAAATGGCAAAATATTTAATGGACTTTCGGCAATTTATTATGAACTATTTATACATAATAGAAAATTGTTTAATTATCTTGACTCATCATTATTGTATGCTGAAAGAGCTCTGGAAATTAGTATTAAGGAGAAAAACATTTCTCTTCAAGCCAATACTTTAAATATAATTGGAGGGATCAATATCCACAAAAATAATTATAATAGTGCTATACAATATTTATTATTGGCCGACAGTATTAATACCAATATTGAAACAGGTCTTGCAATTAAAAATAACCTTGCATATGTGTATTATAAGCTAGGTGATTACAGGTCTGCACTTCCGCTTGCCAAGGAAGCATTAATTAATTCTGTAAATACAAAAAATTTAGTATTCAGTGGAATTTCTCTTGAAAACATGATAAAAATATATTATGCAATGGGTGATAGTTCTTACGCTATTATTACAACTAAAAAACTTCAAGAATTACAGTCGAATAAAGATGTATATGTGCAATCTCTGATGATGAAGCAACTAACATTAAATTATGCGCAACAACAAGATAAAAAAACAATACTTGGATTGTTGAATGATCATTATTTACTGATTAAGTATAGTCGTATATTAGTTGCTGTATCAATTATCTTTTTTTTAGTTGCACTTATTTCAATTGTTATTTTAAGACAAAAGAAAAAAATTAGGCTAAAAGAAAAAGAATTATTAGAGTCAATAAAACTATCAGATAAACTAAAAGAAAAAAATGCAGAACTATCACATCAAAAAAGGCAAGCAGAAGAAATTATTTTAAAAACTGATTTGGAGATAAAAGAAACAGCTCTTGCATCAAAATTACTTTCTCTATCTCAAATTCATGAATTCCTTACCACTATAAAACAAAAAATAAGCGTTAAAGAAAATACTATACTTAATAATGAGACAATTTCTTTTTTTAAAGAACTAGAGCTTATTATAACTAATCAACAAAAAAATTACCACTTGGAAGAATTTGAGCTATTGTACGCTTCGGGAAACGGTAGTTTTATTCATAATCTAAGTAGCTCACATCCTGATATCTCAACAAATGAAAAAAGATTGTGTTACTTAATAATGATGGATCTTACCACAAAAGATATTTCTAATATACTCCACAAAACCTACCGCTCAGTTGAAATGGCCCGACATAGATTAAGAAATAAACTCAACCTAGAACGAACCGATAGTTTACACAACTATTTAACAAAATTTTCAGAAAATCATCTGGGATAAATATCCTGAAAAATTCGATACCTAATAGTTGACATATTATATAATGTAACAACAGAAGGAGTCCTCAAAACTCCAAAAATCAGTCAATACTTGCTATTACAGGCAAACAACAACCATATGTGAAGTATTTGTGAAGTATTATCCTTTGATATTTACATTTTTAAAAATTGAACTTGCGTAAATTTGGTAAACATTTAAATCAAACCACCATGAAGAAGTTTACCACCACAATCGTTATTATAGTACTGTTGGGTCTATCAAATTTCGCACTAGGTTATAGCGGAGGTTCAGGCACCACCAGCTCTCCCTATCAAATTGCAAATAAAACCGATCTTTTGGAACTATGCACTACTTCTACGGACTGGTCTAAACATTTTATCCAAACAGCAAACATCACCTTTGTGGATGCCGACTTTGAAAGTGGTGGTGATTTTTATAACGGTGGCGCAGGTTTTATCCCCATTGGAAATAACACCACCAAATTTGGTGGCTCGTACAATGGTGACGATTACGTAATCGATAACCTTTATATCAACCGAGGTGCTGAAGATTATGTTGGCTTGTTTGGATATTTACAAACTTGGGGTGGATACATACAGAAACTGAGCGTGACAAATATGTCTGTAATTGGACATGATAACGTCGGAGGACTGGTGGGGTATGCTTATTTTTCCACTGTAAGTTTTTGCTATAGTACTGGCGATGTGAGCGGAAATGAAAATGTCGGAGGACTTGTGGGGTATCTTTATTATACTACTGTAGCTGATTGCTACAGTATGGGGACTTTAAACGGACATGATAATGTAGGCGGTTTAATGGGATATCTTTTTTACGGTTCTAACATGGCTCGTTCTTATAGCACGTGCAGTGTTAATGGAACAGGAACAAATATTGGTGGCTTGGTGGGGTGTAATGATTACAGCACCGTGCGGAACTGTTACGCTTCTGGTGATGTGAGTGAGACAGGAACTAATGTTGGTGGTCTGATGGGGAAAATTTTCAATAATGCCGTAGTAGAGTATTGCTACAGTTTTGGTGCCGTGAGCGGAAATAGTAATATTGGCGGCTTGGTGGGAGTTTATAACGGTTCTACTGTGAACTACTTATTCTGGGATACAGTAACTTCTGGCCAATCTTCCAGTGCTTGTGGCACCGGCAAAACCACTACCGAAATGAAAACTGAAAGTACGTTTACCAACTGGAATTTCACCATTGTCTGGGATTTAGATTCTGGCATTAACGAAGGGTATCCATATCTTCAGTCTATCCCTCCGCCAAAATACAGTGGTGGTGACGGAACATCAGGAGATCCCTACCAAATTGCCAACAAAACCGACCTGAAATTCCTAAGCGAACATTCCGATGACTGGGCGCTATACTTTATCCAAACAGCAGACATCCTTTTTATGGATACCGACTTTGATCTCGGTGGCAATTTTTACAATAACGGCGCAGGCTTTACTCCCATTGGAAACAGTTCCATCAAGTTTACTGGATTCTACAATGGTGATAATCACCTTGTTGACAACCTCTATATCTACCGTAGCGCAATAAGTTATATTGGGTTTTTTGGGAGTATTAATAATGCCTCTGTGCAGAATCTGGGTTTGACGAATGTGTCCGTGAACGGAGATAATAAGGTTGGCGGTTTGATGGGGTACAGTGATGAGAGTACTATAAGTAACTGTTATATTTTTGGTTTGGTGAATGGAGATAGTTTTGTTGGCGGTATAATGGGGAGTAACGATCAGAGCACTGTGAGCATCTGTTATAGCGCAGGTACAGTAAATGGAAATGATAATATTGGTGGCCTAGTGGGATATACCTATCAGTCTTCTATGACCAACTGCTACAGCACTAGCGATGTGAGTGGTAATGATAATATCGGTGGCTTGGTGGGGTACAATTATTATAATTCCACTGTGACCAACTGCTACAGTTCTGGTAGTGTGAGTGGGACTACTAATGTTGGCGGCCTGTTGGGCCAGAATTACAACACATCTGTGAATAATTCATTCTGGGACACCGAAACTTCCGGTCAACCCTCTAGTGATGGAGGCACCAGCAAAACAACCACCGAAATGAAAACCCAAAGTACTTTTACAGATGCAGGGTGGAATTTTGCTGACATCTGGAATCTGGATTCCGACCTAAATCAAGGATATCCTTATTTGCAGGCAATTACTCCACCAAAATATAGCGGCGGTTCTGGAACAAGTGATGCCCCCTACCAAATTGCTAATAAAATCGACATCAAATACCTGAGCGAACATACAGCAGACTGGACACTGTACTTTATACAAACAGCAGAAATAAGCTTTGTGGATACAGACTTTGAAGATGGCGGCAATTTTTATAATAGTAGCGCAGGTTTTATTCCCATAGGAAACAGTTCCATCAACTTTACAGGCTCTTACAATGGTGGTGATTATATCATCGATAATCTCTATATCAACCGAGATTCTGAAGACTATATTGGTTTGTTTGGATACACCAATAATGCCGCTGTGCAGAATCTGGGCGTAACGAATGTATCTGTAACTGGAAACACTTCTGTTGGTGGCCTTGTAGGGTATAATGATCTGTCTAACATTAACACTTGCTACACTACCGGCAGCATTATTGGAAACACTTCTGTTGGTGGTTTAGTGGGCTATAATAGTAATTCTACCGAGAATAACTGCTACAGTGCCTGCACGGTTAGCGGCACAGATAAAACCGGAGGTTTGGTGGGATATAATAATAGTTCTACCGTTGAGTATTGTTACAGTTCTGGCGTGGTAAGTGGTACTACAAATGTTGGCGGCTTGGTAGGCTATACTGCAAGTTCTTCGGTAACTCACTCATTCTGGGACACCGAAACTTCCGGACAATCCTCAAGTGCTGGCGGCACAAGTAAGTCAACCGCCGAAATGAAAACCCAAAGTACCTTTACGGATGCAGGCTGGGATTTTACTAACATCTGGAATCTTAATTCCAACTTTAACCAGAGATATCCATATCTTCAGGCAATCCTTCAAACAAAATACAACGGTGGTGACGGAACAACAGGAAACCCTTACCAAATTGCCAACAAAAACGATCTCAAATACTTGAGCGAACATCCAGCAGACTGGGCGCTCTATTTTATTCAAACCGCTGACATCGACTTTGCGGATGCCGACTTTACAAGTGGTGGCGATTTTTATAACGAAGGCGCAGGCTTCATTCCCATTGGAAATAGTATCACCAAATTTGCTGGATCATACGATGGCGGTAACTATATAATAGATAACCTACATATTAGCCGAAGTACAAAAGATAATGTTGGTTTGTTTGGGTATACTTACAATGCTTCAGTGCAGAAACTTGGCATGACCAATGCGTCTGTGATTGGAAATGAAGGTGTTGGCGGATTAATGGGGATTTGTGAGTCGTCCACTAATAGCTACTGCTATGTTTCAGGTACTGTGAGCGGACTTAATTATGTTGGAGGCATGATAGGATTAAATGCTGAATCTGCCGTAAGCAAATGCTACAGTTCTGGAACTGTAAGTGGAAACTATTATGTTGGAGGTTTATTGGGGTATAATTCTTCAACTTCTAATGTAAGCAATAGCTACGCTACTAGCGAGGTGAGCGGATACTCTGCGGTTGGTGGCTTGGTGGGGAAAAATTATTTTGCTACCGTGAGCAACTGCTACAGTTCTGGTGCGGTGAGTGGAACCAATGATGTTGGTGGCCTTTTGGGTGACAATTATAGCTCTACCGTGACCAACTCATTTTGGGATACCCAAACCTCTGGCCAATCTAACAGTGCTGCTGGAACTAGTAAAACAACCGATGAGATGAAAACTCGAGCTACTTTTGCCAATGACGGCTGGGATTTTGTAAATATATGGGTAATCATAGGCGGCGATGGTGCTAATTACCCATCGATAAGAACTGGTTCATTAGAACCTCCAACTATTCAAGCATCTAACATTGTCTTCAGCGATGTATATAGCTTACAAATAACTCTAAGCTGGTTATCAGGTGATGGCGGAAGCAGTGTTGTGTTCGCCAAACAAAGTGCTACGGGAACAACCTTACCAGTTGACAACACAACCTATACAGCAAATACTACTTTTGGAAACGGAACCCAAATCGGCGCTACTACCTGGTATTGTGTGTATAACGGAGGTGGCTCGACTGTAACTGTTAGCGGCCTCTTCGATAATAAAGATTATATTTTTCAGGTTTTTGATTACAATTCCGGTCCAGGAAACGAACTGTACTTAACATCTACAGCTTCAAATAATCCGAAAACTCAAGCCACAAACAATACGAATCCGGCAAATTTTGCCCTTTCGTTTAATCCAACAAACGGTAATTATGTGAACCTAGGAAGTCCTCTTTCTTTTAAAATGCTTGGAGCTGGTAGCTATACAATAGAGGCCTGGGTTAAAACAAATACTCCTTGGAAGACAATTATAGGGAATTATGGCGACACACCAGCTTGGTGTCTCGATTTAAATAGCTCAGGGAAATTAAAAATGCGTATTAATGAAAATGAATATTCGACATCTTCACCCGATATCGCTGATGGTTTGTGGCATCATGTTGTAGGCGTTAGAGAAATCAACTCAAATATCATTATGTATGTTGATGGATCTGAAGTATATAATCATGGTTCCGATCCTGAGGGGGTATTTACATTTAATCGGGATACATACATAGGAGGTGTTCCTAATACTCCATTCCATTTCTATTTTAGTGGTGAGATTGATGAAGTCCGTATTTGGAACACCGCAAGAACCCAGACCCAGATATTGGATCATATGCACAACGAGTTGATTGGCGACGAAACGGGCTTGGTGGCTTATTACAATATGGAAGCAGGAAGTGGAACTACGCTTGAGGATAATAAAATCGGTGGGACAATTGATGGTACTATCAATGGCTCAACCTGGTATTCGCCTGGTGCACCTCCTATCCTTACCTGGGATGGTTCAGAAAGTACAGCATGGGAAACCGCCACAAACTGGGATGGCAATGTTATACCTAATATTACTTACAATATCAATATATATGAAGAAACTAATAATCCAATAATTAACAGTGGTACAGAAGTTACCTGCGGAAACCTTATATTAAAAGAAAATGCCGAATTAACAATCGATCCGGTGAATGATTTAAACATCATAGGAAACTTTATTAATAACGGAATTTTTACCATTGAAAGTGATGCGACAGGCACAGGTTCATTAATTGTTAACGGAACAGCAACAAGCTACAATACAATTTGTGCTCAACGATATATCACAAATGGGCAATGGCATTGTATTAGCTCTCCGGTAGATAATGCTACAGCCAATTCTCTATATCCAGGTTCGGGAAATCCCAATATTTACCTGAAATATCATACAGAATCAACAAATGAATATACCAACATAACATCGTTATCAACAGACCTTGGCGATATGAAGGGATGGATGATGTGGTACGCTGGTTCATCCGGTATAACTTTTGATATAGATGGAAATATCAGAACCGGAACCATTGGCAGTACAGATAATCTTTCCAGAGCTAATGATAATGCTACTCAAGGCTGGAACTTTGTTGGTAATCCATTTACTTCAGCAATCGACTGGGGAGCATTTTCGGGATGGACCAAAACAAATGTCGGTTCAACTATTTATATCTACAATGGCACTACTTGGGCAACATGGAACGGCACAGAAGGAACCGGTGGTGGATCACGTTATATTGCTTCCGGACAAGGTTTCTTTGTGGAAGTTACAACAGACCATACATCCGGAACTCTTACAATGACAAAAGATGTACAGGTACATAATACTGTAACCTATCTTAAAGGTAAATCAGAAGTAAGCGAACTCGTAAGATTAGAAGTTAGTAATGTAGAATATTCCGATGAAACCGTTATTTACTTCGATGAAAATGCTACCACTGGATATGACTATAATATGGATGCCCATAAACTGTTTAGCTATAACGAAAGCGTACCACAGATTTCCTTTGCTGATAATGGTTTTATGGCAATTAATGTGCTACCTGAACAAAATACCGAAATACCTGTTGATGTACGTGGTACTAATGGTGAAACACTAACAATATCTGCAACCGAAATACTTGGGTTTGGAGAAGTGTTTATGCTTGACAATTATACGGGTAACGAAATTAACCTTTCAAAAAATGATTATGAGTTTGTTTTTGTAGAAAATGTCACTAACAGGTTTACCCTTTTCTTTACCACTGTTGGAAACGATGATAAACAACACTCACCCATTAACATATATTCATACAATAAAACTTTAAGAATAGTTACTTCCGGTTTATTAGATGCTAGTATTATAGTCTATAATATTATGGGACAAGAAATTTCCTCAACACGAAGTAATAATACCATTACCAATATTCCGGTTTATAATTCTGGTTATTACATAATAAAAGTTGTTTACGATAACTGTATTGAAACCAGGAAAGTATATGTAAAATAAGTAACACAAGAAAATCATGAAAACCATGAAAAATATAAAAAAAATCGTACTTAGTATAATATTAGTTTTAGCAGTATCAATAGCCTTTGCTGATGTTGGTCCCCCGGATCCGGGATCAAATCCTGGTAGCGAACCACCATTGGGTGGTGGAGCTCCTTTAGGAGAAGGCCTTTTTATACTTATTGGCTTAGGAGCTGCCTATGGTGCCAGGAAAATATATAATATGAAAAAAGAGGAATTGGAAGAGTAGTTAATTAATTTTTCGTTCTTTTAGGAATACATTATTAGTAAAAAATATATAACTTGTATGTATTATCTTATTCATATCTTTGCTGAAAAAATAATACCATGATTAATTTAAAAGTACAATCAGCCTTAAACGATCAAATAAAAAAAGAAGAGCACTCATCTCGTTTATATCTTGCTATGGCAATATGGTGCGAACAAAAAGGGTATCCGGGAGCTGCTAAGTTCCTTTTTTCTCATGCCGACGAAGAGCGTATGCATATGCTCAAATTAGTACATTATATGAATGACCGTGGTGGAGAAGCTCAACTGAATTATATTGATAAACCTGATAATGACTATAAAAACCTGCTTGATGTTTTTGAAAAAGTTATGGAGCATGAAAAGTTCATAACTGAATCCATTAATTCGCTTTACGAAATAACTGTTCATGAAAAAGATTACACCACCATGAACTTCTTGCAATGGTTTATTACCGAACAGGTGGAAGAAGAGAGCTTATTTAATACAGTACTTGATAAAATAAAACTAGTTGGTACAGATAAAGCCGGCATGTTTCATATTGATAAAGAACTTGAAGGAATGAGCATTGCTCCTGCAGCTGAGTAAACAAACTGCTAATTACTTTTCCAGCTCTTTAACAAGTTTACCGTACCAAGTTTCTCCAAATTTCCTAATCAAAGGTTGTTTAAGATATTTGTAAAGAGGAACGCCTAATTTTTTTCCAGCTAATAATGCAGTTGAACAAATTTGCCAACTGTGATAATTTATTGCTAAGGAAGGTCCTACATGACTTAACCTAATAGGATATAGATGACATGAAATTGGCTTTTGGAAATCGGTTTTTCCTTTCAAAAATGCTTTCTCAATCGCACAGTAACTAATACCATTCTCAAAATAAACAAAAGCACATTCAGCATCTTTCACTAATGGAGTAACATATTCACCGTCTGTATCATACTCAAAAACACCTATATTCTCAACCACATCCATTCCGGCTTTAGTCATATATTGCTTAATTTCATCAATATCATCTTCCAGAATTGATATTTCTTCTTCATCAAGCGGGGCTCCTGCATCACCGGCCACACAACACTCACCTTTGCATGCAGATAAGTCACATGCAAAATACACTTCCTTAATTTCATCCGAAACCAGAATATCATCAACTATAATCATAATAATTACTATTTAAAGTTGGATGCAATATTAGCATGTTTTTAATTATGTAAGAACTACAGGGTTAATAAAACAACAAAACTTCAAAACTTTCAACTTTATGAACTTTCGACTTTATGAACTTTCAACTTTATTAACTTTCAACTTATTAATCACTCTTATTTTACTTACTTTTGCCCAGCATTTTTTATGTAAATCATTAATGTTTAACGACTAAAATATAATAACATGGCATTCAACCTAAGAAACAGAAACTTCCTTAAATTATTGGACTTCACTCCAAAAGAGATAACATTTTTACTTGAGCTAAGTGCTGATTTAAAAAAGGCAAAATATGCAGGAATTGAACAAAAAACACTAACCGGAAAAAATGTTGCTTTAATCTTTGAAAAAGCATCAACACGTACACGCTGTGCTTTTGAAACTGCTGCTTATGATCAGGGAGCAAAAGTAACATACCTTGGCCCAACAGGTACACAAATTGGGAAAAAAGAAACTATGAAAGATACTGCACGCGTACTTGGGCGTATGTATGATGGTATTGAGTACAGAGGCTTTGGACAAACAATTGTTGAAGAACTTGGCGAATTTGCGGGAGTACCTGTTTGGAATGGACTTACCAATGAGTACCACCCAACTCAAATCCTTGCCGATTTCCTAACTATGATGGAGAACTCAGACAAACCATTACATCAGGTAAGTTTTGCATTTGCCGGGGATGCTCGTAACAATATGGGAAACTCCCTTATGGTTGGAGCTGCTAAAATGGGAATGGATTTCCGTGCTGTTGCACCAAAACAAATGTGGCCCGATGCCGAACTGGTAGCACAGTGTAATGAAATTGCAAAAGAAACAGGAGCTACTATCACCTTAACCGAAAGCGTGAAAGATGGTGTTAAAGGAGTTGACTTTATTTATACTGACGTTTGGGTTAGCATGGGCGAAGCTGATGAAGTATGGAAAGAAAGAATTAGTATGATGATTCCTTACCAGGTAAATGCTAATATGATGGCTTTAACCAATAATCCAAAAATAAAATTTCTTCATTGTTTACCTGCATTTCACAATCGTGATACAACTGTTGGCGAAGAGATTTATCAAAAATTTGGTGTTGATGCTATGGAAGTTACCAATGATGTTTTTGAATCACCAGCTTCCTTGGTTTTTGATGAGGCTGAAAATCGTCTTCATACCATTAAGGCAGTTATAGTAGCTACTTTAGGAGCTTAAGAATTATGCCCAATCGTCATTGCGAGTCTGTCTATCGGCAGATAGGCAGAGCGAAGCAATCTCAACAAATGTTGAATACAGATTGCTTCAGTCATACTTCCTTCGCAATGACAATTAGACATTAAATAATAACACAATGCAAAAAAAAGAATACGTTTGCCCTAAATGTGGCAACAAACATTACGAAGCTGATGAAATGAGAGCAACAGGTGGTGCTTTTGCAAAGATTTTTGATGTACAGAATAAGAAATTCACAACTATATCATGTACACAATGTGGTTATACTGAATTTTATAAGCGTACAACCAGTTCATTTGGTAATGTTGTTGACTTTTTTACAAATTAATAAAACAAGTTGTCATTTCTCTCCGCCTAAGGCGGAGAGAAATCCCTTAGGTGATAGCGAAGTATGTCATAAGAGATTCTTCACTGCGTTCAGAATGACAATAATTATATAGAATTAAAAACATGGCCAACAACGAAGAT
The DNA here is from genome assembly GCA_964460905.1 of uncultured Lentimicrobiaceae bacterium. Lineage (GTDB taxonomy): Bacteria > Bacteroidota > Bacteroidia > Bacteroidales > F082. Next base: position 83,995 of record CAYWRM010000013.1, read on the forward strand.
CTATTAAAAAAAATAATTGCACATGCTAAAGAATACGGATTTGTATTTCAATCCAGTGAAATATATGATGGATTAAGTGCAGTTTACGACTATGCTCAAAATGGTTCTGAACTAAAAAAGAACATCCGTGATTATTGGTGGAAAGCAATGGTACAAATGCATGAAAATATTGTTGGTATTGATTCTGCAATATTTATGCACCCAACTGTTTGGAAAGCATCGGGCCATGTAGATGCTTTTAACGATCCAATGATCGACAATAAGGATTCAAAAAAGCGTTATCGTGCAGATGTCTTGATTGAAGATCACATTGCCAAACTAGAAGGCAAAATTAATAAAGAAGTTACAAAAGCAGCAAAGCGCTTTGGTGATGCTTTCAACGAGGAAGAATTCAAAAGTACCAATCCACGTGTATTGGCAAATCTCGAAAAAATTGAAGGCATTAAAAACAGACTTTACCCTGCTATGGATAATGATGATATGGAAGCCATCAAAACCCTCATTGAAGATTTAGGAATTGTTTGCCCATTATCAGGTTCCAAAAACTGGACAGAAGTTCGTCAGTTTAACCTAATGTTTTCAACAAATATGGGTTCCACTGCAGAAGGAGCCACCAAAATTTTTCTTCGCCCCGAAACTGCTCAGGGAATATTTGTAAACTATCTGAATGTTCAAAAAACAGGCAGAATGAAAATACCTTTTGGCATTGCACAAACAGGTAAAGCATTTAGAAATGAGATTGTTGCTCGTCAGTTTATTTTCCGCATGCGTGAGTTTGAACAAATGGAAATGCAGTTTTTTGTTCGCCCAGGAGAAGAAATGAAGTGGTACGAATACTGGAAAGAGCAACGTATGGAATGGCATACATCACTTGGTATTCCTGCCGAAAAATTCCGTTTCCACGACCATGATAAGCTTGCGCACTATGCCAATGCTGCTGCAGATATTGAATTTGATTTTCCAATGGGGTTTAAAGAACTTGAAGGAATACACTCAAGAACCGATTTCGACCTTAGTGCTCATGAAGAACATTCAGGAAAAAAGTTGCGTTATCATGATCCTGAATTAAACCAAAGTTATGTACCATATGTAGTTGAAACCTCTATTGGTTTAGACAGAATGTTTCTTGCAGTATTAAGTAATTCATATACAGAGGAACAGCTTGAAGGAGGCTCTTCGAGAATAGTTATGAAATTTCCTCCTGTTTTGGCTCCTTACAAAGTAGCAGTTTTCCCACTAACCAAAAAAGATGGATTACCAGAAAAAGCACGTGAAATTATGGATACACTCAAATATGATCACATGTGTTTCTATGAGGAAAAAGATGCTATTGGTAAGCGTTATCGCCGTCATGATGCAATAGGAACTCCTTATTGTGTAACGGTTGATCATCAAACACTTGAAGATAATACAGTCACCATCCGCGAACGAGATTCAATGAAACAGGAGCGTGTTGCTATTGATGCTATTTCAAGTATTGTTTCTGAGAATTTGAGATAAAATTATAGTACTTATCATTTATTATTAAATGCTGTCATAGTTCTTTCAGTACCTATTGACACAAAGCTTTTAATTATTTCTGTTGCAATATCAACTCGGGGAGCCATAAGTTTTTCTTCTGATTTTGTCCATTTACCGAGCACATAATCTGCTTGTTGTCCTCTTGGGAAATCATTACCAATACCAATACGTAGTCTGGGGAAAACATTTGTTCCTAATTTCTCAATAATATCAGTAAGGCCATTATGACCTGCATCACCACCTTTTGCCTTCATTCGTAATGTACCAGTTGGCAAGGCAATATCATCAAGTATAACCAATAATCTTTCGGTCGGTATTTTTTCTTTTTCAAGCCAATACGATAAAGCTTTTCCGCTTAAGTTCATATAAGTTGTGGGTTTAATAATCACCAATACACGTCCCTTAAACTTAACCCGTGAAACAACAGCCAGCTTTTCAACAGTAGTTTCACCTTTTAGCTCCCTGGTTAAAGTATCAGCAACTTCAAAACCAATGTTATGCCTTGTATTTACATACTCAGCTCCAATATTTCCTAGTCCGGCAATTAAATACTTCACGTAAATGATATTTATTATAAACCAAAAAAATAAAGGGATAAAGGTAATTATTCCCCTTATCCCTTTACAATTATTGTTAAATTTCTCTATTCCGCAGCAGCAACTGGAGTATCTCCTTCTTCTCCTTCTTCTCCTTCTTCTCCTTCTTCTCCTTCTTCTTCTTCTTCAAGATCTTCTTCAATATTTCTTGAAGTTTTAACACGAACAATAACAGAGTTTGGTGGGTCTAAAGTTGTTAAGTTATCAAATTCAACATCTTTAATTTTAATTGAACCTCCAATAACAAGATTTGAAATATCAACTTCAACATTTTCAGGTAAGTTTTCAGCTAATCCCTTTAGTCGGATTTTATGCATTTTCTTAATCATCTGTCCACCAGCTAATACTCCAGGTGAAACACCAGTTAGCACTACAGGCATTCCTATTGAAATTTCTTTTCCAGGAATTAATTCCAGAAAATCAGCATGTAATACCTTATCAGTTACAGGATGATACTGAATCTCTTGCAACAATGTTGGATATTCACTGCCGTCAATGATTACAGTAATCAAAAATACTTCTGGAGTGAAGATAATTTTATCAAATTTAATTGCATTGACAATAAAGTGAATTTGCTTTTCACCACCGTAAATAACACATGGGATGTTTCCTTCTCTTCTGTGTTTTTTAGCATCTTTTTTCCCTACGTTCTCACGAAGAGAACCGCTCAATGATACTTTTTTCATTTTTTTAAATTTAATTAATAATATATAATAGTTAATCTATTTTTTTTATGTCGAATAGTGAGCTTATTGACTCAAAATTCTGTACTCTATTGATAACTTCCGCTAATAAATCAGCTGTACTTAAGACCTTAATTTTTTCCAATGTTTGTTTTAGAGGCACAGTGTCAGTAACAACAATTTCTGTTATTAGTGATTTATTTACGCGTTCATATGCACTTCCCGAAAATATTGGGTGAGTACAAAATACACGAACAGTATTTGCTCCCCTACTCATTATCAAATCAGCTGCTTTGGTTATTGTGCCAGCAGTATCAATAATATCATCTACAAGAATAACATCCTTACCCTCCACATCACCAATAAGTTCCATTCGCTCAATAACATTTGGTTTTGCTCTTTGTTTATAACAGATAACAAAGCCTGTATTCAGAGCTTTTGCATAAGATGCAGCACGTCTGGTTCCACCTGTGTCAGGCGAAGCCATGACAAGATTAGGAAGGTTTAACTCTCTAATATGCTCCATAAAAATATTTGACGCATAAAGATTATCAACTGGCACATCAAAAAAGCCCTGTATTTGATCAGCATGCAAATCAAGAGTTATAACCCTGTTTACGCCTGCAGTTGTAAGCAGGTTTGCTATAAGTTTTGATGCAATTGCCACCCTTGGTTTATCTTTTCTGTCTTGACGAGCATAACCAAAATACGGAATTACAGCTATAATTTTTCTTGCAGATGCACGCTTTGCTGCATCAACCATCATAAGCAATTCAAGTAAATTGTCGCCAGGTGGAAATGTTGACTGAATAATAAACACATCTTTCCCCCTAATGTTTTCTTCATATGAAGTTTGAAGCTCCCCATCAGAAAAATTAGTAACAATCGACTTTCCTAGTTCAGCACCATAACTCTCAGCAATTTTTTCAGCTAGATAACGGGTTTTACGACCGGTAAAAATACTTACTTTTGGATCAGACATTTTATTGGTTTTACTGATTTTGAAAAATCGGTGCAAAAGTACTATTTATTTCCTAATTTTTAATTAAAATATCTTGATTTGCTACAAATATCCAATCTTAACATAGAGTTTAATTCTTCTTCATCCTCAATCAAGGCTGTTGATGATGTAAGTCTGGAAATAAAAAAAGGTGCAGCACTTGGTCTTGTTGGCGAATCGGGTTCAGGAAAATCAGTAACAGCCTTAGCCATAATGCAATTACTTCCTCCACAGGCAAACATAGTTTCAGGTAATATAAGTTTTAACAACGTTAATTTATTGAAACTACGGAAACAGGAACTGCAAAAATTTAGAGGAAATAAGATTTCTATGATATTTCAGGAACCCATGACTGCTTTAAACCCAGTTATGCATTGCGGAAAACAGGTAGTCGAAAGTATTCTGCTTCATCAGAAGATAAGTAAGAAAAATGCCAAAAAACAAGTTATTGAATTATTCGAAAAAGTAAACTTACCACGACCTGAGTATATTTATAATAGCTATCCTCATCAACTGTCTGGTGGGCAAAAACAGCGTATTATGATTGCTATGGCAATTGCCAACAAACCCGATCTGCTTATTGCTGATGAGCCTACCACAGCTTTGGATGTTACTGTGCAAAAAGAAATAATTGCACTATTAAACAACCTCAGAAAAGAATATGGAATGGGCTTGATTTTTATAAGTCACGATTTAGGCGTTGTAAGTGAGGTTGTTGATGAAATAGCAGTTATGTACAAAGGTAAAATTGTTGAATCAGGTAAAATTAATAGTGTATTCAAACACCCTGAACATCCATATACAAAAGGACTGCTAGCTTGCAGACCCCCTACTGACAAACGAATAGACCGACTTCCCGTAATTGAAGACTTTATTAATGGAAATTTTGTAAGTGATGACATTGTTTCAGACTCTCAAAAAAGGATAAACTTTCATGAGCACATTTATAGTCAGAAACCAGTGCTAAAAATTCAACATCTTGAAAAAAAATATAGCTTATCAAAAAATATATTTGGTAAAACAAAAGATTATGTAAAGGCTGTTAATGATGTTAGTTTTAATGTGTTTCCTGGTGAAACCCTTGGCTTAGTTGGAGAATCGGGCTGCGGCAAAACAACACTCGGCAGAAGCATATTAAGACTTATTGAACCAGATAGCGGTTCAATATTTTTTAACGATAACAATCTTATTTCGCTTAAGCCACAACCACTTAAAAAACAACGTAGTAATATAAATATTGTATTTCAAGACCCGTATTCATCATTAAACCCGCGAATGAGTATAGGAAATGCAATTGTTGAACCCATGAAAGTTCATAAGCTCAACGGAAACAATAAACAGCGGAAAGAAAAAGCTATTAGCTTGTTGGAAAAGGTGGGGATGAAAAAAGAACATTTTAACCGCTATCCACATGAGTTTTCAGGAGGACAAAGGCAGCGAATTGTAATAGCACGAACTCTGGCTCTTAATCCAAAATTCATTATTTGTGATGAAGCTGTTTCAGCTCTCGATGTAAGTGTACAGGCCAAGGTTCTTAATCTACTCAATGAGCTAAAGCAGGAATTTGGTTTTACATACATATTCATATCCCACGACCTTAGCGTTGTGCGCTTTATGAGCGACAGGATAATGGTAATGAAAGATGGGAAAATTATTGAAATTGGTGATGCCGATGAAGTTTATACAAACCCCAAAACTGAGTACACTAAAAAACTCATTTCTTCTGTGCCTTCATGACAATTGTTTATTAATTTTGTAATAATTCTATCAAATATACATACACACAAAGTATTATTATGAAAAATATAGATACATTCAATTTTACAAACAAAAAAGTCATTATCAGGGTTGATTTTAACGTTCCGTTAAACGATAAGTTTGAAATCACAGATAATACACGTATAAGAGCAGCTATACCTACAATTAAAAAAGTGTTGAACTCCGGTGGAGCTGTTATCCTAATGTCGCACCTGGGCCGACCTAAAAATGGTCCCGAACATAAATTTTCATTGCAACATCTTGTGCCGGAATTATCAAAACAAATAGGCGTTGATGTCCAGTTTGCCGATGATTGCATTGGGGAACAAGCTGTTAAAAAAGCAGGTAATTTAAAAGCCGGAGAAGTTCTACTGCTTGAAAACCTACGTTTCTACAAAGAAGAAACAAAAGGAGATGAAGCTTTTGCTAACAAATTATCAGAACTTGCCGAAGTTTATATGAATGATGCTTTTGGCACAGCTCACAGGGCACATGCATCAACAGCTGTAATTGCTAAGTTTTTTCCTGAAAACAAGATGTTTGGTTATGTGATGAATAACGAACTCATTAATATTAACAACGTTATTAAAGAAGGTAAGAAACCAATTACTGCCATTCTGGGTGGGGCTAAAGTTTCAGGTAAAATAGAGATAATCAACAATTTAATTGATAAGGTTGATAACATCCTAATAGGTGGTGGCATGATGTTTACCTTCATTAAAGCCCTTGGCGGAGAAGTTGGAAACTCATTAGTTGAGGTTGACTTAATTGAAACTGCTAAAAAAGCAATGCAAAAAGCCGAAGAAAATAATGTTTGTTTCCATATACCAACTGATGCTGTAATTGCTGATAAGTTCGACAATAATGCCAATCAAAAATTCTGTAATGCTCATGAAATACCCGATGGCTGGATGGGACTTGATATAGGCCCTGAAACCGGTCAGGCTTTTCAAGATATTATTGAAAGTTCTCAGACCATACTCTGGAACGGCCCCATGGGAGTTTTTGAGATGGATAACTTCGCACAAGGAACAATTGAAGTAGCTTATGCAATTGCTGATGCTACAAAAAAAGGAGCTTTTTCACTTATTGGTGGTGGTGATTCTGTTGCAGCTATTAATAAATTTAACTTACAAGATAAAGTAAGTTATGTATCAACAGGTGGTGGTGCTATGCTTGAGTTTATTGAAGGAAAGGTGTTGCCAGGGGTTGCAGCTATAGAAAGTTAATATCTGAGGCCCATTAACTCTCGCTCATTCGGATTCCTGACTGCCGTCAGGCAGGTGCAATCCGAATGAGCAAAATCACTAATATACCTTATTCATCAATTCTTCCTTATCAGGAATTTCGAAAGTAAAATTATTTGAGTCAAGCCACGAATATAATGCAGGAGCTATTGATTCAACCGGCTCATAAAACATTGATTTTGTGCGCGCTTCTTCTTTAAAAAGATAATCACCAAAATTAAAATAATTGATTACAAAAATCAATATGCTCAATAATAGTGCACCTTTTAATATTCCAAAAACAGCACCTGTAAGTTTATTAAGAAACCCAAGTAATAGTATATTAACAAATTTTTCCAGCACTTTTCCTACAGCCAGCACCAAAAAAAGAACAACAATAAATGTTAATATAAACGCAATTACAGCCACATATTTCTGGTCAATATCAAAAAGATCATTAAGCATTTGGGCTGCAAAGTCAGAAAAGAAAAATGCCATATATAAACCTAATACAAGTGCGGCAAGAGAAGCAACTTCAATTACAAATCCTTTCTTATAACCTCCCCATGCAAAAAGCAATAATGGAACAATAATAATAATATCTAACAGGTTTATTGTCATAGCTATTTGATTCGCCTTGTAAGTTCAGTTGAGAAAACGAAATCGTTAAGTTCTTTATTTTCAGTTTTTAAGATTTCCTTATTATCGCCTTCCCACCATAATTTTCCATTATTAATAAATGCAATTTTCTGCCCAATTTGTAACACCGAATTCATATCATGAGTATTAATAACAGTTGTCATTTGAAACTTATGAGTAAGTTCAGATATAAGCTCATCAATAACTTCAGCAGTTTTGGGGTCGAGTCCTGAATTTGGCTCATCACAAAATAAATATTGTGGATTCATGGCAATTGCTCTTGCAATAGCAACACGCTTTATCATCCCACCACTTAACTCGGCAGGAAATTTAGCATTTGCATTAATAAGCTGAACATGACTTAACACGTCGTTAACTCTCAGCAACTTTTCTTCATAACTTTGTTTTGTAAACATATTTAGAGGGAACATAATGTTCTCTTCAACAGTATATGAATCAAATAAAGCGCCTCCCTGAAATAACACCCCCATTTCTTTTCGAGTATCTTTTTTCTGTTTCTCTTTAAGTCCTGAAAAACATCTGCCATTAAAAATAACTTCTCCCTCATCAACATCAAACAAGCCAATACAACATTTCATAAGTACGGTTTTCCCAGATCCACTTTGTCCTATTATAAGGTTTGTTTTGCCTTTATCGAAACTTGTTGTAACATCAGATAATACCATCTGACCGCTAAATGATTTAGATATACCCTTAACTTCAATCATGTTAGCAACATTTGTGTAAGAATTAAATCAAAAATTATTATGAGTATGCTGCTTGTAACTACTGCTCTTGTGCTAGCACGACCAACAGCAACTGATCCTCCGGTAACAGTATAGCCTCTATATCCTGAAACTGACGCAATAATAAACGCAAAAACAACAGTTTTAATAAGTGCATAAAAAATATCGAACGGTTGCCACCATGACTGTAAACCATCAATAAAGTCAGTTGTAGTAACTGATCCTGTGATATATACAGCTGCCAAGCCTCCTGCCAACCCTACTGATATTGAAAAAATAACAAGAACCGGGAAAAAAATCATTGCGGCAGTAATTTTGGGTAATATGAGATAGTTAGCCGGATTTATACCCATAACCTTTAAAGCATCAATTTGCTCAGTAACTCTCATTGTACCAATTTCTGAGGCGATACTAGAGCCTACTTTCCCTGCCAAAATAAGGCTCATAATAGTGGGCGAGATTTCCAACACCATCATTTGTTTAGTAGTATATCCAACCAAATACAAAGGTACAAGAGGATTATCAATGTTATATGCCATTTGCATAGCAATAATACCACCAACAAATAACGAAATAAAAACAACTATACCAATAGAATCAACACCAAGTGCCTGAAAATCAATAAGTAGCTGTCGTCTGAAAACTTTACCTTTATCAGGTCGTTTAAATGTTTCGCCCATCAGTATTACATAATCACCTATTTCCCTCATAAATCCCATAATATAATATTGATTATTTATATGAGTTTTTGCATTTAGTTAAAAACCTAACTTTGATAAAAATATATCGGCTAAGTTACACAAAAAGATTTTTTTAATTCAAACAACAAGATTTTTAATATTTCGTTTTATAAATAATTTTGAAACATATTTGGTATAACGCAAAATTATCAGATAAATTTTAAACACTTTAAACACATGAAATTTAAAATAATAATAATAATCTTTTTGTCATGTTTTATTATCATTGGCTCATCTTGCAGTACGAGTAGAAAAACTAATCGCCCCACCAAGCGAAAAAAAAAGTGTCCTGATTGTTCGGAGTGGAGTTATATCAAAACTATAGATCTACAAACTAAAAATATTACAATTTCGGATTTTTATCAATCCTGACAAACTCAACTCAGGCAAGCGTTAAACCTGTCGCTAAACCTCCTCAATATAAAATTTCCATGCACAAAACCAATCATCGGGATGAGAATCAGGTGGGCAGGCTATACATTCAGTTTTAATATTCGGGTCAATTGCTTCAGCAAAAGAAGTATATTCAACAAGTCCTCCTGATTTGCACGGATAATCATCTAGTCCTTTACGTTTTCTGGCACTTTGTACTCTGCAATCATTCATTTGAAAAACAAAGCTAACTGGCGTTTCGTCAATTATTGATTGTTTATTTACTGTTGCATACAAACGAAAGTTTAGAGCCTTTTTCAATCCTTCCAAACCTGGATTTTCCGACAACCCCAAAAAGCGTTTAATCGACCAAGCCTCAAAAGGGGAAAACTGTCCCCAGCAACTGTCGTTACATCGTTTTGCATCATTCATGCCTCTCGAAAATTCAACAGCTTGAAACCAGATGCCATCGTTTGCCAACCAGTTTACAGCTACTTTTTCTTTCAATTCTAGAAGCTTTTCTTTAGGTAGATCAAGCATTGGCTTCGGCAGATCATCTTCCATTTCAAAACCAAGGGTTTTTGAAAGTCTTTTCATTTGAACAAGGTAACTTTTTGATAGAGCCTCGCTCATAACTTCCTGCGCTTTTTCGCGCCCAAACTGGTGCTGAACTTCTCCATACCACATTGCATGATGCATTATTAAACGATGGAAATAATCAATTATTAATTTTGCCGTTTCTGTATGATTTAAATCATTTTGTGACTTTGTCTTTTTATCCATATAATTCTATTTTAGCACGTTTTCTCTTAAAAAAATATACGCAATTCTATTCAAATTCAAACACTTCTACTTTTGCAAAATTTAATGTGTAAGTCATCAAATCCTTATTCCAAATATATATTTTTATCATTTTTACATCTTCAGGTAAATATCCCAAAAAAAGACTTTGATGTAGTTGATAATTAACACCCGGTGATTCTTGCTTCAACCAATTAGTTGGTATATACTTATATACAAGGGTACTATTTTTGCCATTTACTGCTTGTATAACAAGCCATCCTGTAAAAGGCTTTTTTGTAGCAGCTACATCCAAATTAAACTCAAAAAAATAATTTTTTAATGCTGCAGTATCAACATCAATTTCCAATAGGTTAAAATATTCATTACCAACAACATTCTTAGATTCAGGGATTAGTTTCTCTTCTACTTTTCTTTTTGAAATTTGTTGTTTTCTCTTATAAAGAGTAAGATTAGAAAATGGGGTATAATCAACTGAATCATAATTATTAAGACTATAGGGATAATTTTTTGATTCAAGAATTTGAAAAAATGAAACTGTATCGGGATAACCAGCCCAGTCAATAGAATTTTCATTTCCGCCATTCATATAATTAATATAAGCCCAGGAAAATTGCCTCATGTTTGATCCGCCAATGGTGGGTATCTCATTATTTTTATTATGTTCTGTTGAAATAATTTGATAGAATCTCTCTGGCAATGCCTCTATTTTATACCCATTAACATATGAAACATTAATGCTTGAAACAAAATGAATTGGGAAAAACAATAGGGGCAATAAAAACAAATACAGGTAACGATATTTATTATTTCTCACCGAATCAAAAACAAAAAACAAACTGCCTATAGCCAATGGAAATAAATATATTGCCGCCCTGTCCTCCGGATAATTTACACCAAAAAAGTTAACCACTAAAACTATTCCAATTACAGATGCTGCCAAAACAAATAAAAATGCTGAATTAATAGAAGTTAAAAATTTTAACTTTTGTCGAAATAACTTGACGCTGGCAATAAAAATGACTAAAGCAAAAAGAACAAACAATACTATAAAATTAAATATGCCGGTTCCCCCTGCAAGCATGTCCATAAGAGTTACTAAAGTTGATTCAATAAAACCTTCATTTTCGGGCACTAAATAAAATGCATCATATTCTCTTAGTTTATTCAAGTATAAAAAAGCTGCAAAAATTGTAATCATACTAATGAATAAAAACAAAGGAATCATCCATTTTTGTTTAGTTGACAACTTTTTTTTGTGAAAAACAATACTGAATATTTGTAATAGCAAAATTGCAATTGAAGGTATCACCATGTTAATATTAGCAGCCACCATTAACAAGCTGAACATTGAAACATATACATGGTTAATTACTTTTTCTGTGCTTATTGCCTTTAACAAGTAGTAAAATACAGCCATAAAAAAAGCTATCGACATTCCATAACCTCGTGAAACCGCAAAAAATTCAATAAAAAAATGTGCAAATAGCATCATTATAATAAATCCCCACCGGTAAAAACTAGTTATAAGAAACCGTGCCAGCTTATAAACAAATATGATATAAACTATTGAAATTAACAAGTTTGGTAACCTGAGTGCAATTTTTGAGCTGCCAAATATTAAGTAACTCAGGTAAGTAAGTAATGTATTTATAAAATGATTATTTAATGCTTCTCGTGAAAACTCGGGGGCTAGTTTGTGAGGTTGTACAAAACGAAAAAAAGTAGATGCTTCATCATGAGTAAAAGGAACATATATAGCTCTAATAAACAAATAGATAAACAAAATTAAACCGAGAAAAAAATAGATGGAATCTTCTCTTGCCAGTTTAAAAATGGATTTCATAATTATTGAATTAGTTTTTTAGAAAATTTAAACAATATTATGAATTTTTCCGATGCAGATACATTGATAATTAGTGAAGAAATATTGTAAGAGCAAAATTAAAACCATGCAGTCTATCAAAATTTTTACCAAGAATTGCAATGGGGAACATAAAATTAAAAGCAAACATTTCACCCGTTTCAACAGATGCTCCTAGATTTAAGGTTAGTAAATAATTGTTATGTCCATCATATTCATGAGTATGCATGTTGTTTGTAAATGAAAACCCTCCAATTAACTGGTTTTTATTTTTGAAAATATAAGCTAATTCAGCATTTGCAAAAAAATCGTTTGAATATGAAACTTTATTATCTCTTAAACATTGATATTGTGCATCGAAATCGAGAGAAAACTTTTTGGAAAACTCATTAGAAAAAACAAAACCGGTGGCAAAGGATAATGTTTTACCAAATATTCCGGAATTAATTGCAATAATATCACTTTCTTTGGCAAAAGTACCTCCAGCAATAATCCCTCCCGAAAAATCATTAATTGTAAATAATGAGTATTTTGCTCCAAGTGAAAATGAGCTTAAATCCGATGCAATCATCATACCGGCTTCAAATTTATTAGTGATACCGTATGTAAATCTAAAAACTAATGATTGATAAACATCAATACTATCGGTTTCTGTTGACAACTGTTTTATCTTTCCATTTTCATCATAATAACTTGTTGCCCAATAATAGCCATACCCCGGTTCAAACTCAAAATGGTTCATAGCCATTGTAGTAGCATTTATTGAAGCCATCTTTGCTGATGAAAGGCCATAAACTTGAGAATAAGTGTTAATCGATAAAAAAACAATAATAACAATGCAAAAACCCTTTCTCATACCATATCTATTTATTTAGCAAAATTGAATTATAATTTCTTTGTGCAAGATACCAAAATATAGGTAATTTCTTATTAATAATTATAACCGTTGAGATATAAAATCCAACTAATAAAATATCCTGCCTATCTTTGCAAAGCAGATGAAAGAAAAAGAAATATTAAAAGATTATTTACCTGAGAATTCATTAGATCAGGTCATGAAATGGATAGTGCAAAAAAATGTACATCTTAAAATTACCCGAAGCCGGAGTAGTAAACTAGGAGATTATCGTCCTCCGGTTGCTCATCCAGTTCATCGCATAAGCATTAATCATAATCTCAATCCCTATTCTTTTTTAATAACCTTTGTTCACGAACTAGCTCACCTTATTGTTTGGGAAAACCACAACAACCTTGTCTCTCCCCATGGAACTGAGTGGAAATCAGAATATAGAAAATTAATGGAAATTATTTTAACGAAAAATATTTTTCCATCTGATTTACTCAAAGCACTTAGGATAAGTATTAAGAACAGCAAAGCATCTAGCAGCTCTGACTTGAATCTATCAAGGGTTCTAAAAAAATATGACAGGCAGGCAGATGGTGTTCACCTTGAAGATCTCCCCGAAAATGTAATATTTCAAACAGAAACCGGTATTAGGTTTATCAAAGGTAAAAAAAGAAGGACACGCTATCTCTGTCAAAAT